>NZ_JBALFC010000118.1:0-55650 GCF_036917755.1 Nostoc sp.
CAAACACTAGGCTTATGGCACTAACTTCTGTAGTTTTATTGATGGTTGCTTTATTTATTCATGTTATTTTAACATAACTACTCTTGGAGAGCCGATTTTATTATATATAGTAGTATTTATGACTCAGTAATAAGTAGGAAGGCACAATTAAATATAAGATAAAACCTCACCCTCAATCCCTCTCCTTGGTAAGGAGAGGGAAGCCGGAGGCAGAGTGAGGTTTTATATTTAATTTGACCCACTTACTTAAGGCGATCGCTTCGTTAAGCTTTCCTGTGCGATCGCTACTCAAGCTACTCAGTTAAAAGGATTTTTAAGCAATATATCATTAAAAATGAGCAAAACCTCTGAATAGCTCATTATTTCTTCTGCTGTCTCATTCTCCATTTTTTTTCTACCTAATCGTCCAAAAAAGCCCTAGCTGTGGCAATCTGGGAAACAGAGATTTATTAAATCTGATATTTTAGCTACAGCAAATTTACCTAATCAGGTTATGCAAACTCTGCCCACAGTAAACACTTCAAGCATCACATCACCTCAAGCCACCTTTGATACAACTATCAAGCGGCGTAAAACCCGTCCCGTAAAGGTGGGAAATGTCACCATTGGCGGCGGCTACCCCGTTGTGGTGCAGTCAATGATTAACGAAGACACTCTTGATATTGATGGTTCCGTAGCTGGTATTCGTCGTCTGCACGAAATAGGCTGCGAAATTGTCCGCGTCACAGTGCCGAGTATGGCTCATGCTAAAGCTTTAGCAGAAATTAAACAAAAATTAATAAAAACTTACCAAGACGTGCCAATTGTGGCTGATGTCCATCACAATGGGCTGAAAATCGCTGTGGAAGTCGCCAAGCACATAGAAAAAGTGCGGATTAATCCGGGCTTGTATGTGTTTGAAAAGCCAAACGTTAATCGAACTGAGTATACTAAAACCGAATTTGACGAAATTGGCGATAAAATCCGCGAAACACTAGAACCTCTAGTAGTTTCTTTGCGCGACCAAGGAAAATCGATGCGAATTGGGGTAAATCACGGTTCCCTCGCTGAAAGAATGCTATTTACCTACGGTGACACCCCCGAAGGAATGGTAGAATCTGCCATAGAATTCATTCGCATCTGTGAATCTTTGGATTTCCGCAACTTGGTTATTTCCATGAAAGCCTCACGAGTACCAGTGATGCTAGCCGCCTATCGCCTGATAGCCAAGCGCATGGATGATCTAGGTATGGATTATCCGCTACATTTGGGCGTTACGGAAGCCGGTGATGGCGAATACGGGCGAATTAAATCCACGGCTGGTATTGCAACCTTACTTGCTGATGGCATTGGCGATACAATTCGCGTCTCACTTACAGAAGCACCAGAAAAAGAAATTCCCGTCTGTTACAGCATTCTCCAAGCTTTGGGATTGCGAAAAACGATGGTGGAATACGTCGCCTGTCCTTCCTGTGGACGCACTTTGTTTAACCTAGAGGAAGTGCTGCACAAAGTCCGGGATGCCACTAAACACTTAACAGGTCTTGATATAGCAGTTATGGGTTGCATTGTCAATGGGCCAGGAGAAATGGCGGATGCCGACTATGGTTATGTTGGCAAAACACCTGGTTACATTTCTTTGTATCGTGGCCGAGAGGAAATTAAAAAAGTCCTAGAAGATAAAGGTGTAGAAGAATTAATTAACCTGATTAAGGCAGATGAACGCTGGGTAGAACCATAAAGGGGCTAGGGGAGTGGGGAGTGGGGAATAGGCAATGAGGGGGATGAGGGGGATGAGGGGGAGTGAGAATTTTAGATTTTGGATTAAAGAATTGAAATTTAATCCAAAATCGTCAATCCAAAATCCAAAATTGAATTGCCCAATGCCCAATGCCCAATGCCCCATGCCCAATGCCCCATGCCCCATTCCCCAAATTCGCCAGATTGTCAAGTATTTTGTTTAAATTAGGGATACATATTCGGTCTGTACAGTGGTAGCCTGTGTTAGATTGAGCATACTGAAATATATATTTTCCCTCTGACCCAGCTGTCATTATGGTGATTACAAAAAGTAGGCTTGTTTTGGGTGCTACGGCAGTGACACTCTCCACGATCGCTGTTACTAGCCTTGGCATTCACTCGCGAGGTCAGGCTTTATTTAAAGCAAGTCCCAAAGAATTGGTAGATGAAGTTTGGCAAGTTATTCAGCGCCAATATGTAGACGGTACTTTTAATCAGGTAGATTGGCAGGCTGTTCGTAAGGAATACTTGAGCAAGTCCTACAGTAATCCACAGGAAGCGTATAAGTCCATTCGGGAAATGCTCAAAAAGCTACAAGACCCATATACCCGGTTTATGGACCCAGAGGAATTTAAGAATATGCAAGTGGACACCTCTGGAGAACTAATAGGTATTGGGATCACGATTAGTCAGGATGAAAAAACGAAGCAACTGGTTGTAATTGCGCCAATCGAAGATACACCAGCTTTTAAAGCTGGTGTTTTGGCGAAAGATGTCATCCTGAAAATCGACGGCAAAGATACTAAGGGGATGGATACCAATCAGGCAGTATCCTTGATTAGGGGTGAAGCAGGAACGCAAGTCAGCCTGACTATTGGGCGCGACGGTCAGACAAAAGAGTTTGACATCAAACGGGCGCGAATTGAAATTCATCCAGTTAAGTTTTCCCAGAAGCAAACCCCAGCAGGTAATCTTGGCTACATTCGCTTGAACCAGTTCAGCGCCAATGCTGGTAAAGAAATGCAAACTGCCATCAAAAATTTAGAAAGCAAAAAGGTAGCTGGATATATTCTGGATCTGCGTGGTAATCCCGGCGGCTTACTTTTCTCCAGTGTGGATATTGCCCGGATGTGGATAGATAAAGGTAAGATTGTCTCCACCGTTGAACGCCAAGGAGAGGCAGAAAAGGAAGAGGCAAACGGACGAGCCTTGACAAATAAACCGTTGGTGGTGCTGGTAGATAAAGGTTCAGCCAGTGCCAGTGAAATCCTCTCAGGGGCTTTGCAGGATAATAAGCGTGCTACTTTGGTTGGTACCCAAACCTTTGGTAAGGGACTGGTGCAATCGGTGCGTCCTCTGGAAGATGGTTCAGGATTGGCGGTGACAATTGCTCATTACTATACCCCTAGCGGTAGAGATATCAATCACAAAGGCATTGAGCCAGATGTGAAGGTGGATTTGACCAAAGCGCAGATGCAGGAGTTGTGGCTGCATGGACGTGACAAACTCGCTACCCTAGCAGACCCCCAATTCGCTAAAGCAGTTGAAGTCATAGGTAAAGAAATTACTGCTAAGGGCACGCCCACAGCAGAAAAATGAAGAGTTAGGAATAAAGTTAGGAGTGAATAGTGAGGAGTTAGAAATAAAGACGATCGATCATTTATTTAACTCCTAACTCCTGACTCCTAACTTAAACTGGTTGGCACTTTCCAGCCCTAATAAGTCCGACACGCCGAGCGATCGCTTCTTCTTGCGAACTAAAAGGCCCCCACTGTTCTATAATCTCTAGATTATCGTCTCCAACTTTGTCGCTAGGGAGAATTTCGCAGTTGCCAGCATAACGCTTGACAATATACCAAGTTTGTGAATCATTCATGCTTGAAATAAAAAATTTGTTTTTTACGAGTTGTGATACGTAAAGCCCCCATCATTTATGCGGGGGATATAAGCGGATGGCTGAAATTTATTCAGCCGTTAATGGTAAAATATATATCCTGGGCAGGGCGTTGTCCAGTGGGCGAGGCAATGTAAGACGGGTATACCTGCAATTGCTGCTTGAAAGAAAGAATCCCCCGTCATTCATGCGGGGGAGTGCGTCAAAGTAAGAATTTTACGGCATAATACTCGCGTGTATGCGATGCCTACGGTGGTCACTGAGCTTGCCCAACTCTTGGAGACGCTACGCGAACGGCAGGCTCAGGGGTAACACCTGCCCTGAGCCGGCATCGTACCCTTCCCTACGGGACGCCAGGGGCGAACGGGATCTTGCTACGCGTAGCGTCTCCAAGAGTTGGGTCGAAGTGCGGGCTGCGCCAACGCGTCGGATCTGATTTTGTTTAAAAATCTTAATCAAAATATAAAGTGTACTTAAATAAGTAGATGAATTCATCTATATAATACATATATAATACTTTTGAAATTCGATGGATTGATATGCGTTTACCTATGATTATCAGTGCCGGATTATTGCTATCTTTCGGTCTAAACCTACCAGTAATGTCCAAATCTCCCATAGAGATAGCACAACAGCCAGCGAGTAATAACTTGAATTTAAGCCGATTAAAATCTAATCGCCATTTGTGGTATCAGCAAAATATTTCCAACTATCGCTATACACTTAGCAATAGTTGCTTTTGTATACCCGAATCTAGGGGTCCAGTAGTAATTGAAGTACGTAATGGTAAAACAATTTCCATCACTTCTGTAGCTACAGGTAAACCAGTTAATCCAGAATTATTTCAAAAGTATAAAACAATTCCTAAGCTGTTTAATGTGATTCAAGATGCTATCAACCGTAAAGCCTTCAGCCTGAATGTGCAGTACAGTCCTAAACTCGGCTACCCAACCCAAATTAATATCGATTACAACAGTCAGATAGCTGATGAAGAAAAATATCTCACAATTGAGAATTTTCAGAAAATTCAATAGCCGTTGCTGTAAGCAGAAATTTAGATATTAAGGCAAAGCGTCCTTTGAATGACTTAATTATTAAATGTGGAGTGTCTGTAAGTCTACCCCAATTTGTAGTCAACTCAACTATGAGATGCGATCGCCAAAATTGGATATCAAAGCTTTCTCTGTTTGATGGGTTGAGCCGGATTACCTGCATAAATAGTCATAGCCTTTAGTGAACTGCCAGTCACGCCACCTAAAGTCAGTACTGCACCTCTACCAATAGTAACTCCTGGGCCAATGACCGACTTGGCAGCAATCCAACTACTCTCTTGAATATGGATTGGAGCATCAATCAATTTAAAATTGGGATGATTCCAGTCATGATTTCCTGTGCAGAGATACACTCCTTGAGATAGACAAACATGGCTTTCGATGGTTACAGGAGCAAGGTTATCTATCCATACATTTTCCCCAATCCAAACAAAATCATCAATGTTTAATCGCCAGGGAAACTTTACCCGTACTCCAGGTTTAATGCGGACACCTTGACCGATTTTAGCTCCAAAACTGCGGAGTACCCAAAGCTTAAAATCTGAAAATGGTAGCCAATAACTTTCAACTAAGGGCGACCCAACAAAATACCAAAAAAGTTGCTTCCAGTATGTTGTGCCTGGAGTATAGTTGCCAATAGTATATTGATCTAGACGCATATGGTGGGTAAGCAGGGTAGGTTAAATAAGAATTCAGAATTCAGAATTCAGAATTCACAAGTCAGAATTCAATCAGCTAAAAGTTAGAGCGCCGGAAACCAGCGCTCTCAACTTTTCAAGATAGTCAGGGATTGAGACCTAGCACCAAGAACAAGGGTAGCGATCGCCTTGGCTCTGGGCATGCGAAAATCTGAAGTAATTGGAAACAGGTGTTGGATCTGCTGTTGCTAGAAAACCCTTACCAAGGTAGTATAAATTTACAGAAATTCGTGATAATTATTTAACCGCCAAATAATAATTTTTTTGGAAAATGGTAGCCAATAACTTTCAACTAAGGGCGACCCAACGAAATACCAAAGAAGTTGCTTCCAGTAAGGTGCGCCTGGAGTGTAATTACCGACTGTGTATTGATCTAGACGCATGGGGTGGGTAAACAAGAGTAGGTTCAAAGCTGTCTCCTGTATGACCTGTGACGATCCAGAGGAGGGAGCGAGCAATATCACGAATAATATGCAGGAGGGATTCTTGAGTTTGCTTTGATGGTATGGCGCGAGGAGTGAAGGCAATGCCTTGACTACCAAGAATAAGGGTAGCGATCGCCTTGGCTCTGGGCATGTGAAAATCGGAAGTAATTAGAAATATGTGTTGGATCTGCTGTTGCTGGAAAACCCCTACTAAGGTAGTAAAGTTAGTTACAGTATCCGTAGCACGGTAATCGAGGTAAACGCGACTATCTGCAATACCTGCGGCTTGAAAAATTGCTCGTGATTTGTCGGGATGCCTGCCAGAAGAAACCCAAATTTTTAGGGCTGGATGAAATTTGGCAAACTGGGCAGCGAATTCTTCTCTGTTTTCGCCACCACCGAGTACCAGGATAGCTTGTGGTTGGGGTGTCTGGTGGTAGGCGATCGCAACTCGTAGAGGAATGACGCTCGACAACACCAGGACAATAGTTACTAGGGTTAATATCCCATATTTTTTGAGTTGTCGATGCAACCGTTTCATGATGAGAAAAAAGCTATAATTCTTCGGGATTAATGCCCATTTCTCTCAGTCTTTGTGCTAATCTATCGGCTTTTTGTTCTGCTTGCTGGGCACGTTGGCGTTCTTGTTCTAATAATTCACTTCCCCAAAACAGTAAATTTCCTGATTTATCCCACCAGCGTAGCCAATAGCTTTCTAATTGTGCTTTTCTCCCCATCCACACGCCCAAAAATAAGCCCAAGGCTTCTATCCAAAAGCGTCCGTTTTCATCTGGGGATTGTTGTTGATACTTACTCTGCTCTAATAAATAGACTTCTAATACTCCAATTTGCGGATGAAAAATTACGTATACAGGAATTCTTAAAATCTGTTCGTAAAAGTACCACTTGCCATAGGGATAGTGGGGATTAATCGAGTATTCCCCTCCTTCTGTGGCAGAGATAAATTCCATGACTACGGCTGGCTTGTCTCCTTCTGCATGGGGAGTGTAGCTACGGCGAATTTCTCCTGAAGGTAGGGGGTGAACCGATGGGACGTAAACCCAATCGCGAGCTTTGACGATAGTTTTGTCGCCTACGGTGGCACAAAGACCAAAATTAGAGGCAATCAGCATCGATTCGAGAATCAAACCTGCTAACTCTAGGGATTCTCGTAGGGCGGCGGCTAGCAGAGGTTGCAGGTTACTTTCCACAGGTTCATCTGGCAAAGGAAAATCAGCAGGTAGTTTCTGCCAGGTAATCGGGGGTAAGGCATTTGCCAAGTGACCTTGTAGGGCTGTCATGGTCTTATTTAGGCGATCGCTAGCAGGCTCGATTTCATTTATTATACAGGTTCGTCATTTCTCCAGGCGGGGATGAGAGCGATCACTGTGAGACGAGAGAGCGATAGACTATATATTTAAGAAAACTCTATTGTTGAGCGATCGCATTTATAAATTCTTTAGGGTACAGGCGATCGCTATTTGTACAAGGATTAATACTGAGCAATGCTAGAACATCGATTCATTCATCCTGTAAACCCCGTGTCTATTACGAGCAAGACCGAAATTTAGTTAGCAAAATCGCTCCAAACCCTCTTTACTTAGTGTTCTCTGCGCCCTTCGTGGTTCGTTTTTATGAATTATTGCGTAAGTACCAGCCACAATTCTGAATACTGAATTGGTGTTCTAGGCTACCGAATTTGCTAATGATTTTTCATTCAGGCGATCGCGTACAAAACCTAGAGCAGAATCCGCGATTGCTAAAACGTTATTCCCTTGTTTTTGTTCAACTGTAATTGCATGAATCTGGTTAGTGTGAGCATTGTAGTGATACAAGCTATAACCATAATCTTTTAGAAAATTTACAACATCCTGCTTTTGGATACCAAAATTATTTACTGCATCATTTATTTCCATAATCCAAACATGAGGACGCTGTTGTTTTAGCAGAGAAATTGCCCCTTTCATTGCTAAGATTTCTGCTCCTTCAATATCTATCTTGGCTAATGTGAGGTGAGAAATAGATTCGTATTGAAGTAGATTATCAAGCGTATCAGTTGGAACTGTAATTGTGCTATCATTTGCGTTATTGGTAATAAATGGCATGGAATCTCCCTCGGCAAGATTGAGATAAGTAGTTCCAGTAAAGTCAGAGACTGCTATTTCGTATGCTTCAACCTGCTGGAATTGATTTAGCTTCAGATTTTGGATTAAGCGATTGTAATTTTTAGGGAGTACTTCAAAGCTGTATACTGAACCAGATTGAATTTTAGAAGCTGCTAAAAGTGTATATATACCCACATTAGCGCCAATATCTAAGAATGAATCATTAGCTCTTAAGTACCGCAGCAAAAAATTCATTTCGTTATAGTCATACAGCCCACAATAAAGTACAGCAGATGCCGAGTAACTATCGGGATAGCAGCGAATTTTGACATTAGAGATGAGTTCTATATCAAAATGTTTATTATTCAAGCGTTTATAAAATTGCCAGCCTATAAATTTTAAAATTGATTGAAGTTTTTGATTTTGGCAGTTAGGATGCGACCAGATATATAGCAGAGTTTTGATAGCAAATATATTATTATTATTCATTTGCCCTTAGTTTAAGTTTACGTAACTTAGAGATTTTTACATGAAATCAATGCTATGACTAGGAGAATAGGAACTGGAACAATAGTTTTGTCACCAACATTTTTCTCAAAATTTTGAGTTAGCGATCACCTTTACAAATGGTTGAGGGTATAGGCGATCGCTTCTTTAAAAATGCAGAGGTGATATTTTTCAAGAAAACTCTTGTGTGTCAGTCTTATCTTATTCTATCCATAAAACCTCTGCTAACAGCGGTTGAAATCCGGCTACTGAAAGAATAGCGATCGTCTAGTTGAAGAGTTATTTCGTTAAAGATCTAACGTTTAAAGTGTAATTCACGACATTAGAGTGTTTTGATGAAGAATGCCGTATCAAATACACCATTACTAGTCCAGATAACTCGCCAATTTTTTACTAATTCTAAAAACTGTTGCCACTCATCAGACGCAGGTCCTGTTTGATAAGTTCTTGAATTCGGAGAATGAGAGTTTGAAGGTAAAAACCAATTAACATTATCTACGATAATTGCACCACCTGTTTTAATTTTATCAACAACTCGCACGGCGCAAGTACTTCTCCATAAGTGGCCATCAACGAGTGAAAAATCTAAGCTCTTATCTTGAAATTTATCAACTACACCAACATAAGAATCCTTTTCAGTTTCTAGGTAACAATCAGTATTACTTAGCTTTTTTTGTGACAGTTTTTCTTTAACTGTGTTGTGCCAGTCTGGATTATTTTCCATACTGACCAAATGTTGAACTCTTGAAGCCGACCAAATTGTACTACGACCGGAACCCCACTCTAAGCCTATATCGGTTTTCTTGAAGAAAGAATCAAGGATAGCAATTGCATCTTTTGTTAACCAAGGATGATCTGGATTTTGTTTTTCATACATCGCTAAACATAAGCGATTATAAATATATTTTGGTGATAAATGACTGATATTTCTCACTTGATATTCTCCATTAAATTTGAAAAAGCTTGTACTTATGATGGCTGAAAATGAACATTTTTATTTAGATTAAGTTCGTAGATTTTTGCATCAACTAAAAAACGGTACTAGAAACCTTATAAAAAATTAAAAATCAAACCTTCTCTGCCATCTAAAAAGCCCAAACCAATGAAGTAGCAGTGGGAAATTTGAGGTTTACATGACATCCCCATAGTTGATAACTATATTCTTGGAGAAGCCAAGAAGCCTGTTCATCTCCCAATACTGCTAAACTTACGACTTGGCGATCGTAGCGATCAAATATGCGGTAGTTATAGATATACATCCGCTTGGTAAAGTCTGGGTCTACTTGGCTCTGTATTTCTACGTGTATTAATACCCAAGCTTCTTCGCCATCACGTCGCCAGACTTTGACTGATTTGTCTACAAAGCGCTTTCCTAATTCAGCTTCTGGGACTATTTGTTGTAGTTCTTGTTCGAGAAATTCATAGCCTAATTCCCAGTTAATCTCGCTGTGGGCTTGGGGGAAGAAGAAAGCTAGAAATGCTTCAAAGTATTTTTCTAAAGCTTCTTTTCACGGAGAGTCATAGTTTACTGCTGTTTCAGCCACAATTTTCTTCTCACGAGTCAGCATATTTGTCGATCATCTCATAAAATAGACTCGCAAGTAATTTTGTGAATTGTTGAGCAGCAATTCCAAATTCTTTAGGGGACAGGCGATCGCGCTATATTATGTTTTTAATTTCTCTGCTTCAATCAAATGAATTGACAGTAAAATTTCAGCTAAGACACGCTGAAATGCATAGTAAAAACCATGCCAGCCGTCGAGAATACCTCCTTTAATGACGAGGCAATAGACTAAGATGATGATGGGTGCAAGGATTTTTTGTTTGCGGATGCGATCGCCTAAGCTGAGTTCACTCGTGGGAGTTTCTAGCAATTTCTTAGCTTCAATCATCATGTAGCGATCCTGTGCCCATAGCCAACGGCTCAAGGATTTGCGATCGTCATGGTGAATATATGCAGAAAGTTTACTAGACTGACCTTTAACTTCTAGCAGTTGAGTATGACCATCATCAATATAAATTGCTTTCGCTTTTCGGAATAGTACCTGGCGGGGAGGGAGTATAGTACTTCGTAGAGGTTTGCCAAATACACAATATTTAAATCTGGCAAAGTAGCCATCTATGGATGGTTCTAGAGGAAAGCTGTTAATTTCAGCTATTAATTCATCTGTGAAAATATAATCGGCATCAAGGGAAAGAACCCATTCAGATTGAACTTGCTCTAAACCGTAGTTCCATTGTGTAGCATGAGTATAGAATTTACGTTTAAATAGTTGAATTTGCGGATAAGATTCTAAAATGTCTAAAGTGTCATCTGTGCTATAGCTGTCCACTACAACAATTGTTTTAGCCCATGTCAGATGCTGGAGAGTGCGATTAATATTTGGGGCTTCATTATACGTGAGAATCAGAGGAGTTATGTTTTCTAGCATCGGATAGTTATGAAAGGTCGATTATTTTAACTAAATTAGCGTGCTAGAACACAACATTGATTTCCAAAAATAGGGAAATCTACCTGCAAACTTAAATTTTATATCTGTATAGTTCTCTGATTTTAGTAGCTCATTCATTGTCGCTACAGAAAAAAACTTTATATGACCACCATCCCAGAGAGTAGTCAAGTGATTATCCATTTTTCCGGAAACAGCAAGCATGAGATTTTTGAGATATCCATGATAAGGGGTAGTAAGAATTAAACGACCATTTTGCTTGAGGCATTGTTTGACATTTCTAACTAATTCTTTAGGATAAAATAAATGTTCAATTACCTCAGCAGCAATAACAATATCAAACTTATCTCCTAGTTCTGCATAGGGTAGATTGTAGATAGTGCCTTGAATAAAGCGGCAGTTAGGGAAATTCTGATTAGCTAATTCAACACCTGACTCAGATTCTTCAATACCAACAACCTCATAGCCTTGGTGTGCAATTAAGCTGCTCAAACTGCCATTACCGCAGCCAATATCTAAGATCCGCAGTTTTGTTTGATGTTCAAAAATATCAAGAGATTCAGATATCATCTCCATTAGAGGTTTAATGAGATAGCTATGATGGTGTCCTGGTTGACTATTGGAATAAGAATATTCGTATTTTTCAGTAGATGAAATCATAAGTAATACCCTCTTTTAAACTTATTACTGAAATCAATTTTGAGGCTTAGGGGGTAAGGTATTTCGCGCCGTAACTTGTGGTGGTATCATGCTTATAAGCGATCCTAAAGGTGTCTAGTACTCCTATCTTGACGCTCCTCGCTTTAAAGACACGCGGTTTTCATGCGTTTTACTTATAATATCTTGATAAACTGAAACCAATTTTGAGGCTATACTATCCCAAGTATAATTTTCTAATATCAATTTACGTGCGCGATCGCCCATATCTTTTGCTTCCAGAGGTTGTTTTAGAAGCTCAATTAATGCATTAGCTATCTGGTTAGCATTAATATCAACAACACAAGCTATCCCCGCCGCCGCCGCTTCAGGAAAATTACAGCCAGTAGTAATCACACAGGGTAAACCCGCAGCCATACCCTCCAATACAGACATACTAAAGCCTTCAGAATAGGAAGGAGCAACATAGATGTTAGCGGATGCTAAAGCTGCATATTTCATAGCACCTGTGAGCATTCCAGTAAAAGTAACAGCATCTTTACAGCCTGCTTTGCTAAAATAACTTTCAGCAGTAGGTAAAAATCCTGTATTGTCTAGTCCAGCAACAATTAGGTGAGTTTCAGGAAATTTTTCGTGTGCTTTAGCAAAAGCAGAGGCTAATAAATCCAATCCTTTTTTTGGATCAATGCGACCTAGAAAGATAATTAGTGTTTTATTGCGAGTATTGGGAAACTGTTCATAAAAAAGCTCCGCGCTAGGGAGAGATTCAAAATCTGTGCTATTGATACCATTAGGAACAAAAACTAAAGGCGTTTTTAAATCAAGTGTGTTTATTTGTCGAGCTTCGGTAGAAGCTGTCATTTGAATAGCATTAGCTTTTTGTAATGATGGCTTTTCAAACAAAGTAAAATAAAATTTTTTCTTCCAAGCTTTATAAGCTAATGCCCAAGGCTCCATCATTCCGTGGGGAGTTGCAATATATGGGACTATGCGAAATTGACAAGTCAGATGAGCAGCTAGAACCGGATAAGAAAAGATGCCATGAGTATGTACTATGCCATAGTCAGATACATTGTAAAATAACCATTTTGTCATTGATCCAGTAAACTTGTAATCTAAAAATTTCAAATAGGAAAAATACTGTACTCTATAATTATTTTCAGTAATCCATTTATTTAAAGGTACATCTAAAGTTGTAGAGCCATTGGCATTAGTCGTTACGATATCAACACTGACACCTAATTTACCAACTGATTCTGCTAAATCAAGAACAATTTTTGTAGTTCCACCATAGATATTTCCTAATGCAGGGATAACCATTAAAATTTTCATTGTTATTTTTTCCCATTTTCATGAACTCCTAAAGCATATTCAACTGCTTGCATTAGTCCTTGAGCAAAATAGTCAGGAGAGAATTTTTGAATATGCTCTAAAGCAGCTTCGCCTATTTTCTGTAAGTCAATATCTGCTGAACTCATTTTCAGCATTAATTCAGTTAGCTGTTGAGGATTCTCAGGGTCAAAGCCAAAACCATTGACTCCTTCAATGATTAAATCTTCATAACATCCACAACGGTTGGATACCAATACTGGTAAACCTGCCGCCATTGCCTCATTCACCACTAATCCCCACTGCTCTTGAATGCTGGCATGAATAAAGCAATTTGCATGAGCCAAATAAGGTAAGATTTGCTCCTGCTGAAGAAAACCTGGCAGGTGAATGTAATCTTTGAGTCTTTGAGTAACAATTTGTTCTTCTAGTTGTAAACGTAATTCACCATCACCGCAAAGAACTAAATCGCAAGCTTTAGCACCTGCCACTTGACGATAAGCGGCATAAGCTGAAAGCAGAAATGGTAAGTTTTTTTTGGGAACAAATCTATTAATAGTTAGAAAGAACGGCCTATCTAATGGAGAAGGCAAACATTTAATGCGCTCAGGATGAAAGACATGATTACCAACTACGTCATAACCTAGAAAAATAGCATCAGCAGGCATTCCTAACTTGATTAAGTAACGCTTTTGTGGTTGTCCTCCTACTAAAGCGGCTTGGTATCTTTTAACTAGCCAGCTTTTTATTTTTTCTTTCCACCAAGAGCGAGGCTCATCATATTCTGTCGTTTCAGATAAAAGAATAGCAGGTTTACGATGCCAGAAACACCACAACAGGGCAGATAGCATAGAAGGACGAGCATAACCAGAAATTGCTACAGCATCTGGAGAGATTTGGTTCAAAAGTAAGATTAATTTGTATAATAACGGAATGAATTTTGCCTTTTCCAATGGATAGTCTTTAATGACTGAAATAATTTTACATGGAAATTTTTCGACTTGTATTTGCCAAGGATATTCTTCTTCTGTCCGAGCTAATTCAAGACCAAAAATTTCCCATTCTTGATTTTTAAATTTATTGTAAGCCGCTTCAAGTCTTGCTAGATGATATGGTCCGTAATTAGCACAGATTTTAGTAATTTTAAGCAAGATTAATATTACTTTTATTTATGATTTTATTTCTGAATTAAGCTGTGAATACTTAAAACTTATTTTTTTTCTACAAAAATAGACTATTAAAAATAACACACCTGTTTTAAATATAAACTCTTGCAAAAATCTACTGATACCATGAGTGATACCCACCATAGCTGAATCAATTAATCCAATGTATAGGAGAGTACTAACAAGACTGCCTCGATATATTGTTGACACCCAAAGGGTTTTAAATAAATATCCGATTGAGGCAAAAGTTAGACAACCTAAATAACTAAATTCAACAAAAGAATCACCTATTCCAGTAGGTGTTGTGCCATTATGAATATGGTAACTGTATATATCTTGTAAATCACGAAGCGTTCCTAGTTTAAATTGTAGGGATGCTTTAACATCAAATCCTACAATTTGTCCAGGTACAAATTGGAAAATAATAGCATCCCAAAATCCAGTACCATATCCGTATTTATTTAGATCTGTAGCAGCATCCATCATTAAAGCTGCATTTCGCAATTCTAATATCTTTCCTTGTGTAACTGAGTCTAAACTGTGTTGAGAAGTAGATAGAAGAGTTTGCCAGTCTCCGCTAAAAACCAAAGTCCAAAAATTACCCCGCAATTGCCCAAGTACAGGAATAATATAAGCTGCGCTAATAATACCTATAATAAACAACCATCTAGGAGGTATGTAGCGCTTTACTAAGAAAAATGATAAGCCTATGGTAATCAAAAATGCCATAGTAGGCTGCCGACGACCATGTAAAATAATAGCTTGCAATATGGGATAAGCAGCAATTATTGTTAGTGTGAGATTAATAAAATTAGGACGCTTGAGAACATTTAATAAGAGGATGGGGAGAGAAAGGTAGATCACACTGCCGAAGAAATATAAGATAGTAGCTGGCCCTGTCCAGTTACCATTGGCTGCTGTTTGGATATCTATTTTAGATAGTAAGAAATAACATAAGTGTCCTATAGCCAGGAGGATAATCCCCGCTTGAAATAGCTTGCCCTCATCTAGCGGAATATCTAGCTTGGCTAGCAATTTGCTATTCGGCTTAGATTGATAGCCTACCCAGCACATTGCAACACACATACATGAATATAATAAAACTCTTTCTAGGGCGGCTTGGCTGACTACTGAGCTAAAAGAGTAGTTAACTAAGGCGATCGCTTGAGGTAAAATAAATGAGATAAAAATAGCTGCCATAAAGAAGGGATACTGGTAAACCCTTTCCAGGCGAATTAGCCCCCAAGCAATCAGGGCGATGCAAATTCCTATAAATAAGTAGAGATAAATTTCAGCCATTAGTATTTTACTTACTAGATCCAATTGTCTTTATATAAGTAAGCTTAAAAAATTCGCTAAGAGGATGTCTGAAAAGTAAGAAAGCCCACGTAACGGTATCCTGTCATTAGAAAAAATACTTAAGTATGACAGCGTTACGAGAGCCATGAGTCCATCGTACCCAAGTAACTTGACTTCGGAGCAGTGGAAACTGCTATCAGGACTAATTCCAGCAGCGAAAAAAGGCGGTAGAAAACGCAGTGTTGACATGGAAGCAGTAGTGAATGCAATCTTTTACATCTTGTGTGCAGGTTGTGCGTGGCGTATGCTCCCCCACGACTTCCCAAACTGGAAAACCGTTTACCATTATTTTCGACAGTGGACAAAGGACGGGACGTGGCAACAAATCCATGAACGATTGCGCTTGTGGGTACGTGTAAGCCAAAATCGAGAACCATCTCCATCAGAAGCCATAATGGATAGTCAATCGGTTGAGACGGCAACAATGGTATCCCAAGAAGTCGGCTATGACTCAGGTAAGAAAATCAAGGGACGTAAGCGGCACATACTTATCGATACCTTGGGCTTGCTTATAGTTGTCGTAATTACTGCCGCCAACGTGAGCGAACAAGCAGGAGCAAAACAAGTTTTGTTTAAACTCGATCAAGTACGCGAGCGCATGGGTAGATTGATTCAGATTTGGGTTGATGGTGGCTATCGCGGTATAGGTTTTACGCACTGGGTGATGGATGTTTATCGCTGGCTCTGGAGCGTAGTTACACGCTCTGAAGAACAGAAAGGTTTTGTTGTACTCCCTAAGCCTTGGCTGGTTGAGAGGACATAGGGTAGGGTTCAATTGGTGCCGCCGACTCAGTAAGGACTATGAGATTTTACCGCAAACTTCAGAGGCTTTTATTTATGTTGCAATGATTCGTTTAATGTTAAAACAGCTTGCGTAATCAAAATCACCTCCTCACAACTTTTCAGACATCCTCTCATTGACAATACAAGGTAAACCGTGAATCAGCGCCTCTAGATAAACTCGACCGAACCCCTCCTGTAATGAACCAAGCACAAAGATATCAGCCACTTGATAGTATTGACTGACCTGTTCATATGGCACAGAAAGAACTGTAAATCCTTGCTTACCTAAATGCAATGTTGCTTGATTGACAACACCCTAAGTCGTTTACGTGGTCTACCGCGTTTCAAGGTTTTTAATTTGACTTTATTCGAGTATTGGTAATACCTGTTCCCTCTCGTTGCCGTTAGCTGAAGTTGTTGAGCCTAACCATACTGAGCCAAGTGATTGAGATTTTTCTAAGGCCATTTTGCTCATTGTTACTAGTAATTCAGGTTGAGTACAAAATGACTCTAATTTCGTAACAATGGCATCTACATCGCGTATTGGTACGATAAATCCATTAATGCCATCTTCTACGATGGAGCCAGTGTTTGGTGTTGCGATCACAGGTAAGCCGCAGGCTAAAGCCTCATAGGTTACAGCAGCAGAACCTTCACAAATGGAGGGGAGTAAAAACACGTCTGCCCAATTATAGTGAGGCATAATTTGGGAGCGGGCAACTTGCCCCACCAATTCCAGGTTCTCCTGCAAAGCTGCTACTGCATCAGGCAAAACTTGAACTGGACCCACCACGCGAAATATGGCTTTCCCTTTCAATTGTTTAGCAGCTTCCAGTACGTAAGGTATTCCCTTACGCAATCCTACAGAACCTATAGTTAATACTCGCAAAAGTCCTTGGTGTGGGGTTTTAGCAGAAAGCTGAAAACTGGTATCAATACCAAAACTGGCATCAATACCATAGGGAACAATCACACAGCGCTCTTTTGGTCCTTGGCATTGTTGAATACTATCACGCACAAAGTCTGAACCGCATAGAATTACATCAGCCAGTGACCACTCTTGTTCTTCTCGTTCAATGTACTCTGCTAGATATTCATTTTTCTCTAAGGGTTCTTCCCAACTAGGATGCAAAGCTTGTTCTTCTTGCAGAAACTGCTTCTCTATTTGGTAAGGGGCGATAGTTTGTTCCATCACTGTTTTCAATCCGGCTTGTTTTGCTGCCTGTAGAAGTTCCAGCCCTGCTGTATTGAAAACATACACGCCATTGCCACGTATTCCTTGACGCAGAACAAGCCGCCCAAACGTTTTTCCTGCCCAAAGAAATGTTTTTATAGTCTCAGAGGCAGAACTAGCTTTGCGTAAGCGAGAAATATATTCAAAGCCAAAACCAGAAAAAGCTGTGATTAGGTTAGGGTCAATTCCATAGGGAATTCGACCGGTAAGCCTTGCTAAAGAATTACTCTGAAATTTTGGGGGAATCAAACGCAAATATTTAGGAAAGCCTTTAATAGCACATATATCAGTATAAAAGTGTTCTAAATGTCCGGTTTCATATAAAATGCGTGGAGTAGAGTAGTGCCTTCTAGCACCTAGTTGAGCTACTGTGAACTTATTTTTATTTTGCCCAACGTTAGATTGAAAAACAGATTGTATTAGTGATTGCATAAGTAAGACCTCCAAACCTTTTTTAATACTGAATAAGAATATCGCTCTAAATAAAATCGTTGTAACTGAGCTTGATCAATTTCACTCTGGGATAGTTTATCTACTATCTGTTTAATAGCAGAGATGAATACGGGTGTTTTGCCAAAAGATTGATTTCCCTGTTCAGATGATTTGTCTTTATTTTTAACAGTAGATAAGTCCTAATCCTCAAGATGCAATACAGCAAATCGCGTATCATATATATGAAATGCCCCTTTGCAATAAAAAGTGTTTACATATTGAATAATTTCTGGAAAACTAAAACTGTAATCATCCCAGATTATCCATCCTCCTGGATTCATTAAAGGTAGAAGCTTTTCAGTATCATTTTTGACATATTCAGATGAATGAGCACCATCAATAAAGGCTAAGTCAAAAGTTTGATTAATTCCTTCAAAGTTAAATACTGCACTGTCTCCATAAATTTGATGTATGCGACTATTAGTAGCATACATATCTTGAATATATAAACCTGGTTTTCTTAACTTAAGAACTTCTAAATCATCACTATCTGCTCGGAAGCTATGTCTGCTAAAAGTTTGTGGTAGTTCCAAAGTATAAATGTCGGCATCAACTAAGTTTTGAGCTATTAAATCTGTTGTTTCTCCGCGAAAAGTTCCTATTTCAATAACTGTTTGAGGCTTTACTATGTGACAAATAGTAGCAATTGCTACTTTGTCATTTATGGTGAGAGAAGCATTTCTCACCGAATCATGGTCATGATTAGGGATGACAATTTTAAACTCATCTACTTCCAAATTAAAAAGCTCAGAAATTTCAACTCGTGGTAATCCTAAAAAGCTGCGACGAAATAAATATTTTAAGTCTTTTGTTAATTCAGGTAAACCATCTGGTGAAATATATCCTTTGATTTTTGTCAATCTAGTAAAATTCATAGAAATATTCCTTCAATTGTATAGACTTTATGAAATAAGAGATTTTACAATTTCGATATAGCGATCGCCTATCTTATCTGAATCATATCGTTCGAGGTAAGCTGCACGAATAATTTCTGGTGTCATTGTTTTCTGAGTCAGCAGATTTACTACCTCTAAAATGTTAGAAGCGAAGTTTTCGGGGTGAGGTGACTGGGCTAATCTACCTAAGCGTGAGTCACTTAAAATTTCTGGTAATGCACCAGCCTCTGTAGCCACAATTGGGCGACCACATGCCAAAATTTCTAAAGCAGCAAGACACTGTCCTTCCGAGCGAGATGTAAAAGCAAACAAGTGGCAAGATACAATGGCTTCCTCGACTTGGCTATTTGGAATACTACCGTGAAAGATGATATAAGGCTGAATTCCCAGGTCTTGTGTCAATTGCTCAAGTTCCTGACGCAGATGACCATCACCAAAAATGTGTAAACTGACTTTTTTTATTTCTCTATCTTCAAGAGTAGCTTGATTTGAATATTTATTATAAAAAATATCAAATGCGTGTAAGAGCAAAGGAATATTTTTATCTTCAACTAGTCTGCCTAAAAAGCCAATTTTTAATTCTTCCTCTTGTGGTAGAGGTTTTAATAAACCAAATTTGTGAGGAATATATGGAATAACTTCAACTCGCTTCTGATAGCCAATTTTACGCAATTCTTTGATGAAGGTAACTGATTGTACTATAATCGTGTCGAAAAGGTTCAATGACTCTAAAGTTTTGTCTTTTTCTAAATGATTAATTGGTAATGATAGCTTGTATGGAGTAATATAGATAAAATTAGTATTTTTATGAGCTTTAACTCGAAGCTTTTTCAAAATTTTCAGAGGAAAAAGTTTGCCAAATAAAACTACATCAGCCTGCTGAACTTGCTGAAGACCAATTGGTAAAAGCAACCAATCTGGTATGTTCCATTGGCATCCCCAACGCCAAGGACTAATAATTATTTTTACCTTTTCATGTTTAAGATTTTTGATTAATGGTGATATTTGACCCCAACAAAGCAACTGACAACTGAAACATTTTGTTTGGAGATGACTGAGAAGATTATTAGCAAATGTTTCAATGCCTCCTACTGGTGCAAAACCACCAAAGTAAAAAAGGATTCTTTTGTTATCACTTTTGTCCATATCCCTATTTTTGTGCTGTGCTACCGACTGTTTCTTTTCAATTCAAGTGGACTTAAAGTCCATCGTTCAACTAGTAAAAACAACAACCAAGCTGCAATAATCACAAATACAGATGTGATTAATACAGGAATTAAAGGGTTCTTCAGTACCTGTTATGCCAAATTATTAGTTAAACATCAAAATTTGGCTTAAATAATAGGGTTAAAAGCCAAAATCAGTGCTAAAACCCTAAAATGTTAGTAAATAATGTCAATCATATTGAAAAATAAAGGTTTCAGGGTTTTCTTAAATGAATTTAGCATAACAAGTACTGAAGAGCCAATTAAAGTTGTAAATTTTTTACCCAAAGGCAGTATAGAGACTTTAATAATCAATAAATATGGTATATGTACTGCATAAAGTGAATAGGAAAAAATTCCAACTCGAGCAAGTAAACGACCAAACCAACAACGCCAAAAATGGTTTCCTTGCACTGAAACACTCCAGTACAATAGACCAGTCCAGCTTTCTCTAAAATAGCTGGTACTGCATAATTTCGCCTTGCTCCAGTTTGAATGCTAATAAAACGCTTCACTTGATATAACGCCTAATCATTTATCATTAAGGTGTACTTTAGAAGTCTGTAAGCCAGAGATTTCGCTAAGTCCATGGGAATAGTTATTTACATAGATAAGATAACCAAGCATTTTTCAAAACTTGATAGGAATATCGTTCAAGGTAAAACTGTTGTAACTCCATCTGATTAATTTTTCCCTCTGCCAATTTATGACTCATCTCCCCAACAGCATCAATAAATGCCTTTGTCTGACTTGGTTTTCCTGTTGTTGTAAATTCTTTAGCTTGATTTGTTACCCAAGGTTCAGGAGGAACAATGATGACATTCGTATTATCTACTCCATAATCACGTATTCCGCCAACTCCATAAGCTACAAATGGTATTCCACAAGCCATTGACTCTAAAAGTACCAAGGGCGCTCCTTCTGCCCCAACTGTAGGTAGCAAGGTGAGATCATAGCTGCTAAGAAGGTCAACATAAGCTTGACCCTCTGGATAACGACCAAAGCACTTAACGCGATCGCCTAAACTGTGGAATGAAATGTATTCTTTAATTAGAGCTTCTTCCGGTCCACCTCCATGAATATGCAACTCATGTAAAACGTCTTTGAGTGAATTCCATTGCTGCACTAGCCAAAAAGCTTGTTTATGGGGTACCAAACGACTGAAAAGAGCGGCTTTGGCTTTGCCGACTTCTACTTTCTTGGATGTAACCTTAGGTAGAAATGCAGTGACCTCAAGCGGTTCTGGAATTGCTGGAAGTACACAAACTGGTTTTTTCCAACCAAAGGATTCTGCAAAAGTCTTTGCTACTGTTGGAGACTGTCCTACTACATCATCAAAGCACCAACGCGCTGCCCAACGCGAATCATGCCAATTACCAGCAAAACCTGACATCACTTCATGGAATATCAGTCTTGTTTTTGTTCTAGATAGCAGAGGTGGAAGGAAAAGATTCCAACCTGTACCAACTGCCAAGTAGACATCAGGCGAAAACTTTTTGATGATAGTTGTAATTTCTGCCAATCTTTGTAATTTAGATAAGTGAAAGTCAAACTTTTGCTTCTGAAAGGCAGGAAAGCACAGAAATTCAACCTTTCCACTCTGGAATTTTTGTAGATACCGCAAATCTGCATCTGAGGGCGTTTGAATTCCCACAGAAACGGCAAGAATTTCATATCCTTCTTCTCCTAACGCTTTAATTAACCATCTTAGATGACTCTGAATACCTCCATATCCTAACAGAGAACCAGCTAGTAAAACTTTCATTTATATACTATTTTTAGCTTACGTTAGTTATAAGATGATTAGGATTTACAGAGAACGCAATAGTTATCATGAAGTACTAATAAGTAAGGTTCTTCAGTACCTGTTATGCCAAATTATTAATTAAACATCAAAATTTGGCTTAAAAAATAAGGTTAAAAGCCAAAATCATTGATTAAACCCTAAAATATTAGTAAATAATGCTAATTATATTGAAAAATAAGGATTTCAGGGTTTTATCAAAGAGATTTAGCATAACAAGTACTGAAGATCCATAAGTAATTTTGACAACTGCATTCTTGATTCCTCTTTACTACGCAATCGGTTTCAAAGTTCTTTTTTCAACTAAGAGAAAGAAAAACCATGCCACTAATACTGCTAGTGAAGATGCACTTAACGCAGGAATCAAGGTTATAAATCTTTCTCCAAAAGGGGCTACAGAGACTTTAATAAATAATAAAATAGGTCGATGTATCGCGTATAGTGAGTAAGAGAAAAGACCAACTTTAGTAAATAAACTTCCTAGCTGACAACCCCAAAATCTATTTCCTTGAGGTTTTATGCTCCAATACAATAATCCACCTAATGGCAATGTAGAGCTAAAAGCTACTAGGCTAGAAAGCCCAAACAAAGACGCTATGAGAACAATAATTACTCCTAAAGCAGCGATTAAGCAATATCTTTTAGGGAGTGCAGCACGTCCTACTTCTACTTCAGCCAGGTAAAATCCAAAAGTCCAAGTAAACAAAAAAGGTAAAAAAATAGGATTACCAGAGCCACGATAAGGAAATAAATCCGATAAATTCAGTAAAAAATCACCAGATATGTATATTAGACTAATTGCAAATGTGAGAGCTAAAGTCTTTACCGCTCCATGTTTACGAGAGATATAGAAAAGTATTGGATAAACTATATAAAAGTGTATTTCCACAGCTAAAGTCCAGAAAACTGTGTTACTTCCAAAATATGGTGCTGCAAGTCCTGGCAGAGCTAATAAGCTCATAATAAAAGTAAATAATGAGTTGCTCTGTCCAGAATTAACCTCTATTGGATAATATGTTCTTACATAAACATCAACTAAAGCGGTAATTAACAAAGCAACTATGTAAGTTGGGTATATTCTCCAGATACGTCGGATTGCATACTGTTTGAGATTTAAGCTGGCTTTGGAGTCAGAAATTAATTGCTGTGCGCCTCGTCGGTGGATGCAGTAACCACTAATTATAAAAAATAGATATACAGCTAGACCACCGAAGTATAAAGGGGCTGTAGCATAGCCTGACCAAGAATTAATATTTATACTCAAACCATATTGCTTCCATATCTCCCCCAAACCAACCCAAAACATAGGTCGAGCATGGTAGAAAACAACTGTGAGGGCAGCTAAACCTCTTAAAGCATCAATGGAGTTTAAGCGTGCTTTGTAAGACAGGCTAGTAGATGTCATAGAAACTTTTGATTTCAAGTTGATTGAATAATTTGCTCTTTAACAGATACTTGAGATTTATATAAAGACCAATACTCACCCTGAAGTTCTAGTAGTTCTTCATGCGTTCCTTGCTCTGCAACTCTACCGTTATACATAACAATAATCTTCTCCGCTTTCTCAATTGTAGAAAGGCGGTGAGCAATTACAATTACAGTGCGATCGCGGCTTACTTCTTCAATTGCTCTCTGAACAATCCTCTCAGAATTTGAATCTAATGCACTAGTTGCTTCATCCAGAATTAAGATGTCTGGATCGCGCAAAATTGCCCTAGCGATCGCTATTCTCTGCCTTTGTCCACCAGATAGTCTTGCACCACGATCTCCCACAATAGTATCAAAACCTTTTGGCAATTCTTGAATAAACTCATAAGCATAAGCTTTTTTTGCAGCTTCAATAATTTCTAACTCCGTCGCATCTGGACAACCATAGGTAATATTTTCCCGAATGGAAGTATGAAACAAGAATGTTTCCTGACTTACTATTGCAATGGAGTTTCGCCAAGAAGCAATTTGATATTCTCGTAAGTCAATTCCATCAATTTTGATACTGCCAGAATCAGGATCATGAAATCTCATCACTAAATCGGCTAGGGTTGATTTGCCACTACCTGATGAACCAATAAGGGCGGTTATTGTGCCTTTATTAACTGAAAAACTTATACTTTTCAGGGTAGGTTCTGAATTAGCAGCGAAAGTAAAACTAACATTTTCAAAATTTATTACAGATGTCAAACCTCTGTATGACTTCTGACCATCTGGTAAATGTAGTTCATCTGTAGATGACAAAAAATCATGAATTACTTCTAAACTCCCTGATAGTAATGTTAGTTGGGAGCATAAACTATTAAGATGATTAATTCGCGGTATCATTCGCAATAATGTATACGTGTAGGCTAACAATAGGGGTAATCCCCCACCTCCTATGGGAGAAACTACGCTTGAACCTACACCAAGAAGCAACAACAGTAGGGTAATTCCTGCTGTTTCAGTCAGGGGAACTATTGCTGAATTATATTTAAAAGCTCCTAGTTCTGCCACATAGCGGTTTGTTAGACATTTCTCAGCACGCTCTAGCTCCCTGAATTCAGAATTAAACGATTTAATCACTCGAATTCCACTCAGTAACTCTGTAATAAATGAAGAAAATTCGTCTATAGAGTTAGCGGCTTCGCGTCCATAAAGTCTAACAGAATTTAGCACTGCTTTTAGCAGTAAAGATACTAATAAGAAACTTATGACACTAATTATTGTTAATACAGATGATAAGGCAATCAATACAGTTAAAAGTATAGAAATCATCAGTATTTCTCTAATGATTTCTAGCACTTGAGCAGATAAATTTTCACTGCGTTGGGCTTGCTCATTTACATAACTTAATAATTTACCTATACTTGATCGACTATAGAATGATACTTCTAGTTCTAAAAAGCGTTCAATGCAAAGTTTACGAAGTAAAAATCCAATTTTCAACTGTAACTTATTAATATTTATATTAGAAAAATATAAAAATATATTTTTAATGATTGTTAAGCTTAATAAACTGACTATTAATATTAGCAAATGCAAATTTTTAGGAAAAATGGTATATAGTTCAACTATGTTTTTAACAATTCTTGGTGATTGACTGATATTAGGTAAACCACCCCCCAACTCTTGAAGAATTAGCATCACAAGAGGAGTAGAAATTCCCTCTAAAACAGAGGTAAACAATGCTAATATCAAAGATTTAATTGCCAGATATCGCTGAACAATAATTAATTTTATAAGTATACTGATAGCTTTATTTTGCAGCACTGCTTGCTAGCGATATTTGATTGTGATAAACTTTAGGAAAATTTTATTTTGTCTGCTCTAGGAAGTTAGATAGTTTGTGCCTAAAGTCTGAAATTTTTGATCTATGAGCGTTGCCAGACTAGAAGTTTCTGTCCATTAGCCTCTACAGGTTCAGCTCCCAAGTTTAGTCCTACTGACTTCAACGAATCAAACATTTCATGATGAAGTTCTTCCGGGGCATTATGCAATTCCATAAAAATTAAATTTACCTGTTTAAAGATATCTATATGAGAACGTACAAAGGCAAACTCACCTCCTTCAATATCTATCTTCATTAGGTCAATCACTCTTTTACCCACTACTTCTTGTAAATCAATGAAAGAAATATTGAAAGGTTTTGTTCCTTGGCTGTACTGCATATTGCTAGCCAAATAATTCTGGGGCTTAATCCAAAGTGTTGCGCTACCATTTTTTTCTCCTAGAAGACCTTGCTTAAGTTCAACTCGGTGGCTTAGACCAGCATTTGATATATTTTTTTGGACAATTGGTAAAAGATATGGATTGGGTTCAACAAGAATATATTTAGTATCTGAAGTACCAAACTTACTCTGAAAACAAATGTCTGCCAAAATACTGAAATGACCGCAATGTGCGCCACAGTCCACCACTAATTTTGGAGAGCTATTAACCCATTGAAATACTTGCCAGTAAAATGGATGACAAAAAACATTTTTAAAGCTAGCTACTTCATATTTATTTTTAAGTGTAACTTTGGATTGATTTTGCCAATTAAACTCACAAGTGATCCAACGGGCTAAACGTCTGTAAAGAAAGAATGGTAAACTCATTTAGCAATACCAGTAATAGATGATTCAAAATTTATTCTATTTTATAAGGGCAATTTTCATCAAAATTGGCTAAAGTTATTCCTGTTTCTGCTGATGCCTTCCGACGAGCATTACGATAGGCTTTAGTTAAAATATCGGGAAGGTATTGACGCAAACTAGGCTTTTCATCTAGTAAATTGTGTAAATCATCCCGTTGGTTAGCGATCGCAGTGTGATACAGTACGACAACCAGAACGTTTGCCTTTCAATCAGAGCATATTCTTGAAGTGCGATCGCTTAAGTGTCTACTATGTGTTGCATCCAAACGAGAACTGCTATAAAAATTTATGTTAATCACTTGCTAATTGGCCACTGGGGATAATGCTGTTGCATTTTCCGCAAATCACTGTAGTGGCAAATGTGATCACCTTCACGGTTTTTGTCTACATATTCATATTGAAACTTTATGATGAAAAACTTATCTAAATTACAGTCAAGTACAAGTTTTTGGTAACCAATTTTCGTCTAATACCTGTTCTAAACTGGCAATAGGACTCATTGGGAAAGTATCGATAGAGAGTGCTGTTACATCAGCTACAATTTCTCTCGCATCCTGATAACATTCTTCAAATATATCTTCTAAATAAGGTCTAAGACTAGGACTTACTTTCAGCAACTTTTTGATTTGTTTACGGAAGGCTCGAATCTCTCCTTTCCAGTGATTGGAATTATCCTGATATTCTGATTTCCAATATCCTATCTTGAGCAGATGTTCAAGGAGTCGGCTTAATAAGCTCTCTAAAGCTCGCTTTTGACTCCCACTCAAGTCTTTGATCTCCTCAATCAAATTTTCCCAGTCTATTGTCTCAAATTGCTTCAATTGTAATTGCTGGACAGTTGTCTCGACCCAAAGGCAAAAGTCTTGGTTGTATAATTTCTCAGTTGTGGATTGGGTTAGCATAACTTTTCCTTTTCCCCTTAGTCACTGTCTTGTTTCAGTATAGTGCTTTAACCGAGTACCGTGGGTTTAAGTCCCCCGGTTCAATAACCCGTAAGTTTTGGGTCGGGGTCTAAATCCCCGTCACAAAACTTAATTTGAACCCCACCCTCTCCCCGCTCTTCCAGAGGGGGCTATGATGTACCTCATTTGATTAGGAAACGCTATATCAATTTCACGCCCTAATAATAAAATTTTTTACCTCCAAATGACCAAATGATCAATTAGCAAATTAGACTAAGGGCTTTACTTTTAATTTGGCATTCTTCAATCTTTTCCTTGAGTTCATTATCTGTATATATACCTTCCAAAGCTTCTAATGCTGCTTTTTTAAGCGCTGTATCAAAGGCATCAGTTAAAATTTCCTTTAATTCTTCTTCATTGGCATAACATCCACCTGATTTTCTCCGTTTGTTAACCCTTTTAATTTCTTTGCTGGCATTATAAATAGAAAACTCCCAAGAACGGGTACTGCGTTTTTCAGCTTCTTGCTTAATTAAATGCAACAACAAAATTACCGCATAGCTATAAATCTTATTTAATTTATCTTCCCTTGACATTTCTTCAAGTTCATCTACAACTTCTAGAGCTTTCTCATATTGTTTTTCTTCAATAAGTTGACGTAACAATAATAGTTCTTCCATAATCGACTGTTTTTTTAAACTGACTAATACCTATTTTAATCCAAGCAACGTTTTATTCATTATCAGTTGAGTTGAGGGTTCATTCTTTATCAATTGCTCTCTCAAAATCATCTGTAGTATTACACAAAAACTGATGATTCAAAATTTCTTCTATTTTATAAGCGCAATTTTCACCAAAATTAGCTAAGGTTATTCCTATTTCTGCTGATGCCTCCCGACGAGCAGCTTACTACTTGTATTTTATAAGAGCGATCGCCCCATTCCAAGTATTGCGATCGCACGTCAGTTTTGACTAATGCGATCGCTTGCCTTCGGGATGCTCCTTCGCATTTATGAATGATTTAGGATTGCGATAGTTTAGCCTCCACCATCATTTGCACAACCTGCTTCATCTTGTATTTCGCTTGCCATCCCAGCTTGTCCTTCGCCTTAACTGGATTTCCTTTACCCACTGCTAAATAGTGCGTTGCGGGGGTTCCCACGGCAGTCACTCATGGGGGAAACCCCCAAGATCGCGCTGCCTCCCCGTTGTAGCAACTGGCGTAAGAGGTTGGGGGTTAGGTCTTCATTAGACCTTTAAATCACATCTGCAAAGGACTACTCATAATTATTGATTGAAGATTAATATAACAAAATGGCAATAATAACACTTAACTCACAAACTGGAAACCTTTAAGACCTTGATAACCAATATATCTGGCACTCTTACGGGTAAACTCCCCAACAGAAGGGTTCCCCAGAGCATCAATTACTCCGCTTACTTGTTGCCATAGTTCTTGTGGTGCTAGCGAAATTTCATAACTGCGATCGCCACACTTATGAATATGATACCAAGTTGTTTGCTGACACTCGTCACACCAAAAAGCTTCTAACCATTCCCCTTCTATAGCCACTGCGCTTTGGTTAGCTACTAACATCAATGCATTCCGCCGACTTATCCCTCGTTCCTGTAATTGACCTGCTTGGTCAGCAAACATTTTATATTTCTGACTGACGCTATCGATATAGCAGCTATGAATGGGGCAATAAATAGCCCGTCGCTGGGAACGTTTCCGATTTCGGTCACACCTTTTCTGCAATTTCACCTCCTGTATAGACAACAACTATGAGCAAGGAAGGCTATGTTGGAGGGACTGAGATCAATAAGACCATCGAAGCCCAACTCCTAAAAAAGTACTCCAAAAATATTCAATTAACAAAAACGGTTTAGTTTAAGTTCCCCGGTTCAATAAAAAAGCAAGTATGTAAGTCTTGTTCTGTCTTACAAAGTTGCTCCTCTTGGAGAGACCCCAAGACCGCAATGCAGCGCTAAATCCCCGTTACAAAACTCTACTTCCGACTTCCGACTTCCGACTTCCGACTTATTTAATTCCAATATACTTACTTTAGATCGCTTTGATATCTGGCTATTATCTGATCAGACAATAGTGCCTGCTGCAAAACATCTAAGTATTGTTGAGAGATAACTTTCGGTGTAAAGTGCGACGATCGCAAATACTGGCGACCTGCTTTGCCCATTAGTTCTCCTATTTGTGGATCTCGATTCAGAAAGCGAATAAATTGCGCTAGACCTTGACCATCTCCATTATCAAATGTCCCACCACAGTTGGCTTCAGCCATTAGTTCTCTGAGATATGAAGTCTGTGAGCAAATTACTGCTATTGGTCGCCCAGAGGCTAAAGCCGAATAAAATTTGCTGGGAACAACTAAACCCTCTGTAGTTGCATCCACACTCACTAATGATAGATCGCAAGCTGTTAAAGAATAGGGTAACACTTGCTGATCTTGATAAGGTAAAAACGTAAAATTGTTCAGCCCTAATCGATTTACTTCCGTGATTAAATCTTCTCGTTTGGCACCACCACCAATGCAGACAAACTGAATTGGCTCATCTTGTAGTTGCTTTGCAGCTTCTAACATGGTGTCGATGTCATGGCAGCGACCCATATTGCCAGAATAGAGGACGCTAAATTTGTTAACTAAATTATACTTCCAAGCAAACCAGTTTTCTCGCTTGGCAATCGGCACGATCGCTTCTGGATTAGCCCAACTGTGAATTATAGAAATCTTATCAGCTACTTCGGGACAATGCGCTAATACCTGTTCTTTCATCACCGGACTAAGTACTATAATCCCCTTGGCTTTTAGCCAAACCTGTTTGTTGATCCCACGCCACAAGCGTACTAGCCAGTGACGCTTGGAAATTACGCCTAGTGCGATCGCAATATCAGGGTATAGATCGTAGAGTACACACACATAGGGCAATCGGAACAATAAATAAGCCAGATATCCGATAACTGGCAAAAATGGAGGAGCTGTAGTTATTAGTAATATATTGTTGCGACGCCAAGCTCTCAGCAGATAGAGCATAGCACGTAAAGTATATAGTATTCCATTAACAGCTTTACCACGAATTCTTCCCGTCCAGATTTGGGCAGTGCGCGATCGCTGAATTCTGATTTGATCAGCCCATTCAACTGCTGGGGCCGTATCAGAGCTAAACGCATATCCTGGCTGACTTGTAAAGACTTCAACCTCCACCCCTTGCTTCCCTAACTGTTTCACTAGTTCTTCAATCAACTGCCCTGTAGCAGCATAATCTGGGGGAAAAAATTGGGTTAGTACAGATAATTTAATTGATTTTTGAGTTTTTACAGAAGGTTTATTCCTTGCATCTAACTCAGTGGAAATCGATGGCAATAATTGTTGATTAATCCATTGATTAAGTTCATTAAGTCTCATCATCTATGTTCCTAGTCTAGAGTAGAAAAAGGCTTGTTTATTCTCTCAATGTTTGAAAGATTCAAGCTATGTATTAAAGTTTCCCTAAGCGGAACGAGTTAAAGCAAAAAGCCTAATCTCTCTTTAGGACTGAGATGCTTTACCAAGAAAGAATAAAGGCATCAGTTGTCAGAACAAAGCCCAGTCGACGAGCTTCTGAATAAAGGGGTTTAAGACCTCCACTAAATATGCAGATTTAGTGGTCAACAATAAAGTGGTGGTCACTGAGCTTTTGCCTGCCCTAAGCTTGTCGAAGGGTCGAAGTGCGGGTTTGAGTCCCCCACTGACAGCGCCACGCTATCTCATGTCCATGAGCGTCTTCATTCTGACTCCTGACTTTTGAATTCTTCTTGGAACACTACGCATCCTGTGGCAAGGCTTTTCTACGAAAAGCTACTTAAACTAGAACAATAATGATACAAAGCTCACTGTTCAAACATCCTTAAAGGAATTTTAAAGATATCATCATTGAGTTTTATTTTTTACGTGTAACATCTGTTACGCCCCACCTTATCATGTTTCAATTATGAAGACCGAAACTTCATCAAAACTTTACATTACAAAAGATATACTAGCAAAATATTTATTTTATAAATATTTTTAGTACTTACGCACTGTCTCAATTAATTAGTATTTATATACTATATTTAACGAAAATAGGGCGTTTCAGGCTTTTCTTAATCATCCTTTGATGAGTCGCCGAGGCATAGCCCAACCCCGTTATTGCTGAAAAAGCGTCGAAAAATCAAGTTTTAATACCTGAAACTCCTGTTTGATATTTGGTATTTTTTGTCAATGCTTGAGTTCTGTTGTTATACTTTGAGCAAGCAAATACCAAGTAAGTACTGAAGGTTATACTTTTTACTTCCTTTATTACGTGCTGCACTCCATAAAAAATGCAGAGCTTTCATTAAAGAGAATATCAAGTAAGTATTATCTCCAGTATATATTAGTACTTAAATCCAAGATACTTAACTGAAAGTTTCAGAAGCCTTTTTACTGCTCCCGTTCAGTGCATTACCAACTATTAAACACATGATAGAGAATTATCCTTCTCAAAATTCAAGTTCTAATGGCAGTCATAACTCTGTGCCTCCATTTCCTCAAAATCAACCTGTTCGCTGGGCTGAAGAACAAGAAGAAGAATGGAGCCTTCAAGAATTTATAAGTATTTTACGGCGACGATCGCTACTCATGACAAGTGTAACGATTGCTTTAATGACACTTGTAGTGATTAACTTGGTGGTAAAGGAGAAGCCCCCAGAATATGAAGGCAGTTTTCAACTGTTAGTAGAACCTCTATATAAGGACCCCACAGTTGTGGATGTTATCAAAGACTTGAACTCAGATAAGTCTAGTAGTCTAGATTATGAAAGCCAAATTTGGGTTCTTAAGAGTCCTGAACTGATGAAAAGTACTATTAAACAGTTGCAAGCATCCTATCCAGAAATCAACTATGATTCTCTTATAAAATCTCTGAAGATTAATCGGTTAGTAGAAACCAAGATTATAGAAGTTCGTTATCAAAGTAGCAATCCAAAGCAAACTCAAGTTGTACTAGATCGAATAGCACGAAATTACTTAAACTATAGTCAAGAAAGGAGGCAAGCCCAGTTACGTCGGGGGGTTGAGTTTATTGAAAAAAAACTGCCATCTATCCAAAATCGGGTCGATCAGATCCAACAAGAATTGCAACTTTTTCGACAAAAGTATAATTTTAATGACCCAGAAACCCAAATAATGCAAATTGCTTTACAAACTACTGAATTCTCTCGACAAAAACAAGCAATTGATCTACAGTTAGGCCAAGTTCGTGCTAATTTTGCTATCCTACAAGGAAGAAATGGAGCAACAACAATTCTGAATAATGCTCCTTTATACCAACAGTTGATTGCTCAAATACGCCAATTTGATCTTCTGATTGCTACAGAATCAACTCGTTTGCAAGAAGAGAATCCTAGCATGCAAACATTGAAAGATAGACGAGCTAGTCTTTTACCTTTGCTACGTCAAGAGTCAGAGCGCTTATTGGGTGTAAGCTTTGCCGAACTAGCGACACAGCTTCAGACCTTAGAAGTACAAAGCCAAGAACTTGCCAAAATAGAACGGAAATTTGCACAACAAAGCAACCAACTGCCAGTTTTAATACGAAAGTACATTGAATTACAGCGCAAATTACAAATTGCTGGTGAAAGTTTAAATCGGTTTCTATCAACCCAGGAAAATCTCCAAATTCAAATATCCCAATCGGATATTGGCTGGCAATTACTTCAAATACCAACTACCTTAGATATTCCTATTGATCCTTTTTCTACCCAACGCAATTTTATACTGGGATTGGTTGCAAGCATCCTCTTAGCAATTGGTATTGTCTTACTTGTAGAAAAGCTAGATAATACCTACCATACTATTGATGAACTGAAAAAAAAGCTCAAACAACCATTGTTAGGAAATATTCCTTTTGAAAAGGAAATTGATACTAAGAAAAACCGCAATTTTAATCAAATAATTCCCTTAACAAATATACAAAATTGTTCTTCTCCCTTAATTGCTGGGTTAGCTGTTTTACCAAATCAAAATTATGGTGACTCTTCTACCAGGTTTTCAGAAGCCCTGCGGGTACTTCATACAAATATTCAACTACTCAGTTCCGATCGCCCGATTCGCTCCATAGTTATGAGTTCAGCTATGCCTAGTGACGGAAAGTCTACGGTTGCCCTCCATCTAGCTCAAATAGCTACAACAATGGGACAACGAGTCCTACTTGTAGATGCTGATCTTCGTAAACCCACAATTCACGACCTATCAGGTTTAAATAATCTATGGGGATTAAGCAATTTAATTTCTACAAACTTGCCAGTGGGAGAAGTAATACAACAACTACCTTCCATGACGCAATTATCTGTAATCACCTCTGGACCAATACCACCCGACCCTACAAAGTTGCTCTCATCTCAAAAAATGAAGGAACTAATGACAGATTTACATAACAGTTTTGACCTAGTGATTTATGATGTCCCTCCTTTGGTGGGATTAGCCGATGCTAGCCTGATAGTACCCCACACTGATGGGCTTTTGATAGTAGTCAGGATTCAAAAAACAAATTCCTCAATGCTAAAAGCAGCTTTAGATAACCTGAAAATTTCTCGGTTGAATATATTAGGCATAGTTGGTAATGGTCAGAAAAGTACCAACAATAGTTATTATTATTATTAGGAGATAAATAGTCGCATCAGAGGATAAGCACGGTGTTTGCGGCGCTGTGGGCTTTTCCTCCGGGGCTTTCAAACTCCCATCTGTTTCTTGTAATGTATACATCATGTACAATTTAATATTGTGTCGAGATTGTGTCGAGCAAAATTCGCAAGCAAATTTATATTGAACCACGTCAAGAGCATCTGTTAAAGGCGATGTCTACGACGGGCTACGCCTATGCCCAGCAGGTGGGTGTAAGTTAAACCAGATTGCTAGGATCAGCATTAAGAATCTGCAATCAGCCAAGCTTATGCCTTCACCATTTCCAGGGATGAACCCCTATCTAGAAAATCCTGAACTGTGGCCGAAATTTCACAGTCGATTAATTATTGCGATCGCAGATGCAATTGCTCCTCAACTGCGACCGAAATATCGAGTGGCGGTTGAGAAAGGGGTATATCAAATGATAGATGAAAATTCTATTCTAGTTGGTATTCCTGATGTGGTTGTAGGAAGTTCTTTAACAAACACAGAAAAAGAACCGTCTAATATTGCAGTAGCCGCATCGCCTACAAAACCGATAACTGTCAACGTTCCCATTCTAGAGGAAGTGCGAGAAGGATACCTTGAAGTTCGGGAAGTGGGAACAGGAGAAATTGTAACAGTGATTGAGATTCTGTCCCCAAAAAATAAGCGGACTGGGGAAGGAAGAAAGACATACGAAAGTAAACCTCAGCAAGTATTAGGTAGCTGGGATTACGTTAAGTTTGGGTTGATTTGTTTTCTTAGCCATTGACGAAATCCTCTCAGCGTTGGACTTCTACCTAAAGTTCGGCTCTGTTCGACAAACCGGGGAATTACTTCATCAATAGGAAAGTTAGGAAAAGTAGGGCTAGTTTCAGATTTAATATATTTGCCATTCCGAAGAATATTAATTTCTAGCTTGCCATCTTCATATCGCCACAGTTCAGGAACTCCTAATGCTTCGTAAGCATCTAGTTGAGTTTTGGAAGTAACATCAACTTCAATTGCTAAATCAGGTGGCGGATCAATTGTCAAGTCTATTCGCTCTTTACCAATCATTTGAGCATAATTTTGAATGTAGAAAGAGTCATCAGGCTCTACACCAAAAGCCATATCTTCACGTTTGAAAGTGGTTGAGCCAAATGTTTCACAGTCAATTTCTAACTCCTCCAGCAGAATTTTTACCAAATCCCCAATGATGACTTTGGCTTTCTCATGCTTCGGTAACGGCATTCTCATCTCCAAAGTTCCGTGGCTGTAAGCCAATCGAGCGGCTCGATGATCGCCAAGTTCTTCTAAAATTGCCTCAAATTCTTGCCAGCTAACATCGTGGAGTATTACTCTATGTCCCGGCGGAACACTTAATTGTCTTAATTGAAGTGTTACCATCACTAATTACTTCAATCTACGACTAGGTTTATAAAAGCAGGTATGAAGTTATCGTAGCAGTAAAGGATAAAAATGTTAGCCAATCTTTAATTCTTTTTGAACGTGCTTTTGAAATTCAAGCAAGCCTTGCTCGTTTCAACGTTGTTTAAATGCTTTTATACGTTCTAGTCTATATGCAGTTCCACCCATTGGAAAGTGAATTTTTGGCTCGAAGAATTCGTCAGTACTTGGGGGATTATCCCAATTATCAGTTATCCAAACAACTTCAACATAGCGATAAATATTAAATTCATTTTCAGCATTTGTTTGAACATAACTAAATTGACTATCAAGTATTTTAACGATGTGAGTCACTCTACCAAGCTGTCTTAAAAGAATTAGTTCACCTTCTGTTGGCTTATTGACGTTTTTTTCGTCTTGGTTATTTTTGTTTCGCCAATTTAATTCAAAAGTATTACTCACTTTATCGTAAGCCCATCTTCCTTGTTTTGTTGGATAGAAAGGTTTGATATTTTTTGTTCAGTTTAGTTTTGTAATATCCATAGTTTTTTAGATTTACCTCAATCATGTTATTTGTATTTTAATAAAGTTTATCCTATAGGTTGCATTAGTAAATACACTTAATTTTTTCTATTTACTAAGTTCTTTAATCCAGTGGAAAGAACCAACGCCGAGAGTGAGCGATCGCACCTGTGTACTTGATCGCAGTGCGACAAAGTTAGGAGTACCCGAATACGATTTAGGAGTACCCGAATACGATTTTGGAGTACCCGAATACGATGTTGGAGTACCCAAATACGATGTTGGAGTACCCGAATATGATGTTGGAGTACCTAAATACAATGTTGGAGTACCTAAATACAATGTTGGAGTACCCGAATACGATTTTGGAGTAGTTCAACATGACTTGCAATCGCAAGAGATTAGGATTACTTCACTCCGCGATCGCTGCCGTTGCACATAGCTTGCTTCCCCGAAGGAGTACACCAGTTAGCTTTATTTGCGCCGACCTACTTATCTGGTTTGACGATAGATAAAAACTTTCGACATATTGGGCTAGCTACTTGACTAACAATAAATTCTTTATGTAAAGCCATCTCAGCATAACTTGTCCTGCTACCATCTATTTTAATAGTAATAGTTCCTCCACAACAGCTATTACTATTAAGCCCTCTGGCAGGAAGTTTAGTTAAATGTGTAGGCTTTGATCTAGGAAGAGCAGCAGCACATTGTTGGGATAATTGAGTGCATAAAATATGAGCATCTGGAACTGAATAAATAATACCCTCTACTATTTCTGTGCGGGGATTATTAAAACGATTCCGATCAATTGAGAATATTATTAACTTTGGTTGGATAAAAGTACAAAATTGCTGGGCAAATATTTTAGGATCTGCACTCCCTGGTCTTCCACCATGATGAGGAAAAACAAGTATGTCAGCACTCAAACTCTTTTGATCTTGAATCAAATTATCAAAGCCTACATTATCAATATCTGCTGCTAATATAGCCACTCTGTGAGAATCGTGAACTATACCAATAACGGCTGATATTGAGTTAGAAGTTAATCGCCTTCCTTGTAAATCTGTTCCTCCAGCACCACCTAAATTTAATTCAGGTGTTGGTGCAAGGATTTCTATATTAACTGAACCAATGTTCAAACTTCCCGTTTTTGTTGTTGTCAATTATGATGAAACCTTAGTTCCAAAACGTTGGCGCGCGTCTTTTAAAGCAATACGTAAATCTAACCAAATTGCACTTTTCTTAATTGCATCAGGGTTTATATGTACGTTGTGAATTTTGATATCTTCATTTGAGAGTAAGTCAATTATACCTCCAATATGATCTGCATCAGAATGGGAAATGAGGATATGTAAAATTTCTTTAATAGATAGATGCTCAAGAATTTCTGCCAAAGTACCCCCAGGTGGACAGTCAATAACCATCGCATCATTTGCATCTCTGATTAACGCACAATTTCCATGTCCAACATCTAAAATAATCAATTCAGGCAAGTCCATCATCTTCATCGGGTTCAGGTGCTAATTCAAATTTTTCAAAATATAGGTCATCAGATTTTTCTGCTCCTGTGTTTACGTGAGCAAATAAACGGATATCTGGTTTTAATATAATTCCAATATTCTCTGGAATCAGAGAAGCTGGAAAACGAACAGCCTTATGGGGATTCCAACCTGGAACAAATGCATCTACAACACGTTCACCAGATTCTTCATCAATATTAGTAATCCTAACTATCGTTCTACGAGGTTTTCTAGTACTCGGTATTTTACCAGAAAGTTCTAAAGTACAATCTTGTATTCCCTTAGCAATGCTTGAAGCATCGGCTTCTTCTCGACTTAGTAGTACAGGTATTTTGTGTCTCCATTTTCTAATCGAAAAAGCTGTATCCATTTCTGTATACTGAGTTATTAACAATGATGGGAATTTAAAATCGTATAGATTTGCAACTAATTCTGCTCCATAAAAGTTAGCAAATCCAGAATTGCTCAATCGGTGATCACACACAGCACCTTGAGCATTTTCTCTAATAAGTGATACCAAGTCACTGACATTGTGAAAGTGTCTATGTCTATTGTCTAATACAAATGTTTGATACCCTGCTTCTTCTACTTCCCAAGCTGTTACCTCAGCTAGATTTTTATCATCATCAATTATCGCTATTTTTATATCATTAAAAACTTGTGTCATACTCATAAAACTTACTCTCTAATAAGTGTTAATTCTACAATAAATTCTGCTCCACCTAATTCACCCTTTGCAATTGCATCTACCGAGCCTCCCATATCAGTTACAGAATCTCTCACAATTGTCAATCCTAAACCTGTACCACCTTCCCTAGTGGTTTTACCAGGTAGCCAAATTTCGTCTATTTTGATATTATGAATTCCTGAACCATTGTCTAAAAATTTAATTTTTAAATTCCTTCCTTCAATTTCAGTTCTGATAATTACTTTACGTTCTTTTATACGTCCACCTTCAACATTAAAAGCATTTATAGCATTTGTTAAAAGATTTGTAATAATTGCTTCTAGCAAAGCCTCGCTTCCATAAATGCAAGGTTTAGTATCAACTTTTTCTTTAATAACTTGAATTTCACCTTCATCAAAAAAACTTTGAAAAAGTTCGAGAATATCATCAATAACACTATGGACATCTACAACACCTGCACGACGTTTTTCTCGTTTCAACAGATGCAGCGGAAAATTAGAAAAGTGTAGTAATGACTTACTTACTTGATAAAGCTTTCTAACTGGTTCTCCGAAATATTGTTCATACTTTTCTCCCAGAATTTCTTTACCCTTTTTTTCTATTCTGTTAGCTATTTTTGCAATTGAAGTCACTGGTTTAGCAGATTCATGAGCGAAAACTGCTGCGGTTGTTCCGGCTGTAGCCAGACTACGATACAACTGAAGGTCTTCACGTAATACCTTGGTTTCACGTTCTGTTACAGTTTCGTATTGCTGAACAGCTTCTAAGACTTTAGGACGAGATTCTTGAGGAACTTCTGCTTCAATAACTTCTTCAATTCTGGCTTTAGCTTCTGTAAGATCACGAGGAACTTGTTTCTTAATCCTTTGTCTTTGCGTTTCAGTGACTTTAAGCCTTTCTTTCGCCATCCATTCCAACACATCAATTGCGAAGCGTTTTAACTCTAAAAAAGCTTCATTTTCAATAAAACCAAGCCGATCAGTTTTTTGAACTAACATATCGTCAGGGTCATTAACAATTACTCTACCAATAACTGTTTTTGTTGAAGGACGAACCTCTGGATTTCTTGCTCGTGCATAATTTAAGTTCAACCAATCATCGTCCGAATCTCCATAGGGTTTTACCCGTAAACCTCGATGGTAGAGACGAACATTCCCTGCTTGAGCAAGCCATTCTCTAACTTGTGTGAAAGAAACAGAAGTCTTTCTAGCTGAGAAGCTTTGAGGATTTAGAAAGAATACCCACAGTTCAAATTCTGTTCGAGGTGTTTTGTAAAGCTCTTGAGAAATATCACTATGTTTTGCATGAAAAATTACGTTCTTCTGCCAGTCCAGCAAACTGGCTTCAGCAATCCCAAGTTCATTTATACTAGCTTGCAAATGATATTCGGCATCATCAAAGTAAGCATTGTTTACTTGTTTTTCAATTTCCGAAAATTCTGGGGCAATAAGTTTAAGGCTAAAACCTACATGATTGTCAAATGGATCTGCTAGCAGTAAAAGTTCCCTAGCTAGTCTTTGGATATCACGTTTATTAAATATATTTTTAAGATTGCTGACGATAATATCAGTTCCATACCCTTTATCTGTGATACTTTTTTGAACATCAAAAGCAACATCTTCTACTACATCAGCTTCCTTAAAATCATCCCAATTAATCGTTAAAGAATATTCAACTTCTGGTTCATGTTTAGGTCTAGTTTTTAAGAATACTTGAGAACCCATCTGTAGAGCCGCTAACCTACCTAATCCTTTATTACCTACAGGTAAGCGACCTAACTGAGTAACTTCACGGATAGCTTTTTTCGAGCGGCCTAGCACCAGCCATCCCTCGCTAATGGCATCTTTATCCATACCAACACCGTTATCTGAAATAATAATCAAGCCACCTATGGCGCTAGTTTTAATAAGTTCTACTGTGCATTCAGTAGCATCAGCATCATAAGAGTTCTTAACCAATTCGATGATTCCTTGGTCTGGATTTGGAATGAGTTCTTCTCCCAGCCTTTGCAGAATTTTGGGTGAAAACTTAAAATGCATCATTGTTTAGCTACAATCTCGATAATTTCTACTTGATTAATTTAATTCGCTATTATTTAGCGAAAAAGTCTAGTCTTATCTAAGGCCAATAACTCAGTAAGGATAAACAGTTGACATAGTGCAGTAAGCCATAGAGACTATTTAGCCTTGATTATCTACCTAAATTTTAAATCTTCCGCTTTAGCCTAGCAAACAAGACTCTATCTTTGAGCGATCGCTAATATTCACCTCGACGCGGCGTCTTCCACTTTAGCCTAGCAAACAAGACCCGATCTTTAAGCGATCGCTAATATTCGCCTCGACGCAAGGACGCGCAGAGTTTTTTTGATAAGTGATTAAGCGGACATGATATTAATCCCTGCTTATGAATCGCAAACACTACAAAAGAAGAAAAATCTGCATAAAATCAAGGACACCTCTTGTGGGTGTCCTTAAATATAAACTCAATGGATTCCCAACAAATCCCAAACTACTTGCCGTTGCTGTTAGCACCATTACCATTACTTTGAATCACACGTTCAGCAAGTTTTTCTGGCACCTCCTGAAGATGGTCATATTCCCAATGGAATGAACCAACGCCAAGAGTGAGCGATCGCAGCTCTACAATAAAGTTTTGCATCTCTGCTTGTGGCAAGTATGCAGAGACATTATCCCAGCCTTGCCAATCGTTTCTGCCTTCATAGCCTAAAATTTGTCCCCGTCTACCACTCAACAGTTGCAGCACTTTCGAGGTAAATTCGCTAGGTGTGGTAACATCCACCCGCAGAATTGGTTCTAACAGCGTAGGTTCCGCTTGGGGTATCCCCGTTTGCATTGCTAATCGGGCAGCTTGCTTAAAGGCTTGTTCGGAACTATCAACGTTGTGATACGAACCATTAGTCAGAGTTACCGCCAAATCCACTATTGGAAAGCCCAAAGGCCCATGTGTCAGAAATTCCCGCACCCCCATTTCTACCCCAGGAATGTACTGTTTAGGAACCACGCCGCCGACAATAGTTTCATTAAAGTTAAAGCCTGTACCACGTGGTAAAGGCTTAATTTCCAGAAAAACATCACCAAATTGTCCATGACCACCGCTTTGATGCTTGTAGCGCCCATGAACTGAAGCCACTGTTTTGCGGATGGTTTCTTTATAAGGCACTTGCGGTGAGTGGGTTGTCATCGGCAAGTTATATTTGCGGCGCAGTCTGTCGAGGGTGACTTGCAAATGAATTTCGCCTTGACCCCACAGAATTACTTCGTGAGTATCGCCGTGTTGTTCCCAAGCAAGTGAGGAATCTTCTTCTAACAACTTGGTAATGGCACTACTGAGTTTAACTTCATCGTTACGCTTTTCTGGTGTAATGGCCAGAGCATACACAGGTTCCAACTGTGCAGCTTTGGGTAATTTTATTGCCGACTGCTGTTCTATAGAGATTGTATCGCCTGTTTTGACTCCTTCTAAACGGCTCAATGCGACAATTTCACCAGCACTAACTTGGTTAACGAACTGCTGTTGTTGTCCCATCAGGCGGTAAATTCCACCAGTGCGAATGCCATTCAGGACAATACCATCAGTTAATTTGCCCCGCCAAACACGCACCAGAGAGAGTTTGCCACCTTGGGGAGTGTAGTAAGTTTTTAATACCTGCGCTAGAGGTGTATCACCTTTTAAGTTTTTTAAACGACGTTCTGCTGTGGTTTCTGGTTCGGGGGCTTCCCGTAACAAGGCTTCTAATAGAGGTCTAACACCATAATCTTGTTCTGCCACACCAAAGAAAACGGGCACTACTAAATCTGCCCCTAATTCCATTTTTAAATCTTTGAGGATTTCCTCTTGGGGTGGTTCGATGTCTTCTAAAAGTTCTTCGAGTAAATGGTCGTCAAAATTTGCTAAGGCTTCGAGCATTTCTGCCCGTGCTGTACGTTCTTCTTCTTTTAAACTTTCAGGGAAGGGGATGGGGTCAGCAGGTGCGCCTGGATGATATTGATATGCCTGTTCGCTCACCATATCAATAAAGCCGGTGAGTTGTTCCCCGTTCATGATCGGATATTGATGCGCTACCAAAGGACGGCTAGATACTGCTTTCAGGGCATGTAACGTTTCCAAAACGTGAATATTTGCCCGATCCATTTTGTTGACGAAGACGAGGTGGGGAATTTCCCAATCGTCTAGAAATTTAAATAGAGGGGCAAGGGTGAGAACGCGATCGCGTATGGGTTCGCAAACTACAATTGCCGCATCCACTCCGATTAAAGCATTGTACGTTTCTTGGGCAAATTCTACACTTCCTGGACAGTCAATAAAAGTGAAGCGAATGTCGTTATACTCAGTGCTAGCGGCGCTGACTTCTACACTCATCTGGCGATCGCGCGACTCAGCAGCACTATCTCCCACTGTATTGCTGTCTTTAACACTCCCTTTGCGGGAAATTGCCCCTGTGACAAATAACAAGCTTTCTAGTAAAGTGGTTTTTCCACTTAAATAAGGCCCGACAATTGCAACATTCCGCGAACCCGATTTTACTTTTTCGTTCATAAAACCTCCCTTGCGGTAAGTCTTTCGTAACCGCACTATTCTGTATATACCAGGGATAAAAAATGGTTCTCTGGAGTCAAAATTACCCCTTCTTTAATTCGTTATTATCCTCCCTTTAATCGAAACTTAAAAAAATTGTAGCCTGTCGTAAGATTTAGCTTAAGAAAAGTTAAGTATCACAAACTTTCATGCCAAATAAAAAATTTTTGTAAAAAAGTCCTTATGAAGTAAATTTAACTGAAAGTGTTGCGAGTCAGAAAATCAATGGGATTATCATTCTCTAAATATCGCATAGCAGGGTTAGTAAGTTTGACTTTGTTGGTTGTGAGTATTTCCTCGCCCTCTCTTTCTCTATCTCCTCCTATCGCCTCAAGGCTGGCACAATCTAATGCTAAAACTGCCTTAGACTGGTTAAACCAAGGTTTACAGGCAATTCAGGCGGGAAAAGTACAAGATGCGATCGCGGCCTTTAAAAAAGCAGCCCAATTAGATCCGACATTGGCACCAGCGCACTATAATTTAGGGCTAGCATTCCGACAAACGGGAAAATTACAACCCTCTGCGGACGCATTTTATCGAGCAACGCAAGCCGATCCTAAATTTGCTCCAGCTTTTGCTAATTTAGGTGGTGCGTTGTTAGAAGGCAATAATTTACAGTTAGCTAACGATTATTTGCAACGAGCGTTAGAACTCGATCCCAAACTAGGATTTGCCCACTATAACTTGGGGTTGGTACGAGAACAGCAACGAGATTGTGAGCGAGCGATCGCATCTTTTAAAAAAGCCATAGAATATAGCAAAAATGCACCAGAGCCTTCTTATCATATGGGGATGTGTTATCTCCAACAAGGTAAAGTAGATCAAGCAAAAGATGCCTTTCGTAAGGCAGTAAAAATTAATCCAAAGTATCCAGAAGCTTACTATAATCTCGGTTCAATTTGGTTTATCCAACACAAATTAGAGGAGTCCTTAGAGGCTTTTAGAAAATCCGCAGAAGCTAACTCGAACTATCCCAACGCTTATTATGGTGCAGGCTTAGTTTTTATCCAGTTACAGCAATATCCAAATGCAGTACAAGTATTGCAATTTGCTAGAGATTTATACAATACTCAGGGTAATCCTCAGTGGGCAAAAAATGCCGAGCAATTGTTGCAACAAGCACAAAATTTAAATTACCAACCTCGCTGAGGCGCAAAATCTTAATATTGCATAACATAAAAGTATTGGGTTGACTCGCTGGTGTTGTCTGAACTAGTCCAGATTGGAATTAAACGTACATGCAAAAGCGCCTAAAGAGTCGATTTTTATTTAGCGATCGCTGGCTTGATCGGCACTCAATTGTTCGCAACATGGAAGCCTTCCAAGACTTAATTGTGATTGTCTTGTGTTTGGGATTGTTCGCCGTCATGCTGATCCAATTGTGGGGGATAGCTATTGCCATCACGCAGCCACTAGACTATAAACATGTGACTGCAAAAATACTATTTGTGTTGATTTTAGTCGAGTTATTCCGACTATTAATGGTCTATTTGCAAGAACATAGTATCTCTGTGGGAGTGGCAGTTGAGGTAACAATTGTATCTCTACTGCGAGAGATAGTAGTTCACGGAGCGCTGGAAATTTATTGGGTTAATACACTGGCAATTTGTGGATTGTTGTTTGTTCTGGGTGGACTACTTGTGGTGTGTGCTAAGACGCCACACATGGATTGTATGAGCGCTAACACTAAGGTTTGTCCGGTTGCGTATAGAGGAGGTAGGGAACGGCAAAATGAGTTGGAATTACAGTATTCACGTCAATGTGATGAGAATCAACCGCTTGGATAAATTCTTATGAAAATGGGGAGTGGGAGAGACGCGATTAATCGCGTCTCTACTGGGGAGTGTGAAAAAGTATTTTCCTACTCTCCACTCTTTTGTTTGAGGCTGCATCAGGAACTTTGATGCATCTAAAATCGTTCGACTGACTTGTACTGAGCGTTGTCGTTGGCGCAGCCTCTCCTAGAGAAGTAACGCTCACGACAAGTCTAAAATCTAAAATCACAAAGTACTTCCGACGTATTTAAATATACTCTTTTTGGGAGATGAATCGCTCTTTAAGGGTGAGTATAAAGTTAATTAGAAATCCTAAAAGAGGTTCAACTAATGACTACAAATACAGGTAACGGAGAGTCTCAAGAACCAATTAGCAACTTGGAGTATGATTTTGTCACCGTGTTGCACAACAAGGCTGAAGCCATTAAAGCTTACGATACCTACATCAAAGATGCAGAACAAGTAGGTTCTCAGCCTTGTGTAGAGTTGTTCCAGAAATTGCGCCAATCGGATCTTGAGCAAGCACAAGAGGTTCGCCGCCATCTACAAGAAGTGCTGCAACACGGTAAGATGTAACCCAAGTTTTTAAGTGCGTAGGCGCTACGCACTTGTTGATTACATTAGACGCAAGCAACGCCCACTATCAGCTAGACTGATTCTGGGCTGCTTGTTGTACTTGCGCCACTGTTAAATCGAGAGCCAACGCTACTTGTTGCACACTCAACCCCAATGCCAACAACCGGGGAATAGCTTCTAACTTAGCTTCCTGCCGACCTTCCTGCCGACCTTCCTGCCGACCTTCTTCTAAGCCGTCTTCCTTGATTGATTGATACATCCTTGTCTTTTTGAATTCGTCGTCTATACCCAACATTTCTGCTAACTCCTCTCGGCTTAACCGGGTAAATTTGTACAACAGAATAGTCTCTATCAATTCTACAATTTGCTTGGTGGTAGCTTCATCTGCCAGTTGTTGCCTTGCTTGTAAAATCAATTCTCTACCTTTGTCAACGGCTGTTTCTTCTCTTTCGATAATTAATTTAACGATCGCAACTTGCAGTGAGTTCTCCCCCGTATCTAATTCATCTAGATAAATGCGTTGTACTTGTGAACTGTCTAGTAGCAACTCATACGGTAGGCGATCGCTTGGATCTAAACTTCGTTGTGGATAGATGACAACAGCACGCCAAAAATTCACTGATTCGTTTTGACGCAAGTAAAGGAAGATTTCGGCAAAGAAGCGTCTATAAAAAGTCGAGTCTAATTGAAACTGGACTTCAACAAAGTAGAGTGGTTGGTTTGTGGTTTCACTTGTGGGGATAAATACCCCATCAATCCTAAAAGCAGTTTGTTTTACTTCGAGTGAAACAAATTCATAGGCGTTGACATTGATAGTCGTATCGCCAATTATTGCAAAAAATATGCTAGGGAAAGCTTGAAATAAGCTATAAAAAATTTTGTCAGTTTGCACCTGGATTTAGTCAAGCAAAAATTGGATATTCAAAGTTTCTCAAAAATAGTGTATCGCATCTGATTCAGCATTAAAAAAAGCAGATGATCACAAACATCTGCTTTAAGAAAAGATTCGTTGTCTCCGTTACTTGGATACCAACTGATTAACTGGAGCAATCCCAGCCAAATCCAAAATCGGCGCGATCGCATCTTCACGTTTCACGGCCATCATATGCACACCCTGACATAATTGCCGCGCTATTTGCACTTGTTCGGCGGCAATTTTTATCCCTTCCTCAAAAGGGTCTTTGGCTTTTGCCAATCTATCAATAATATGTTGGGGAATATTTACACCCGGAACACACCTATTAATAAACTGAGCATTTTTTGCCGACTTCAACAGAAAAATTCCTGCCAGAATCGGTTTTTTATAGCCAGCAGCAATTGTGTCCATGAACTTTTCTAGCCGCTCAAAATCGGTAATTAACTGACTTTGAAAAAACTGCGCTCCGGCTTCGATTTTGCGTTCAAATCGACTTTGCAAACCCGACCAACTCTGACATTGCGGATCTACTGCTGCGCCAACAAATAAATCTAAGGCTCCATCAGTCAAAGGTTTCTCGTTGTAATCAACACCTTGATTCATCTTCCTAATTAGTTGCAGCAGTCGCACAGCTTCTAGGTCAAACACAGCTTTGGCATCTGGATGATCGCCTGCTTTTACTGAGTCGCCAGTCAAAGCTAAAATGTTATGTATGCCCAAAGCATGAGCGCCCATCAAATCAGCTTGTAAACCAATGCGATTGCGATCGCGGCAAGCAATTTGACAAATCGGCTCTATACCGTTTTGTAACAAAATCACTGACGCCATTAACGAAGACATCCGTAACACGGCGCGGCTACCATCAGTAACATTGACAGCATGAACCCTTCCCTTAAGAGTCGCCGCCATTTGAATCATGTGCGCTGGATCTCCCCCTTTTGGCGGTGCTACCTCAGCAGTGACTAGAAATTCACCTGCTTGTACAGCTCTACGAAAAGCTGTGTGGCTATGGGTGTGATGCATAAAATTAAGAATTTCAATTTCTTAAATGGTATAGCAAATCACACCTAAAAGTGAAAACTTATAGAGGAAGAGAGTAGCCTAAAGCAGCTTTTACTTGTGATAAAGTTTGATTTGCGATCGCCCTAGCTTTTTCCCCTCCATCCCGCAACACAGACTCTAAATAGCTTTTGTCTGCCGTTATCGACTGATATTTTTCTTGAATTGGTTTCAGAGACTCAATTATTGTGTCTGTCAATAATGGCTTAAATTGTCCCCAGCCCATATCCTGACACTCAACTGCGACATCTTCCTTTCTTTTACCAGAAAGCAATGTATACAGCGTTAACAAGTTATTACACTCTGGACGCGCTGGATCATCAAAAGTTAGCCCACGAATGGGGTCAGTTTTACAACGCTTAATCTTGTATTGAATCTGTTCTGGTGAATCTAGCAAACTGATCCGGCTTAAGTCGGAAGGATCGGATTTCGACATTTTGCGTGTACCGTCCGCCAAACTCATCACCCTTGCCCCTTCCTTGCGAATCAACGGATCTGGTAACTTCAGAACTGGTTGATCTGGTTTACCAAATTGGTGATTTAACCGAGATGCAATATCCCGTGTCAATTCCAAGTGTTGCTTTTGGTCTTCACCCACTGGCACTTTATCCGCTTGGTAAAGCAAAATATCAGCTGCCATTAGCACAGGGTAATCCAACAAGCCTGCACTGACATTCTCTCCCTGTTTCACAGCCTTTTCTTTAAACTGGATCATGTCTTGCAGCCAGTTTAGAGGTGTAATGCAGTTGAGCAACCAGGTGAGTTCACTGTGGGCCGAAACGTGGGATTGTACAAAGATGGTGGAGTGATTTAAATCAAGACCACAAGCCAGATAAAGAGCAGCAAGAGTGTAGGTATCAGCTGCCAACTGTGTTGGGTCGTGTGGCACTGTAATCGCGTGCAAATCAGCCACAAAAAGGTAATTTTCGTATTCGCTCTGACCTTCTACCCAGTTGCGAATGGCTCCCAAGTAGTTACCTAGATGGTAATTGCCGGTTGGTTGAACTCCAGAAAGAACACGTTGCTTGCCCATAAATTCCAACTTAGTTATCTCAAATCCGCGTTATGTCAAGTTGCGATGTCTAGCGACAAGTCGCAACTTTTAGAGACGCTACGCAAAACTCATTTAATTTTGACATTTTCCAGGTCAACTCGTGGGGTGGGCATCTTGCCCGCCTTTCTATACGGGCGGGCAAGATGCCCACCCCACAAGAAGTAGTTGAGTATTTTTTTATTTGTCAGTCCCCTATGAGACTGTTGGCAAGTTAATAGGGGGTCTAACCCATCAGCCCCAATTCATCTTAGTTTCTTTAACTTTAGTGCGTTTCAACGTACTTTAGCTATTAGCCCGCAATTTATTGCAGGGCGGGAAAGCAACGCAAAACTTAGGTTTTAGGGATGCGGAGTTTAAATAAATGAAAACTGCTCTAGTGTAGTAACGACAAAAATCAATACAATGCCATTGTCAATCGATGGATTAACAATGCCAGTCGATGGATTAACAATGCCAGTCGATGGATTAACAATGCTAGTCGATGGATTAACAATGCCAGTCGATGCGTTAACAATGCTAGTCGATGCGTTAACAATGCCAGTTGATGCATTAACAATGCAGGAGATTGCGTTAAGATAGCACGGGAATACAAAGATGAAACCGCAAGACACCTTAAATAACACTTTTTCTCCTCTTCTAAGCAATTTATCTACTTTTTATTTACAGAAATAGACAAAATTTAAGTTTTTGTTAGAGAAAGTACAGTAACCTGGAAATTATTAGTTAAATTTTCGACTCCGGGGAGTCTGCTGATGAAAGCTTTACTACTCTGGCCTATAATGCCCAATTCTTTCTCGTCTTACCAAGAGACGGTTGATCTAGCTAGCAGTTTTTTGCTCCACAAATCAGTCATTAGCTTTTATTACAACGACCGTAATACTGCCAACTAACTCGAAAACCAGATTTGCAAATTGCGCGATGTCTATCTTCAGACAGATAAATAAAGAATAATGAAAGCACTCTTACTTTACCCCCGTTTTCCCAAAACTTTTTGGTCTTACGACGAATTTATGAAAATAGCGGGACTTAAGGCAGCTATTCCGCCGCTAGGTATTCTGACTGTTGCCGCTATGCTGCCAACAGACTGGGAAGTTCGGTTTTATGACCGCAATGTTAATCAAGAAACTGATGCTGATTGGCAATGGTGCGACATCGTGATTCTTTCCGCCATGCTTGCCCAAAAAGAAGACTTTCTCGCTCAAATTAACAAAGCAGCACAGATGGGGAAAAAAGTGGCTGTAGGTGGCCCTTATCCAACCTCAGTGCCAGAACCTGCCCTGAAAGCAGGAGCTAACTACTTGATTTTAGATGAAGGGGAGATTACAATTCCCCAATTTCTAGATGCGATCGCCAAAGGTGAAGAACAAGGAACCTATCGCGCCCTTGAAAAACCAGATGTAACCCAAAGCCCCATACCTCGCTTTGATTTACTCAAGCGAGATGATTACTTAATGATGGCGATTCAATTTTCTCGCGGTTGTCCTTTTGAATGCGAATTCTGTGACATCATCAATCTATATGGTCGCAAATCACGTACCAAAGAACCTAGTCAAACCCTAGCAGAACTCCAAACCCTCTATGACTTAGGCTGGCGCGGATCTCTGTTCATAGTGGATGATAACTTCATTGGCAATAAGCGCAATGTTAAACGCCTCTTACAAGAATTAATTCCGTGGATGCAGGAACGCAATTATCCCTTCACCTTCATGACCGAAGCTTCTGTCAATCTAGCAGAAGATACTGAGCTATTAGAACTAATGGTTAAAGCTGGTTTCTACGCAGTCTTTTTGGGTATTGAAACACCAGATCAAGACAGCCTGCAAGCCACTCGCAAGTTTCAGAATACCCGCAATCCCCTCTTAGAAGCCTGTCGTATTATCAATCAAGCTGGATTGTTGATCTATGCAGGATTTATCATTGGTTTTGATGGAGAAAAGACTGGCGCTGGGGAGCGAATTCAAGCTTTTGTTGAAGAAACCGGCATTCCTCAACCGATGCTAGGTATACTGCAAGCCCTTCCCAATACTGCCCTTTGGGAAAGACTAAAACGAGAGGAGCGATTATTAGAAGGATTTAGAAGTTTGGACGTGGGAGATCAGAATTCCTTAATGAATTTTGTTCCTAGCCGGCCGATGGCTGAAGTTGCTAAAGAATATTTAGAGGCAATTTGGAGAATGTACGAACCCAAAAACTATCTCCGACGTTGTTTTGAACAATGCCTCAAGATTACACCTAATCCCCAACTACAGCAGACGATGTATTTTCCTCCTGGCAAAGGACTGCGACTACTAGCAAACTTGCTCTGGCGACAAGGCTGGCAACGGCGGGAAATTCGGGGTCAATTTTGGCAACAGCTTTGGGTTATTCTCCGCACCAAGCCGCAATTCGTGAATATGTATTTGGGTTTATGTGCTGCTGGCGAGCATTTTTGGGAATACCGCCTTTTAGCCAGAGAGCGCATTACTGAGCAGTTAGGATTTGATCCGTTGGTCACGCCTACCCCTGTTGAAAAACCATTAGTCACAATTTAAGTATTCAGTTTTTGGTGGCAATTGGTTGCGATCGCTTTTGTGGGTTTCTGGAAAAAGCGTGCCATGTTGGATATATCGTAGGCTATATGTCACACAGAAGCAGACATCAATATCAAACAAAAAATGCCAGGAACCCAACTTTCTTTTTTTCCTAACGACGAAAATCACTCTACTACAAAGCAAAAAAAACCTAAATTAGGACGTTATGAACGTATCCAACGAGAACTAGATAAAAATGACTCCGATCCATACAAAATATTCATTGAAGTTGATTCTGTGCCAAATCCACCATCTAATTACACCTTTATCGATCTGTTTTGTGGAGCAGGGGGAATAACACAAGGACTAGTTCAAGCTGGATTTAAACCCTTAGCTAGCGTTGAAATCAATCCAATCGCTTCTGCTACCCATAAAAATAACTTTCCACAATGTCATCACTTTTGTGGAGATATCGAACAGTTTGATTCCCACAATTGGCTACAACAAATCGGCTTACCTGAAGTAAATCTTGTTATAGGCGGGCCGCCATGTCAGGGTTTCTCGGTAGCAGGAAAACGTGACCATAAAGATCCACGCAATCGTTTATTTTATGAATTTGTACGTGTTGTATCAGAAATACGTCCTTGGTATGTTGTTATGGAAAACGTTCCAGGCATTCTGACTATACAAAACGGAGATGTAAAAAAAGCAATTATTGAAGCTTTTGAATTTATTGGTTATCCTAATATATCTGTTGCAATTCTTGAATCTGCTGCCTACGGAGTGCCACAAATTCGACCAAGAGCTATCTTTATAGCCAACAGATTTGGAATGGCAAATCCCTATCCAAAAGCTAAGTTGTTACCTGAAGAATACAAACCTATTGAATCAGCTATTTCCGATTTACCAGCATATACCCCAATACCAGAGATAAATCATCAGTGGACTAAGCATTCACCTGAGTATATGGAGCGTATTGCTAAAGTACCTCTAGGTGGTTCTTTATATACAAAATATGTTGATGCTTTCAAACGACAATACCCTGGTAAACCAAGCATGACTGTTAAAGAGAATCACGGCGGTACTCATATTCATCCATATCTAAACCGTGTTATTTCAGCGCGTGAAATGGCAAGATTGCAGACATTTCCAGATTCATTTATTTTTAAAGGTTCTATGAAAAAAGCTATGTGGCAAATTGGAAATGCTGTACCACCACGTTTAGCAGAGTGCATTGGCTACGCGCTTATTCCTTATCTAACTGATATTGCTCTTAATACCAAAAGTAGAGTTAAAATTACTCCTCTTGAGCAGACTGAACTAATTTTTGATTAAGAGCATTATGCCAAACCCACTTGTCCTCCAATTAGCCCCATAAATCCTGTTCCAAAGTGCTGAATCTCCAAAAAACTGGCTTGCTCTGGTGAGGTTTTGTAAATCCGAAATGTCTTCATAATTGCCAAAGTAGCAGCACTTTCAAGGGGTCCAACAAAGCTAATATCCCGGTCGAGAAAATATGTTTGATTAGCCCAATGAGCCATCTGATTTGCATTTAAAAAGTAGCAGCCTGAATGAGGGTTGAGGGCGCGACAAAAGGTAATTGGTGTATTCAGAATTGTACCGTTGAGTTCCTGTTGCTCCTGCACATTTTGAAAGGGAGCAGTTACTCGTAAAGCCAAATCTCCATCAATGTAAGCTTTGTGAACCAAACCGTAGGGGGAGGCTTCATAACGATTTGGCTGGAGCAAGTTTAAGTCACCAGCTTGTTGGGTAAACCAGTTTAATTTTATAAAAAACCAAGGGTCATGGATAATGAGATCATCTTCAAGAAAGCAGTAGTAATCATATTGACCGAGACAACTTTGTAGAACAGCTTGGCACTCAAACCCCAAAAACAGAGGTTCTACATCAGTAGAATGATGTTTATATAAATGGGATGGGAAGGAAAGCTGATTCAGAAGATGATTATCTTGGGTTGTACAAATAACAATATCTAGTTCGTGAGACTGTGGCTGGTTAGCAGGGAAAGCTAATCGTTGAGCAATGTTGATGATACTTTGAGATTTGCCAAATAATTGATGTAAGGCGGTAAGACTTTTAGTTAACGCCTCCAAGCGGGGTTGTGGGTCTTTGCGTTGGGAAGCATGACGACCCTCACTGCTAGGTTTGAAAAAATGGGCAATAGTAAAAATAATTCGCATTTTAAATATCGCTTTTATATTTTTTATATTTATCTGTAATTTGTCCTTTGTTGGTTGTAACTAATGACCAATGACTAATGACAAATTTCATCTAATTTCTCCCAAATCCTTTAGAACTTGGGCGCTTTTTCAAACTCTCAGAACTTTTACCAGCGAACATCCATTGCAAATGCTGTGGTAGAAGTTTTGCTAAATCATAACGCTTGATAATTGTCTCTCGCGCATTCGCCCGAATTGCGTTCATCTCTTGAGGATTATTCAGCGCCTCTTCAACCCTATTAGCAATATTCTGAGGAGAAAAGAAATTTACCAGCAGTCCATTCACTCCATCCTGTATGACCTCTAATACTGGCGGAGTTTTAGAAGCTACTAATAAACATCCTGCTGCCATTACTTCTAACATTGACCAGGATAAAACAAAAGGACGGGTTAAATAAATATGAGCAGAAGAAGCTTGCAAAACCTGAAGGTACTCATTGTAAGGTAGTCTATCTGTAAAGTGCAGTCTCGATAAATCCAAAGATAATTTTTCTAGCATTAATTGTTTATAAGTCTGACCATCGGGGAGATTTTTCCCATAAGCAACCCGGTCTTCTCCCACAACTACTACATGGCACTGAGGTCTTCGCTGCTGAATTAGCGCCACCGTTTCCATAAACTGCGGAAAACCTCTATAAGGTTCCATTCCGCGTCCCACATAAGTTACCAACTCTTCCACATGGGAAAGGTCAAGATTTATTCTTGGTAAAACTAACTTTGCGCCTGGTTTGGGAGCAAAAAATTTGGTATCAATACCATCATGAAGTACAGTGATTTTGCTATGATATTCTTTAGGAAATTGCTGCCGTTGCCAATTCGTCGGAGAAAGACCGCGATCGCAACTATATAAATCAGTCAAAATCGGCGCATTTTTCACGCGGATGCGGCATTCATCATCAGCATTTAGTGGTTCATTAGGATCAAAATCTGCATCCGAACCGTGAGCATGATAAAACCACTCGAAATAACACAATAATTCGGCTTTGGGAAAAATATCTTTCATAAATAAAGTCGGCCCCCAACCAGAATGACCATAAACTATATCTGGAACGAAACCCTCGGCTTTTAATTTTTCTGCCACGCGATAGACAGCCTGCGCGGTGAGAACAGCATTTTCTAGGTTGCGAACATAGTGGTGGGTTTGGGGAGCCGCTTCCCGATAAGGAGTGTAAATAGCCTTATAAACGCCAGGTATTTCCCCTTCACGTCGATTCGTGCCAAAGACAACTTTGTAATTCTTATCTTTACCTAAAACTGTCGCTAGGTTGCGAAATTGCGAGGGAAAATTGGGGTGTAAAAATAAAATCTGCATCGGAATAATCTTGATTAACTTATTGCCAGATAAAATAAATTAAGACAAGCTTTTCCAGATTATAAGATTATTTCCCTGATTTTTGGCAAGTAAATTTAGGTAAATGGTTGCCCAGAATGGGAAAATAATTGCCAATTCGTGTTATGAACCGACACGCTTGGGTTAAGGCTTAACTCTTTGTCAAAGTCAATTTTTTTAACGAACCGCAAAGAACGCAAAGGACACAAAGGAAGAGAAGGAAGAAATGCTTAACTGTATTGTGTTATGACCATGAAATTTATTGGCATTGATTTAGGCTGGCGATCGCAACCAAGTGGACTATGCTGCTTAAAATGGATAGATGGACAACTGCAACTAGTTGATTTAGATCGCAAAGAAGCCATTGCAGACATCCTCACCTGGATCGATCTGAGGGTACAACCAGACGAACCAGCCATCATCGCCGTAGATGCACCTACCCTCATACCCAACGCTAGCGGGAGTCGCCTCGCCGACAAACTCAGCCACAAGTACTTTGGCAAATATCATGCGGGATGCTACCCAGCTAATAAAAACCTACCCTTCGCCGATCGCACCATCAACTTTGGCTTAGAATTAGAATCACGCGGTTTTGCACACGCACCCACCATCGAACCGCAAAAACTTGGCAGATATCAAATAGAAGTCTTTCCCCACCCAGCGATCGTTAACCTATTCAACTTAGAACGTATCCTCAAATACAAAAAAGGACGCCTGAATGAGCGCCGCCTAGAACTAATCAAACTCCAAAATTATCTTCTCGATCTCCTCCCCTCCTTCTCTCCTCCTCTGCGTCGCGCCAGTTGCTACAACGGGGGGAACCCCCGCAAAGCACTGGCTTCTCTGCGCCTCTGCGGTTCGTTTCCTCTTGAAATCCCCACCACAGGCGCAGCCCTGAAAGCAACCGAAGATAAACTAGATAGCCTAATTTGCGCTTATGTTGCTGCTCATTGGTGGTATTGGGGAGAACAACGTAACCTCGTATTAGGCGATCGCACCACTGGCTACATTATCATTCCTCAACGGATTTTAGCCTAAAATTTTCATCTCATAAGATTTAAGTCATCTTCACATCTTCAACCTACTGATATCAGTAAATACTTCTGATAATAGATGACTTGGTAATTGGGAAAGGGATAATGCTGAAAGACCTAATATTCTTAAGACCAATTACTGACTAGGAGATTATTTTATGAGAACCAGAAAGCTAGGCAAACAAGGCTTGGAAGTTTCAAATATCGGACTTGGTTGCATGGGAATGTCTGAGTTTTATAGTGGTCGTGATGAAATTGAGGCGATCGCTACTATCCATCGGGCATTAGAGCTTGGGGTAAATTTCCTTGATACTGCTGATGTGTATGGGCCGTTTACCAATGAAGAACTAGTAGGCAGAGCAATTAAAGATCGCCGAGATCAAGTAGTATTAGCAACCAAATTTGGCAATGTCCGCACTGAAGACGGCGGTTGGAAAGGGATTAGTGGCAGACCAGAATATGTCCAGACAGCTTGCGATGCCTCCCTAAAACGCCTGGGAGTTGAAGTGATTGATCTCTATTATCAACATCGTGTAGATCCAACCGTACCCATTGAAGATACTGTCGGAGCAATGGCAGAGTTAGTCAAGCTTGGTAAAGTGCGCTATCTAGGACTTTCAGAGGCTGCACCTGCCACGATTCGACGGGCTGTGGCAGTTCACCCCATTACTGCACTGCAAACAGAATACTCTCTTTGGAGCCGCGACCCAGAGGATGAAATTTTACCTACTGTGCGGGAATTAGGAATTGGGTTTGTTCCCTATAGCCCATTAGGAAGAGGGTTTTTATCAGGTGCGATCGCTAGCCCTGATGATCTTGCACCTGATGACTATCGAAGAAATTCTCCTCGCTTTCAAGGTGAGAATTTTTATAAGAACCTGCAATTAAGCTGTTCCACATTTAACTTGCTATAACAGCATTACCTTTGTTTTTGACTTTGCGATGCCATTTAATAATTAATTCGCCTTGATTTAGCAAG
>NZ_JBALFC010000119.1:0-505 GCF_036917755.1 Nostoc sp.
ACTTGTGACTTCAGCGTATGCTGTTTCTTTTTACCACTGTAGAAGTTTTTCTGTTTTTTTTAGGACGTTCAATTGGACTTTCTGTCACATCAACCACTACCACTTCTAACTGATAATTAGAACTAGCCAACTTTTTCTTCCCAGGAAGAGTAAAAATTCTGGATTTAACCAGTGTATCTTCTATTTTTCGGATAATTCGATATGCTGTAGACTCGTTTACTCCCCAAGTTTGACCAATATGAAAGTACGTGCGGTATTCTCTCCAATATTCCAATGTCATCAACAATTGGTCTTCCATGCTGAGTTTAGCTGGTCTTCCTGTTTTTTGTTTTGTTTCCTTTTGCGATCGCACGATCTTTAGCATCTGGTTAAAAGTCTCTGGACGTACACCACACAAGCGTTTGAAGTCTTCCGGCTTTAGGATCTTTACTTGTTCGTAGGTCATTAATGCTACCCAACTCTAACTTATTTGTCCCACGCATCTGGGACTTTTGCAAGAGGTCTA
>NZ_JBALFC010000120.1:0-126165 GCF_036917755.1 Nostoc sp.
CGGTTTAATCTGATTGCTGCTCTCTACAATTACGAGCTTTTTCTCCCCAAAATCAAATCTTCCTGAGTGACTTTTGCAAGAGGTCTATTAATTTGATCAGTAAATACCCCTGGTTCTTTTTCCTGCTCAGTAGCATAGAGTTTGAAAATACGCTTTGCAAGATGATCACTGCTTTCCTCACTGCGGCGCTGAAAAGCATAGGGTTCTCCCTCTAAGTGATCAGGATTTTTTTCATCACGATATTTAACAAAAACAATCTTACAAAACTCACCAAAAGCTGCTATGGGACTGCGGCGACCACCTTCCCAAAGGGTTTGATGACATTTGCGAATGGCGGAACGAAGTTCTTCACGGGGAACGGCGGAAAGGTCTTGACCCGGTTTATCCTTGTAAAATCGCCATTCAGGAGGTTTGCCGTAACGAATAGGAATATCTGTAAGGTGGTTGTGATCGCGTTCTCCTGGTGGATATTTTTTCCGATCATCAAAGCGCAGGAGACGACGAGTTAAGCCAGCGATAGCACCACAAAAAGGTGCATCCAGCCCAGAACGATTACCACAGGCTTGTTCAATAGCTTGCGTAAACTCTGCATCACTGATATCTGCGCGTTTAATTTCAAATACAAAGTAAGGATCTTTAGCTTCATCATCTTTGTAAATAACCAAATCAGCCGAGTCGTTGGGAGTACGTCTAGGCACTCTTACCTCAAACTTGATCCGTTTTGGGTCGTATTCATACTTATAAATCAGTTCTGCCCAAAATTCAGCCCGAATTTTCTCTTCTGGGTCAGTCCATCGCTCAGAATGATTAGCGGCGATATAGCGTATCCGCTCAGTTTTACCTTCATGTGTAAACTCGGCCTGTCCATCTTCAATTGCTAGTTCGAGGTATGTTTTGTGATTCTCAGCAGGCATTTAACAATTTATCCATCTTAAATTTTTCATCTAGCATAATTTCCCAGGTTCTCTTGCAAACGCTGATAAATGCGATCGCTCCAAAAGCAGGCAACAGAGAAACCGTTATTGATAGTCTCCAAAGCTAACTTGCTATCAAAGTCCACCCTGTTACCTATTCCCTGTTCCCTGCTCACGCAAGTAAATTCAGGAATCAAACCGGATTCCTATATTATTCCTCAGTGTTAAGACTGAGTACTTGAAGCTATTGTCTTGTTTTATAGCATAGAAAATATAAATGTAAATACTAGATACGGGGATTACTGATGTCAAAGTTTTACAATAATCATTCCTCTCAATACCAAACATACCCGATAAAAATTATCGGGTATGTTTGACGGGTATTTTTGCTCGTGTTAGTATTCAGGCAACAGCGACAGACAAACAGGGAAAGCTAGTTTATGACTCAGGCAATCACAACCGAAACCAAAGCCAGCACTGCCTACTTTCAAGCCTTGAAATGTAAGGAATGTGGTGCAGAATATGAACTCAAAGCCACTAATGTTTGTGAGTTATGCTTTGGGCCCTTAGAAGTCAAGTATGACTATAACGCCCTACGTCTGACTGTCACTCGTGAAACAATTCAAGCAGGCCCCAATTCAATTTGGCGCTACCGTCCCTTTTTGCCTGTCGCAACTGACAATGTTATAGATGTGGGAACCGGTATGACTCCCTTGGTTCGTTCCCACCGTCTTGCCCGCCGCCTGGGTCTAAATAAACTTTATATAAAAAATGATGCCGTTAATATGCCCACCCTTAGTTTTAAGGATCGGGTAGTATCAGTTGCCCTCTCCAGGGCGCGGGAGTTGGGTTTCACGACTGTTTCTTGCGCTAGCACTGGTAACTTAGCAAATTCTACAGCTGCGATCGCAGCTCATGCCGGTTTAGACTGCTGTGTGTTCATCCCCGCAGATTTAGAAGCTGGTAAAATTATCGGTAGCTTGATTTATAGTCCCACCCTAATGGCCGTCAAGGGCAACTACGATCAAGTAAATCGCCTCTGTTCGGAAGTTGCTAATACATACGGCTGGGGTTTTGTCAATATTAATCTGCGTCCTTATTACTCTGAAGGTTCTAAGACGCTAGGCTTTGAAGTTGCTGAACAACTAGGCTGGGAACTACCTGACCATGTTGTTGCTCCTTTGGCATCTGGTTCACTATTTACCAAAATTTATAAAGGGTTCCAAGAATTTGTCGAAGTTGGTTTAGTTGAAAGCAAGAATGTTCGTTTCAGTGGCGCTCAAGCTGAAGGTTGTTCACCCATCGCCCAAGCCTTCAAAGAAGGACGCGACTTTATTAAGCCAGTGAAGCCGAATACAATTGCGAAATCGCTGGCGATCGGCAATCCAGCAGACGGCATTTATGCTGTGGAGTTAGCTCAGAAGACTGGTGGTAACATTGAATCAGTCAATGATGCAGAAATTATTGATGGCATCAAACTGCTGGCAGAAACCGAAGGTATCTTCACAGAAACAGCTGGTGGTACAACCGTTGCCGTGCTGAAAAAACTGGTAGAAGCGGGCAAAATTGATCCAGATGAAACTACCGTGATTTACATCACTGGCAATGGTCTGAAAACCCAAGAAGCAATCCAAGGTTATGTTGGCGAACCCTTGACAATTGATGCCAAACTCGATAGTTTTGAACGTGCTCTAGAGCGATCGCGTACTCTCGATCGCTTGGAATGGCAACAAGTTCTCGTTTAGTTATTTGTCCTTGGTCATTTGTCCTTTGTCATTTGTAAGAACAAAGGACAAATGCACATCCCCACTCTTCACTCCTAAATTTCTACTTTTATGGCTGTAAAAGTTTTAGTTCCTACGACTCTTCAAAGTTTTACTAATAATCAAGCGACTCTAGAATCCAACGGTAGCACCATTGCTGAATTGTTGGACTCCTTAGAACAAAGCTTTCCTGGTATTAAATCCCGGTTGTGCGATGAACAAGGCAAGCTACGTCGGTTTGTAAATTTTTACGTCGATAGCGAAGATATCCGCCATTTAGATGGTATAAACACAACTCTTAAAGATGGCGATGAAGTAAGTATTGTGCCAGCTGTCGCCGGTGGTTAATACAGAGAACAGCAAATAAAGTAGAATCCTGACTAGACAAACCTTTGCAAGATTGCCTCGTTCCCAGTCTCCGACTGGGAATGCCATTAAGAGGCTCTGCCTCTCTTACCTGACTTTTCGGCGTCATCTGAAAAAATCAACTTGATGGTGTCAGTTTTCATTAGGACTTACGCAAAATATCTCTCAAACTCTGATTTCTCTGTGCCGCGCCAGTTGCTACAAACTCCTCCACCCCCGCAACGCACTGGCTTCTCTGTGCCTCTGCGGTTCGTTATTCCGTAACTTGTGCGTAAGTCCTATTCATGTATTTGAACCACATCTGTCGTAGGGGCACAGCATTGCTGTGCCCCTACGACAGATGTGGTCTATTTACCTGAAAATAGCTGTAAGTTGACACCAATGGCTTTTCGACCCACCCCACAATAAGTAGTTGAGTATTTTTTCATTTGTCAGTCTCTTATGCAGCAATTATCTGAGCAAGTCTTTGTTGCCAAGATTCATTGTTATCAATAGTTAAGATAATCCGCTTGTAGGATTCATCTCGCAATTGAATGGTTAAATAATTTGTCTCTTGATTCACATACCAAAATTCTTTACCCCGATTAGTGTAATAAGTTCCAGCCTTAATCACTCCAGGAACAAAGCTACCAGGCGAACGCAATTCTCGCCAATTACTTTGGGGTTCGGCTGTCGTAACTTGTTCAATATGGGCTAGTGATATTTGCCAAAGTTTATTCAAGCGAACAGCTAGCAGCTGCTCTTTAAACGTAAATTCTATCTGCAATTTATCATCAACTATACTTAGATTCATAATGAACTTCGTTGCCAGTAATTTTTTCTCTAGTATTACCCAGAAAAGTTCCATTATAATCAGTATTTGCTGGGAATTGGCAAGTGCCAAAATTATTCACTATCTTATTGGTAAGCATTTGGCAATTTGGCAGATTGTTATGAGAGTATTTTGATATATTGCAGAAATTACCAAGATGTTTTTACTTTTTATACAAAGGACGGGCTAACCCCCGTCTTTTTTACTGCTAATTATTTAAGTTCTATAATATTTATCTGCAAGCAGAATTAAAAAGTAAAAGTACTCCGCAGAATGCCGATGGTAACTGAGTCACTATCTGGTGTGTTACCAGGCTCCAAGATATGAATTATTCCTGGTGTAATGCTGATTGCAATTTTTGGATTATTGCTAAATCTTCGCGGGTGACTAAATCGTTGGTGGCTGTAGTGATTAATTCGTTGACTCTATCTAAACTTTTGACTCATGAGTAGTTACTGTATTTATGTACTCTTGTGCTAGTACTTTTTGTGCAACTCCATTGACTCCCGCAATTAGTAACCATGCGAACATCCGGGCTTGGCGATGACTGCGGCTAATAAGTCTACCTTTCAACTTTTTACACTCTGCTTACATACTTAAGTGAAGAGTGTATTCGCGATCAGCTAGGGTTCACATGGGGATATTTACGGATTTTGTCCCAAATTAGACTTAATGCTTCTGGGCAACTTCTGAAAGGACGAGTATAACAGGGTATTAGGTAGTGGGGAGTGGGGAGTGGGGAGTGAGGGAGATGAGGGAGAGTGAGAATTTTAGATTTTAGACTTCGGCGTGAGCGCTACTTTGACAACGCTCAGTACAAGTCAGTCGAACGCTTTTGGATTAAAGAATTGAAATTTAATCCAAAATCTAAAATTGAATTGCCCAATGCCTAATAAATCTTATTGGATTGATTGGAAATTAATATGGCAAATCGCTCACGCAAGCTGAGGCCAAAAGGCTCTAAACGAAATCAACCTCATGCTGGTGTGATGAAACGCCTCGCTAAAAAACCCCAGAAAAAGCTAAAACGGGGAAGTTGGTTGTCGGCAATGCTAGCGATGTCTACGACGGGCTGCGCCTACGCAATTCTGTTAAGTAGTGCTAGTCTAATTATGGCTTTTGCCTGGATTAGCGTTCTCTTCATCTTCAATCCAGATCAGGTAAGCTGGCTAAATAAAATTTTACCTGCATGGGCACAAATTCCCCTTGGTAAGCATGAACGCCCCCAAACTCTCAAAGAAATTCAACTCGATTTGAGTAAAAAAAACCAAATATTTGGGGAAACTCTGCCTTTATATCAAAATGCGGAAAACTCATTTTTACTGCCAGTTTTTCAACAGCGTGCTAATTGTCAATCTAATTGTGAAGAACTTGTAGAACTCAGGGTTTACCAGCGCTCAGAAGAGTTAGAGTTTAAATCTCAGTCAGAAAATTACTACTATCTAGCGACTCAATTATCTGTAACTGGGCCAGAAGAATCCTTTGTGATTTCTCCCTTGCTTGATGGAATATCAGAACCCCAGGATATTAGCATTCCCCTACCTTTAACTGAAGTGGAACGCTTTGAAGGTGGGACTCAATTACCAGGAGTTTGGTTTAATTTGCGGGGTCAACGCCAACAAGGAACTGCTGCGTTTACTTACGGTTACGTCGTATACTACAATCCAGAACGCACCAATTTACTACAAATGTTGTCTTGGACTAGTCCTAATGGAGAATTACCCAAATGGCAACAGGTAACTGGTGATGGTACAAAAGAGTTAGTTGTTGATCAAACTATCGGTTTAGAACCGCACTTACTAGTTTACCAAGTCAAGCCTCTGAAGTTATTCCTCAAACCAATTCAATTGGAGGCGATTACCCTCAACTCACCAGCCCTCAAGGATTATGCCTACCAAAACGCCTTGTCAATTGCCCGTAGTGGACTGTGGACACCAGCCTTTGAATGGTTGAAATTCATCAAGAAGCAGCGCAAAGGAGTTTTGCCAGAGGCGGCGCAAGCGCAAATGGATTTGATTCGCTTGCATTCCCAACTTACTAAAACCCAAGCCGAGAAAAATTGGGCAAGTCCTAGTCAAGAAGTGCTGGCAGATTTCATTGATGGTCGCTGGGAGAAAGCTTTACAGGTATTTCAAGCGTCGCCACATAATGCCCAAGAAATTGCTACCCTACTCAAAGCTGATGAAAAACGGTTGTGGAATCGCACAGTGGCGGCGTTGCGGGTGAACCCAAATAGACTAGATGTGCAAGCTTGGTTTGCTTTGATTTTAGCAGTTCAGCAGGGAGAAGAACATGCTAATTCCTGGTTAAAGGCGCAACCAGAAATTACAAAAGATAATCTTGCCTATATTCAAGGTCTGTTAGCAAGACTCAATAATCAGGGTACAAAGTCGCAAATATCCTCTACTCACCCTAGTCAAATTGTTGGTACAGTGCAACCAATTACTCAAGTTACCAACACGGAATGGCTGCAACCAAATTCCTCAGCAGATTTGAAACTCACAAATAACCAAGTTTGGTATCAGGTGGAAGTGAGTGCTTTTAATGATGGAAAACGCTGGCTAAATTCCCCCTTTGAGAATTTCAACTTACCCAAAACTGACACCGCCAAATTTTTCTGGAAAACTTTGGGAATCACTTCTGACCCGGAAATCCAGATTGTAGTCTGGTTGCCAAATGGAGAACAACAAATTACTATAGCTGCTATCAAAGCGGTGCAACTACGGGGTAAAGTTTTGCGCCTATTAGCTGCTAGCCCAAAAATTCCAGAGAATCTAAACAATGTTCTCCAACCGAAACCTTTAGCCTTGACAAATGCAGCGCTGGAATGGGTGCAACCATCTCCAATCAGTTTACAAGAAGTCTATCAACAAAATCCCCAAGGGGTCAAGGTAATTTTATCGAGTGTATGGCAATCTTTACAGCAATCTGGTGAAGTTCCGGCTGGTGCGATTCCTAGCTTTGAGCAGATGCAGGAAAAGTTGGGTGATTGGCCGGTTCAAGTGATTGATTTAACAAATAACGCTCAACCAGAAATAATACTGACTATCTCAGCAGCAGAAATAGCATCTTTGAATCAGTCTACACCTGGAATTCCGGGGGAAAACACCGAGCAACGCCCTGAACGGACGATAATTTTGTCTGATAGTAATAAAGTTATTTACACTGATTTTACAGGAAATTACTTACAAAAACTCTCTGCGATCGCCAAGCTTTCAGGCGGGCAATCTTTAGCTTTACTTGTAGAAAATTCTCATAACTACAGTTTGAGGCGCTGGTCACAGAAAAATCAGCGCTTTGAATAGCAGGCCCCTTAGCAAAATTTAGCCCCTGACTAAAATTTAGATTAGAGAGGGGAAAAGCGTAGGCGTAGCCCGTCGTAGACATCGCTTTCTACAAAACTGACTTATTCTTTTTGGTTAGCGTCGGCTAGACGTTGGTGCTTCAGGTTTTCCAACTGCTGCAACAGGGAGTCTACCTCTGCTTGTAAATGCATAAATTTAGCTTGCTGGTCGTCTTGATAATAAGACTTGGTTAACTTGCTGACCCAGGTAGTCTGGGAGTCGCGATCGGAAACACTAGATAAACAAGTAGGCATCGCTAATTAAATCCACAATTTAACTCACACCATTAGAAATATTATAATAATCCTCTTTTAAGCTTTATTATAATATTGGATATTTTCAATCAATTACTCTAATGGATTTTAGGTTTAATCATAAGAGACTGTGATCATAAGGACTGTGTTCCTGAGAAAACATTGCCCCAAGTGTGCAAAGCTTCCGTCCACTCGACGGTACTTAGCAATACTTAATTGATAGCCTGTCAATTATGGTCGTATGAATTATTATCGCCATTTTGGGGTAATTTACGCAAGAAATTACATATAGACTATATTTCGTTAAACCGAAGAGTGCCGTGGCGGTTTATGATAAACTTACATTCTAAATAAAAAAAAATAGCAAGTGTAACGCCTGCACCACAAAAAATAATATTCTTAATCATATACGTTTGGAATTAAGGGACTCTTAACTGGGAACTGGCAAATAAAAATTTACTTTGTTCCTCTTCCCGATTCGGCGCTTCCTTATCCCACCCTTTCTAAATATCCGATCCTTACATTCAGAAATTTTAAATCCCGTGACTTTGAGCCTGTCTACTGCTAAATCCCATCGCCAACCCTGGCCTGGACTGATAGAAGGATACCGCGAATACTTGCCCGTGAGCGAAAAAACACCGATTGTCACTCTGTTGGAGGGTAACACACCCCTAATACCAGTGCCAGCGATCGCCGAACGCATTGGCAGACAAGTGCGGGTTTTTGTAAAATACGACGGACTGAATCCCACCGGCAGCTTCAAAGACCGGGGGATGACTATGGCAATTTCCAAAGCCAAGGAAGCAGGGGCAAAAGCAGTAATTTGTGCCAGTACGGGCAACACCTCAGCCTCAGCCGCCGCTTATGCCAGGCGTGGGGGAATGAATGCCTTTGTACTGATTCCCGAAGGTTATGTGGCGCTGGGCAAATTAGCCCAAGCATTACTCTACGGTGCAGAAGTATTGTCAATTAAAGGTAATTTTGACCAAGCGCTAGAAATTGTCCGCGAGATGGCCGAAAGCTATCCAATCACTTTGGTGAATTCGGTGAATCCCTACCGATTAGAAGGGCAGAAAACAGCAGCCTTTGAAATAGTTGATGTGCTGGGTGATGCCCCAGACTGGCTGTGTATCCCCGTGGGCAATGCGGGAAATATCACAGCATATTGGATGGGCTTTTGTCAATATCATCAAGCAAAAAAGTGCGATCGCTTACCCCGAATGATGGGATTTCAAGCCGCAGGTGCAGCGCCCTTAGTACACGGTCAGCGAGTAGCGCATCCCGAAACCCTAGCGACAGCAATTCGCATTGGTAATCCTGCTAGTTGGGAGTTAGCTGTTGCAGCGCAAACCGCAAGTCAAGGAAATTTCCACGCCGTTACCGATACCGAAATTCTCGACGCTTATCGACTTTTGGCAGCATCAGAAGGTATCTTCTGCGAACCTGCTAGCGCCGCTTCTGTAGCCGGAATGTTGCAGGTGAAAGACCAAATTCCGACAGGGGCGACAGTGGTTTGTGTCCTCACAGGCAATGGTTTAAAAGACCCAGATACAGCCATTAAACACAATCACAGTCAATTTCAACAGGGTATTGCAGCAGAATTGGGTGCAGTAGCCGAGGCAATGGGATTTTAAAACTGTTAATCATCTTGATAATGGCCGAAACCGAAAAGCATACAGAGCGACTAAATTTATTTAGGACTTACGAAAAAAACCTTCTCAAACTCTCATTCCTCCGTGACGCGCCAGTTGCTACAACGGGGAGCCACTGCGGTGGACGGGTTCCCCGGCATAAAGCAAGTGGCGTGGGAACCCCCGCAACACACTGGCTTCTCTGCGTTCTCTGTGGTTCGTTTTCCATTACCTGTGCGTAAGTCCTATTATTTATGGGGATTGTTAATTTTGAATTTTGAATTTTGAATTCGGAGCGAAGCGACGTGACTCATTCTACTGATATTGCCACCTTAGCCCGGTGGATGGCAGCTGACTTTAGCAATCAAGAACAAGCTTTTGAAAATCCGCCTTTTTATGCCCACATTCGCGTGTGTATCCGTCCCCTTCCTTTGGAATTGTTCTCAGGGGTAAGTTTGTTTCTCGAACAAGCTTATGATTTTATGCTCAATCAACCCTACCGGATGCGGGTAATGAAGTTGATTCCGGTAGAAAACCACATTGTTATTGAACACTACACGCTTAAAGAAGAACAAAAATTTTACGGCGCATCTCGTGACCCCGAACGTTTAAAAGTTTTATCCATTGACCAATTGGAAAAAATGCCAGGTTGCAATATGGTTGTAGAGTGGACAGGTAATAGCTTCAAAGGCAGGGTTGAACCTGGTAAAGGCTGCATTGTGGTTCGTGACGGCAAAAATACTTATCTAGATAACGAATTTGAGATTGACGCTAAAGAATTTTCCAGCCTCGACCGGGGAAGGGATTTAGACACTGATGAACGGCTGTGGGGTTCTATCGCTGGGCCATTTCACTTTGTCCGATGGGGCAATTTTGCCGATGAAGTGAAGGTGTAACAAGTCAGGAGTTAGGAGTGAGGAGTTGGGAGTTAGGAATTAAAACTCATAACTCTCTTTAATCTGCTAAGAGTTGTTTGTAGCATATAGTCAACTTGCGATCAGAATTTTCTAGCGATGCCTAAAGACTACCAGAAACATCCAATTAACCCACTATCACAACCTCACAATCCTATGCTATCATGGTTTAACTAGCGCCCTATCACTACTAAGATACATTAGAAACATTAAAGTAGTTTAGGGAATCCCGGAGTGGCGGCATAGCCAAGTGGTAAGGCAGAGGTCTGCAAAACCTCCACCCCCGGTTCAAATCCGGGTGCCGCCTTCAAGGCTTTCAGCCTTTTAAAACAATCAAAATCACATCAAAAGGTTTTTTGATAGCCAAAGCGACAGTAGAGCAACAGTAAAGACTTTAAGACAGTCATGGCGATCGCTAGTTGAGAAATTACTATAATTCTGTCATTAGAAAACTGGGCTGAATAGCTGTGAATTATCTCGTTCCCAGTCTCTGGCTGGGAATGCCTAATGGGTGGCTCTGCCTCTTGACTTGCGGCAGAGCCGCAATGAGGAAAGTACTGGATAAATTATAAACGTGAAGTTATAGGTAAGTGATGTTGTTATATAGCTGATCTTCGTAATTTTTTCTAGCCAGTTTCTGGGGTGGGCATCACCCACCCCAAATTATTATCCCATTACCTCAGCAGTCTTCTTCTTATCCAACTTGAGAATCAACACACCCAAAGGTGGCAAACACAAATCCAGCGAATGGGGACGACTATGCAAAGACCAATCATCTGTCCACTTACCACCTAAGTTGCCCATATTGCTGCCGCCATACTGACGCGCATCACTATTGAACAACTCAGTATAAAATCCCTTTTGCGGTACACCGATGCGGTAGTGAGAATGGGGTTGCGGTGTAAAATTGCAAACGACGATCACAAAATCATCAGAATCCTTGTCACGCCGGATGAAAGAAACTACACTATGGCGGTTATCGCTACAGTCAATCCACTCAAACCCAGGTTCAGCAAAATCCTGGGTATACAAAACTGGTTCAGAACGGTAGAGATGGTTCAAATCGCGGAAAAACGTTTTTAACTGTTTGTGGGCTTCATGCTGCAATAAATGCCACTCCAAATCTGCCCAAGCATTCCACTCACTCCACTGCCCAAACTCCATGCTCATAAACATGGTTTTCTTGCCTGGGTGAGCAAACATATAGCTAAATAAACAACGCACATTCGCTAACTTCTGCCATGTATCCCCCGGCATTTTGCCGATGATATTGCTCTTGCCATGCACCACTTCATCGTGGGACAGAGCCAGCATGAAGTTCTCACTGTGGTTGTACCACATACTAAAGGTAATATTGTTTTGGTGGAACTGGCGGAACCAAGGGTCCATGCTGAAGTAATCCAGCATATCGTGCATCCACCCCATATCCCACTTCAAGTTAAAGCCCAGTCCGCCTGTGTAGGTTGGCCAAGATACCATTGGCCAGGAAGTAGATTCTTCAGCAATTGAGAGAATACCGGGGAAATAGCTAAAGATAATGTGATTTACCTGACGCAGAAAATCTGCTGCTTCTAGGTTTTCTCTGCCGCCATACTTATTGGGCAGCCATTCTCCAGGTTCGCGGCAATAATCGTTATAGAGCATCGAGGCAACAGCATCAACACGAATCCCGTCAATGTGGTACTTGTCGAACCAGAAAAGGGCATTTGCTGCTAAAAAATTACTGACTTCATGGCGACCGTAGTTGAACACCAAAGTACCCCATCCTTTGTGTTCGCCCTTGCGGGGGTCAGAGTGTTCGTAGAGGTGGCTACCATCAAAGAAAGCTAAACCGTGTCCATCTTTGGGGAAGTGACCGGGAACCCAATCTACAATTACCCCTAGATCATTTTGGTGACATTTGTCAACAAAATACATGAAATCTTCGGGGCTGCCAAAACGGGAGGTGGGGGCATAGTACCCAGTTACTTGATAACCCCAAGAACCATCAAAGGGATGCTCTGCAATGGGTAGCAATTCTAGATGGGTGTATCCCAATTCTTTGACATAGGGAATGAGTCGGTCAGCCAGTTCCCGGTAAGTAAGGAAGCGTGCGCCTGGCTTCAGTTCAGAAACGATAACTACAGGTTCCGTTTCACCATTGGGGAGTATCGCTGGTTGGGCACTAGAAGCGTGTAACCAAGAGCCTAAATGCACTTCATAGACTGAAACTGGCTGAGTGAGGGGATCAGTGCGACGCCGCTTTGCCATCCACTCTTCATCACTCCAACTGTAAGCATTTAAATCAGTAACAATGGATGCCGTTTTCGGGCGGGGTTCCTGCTGGAAACCGTAGGGATCGGATTTTTCGTAAATGTGTCCTTCAAAATTTTTGATTTCATATTTGTAATGTTCTCCCACACCGATTTCAGGAATAAACAATTCCCAAACCCCGGTGGGGCCTTTACGCATCTGGTTTTTGCGCCCATCCCAGAGGTTGAAATCTGCCAGCAATGAAACATTCCGGGCGTTGGGTGCCCAAACAGCAAAATAAACGCCTTTAACGCCGTCTATTTGCGTGGGGTGCGCTCCCAGTTTTTCATATATCCGGTGATGGTTGCCTTCACTAAACAAATGCAAGTCAAAGTCTGTCAAGTTGGGAGAACGAAAAGCGTAAGGGTCATAAGTGACACGCTCATGTTCACCCTCTTTAATCCGTAACTGGTAGTTTGCCAGTTCTGCGGTTTCAATGGTGCATTCAAAAAAGTGGGGATGATGCACTGTTTGCATTGGATATTCCTTCCGTTGTTCGGGAAGAACTACCCATGCGGCACTTGCATTTGGTAGGTAGGCCCGCACAGCCCAGACAGTTTTGCCGTCTTGTTCTATGGGATGAGAACCTAGTATTTCAAAGGGATCGTTATGCTGATTCCAAACGATGCTGTTAACCTGTTCAGGGGCGATCGTGGTCATGGACATGAAGCTACCTAAGTGAAATAACGTGATTGACTAAATCTACTTTTTTAATATCTATATATATTCTTTACATTTACTTGCACTATTGTCGTCACCGTTATCCTACCTCAGAATTGGGCATTGGGCATTGGGCATGGGGCATGGGGCATGGGGCATGGGGGATTGGGCATGGGGCATTGGGCATTGGGGAAAGCTGTTGATTTTTGACCCTCCGAATTTTAGATTTTGGATTTTGGATTTTTTGGGGTACAAGCCCCACTCTCTTAGTGGGTGGAAAAATCTAAAATCGTCTTTTCTTCAATCCCAAGCCGCGCACCCTCGTAGTCGGGGTCAATCCAAAATCGCAAATCTAAAATCCTTGCATTGGTTGACCCTTGAGTAATTTGTCAAAAATTTAAAAATGGGAAAAACTGAAATAACGTTTTACGTAAGCGAAGCAAGAAAATCTGTTCCCGAATTTTGGGGTCTAGTTTTGGTGGCGGGACTTCTTGCAGCTGGGCTTGTAATTGGACGTATTCAGCAGCAGTTAGGAATCTTCCATCAATAGGCGATCGCGCTTCTATGATTATCTTAGTGCGTAATATTTCTTCTGGTGTATCCTCTGGTGGCGGTAATGCTATTACCACTGATCCCCAATAGCTACTTAACACAACCAACGTAGCACTAATCACGATTAAGCACAGTAATTGTATTGCCTTTCTCGCTTTAACTCTTCCCATTTCCTGAACTGCGTTCACAACGCAGGATGAAAATCTGTTTTCCCCATGCCCAATGCCCAATGCCCAATGCCCCATGCCCAATGCCCAATGCCCAAAGTTACAAATTTTCCCAATAAAAATCTGGCAATATCAAGGGACATTACCAGGTCTGTTCTGATATGGAATAGACTACAGGGAATGCTCAAGAGGAATTGCCAGCGTGCGATCGCGATGAATTGTTTTACCCTTTCAAAACTCAGGAGTATAAGCCATTCCAAATACCAAATCAGGGAAGTACCTTACCCACAAAACAGCTTAGATTCAGGTAACTCAACTCCGTTGGACTTGGGGAACAAGGTTCGGTCAGGCAAAAATTTCCGGCGGACACTTGGTTGAGGACGTAAACCTCATCACCAGTGTCCTCTACTTGCTGCCCTACTTAGCTGATATTTGAGCAAACTTTAGGCTCTGATACACCAATAGAAAGATGCAGGTTTTTAGGTTAACCTAATTAATTCCAGCTATGTGGTGACGAGCCTTGTTACTAAGCTGTTTTGGCCATGATTTAAACTATTTAGGAGTAGCTGCGGGAGTAGTTGCAGGAGTAGTTGCAGGAGTAGGTGCTATAGTAGCGGCGGGGCTAGACCCAGCAGCAGGTGCATCAGTTGGTTCACCTGTAGCGGCGGGAGTAGGAGTGGTACCAGCACCATCACCACCACCTTCACAGGCTCCGAGAATTGTAGCCAGACTTAACATTAGAGCCAAACCAAAGATTTTTGTTTTCATAACTCCTCTTTCACCAATTGTGGCTAGAACAATTTTTCGCCTGTTGAATACGATACCGTATTTATTGCTTTTTTTTTAAGGCCGCCAGATTACATACTAAAAAAACAATCCTTTGGCGTATTCTTTTTGGGATTACATATCATATAGCCATCTGATTAGTTTCTCTTAACTCAGGAGCAAAACGGAAATAACCAAGTTTTCTAGCAAACCGAGTTATCATAGCAAAAAATTTTATTTTTTTCACGGAGTATTGCATCTTGCTGCCCCGCGTTGCCATACTTTAGGTGCGATACCTAAAGGGCAAGCTGTCCAGTTGCTAATCGCTGATTGCAAACATTGATACAGCTACCTATCAGAACAGTTAAAAGAGTGTAGTCTGTTATGTGTGCTTGTTCCACAGAAGGTGATTTTAACCTCAGCAAAAAAAGACAATCAAGACAATCAATCGAAAGTACAGGATTTCCCATCTAAAAAAAATTATGGTAGTTGCTCGTAAATCTACTGTTTCTACAAGGGGTAATTGGTTCCGGCAAGATTCTATCCTTTCTTTAGGGAGGCGACGATCTGCGCGTATGGAGTCAGCAGCACGGAGCGCTTCTACACCAGTATCCTCTCAAAGACAACGGCGTTCCTCGAAAAATCTCGCGGTTTCTCCCACAAATGAGGCGGTTATGCCCAAATCGGTGAAAGAGTTGGGTAGACGACAAGTGCCAAATCTTAATGAGCAGTCGAGTCCGAACCAGAAGCCTCCGGAGGTAGGTTTTCTTCCCCTTCCCACAATGTCTAATTCGAGAGCGACACCTTTGTGGTTGCTGCGCTTGTACAGCTTTCATCGTTATTCGGCAGTTTTGGCGTTTTTGTTAGTAGCATCGACACTTGCTGTTTATGGCTGGACGGTATATTGCCAACAGCTTTGGAGTCAGTCATATCGCAGACTGCAAAGCCTCCAACGTCATGAGCGGCTGCTAATGACAACCAACGCGACGCTGACAAATAAAATGGCCCAAGAAGCAGAGCAACCAACAGCAGGGCTGGTATCGCCGACTCCTCAAGGGATGATTTTCTTGCCTCCAGCATCTCATAGTCCTAAGCCAGCATCGTCTAACACAACGCCAAATTCTCAAACGCAACAGCAAACAATCTTGCCACTGGGATACTAATTCGTAATTCGTAATAGAGCCTCCGGCACGCACTCGCGTTCGTAATTCGTAATGACGCTTTGTAGGAGACGCTCTTGCTAGTTTACTTAAGAGCAAGAGTACGAATACTCGCTAACGTAATTCAGAAAGTTAGATTTATAGCAATTTTTAGGCAATTAAACCATACTGTAGGGCGAACAAATGTGCAGAAGTCACCAAGCAGAACCAAATCCAGAAAATTTCGGAATCCAGCACTCACAAGGCGACAAAAAGGTTATAAACGAGGGCTTTTGGCAAAATTAGCCTCTAATATCCAAGACCAAACATTCAACACCAAGTCCCGACTGTTCATAGTCTGGGGCGTATTAATGGCATCAGGGTTGGGGTTGGGGATTAAATTGTATAACCTCCAAATTGTCAAGGGGCCAAAGTTAACTGAGCAGGCACGAAACCAGCAAATGGTGAATTTGCGACCTTTTATGCCCCGTCGCCCGGTGGTAGATCGCAATACTAATCTATTGGCGATTGACCGTCCTGTATATACTTTGTACGCTCATCCCAAGCTGTTTGATAAGTCTAATGAAGATATGGCAGGGCGACTTGCCCCAATTTTGGCAAAAGATCCTGCTGAATTGGTGAAAACTTTTCAAGGCAAAAGAAGCGGAATTATACTTGCCCCAGCCCTACCGGAAGAAATTATCGATCGCATCATCTCTTTGCGCTTAAATGGCTTGGAGTGGATTCAAAAATACTCCCGATATTACCCCTCAGATGATTTGGTTGCTGATGTGGTGGGCTATGTGAATGTTGACCGCCGTGGTCAAGCAGGTGTGGAATATTCTCAAGAGAAGTTGCTAGAACGTCCTGTGCAAACGATGCGGCTCAGTCGGTCGGGTAATGGGGACTTGATGCCGGATCATGCCCCTGAAGGTTTTTTGCATTTTGATGATTTGCGACTGCAACTCACTATCGATAGCCGTTTGCAACGAATTGCTCGGACTGCGCTCAAACAACAAATGCAGAAGTTTGATGCCAAACGTGGAGCGGTAATTGTGATGGATGCGTTGGATGGTTCCTTACTTACCCTGGTTTCTGAACCTACCTATAACCCTAATGAATACGCTAAAGCTAATATTTCGCTATTTAAAAACTGGACGGTAGCGGATCTTTATGAACCGGGATCGACTTTTAAGCCTTTGAATGTGGCGATCGCTCTGGAAAATGGCGTGATCAAAGCAGATGATATGTTTAATGACTCCGGTTCTATTCAAGTAGCTAATTACACCATTAAAAATGCTGAAAACAATGCTTCCAGGCGGATCAACATCGCTCAAATTCTGCAATATTCTAGCAACATTGGCATGGTGCAAATCATCCAACGCTTAAAGCCTTCAATCTACTACAACTGGCTAGAACGTTTGGGGCTAGGACAAAAAGTTGATACAGACTTACCTTTTGAAGTTGGCGGTCGGCTCAAAAGTCAAGAAGAATTTATCGCTTCGCCAATTGAAGCAGCTACTACTTCCTTTGGGCAAGGCTTTTCCATGACACCGTTACAGCTAGTGCAAATGCACGGCGCTTTAGCCAATGGCGGTAAGTTGGTAACACCCCATATAGTTCGGGGGCTGATTGATAGCAAAGGGCAAATGCATGATTCACCCACTCGCACCATCCCCCGCCAAATTTTCTCAGCCGCAACAACTCAAAAGGTTGTGGAAATGATGGAAACTGTTGTTACTGAAGGCACCGGCAAGATGGCACAAATTCCGGGATATCGCATTGCTGGTAAAACTGGTACAGCCCAAAAAGCTAGTCCCTCTGGCGGCTACATCAAGGGTGCTAGAATGACCAGCTTTGTGGCTATTTTGCCCGTGGAATCTCCTCGCTATGTAGTGTTTGCACTGGTGGATGAGCCAAAAGGAGAAAGTGCCTATGGTTCTACTGTCGCCGCGCCAATTGTGAAGTCGGTGATCGAAGCCCTGATTCCTCTTGAGGAGATTCCGCCAAGTTCGGCGATTGAGCAACAGACGCAAGCGCCGTAGGGGTGTTAGCCGCGGATTTTTACCTGCTCGTCGAGGCGACCTAAAAATTCAATGTTACCATCTACTCGATAGCGAACTAAATCACCTGTTTTATAAAGCCGTGCTTTTAACTTATTAGTAAAAGAATGATAGATGAAGCATTCCGCAGTTAAGTCAGGACGGTTTAAATAACCTCGCGCCAATCCATCACCACTTATGTACAACTCTCCCGAAATGGCAATAGGTATTGGTTGTAAATGTTTGTCTAGTATGTAAACTTGCGTGTTAGCGATCGCACGACCAATTGCAGGTGCTAAATTATCTTTATTCTTAACAGAAATAGCTTCAGCAGATAAAACAAGGCTATACATCAGACAGAATCGTTCTCCAACTTTTTACCCGACCCTCAGCAACATCTTTTTTATCCCACTCGAAGGATTCAATAAATCCAGGAATATCAAGTAACTCTTGGGTAGCGTCTTCACTTTCTTTATCTGCTAGATAAGCTAAGAAGTCAGCAACCAGTTCTAGGCGTTCTGAAGACAATCCATCTAGATATTGGTTGATTTGTTGACGAACTTCTGTGTTGTTCATATTTTTGAAACTCTTTTACTTCTCAAATTCTGCCAACTTCTGTTGAGCAAATTTTCGCACTTTCTCATCTGGGTCATTCTCTGCTTTGTAGCGTAACAGTGGTGAAGTCTGGGGATGTTGAGGAAATTGCTTGATAATTATCTCAAGTGCAACGCGCCGAGGGTTGGGGTGCTGCCAGGGGTCATGGCTACCTTCAAAGAAGCCATTGACAGCACAGTTGTAGTAAATTTCAAACAACTCAGGCTGATTTCTGAAGTGTTTCGCTAATGCTTGGATGGCTGCACGTTGCACATTCCTATCATCATCAGCAGTGGCGCGTTCTTTGAGAAACCAGTGGGTGTCCGGGCCATGTGGAAAATTGCTGGCTAATGCTTGGATGGCTGCACCTCGCACATACCCTTCATTATCAGCAGTGGCGCGTTCTTTGAGAAACGAGCGGGTGTCTGGGTCATGTGGAAAATTACTGGCTAATGCTTGGATGGCTGCACCTCGCACATACCCTTCATTATCAGCAGTGGCGCGGTCTTTGAGAAACGAGCGGGTATCCGGATCATCTTGGAAATTGCTAGCTAATACTTCGATGGCTGCACGTCTTACACCCCTTTGATTGTCAGCAGTGGCGCGGTATTTGAGAAACGAGTAAGCATCCGGGTTATCTTGGAAATTGCTAGCTAATGCTTGGATGGTTGCACGTCGCACATCCCCAGATTTATCAGCAGTGGCAAGGTCTTTGAAAATCGAGTGGGTGTCCTGGTCATCTGGAAAATTGCTGACTAATACTTGGATGGCTCTATATCGCACATCCCCAGATTTATCAGCAGTGGCGCGGTTTTTGAGAATCGAGCAGGTGTCCGGGTCATCTGGGAAATTGCTGGCTAATGCTTGGATAGCTGCACGTCGAACATCCTCATATTTATCAGTAGTGGCGCGGTCTTTGAGAATCGAGCAGGTGTCCGGGTCATCTTTGAAATTGCTAGCTAATGCTTCGATGGCTGCATATCGCACATCCCCAGATTTATCAGCAGTGGCGCGGTTTATGAGAAACGAATGGATGTGTGGGTCATCTTTGAAATTGCTAGCTAATGCTTCGATGGCTGCACGTCTCACACCCCCTTGATTATCAGCAGTGGCGCGGTATTTGAGAAATGAATAGGTGTCTGGGCCATCTTTGAAATTGCTAGCTAATGCTTCGATGGCTGCATATCGCACATCCCCAGATTTATCAACACTGGCGCGGTCTTTGAGAATGGAGCAGGTGTCAGGGTCATCTGGGAAATTGCTGGCTAATGCTTGGATAGCTGCACGTCGAACATACTCATATTTATTAGTAGTGGCGAGGTTTTTGATAAACGAATGGGTGTTCGAGTCATCTTTGAAATTGCTGCCCGCACTTCTCTACGAGACGCTGCGCGTAGCTTGCTTCCACGTTCGCGGAGCGTCCCGTAGGGAAGTGGTACGACAAAGCTCAGTGACCGTCGTAGACATCGCATAACTCAAGGGATGCTGGGAATAATAAATTTGGGACATCAGCACCAAAATTCCATGAAACAGCAAAAAAATCAATTCAGCCATCTTACTGCGATCGCAAGAAATTATCTATCATTTCCGGCACAGTTTTTATTAAATCAAAACCTTCTACAAGGCAAAATACTAGACTTTGGTTGTGGCTTTGGTAATGATGTTAAAATATTGCGCCAAAAAGGTTGTGATATTACAGGCTATGACCCTTCTTATTTTCCAGAATATCCTGATCATAAATTCGATACAATAATTTGCTTTTATGTTTTAAATGTTTTATTTACTGAAGAACAAACTAATGTTCTTATGGAAGTATCACACTTATTAAAACCAGGTGGTAAAGCTTATTATGCTGTAAGAAGGGATATCAAAAAAGCAGGTTTTCGAGAACATTATGTCCATAAAAAACCTACCTATCAGTGTATTGTCAAACTTCCATTTACTTCAGTTTGTTTAGATGAACATCGGGAATTATATGAGTATATTCACTATAATCATCAGCGAAATTCATCTAATTATTGCATATTCTGTAATCCCCATAAAAGTCTCAAACTATTAACGGAATCAGCAACTGCTTATGCTATGTTTGATGGCTATCCTATAAGTAAAGGACATATTTTGGTTATTCCCAAACGTCATGTTAGCAGTTATTTTGAATTACCATTCAAAGAGCAATCTGCTTGCTGGTTTATGGTGAACAAAGTACAAGAAATTCTCAAAGCAGAATTTGAACCCGATGGTTTTAATATAGGAATGAATATCAACCGATCCGCCGGTCAAAATATTATGCACGCCAGTATTCATATCATCCCTCGTTACAAAGGCGATACTGTTGGCGCTAAAAGTGGAATCAGAAACGTTATTCCTAAAAGGCAATAGTTTTTAATTACGAATTACGAATTATTTTAACGTTAGTTGTGATCAAGAGTAATTTAGATGCGTTTGCCCTGATACTCTCTTCAGGGCTAAACTCTTCTCGTAACAGATTCAGGTTTACCTTTAGAAAGTAAAAGTAGTTCTCAATGCACCAATGACAGCATCATTGTTATTACTGTTGTTATCCGGCGAAGTCAACCAAATAATTCCGGGAGTAATAGTAATATTGTCGCTCACCTTGTACTGGTAGAACGCTTCTAGATGATATGAATTGTTCTTGTCTTTGCCGATTTGGGCGACACTAGAACTTGTCACATAAGGTTCCATACCAACCACGATACCTGCTAGATTTCCTTTTTTACCAAGGTCGGGGAAGGATAAAGTGACTGCCCAGTTCCAGATATCAAGAGTTCCCGGATTAATTCCACTTCCATTGTTTGGCAGGATACGAGTGTTAGTGTAGCCAGCCCAGCCACCCAAGACAAATTTATCACTCAGTTGTAATGATGCTTCTGCGCCATAAGCATTACTGGATACTGGTAGATCAGAACCAGAAAATGGAGCTAAATCATTTGGTAAATTGGGATTATTCAGTAAAGCTGAACGTAGGTTAGCACGGTTGCTGCCTGTACTACCATTGGCAGTAAAATCATTGTTGTAAGAATTAACGTAAGTCAAACCAAGGGTGAATTTTTCAGTAGGTTTGATAGTTAACTGGGCTATGACTCCATAAGGGCCGTTGAACAAACCACTTTTATTTTGAGGGTTAGCAGGATCATTAGCTAAATACCCCAAACTTAGTTCCAGATTCTTGCTGAACTGGTGCTGGATTCCTAAACCAGCACCATTGACTAGATAGTAAATAGGATTGCGAGTCCCAAAATGAGAAAGAGCGCCGCTACCACCATCTCCATCTAAATAAGGGTTAACTGTATTAGTAAAATCATCAGCTGCACCGGCATTTGCTTCAATGATCACATTTGTTTTCTGAGTAAGAGGGAACTGATACAACAGCGCATCTATCCCAACAGCATTGTTGTTGTCATTAGCAAAAGTACCACCTGCAAACCGGAAGTCACCTTCTGGTGTAAATGTAGAGTTTCCAGAGAAGGCATTTAGATTTGTGGCTTGGAGTCGAGTTCTGAGTAAATCTTTGCCTGTAAAACTGGTGTCAAAGTTGAGGCGGATGCGATCGCCTAAAATAGTATTGCGATTGAGTTTTTCTCCCCTAGCATTATCTCCTGACACAATTCCTGCCACTGCAAAAATAGCTTCAGCATTGAGTTTGGTTGTGGTAGAAAACCGATTGGCTTCCAGTTCGCTACTGCGTGATTCCAGCGCATCCACTCGACCTCGTAGGGTTGCCAGTTCTGCGGTAAATTCCTCTTGCAATTTTTGTAATGTAGCTAAATCTTGTTTCTTGACCAAATCATTAGTTGAGGTAGCAATGAGTTCATTGACGCGTTCCAGACAAGCATTCAAACCCGCCGCAAACTCATATCGCGTCATCGCTCGATTACCACGATATGTACTATTGGGATATCCAGCAATACAGCCGTAACGTTCTACTAGTGATTGCAACGCTTGAAATGCCCAATCAGTGGGCTGCACATCTGATAATTGAGATACGGAGGTGACTTGCGCTACAGCATCAGTAGTCGCTGGAGGATCTAAAGATTGCTCGCTCTGGTTACTTCCAGCTTTTGATGTAGTGTTATTTGCTCCAGATGCGATTGCCAGTCTACTATAACCAACAACTAAGGCAACAAGCACTATTAATGGAGTCTGCCGAAGAAAACTCCAGATAGCTTTTGTTTTTGACATTTTTATTCCTCACACAAAAAATTAATCAGGACTAGCACACTAGCCAACAAATACTCAGTCTATGTATTTGGCTTTTAAGGCTTGGCAACACTAGTGACATTCTTGTTAAGAGACTCTAAGGCTGTTAACATTTTCTGTTTATTTGGTGCAGAGGCTTTAAGTCCTGCCTTCACCTCATCCGATTTATCTTCAATTTCTTTGTAGGCATTGGGAGATTTAACTTTCACTCCATCCTCAACCTTTGACCAGAAATCCTCAAATTTATCAAATTCCCCTTTAGCTTTGGCAAAATTTCCCGCCTCAACTGCTGTCTTAGTATTGGTAACAACACCCTCTAAACCTTGAAATTCGGTTGTTGCAGTGGGACTAACTGCTGTATCAGCCTTGGTTGTCGGAGTGGGACTAGCAGGTGTTTGGGCGCTAGTTGCCGGAGTAGAACTAGCTGTTGTTTCGGAGACAGAACTGCCAGCAGGTGATGTCTGTGCAGTAGGTTCTTCACCCTTGTTGCATCCAACCAAAGCCATTAGGCTGATTAGAGAAACTATCAGTACAGAATTAAAACGATTCATTATAGACTCCTCATCAAAACTCGTTTTTGTAGACTAGTACAGCACGGCGGAAATAAACCACCCATTCCAAATAAATGAAATGCTTACGCTGTATACCTGTTTGAATTTTTAATTTTGAATTCCGCCTTGCGGTACTAGTGTTCAGATATCGCGCTTACTATGAACAAAAATATTAGGTAATATTTCTGTCATTCAAATATTAAAGCTATTAAGGTAAAAAACTCGGAAAGAACTGATATTTTATCTTTCCGAGTTTTTTACCTGCTGTGTTTTACCTTAAGAACAGAGTTTACAAAAACTCCTCGCACCAATTACTTACTTCGAGTCTTGTCTGACAAGACTCGATTTTTCTCATCTAATTTGCATTTACGGTGATATTGAGGCTACATTGTATTGGAAAAAGTTTCTACTGACCGGAGAACTACTATGAAACGATCATTTCGTAAGTATCATCGTATCCTTGGCATCATCTTATCTCTGCCACTTATTTTAACCGTACTGACTGGGATGTTAACAACGGTTGTCCGTGAGTGGTCTATTAGTATAGGAGTTCCAGCTAGCTTCCTCTTAAGTATCCATACAGGTGAAATCCTTCATCTTGAAGGAATCTACCCAATTTTGAATGGATTAGGACTTCTGGGATTGTTGGCAACAGGATTAAGTATGTCTGGTTTATTTGGTAAAAAGACTCGACAAAACCCCAAGAATTAAACTAAGAAGCTAAGGGCAAACGTACCTGAAAGCAGCTACCAACACCGACTTCACTAGTGACGATAATATCTCCTCCATGAGTTCTAGCGATCGCATCGGCAATAGCTAATCCCAAACCTACCCCGCCCTCTCGCTGGCTTCTAGCTTGATCTGCTCTCCAAAAGCGATTAAAAATTAGCGGAATGTGTTCTGGAGCAATACCAATACCAGTATCCTGAACATTTATTACCACCAGCCGCTCAAGTTTAACCAGACAAACTATGACAGTTCCACCTTTCGGTGTATAGTGCAAGGCATTTTGCAACAGATTAGAAAATAATCGCTTTATTTGAATAGCTTCACCTTTGATGAAAACTTCGGTTGATATTTCTGACTTCAGAGTAATTTCCTCAGATACTGCTTGCGGTTCCAAAAAATCCACCAAATCCTCTAATAGCTCATCTAAAGGAATAGTTATCCATGCAATCATTTGAGAACTCGTTACTGCATCAGTTCGAGCTAATAAAAGTAAATCTTCTACTAATCGAGTCATTTGATTACTTGCAGATGATATTGCTTCCAATTTATTCACATTAGCTGGATGAATTCTATCTGGATAATTCATAATCACTTCAACTGAAGTTTTAACTACTGTTAAAGGACTACGCAACTCATGGGAAGCATCGGCAGTAAACTGTTTTAACTGCTGAAAACTTTGCTCAATTGGCTGCAAAGATTGTCTTGTTAGCCACCAACCACCTAAACCACTAAGAATTATTACAATCAGTCCTCCTAACTCAAATCCCCATAAAAGTCTGTCTAGTTCTTCTTCTAGTTCTTCTGTAGATTCACTTACCCGCACATAACCTTGCAGCTGCTTTTTTCCGACACTTAAGCTATGCAGATAAACAGGAATAGTAATGCTGCGGATTTTATGATGTTGGATAACGTTAAAATTAGCAGTAAAAGACATCCGAGAAATAGTGTTTCCCGCTTTAGCCAATAGCCGGCCATTCGCATCAAACCATTCTACCCCTTGATGATTTTCACGTAAATCTTGCCAAGGAATATCTAAATCCCCATCATCATCATTATCTAAAATTCGAGGAATTTTAGTATTAATTGCTTTTTTGTCAACTGGCGCTGCTATTAAGTTGTGAGAAGCTGCATTCGCCAAATTGACAATTTCAGTATCTAATTTTTGATAGAGATTGTAAGATAAAAAATTGTAGACGACTGTAGTAGAAGTTCCCCAAATTGTTACCATTACACCTAAATAGGAAAATAAAAGCCGCCTGCCTAAAGCCTGAAACATCAATTTAAAAAGTTTGTTTTAGTCGATAACCTAAACCGTATATTGTCTCAATAAAATCAACAGTAGCTCCAGCAAACTTCAATTTTTGTCTTAAACTCCGAATGTGAACTTTTATTGTTTCTTCTCCTGGTGGCTCTTCAAAAGACCAAAGATGTTTCAGAATCTCGCTGCGATGAAACACTTGATGGCTGTGACGTAAAAACAATTCCAAAATTCTATATTCTTTGGGAGTCAGATGTACTGGTTGTCCATTATATGTTACTTCACAATTACTTGGATCTAAACGCAAGTTTTCCCACTCAAATACAGGGGGGAAAATAGTAATTCCCCGCCTTAGTAAAGCACGAATCCGAGCCATTAGCTCTTGTAAATCAAAGGGTTTGACAACATAATCATCCGCTCCCGCATCTAACCCGATTACTTTGTCTATGCTAGTATCTTTTGCAGTTAGCAACAGAATAGGCATAGAGTAGCCCTCTTGCCGTAGTTGCCGACACAAACTTATACCATCTAACTTTGGTAACATCAAATCTAACATTATTAAATCATAAGGAAAGGCTTTAGCAAACTCCCATCCTACTTGACCATCGCTAGCAATATCAACAATGTAATTTTGGTCAATTAGTACTTCTGCCAGTGCTTTTGCAATCCGATATTCATCTTCTACTAAGAGAATTTTCATCACAGTTTTGTCCTGTTTGCAATCTTGTCTACTACATTGACTTTCGCTGATTTCGATACAGCATAACGCGCCACACCATAAGCAGAAGTAAAATCTTAATGAAGTCGGAAGTCGGAAGTACAGTTTTGTAACGGGGATTTAGACCCCGCCACAAAACTTAAAGCCGTGCTAGAAGCACGGGGTTTAAAACCCAATTTTTTGATAACTAACAAGACATATAAAGCTATTACACCGACTGGGATAATAGTGATTTTTTTCTCTGCAAGAAATGGTACAAAGATAGATGCAACGCTCACGCCAGTTGTCGATTGGGCAAAAACTAAGGGAATTGGATGAATCAGAATTAGAACAACTCCCAAGATTGAGATCAGACGGTGATATTTAAATATCTGCCCCCGCGCCAGCTGAAACTTCTGATTTTTATGTGAAGTAAGAAGATTGCCGATAACTGCCGTGAGCGTCAACATTCCCGTACCCAGTAATGCGATCGCACTTGAAAGCCAGATTAACTGAAGATGTGACATCACAGAAATCTTTTAACGTCTGTGGCCAATGCTTGTTCAACACTAGCTGCTTTGATACCACCAATATATAGTGTATATAGTGTAAGTTAAGGTTAAGTCGATATTCAAACGAATAATTTTTGCTGAATTGTGACAGATAAAGATTAAACTAAAAAGTCTTGTGCAGCAAAACCTGTAGCTTTAAAATGAAGTAATCATGTCTAAGGTTCTTGTCTCTGATTCTATTGACCAAGCTGGAATTGACATTCTTTCGCAAGTTGCTACCGTTGATGTCAAACTAGGTCTAAAACCAGCCCAACTGATCGAGATTATTGGTCAGTATGACGCGCTGATGATTCGCTCTGGTACACGCGTCACCGAGGAAATCATTGAAGCCGGCACCCAGCTAAAAATCATCGGTCGGGCTGGTGTGGGTGTGGATAATGTGGATGTTCCTGCTGCCACCCGCCGGGGAATTGTGGTAGTCAATTCTCCAGAGGGAAATACAATTGCTGCCGCCGAACACGCGCTAGCGATGATTTTGGCTTTGTCTCGCCACATCCCCGATGCTAATGCTTCGGTGAAACGCGGTGCGTGGGATCGCAATAGCTTTGTCGGCGCAGAAGTCTACAAAAAAACTCTCGGCGTTGTCGGTTTGGGTAAAATTGGCTCCCATGTCGCCTCTGTAGCTAAGACAATGGGGATGAAACTCCTAGCTTATGACCCTTTTATTTCTACAGACCGAGCCGAACAACTTGGCTGTCAGTTGGTGGAGCTAGATTTACTCTTCCAGCAAGCAGATTATATTACGCTACACATCCCCAAAACCCCAGAAACTACCCACTTAATCAATGCCACAACCCTGGCAAAAATGAAACCCACAGCCCGGATTATCAACTGCGCTCGTGGTGGGATCATTGATGAAGTAGCTTTAGCAGCAGCTCTGAAAGCGGGTACAATTGGGGGTGCAGCCTTGGATGTGTTCGAGTCTGAACCACTGGGTGAATCTGAGTTGCGATCGCTAGGCAAAGAAATCATCCTCACCCCCCATTTGGGAGCCTCCACCACGGAAGCTCAAGTAAATGTGGCCATTGATGTTGCCGAACAAATTCGAGATGTACTTTTAGGACTACCAGCACGTTCAGCCGTCAACATTCCCGGACTCGGCCCCGATGTGTTGGAAGAACTCAAACCCTATATGCAACTAGCAGAAACTCTAGGTAATCTAGTAGGACAGCTAGCTGGCGGACGGGTAGAAACCCTCACTGTGCGACTGCAAGGCGAACTAGCGACCAACAAAAGTCAGCCTTTGGTAGTAGCAGCCCTGAAAGGATTACTTTACCAAGCTTTGCGGGAACGGGTAAATTACGTAAATGCCAGTATAGAAGCCAAAGAACGCGGAATTAGGGTGATTGAAACCCGCGATGCTTCCATTCGAGACTATGCCGGCACACTTCATCTAGAAGCCACAGGTACTTTAGGTACTCATTCGGTCACAGGCGCGTTGTTGGGTGAGCGGGAAATCCACCTCACCGACGTTGATGGTTTCCCGATTAACGTCCCACCCAGCAAATATATGCTATTTACCCTGCACCGCGATATGCCAGGGATTATCGGCAAACTTGGTTCCCTACTCGGCAGTTTTAATGTGAATATTGCCAGTATGCAAGTAGGTCGTAAAATCGTCCGTGGTGATGCCGTAATGGCTCTGAGTATAGATGATCCCTTACCTGAGGGCATTTTGAATGAGATTATAAAAGTCCCTGGCATTCGGGACGCGTATACGGTAACTCTCTAATTTTGGATTTCGGATTTTGGATTTTGGATTGGTAATGGCTAATTGCTCATTGTTTTTCGCATTGATCATTAAGCGTTACCAAGTCCCCAATCTAAAATCTAAAATCTAAAATCTAAAATTATATGGCAAAGACTTGGTGGGAACTACAGATTTTATGTGAGCCAGACCTAGAAGATTCGATCTTTTGGCGACTGGAAGATTTTGGCTGTCGTGGTACAGCTAGTGAAAACAAAGGAAATTTATCTTTAGTAAGAGCTTATCTGCCGACAATTGAAATACAGCTACTAGATTTGGCAGCGCTGTCGCTGTGGCTGCGTCAAGATGCCCTTTGTGTGGGACTTTCATCTCCCTCCCTGCAATGGCAGTTAATTGATGAGGAAGATTGGGCGACTAGCTGGAAACAATATTGGCATCCGCAAGAAATAGGCGATCGCTTCCTAATTAACCCCGCTTGGCTACCATTACCAGAAACAACGGAACGGTTAGTGATTCGTCTTGACCCTGGTGTAGCATTTGGTACGGGCAACCATGCCACCACTCAGCTATGTTTGGAATCCCTGGAAATGCGGCTGAGTGGAGTTTCTCAGTCGTTTGTGGGTAATACTGGCAAACATGAACATCTGGTAATTGCGGATATTGGCTGTGGTTCTGGTATCCTTTCCATTGGGGCGCTGCTACTGGGAGCCGAGAAAGTCTATGCAGTGGATACTGACCTTTTGGCGGTGCAATCAACTATCAGCAATCGCACCCTGAACGACATTAGTCCAGAACGTTTACTACCTGCACAGGGAAGTGTAGACGTTTTGACACAACTGGTTTCTCAACCAGTGGATGGTATCGTTTGCAATATTTTGGCTGACGTGATTATTGAATTGGTTCCAGAAATGAGTGCGATCGCTAAACCTGAGACTTGGGCTATCTTCAGTGGTATTTTACTAGAACAATCTAAAGCTGTTGCTGACGCTTTAGAAGAAAATGGTTGGGTCGTTGCTACCCTGTGGAAACGCAAAGAATGGTGTTGTTTGAATGTACGGCGTTCTTAACTCAGTGGATACTAGTACCGCTTCGCGTAATTCGTAATTCGTAATTCGTAATTACGTTTTAGCAAGGGTTTCAGACATGACAAATGGTGAACCAGCGCTGCGGGAGGGTTTACCTCCGCAGGCGACTGGCTTTCCCGTTGGGGTGGCTTATTTACGCCGTGCTGTACTAGTACACTGTGGCGGAAGTTCGAGTACCTTTATTTCACCTTTGCGCGGAAGCGAACAAAGCCATAAGAATTAGCTGGTGTGCCAGATCCAGATGCTGCGGGTAGATTGGGTAAATCGGAACTCCGCGTGATATTCACCATCACAGCCCCATTGATGTTAATGCCACAGGATGATGGTATGCCTGATTCGTTAGCTGTATAAAAATGCCCGCGATCGCTATCTGCGACATTACTCAAATAAACCGTCGGTGTAATAGAACCAATAGCTAAAGCAATACCTTGATCTGCTCCTGGTAAGCCACCATCATTAGGAGTCATACCATTAAAAGCAGTAGGAATAAAATTAACATTAATCGGAACTAAGTCACAAAACTTCACATTAGTTGCATTACCCAGACCATTGGAAAGAAAATAGATGGTGTATTCCAATTCATCTCCCGGTTTGACAGTGCCAGCATTGATTAATCCTCGCAAGTAGCCAACCGGCCATTTAGGATCGCTATCATCAGTAGCATAAGGTTCTGGCAGATAGTTGCTGGCATTAGTGGCAACGTCACTGCGTCCATCCACAATATCAGTTAAATCTTGGTTATTGATGCGGGTAATGCGTTTAGTTAACAGCAATTTAGGATTAGAACTAATAATATTTAATACTGTAAATAAAGTGGGGTCATCATCTGCGGTATCGGCAGGATTATTACCAGTATTTACACCATCATCAGTAATTTGGAAGAAGGAATTACCGAGAGTCGGTGGGTTATTGGTAGCGCCAGCAGAATTTGCATCTGTGAACACTGTACCAACAGTTCCGCTAGGATTATCAGGTGTGTTAAAAGTAGCATTTGCTTGGTTACTAATTGGATTACCGCCATTGGCATTATTAATTGTGGCAGTAATTTTAATGGTGATCGTATCGCCTACACGCAAAATACCAGAATTTGTGACAGCAACAACACCAGCACCGTTGTAACTGGGATTGGGTGTGATGTTATTCCCCGAAGTTGCAGCAGTAATTGCTGCACTCACAAAAGTTAACTGTGAGGGTAATGAGTCGTTAATGACAAAGTTAATTGCATTGCTATTACCTGGATTCAGGTTGGAGTAAGTGAGGGTATATTCGATGCGATCGCCGACAGTCACTGTTCCACTAGTATCATAGTCTGTGAGGAAGCGAACAGATTTGGTTCCTCTGACATTTGCTTGAGTGTTAGTAGTAATTACCAAAGGAGCAGTGATTGCTTGACTTGGGAAATATGTCCAAGTATCTATTCCCTTAAAGTCACCATAATTACTACTAAATTTATGCTCTCCTGACAGACTATTGATCCCTCTAGCGGCATTACGCGGGCTAGTGGCTCCCGTACCACTTAAGTTAATCGTCGTACCATTAGCGGTAGTATAATCACTGTCATTGTAATAAATGGTATTCGATCCAACCTGCTGTCCATTTTGATCTAGAAGGTTAGGAAAAGCAGTCGGAGCGTTTTCCATTGTGATTTTAAACCCCAGCGTATTATTTTCTGCATCCAACATGGGAAAGTGATATTCACCAGACCGTGTTGTGATTATGGCACTGTATGCTGCATTTCCTGATAGAGGTAGGAGATTTGTCCCACTTGCATTCTTCCCATCCCAAAACACCAAATTTGAGCCGACAGACAGCACATTTTGCATTACTCGATCGCTACTAGGGTCAAAAATGCCATCATTGTTGGTGTCAATAATTATTTGATAACTGCCTGTTGAGACAGCGCTGAAGCTAAAATTGCCTCCCACACCCACAGAAGTTTGGTTTCCACTACCTCCAGTACCCCCAGTGAATTTGAACGAAGTCGGTACTGTGGGAACAGTCGCGGCAATCGGAATACTCAAAGCACTGAGGGTTGAGGTGTCCGGTCGATTGAAGAAAACTAGGTGGGTAATGTCTGTTGTAGTATCAGCAACACTTGGATTTTGGACTCGCACATTGCCGGCAAAGCTCAAAGTATTATCAGTAGCGCCGCCAGCAGAATGGTAAACAGTGCTGTTATTTGTTGTGTCAAGGTATCCCCGGCTATTAGCAAAAAAGATGAAGCCATACGGATCGACTCCATTCATGTCAGTTTCGTACCGATACCCATCTTTGGTTTGAATATAAAGTTTAGAGTTGAGTGATAGGGAATTTCCCCCCATATTCATAGCGATATAGTTGGTAAATACTCGCCCTTTTTTGGTAACGCCGTTACTATCTCGAACTGTGATATCCCAAGCAGCTACCCCTGAAAGTTGAGTACTATCTGTAGGAAATGCTGCCGTTGTAGCTTTTGGCGGCGGATCGCCAGTACCAGTTTTATTCGGAGAATGAAATTCAACTTGGTAAATACCTGTTTCTGTAGCGACGAAACTACAAGGGGTATATCCACCACTATTAGGTAAAGGGCCGGCCGTTTCTTTGGCAACGGTGTTAATCAAACCAAAACCAGAAGCTAGAATATTACAAGAGCTATTTTGACTACCAAAGGGACTGCGGTAAACGATATCTTGGGGGTCTGAGAAACTAGTAGGCACACTAGAGCCAAGATTAACTGTTTCTCCCGCTTCCACATAAACTTTGAGTGTGGTTTTCCGAACAATACCTGCCGATATTAAATCTGACCATTCCAGGTAGGGTCTGTTTCCGCCATCAGAAACTAACTCTTTGCTGCCTTCAGCCAAACTAGGTTGAATACTATTTCCTAAAATACACAAAAAAAAGCCCAGGCTACTCAGCCATAGTTTTTGGCGGCTAATTGTTAATGGCTTTTCCATAGTTTTTTTTATTAGCTTGCCCAAACTGACATACAATCTACCATCAGCATTCACCTTGAGATTTAAGTTTTTAGTGAAATTACAGTAATGTTTTCGTATAAAGAGATTCATATTTTTAGCTTGTCTACCTCCGCTGCTTGATTGACTACTGGTTGTACTTTAGATTCCTGTTGCTGGCGTGGCGGAATCTTTTGCTGTCCAAAGCCGTCAAACAATTCGTTGAGCTTAACAGTTAAGCCCAAATACGCCCCTCCCGCAGAACGTGCGCCAGAAAAATCCCGGTCATCGACTTTACCAAAAACATATCCAGCAGAAAGGCGCAGATTAGGAGTGAGATAGTAACCTGTTTCAATAACAAAGCCGGTTTCGCTGTAGCTAGACTGACTAATTAAACGAGCTTCACCAACTAAATCCCAGCTATATCCCAAACGATAGGTAGCCCGGAGTTGCGCCAGATTAACCATACTTGTACCCACCAAATCGTTAGCTAAATAAGAAGTACTGTTACGCAAAGCATATTTACCGTAGAATTCCCATTGCCAGTTAGGGGCGTAGATAGCTTCTAAAGCAAAGGTATGGTCTTGGGAACCCGTACCACTCCCTAACAAAATAGTGTCAGGAATAGTTGCCGGATTTTGCCGATATTCATAACGCAACAAAGCATTAAATTTATCGTTATTGGGGTCGCGGTAGGCTAAACCCAGCTTCAGGTTAGCAGTATCTCCCAGTCCTGAAAGCTTTTGATTGGAAGAACCGGCTTGTTGATAACGTACCAAAGCTGTGAGAGCCGGAGAAATTTTACCCGCAGCACCTGCGGTAATTACTGTATTACCACCACCAGAAGAAGAACGATGTTCATAACGGGCGCTGGCTTGAAACTGCGGATTATCAGAGTATTCCAGCCCCACACTGTAACTATCGCCACCATCAAAGCCGATCGCCGATGCTGATTGACCAAAAGCGTAGGGTTGAGCATATTGTTGACCCGTCGCAGTCCGTCCGAAGAAGTTGCCAAATACGTGTTCGTAAGCTAAGTTCAGCCGCAATCCCGAAGCAATAGTCCAGCGGTTATTTAGACCAATTGCTCCTTGGGTAGTCATTTCGTTAGCACCACCCAAAATTGAGTAACGACCGGTCAAAGTAGTATCTGATCCGAGTTTGTGTTCACCGTTGACACTCAAGCTGGTGATGGAATTACCCGAAAATTGACCACTACTGTAAAACTGTTGAGCTAAACTGACGCTGACACCAGGAATTACCGCCCAATTCAACCCTAAAATGGTACGGTCTGGATAAACAGTATCTTTTTGGGAAGATAAACTCAGTTCATTTTGGGCTTGAAAAGTCAGGTTCTTAGCTAGAGGAATAGAAAAGCGCGATCGCAATTGATTAGAATTACTACTTAGGGCGCTGTTGGGGATGCGGTCTTCCCGATGACGATGAATCAAATCCACATCCAGAATAGCTTTACCCAGACGTTGTTGAATCCCGGCGGAAATCGTCGTCAGCGAATTATTAACTTGGCTCCCAGGTATGGCCTCAGAACGCGGTGCAAACAGTTCTTCAAAAGTATCTAGCGGTTGAGGAGCAATCCCAAAATTGTCTTCGTGGTCATATTGCGCTCTGACATTGGTAGTTGAGGTGACTTTAGCTGTAACCTGCGCTCCATAACGGGTTTGTCCTGGGACAAAGCTGATGGTGGCATTATTGGCAAAACCCGTATCAGCAAAGCGATAATAGGCACGACCTTGAATTCTATTGGCAATTTCTCCCTCAGCTTCCAATCGATACGCATCACCACTGACCTTTCCCACAACATCAGAATCATTAGTAGAATGGGCATATTCTGCGATTAACTTCCCCTTTTCACCCAAAGCAATCAGCGCATCTGCGCCGTAGAGTTGAAAGTCACGCACCCCATGATTTTCTTGAACGTAAGTTGCTCCTATCCAACTTTCTTGATTGAGCTTGCGGGAAAGGTTATATTGCAGACGACCAGCATAGATATTGCTGTTAGAGTTTTGGTCGTCGTATTGATAAGTCACAACAATCCGGCGTACCAATACTTGTCCAGTTTGATCAATATCGGTGCGAAGAATCGGTTCGCGGAATAATAAGGTACCGCGATCGTAGTCAATCTCGTAGTCTGGGCCTCGGTTCAGTTGTTTGCGTTCTAGTACAGTCCCAGGACGATTGAGTTCTTCTAACTCAATAAAGACATTTTCGCTACCTGCTTGTAATAGTCTGCGAGAAAGGAAGTAATAACCACTAGTACCATCGGGAGCAATGGTATCCCTTTGAAACCCCTCTAAGTTGTTGCCATATAAACCTGTAATTTGTAAGTTTCCTAAGTTGTAGTTAGCTTTAAAACCGTGGAGTTGACGGGTGATAGAAGTAAATTGCTGCGATCGCCGAGCAAATTCTTCTGTGTTATAGTCACCCCACATCGCATAATCAGGATCAGAGCCGGGGATACGAGCCGATCGCTCCAAACGCAGATATACGCTGTCAGTGGAAGGAGCAAGAACATCAATGTTGGAACTATCGCCATAGACAGGATAGTTTTGCTCGCTGGATTGATAAGTTTTAAATAGGCGATTATCGCAGTCGCAATCTTCATTGAGGTTACGAGAACTGTTGTATGCACCTGTAAATAACCATTCCCCGATCGCACCAGTGGCAAATATCGCTGAATGGAAATCTAATTGTGTTCTATTGTCTTTGTCAGGAGGGAGGAAATCACGGAAACTACCGTAATAATTTGTACCTCTAGCGCCCAAACGTAAATCTATGACTCCTGTTACCAAACTCGGACGCAGTGCTGTTTCAAATTGCAGTTCGGTAAAGGCTTCTAAATCATTAGCGATCGCCCGAATTCGGACAGTTTGCGCCTTCAGCTGCGATCGTAAAATCGCTGTAAATTGCCCTGCTTTCGCCTCCACTTGAAATCCAGGTTGATCGGGTTTGAAGTCTTTCCCAACCAACTCCCCAGCAGTAGGTATGAGAGTGATAACAGCATCACGATTAGAGCGATTGCCACTTGCATCGATGAGTTTACCCCGGATTGTCGCCGTGGAACGTCCATCCGCCGGGATACGAGACTCAACTGTTTCTAAAGTTAATTGCTGTGGCGCTCCTCGGACTGCGACTTGCACTGTTATAGGGGGTTGTGTCCCTCCGACAACTTGTGCAGAGATGGCGTTATTACCTTCTTTTAGCGAGACACCATACCATGTCTGCGTTACTAAGTTGGTGATGGTATCACTTTCTGTTCGTCCGACTAAGGAAGAGTCTACCAACCTGCCATTCACCCGCAATTCCACCTGACTACCAACAGAAAATTGCAGAATCACCGTGGTAGCTGGGACATCTACAACGCTGTCAGCCGTCGGAGTCAGGATTTTAATTGCTGTAGAAATGGCGGGAGTGGAAGAGGGGGGGAGTGCAGGAGGGGGAGACTTGGGAAGATTTTCTTCATTCACCCCTTGTCCCCGCGTCCCCGTATCCTCGATTCCGGCTATTTTGCGTAAGCCTTTAGGTAAACCTACAGAAGTTGCTGGTTGAAATGGTTGTATTTCCGTTGAAGAAGCTTGAAACTGTGTTTCGGTGTCTTTGCGTGCGTCGTTCTTGTCCTCGATTCCGGCTATTTTGCGTAAGCCTCTGGGTAAATCAACAGAAGTTGCTGGTTGAAATGGTTGTATTTCCGCTTCAGTAGGCTGGACATCTGGAATTGAAGTATCAATAGTTGGTGCTGAAGAAGTTGAGGGAAATTCGAGAGGTGGAAACTGCTGCTGGGAACTTGTCAAAAGATGAAGAGAATTTGAATCCATACTTTTTTCAGCAACTTGATTCTGATCCGCTTGATCTTCGACCTGACTTTTCACATCATCTGAAAAAATCAAAGCGGAACCAGCCTGCTTCCCTTGTAGGGAAGGGGAAGAATTCAAAGCCTCTACCCTTTTAATGGAAAGGCTTTCACCCTTATCTGCTTGCGAAGTGGAATCAGGGAAAAAGAGGTTTTCACTCGTGATTTCTGCTTTGACTATTGCAGGATACAAAACAAAGCTGAGAGCTATCGGCATCGCCCCCATCAATCTCAGGTTAAATGTAGTTGCACAGTGCAGTCTCGGTTTCATTTCTTCACTGGCTCCTGCAAGGTGGCGGTAACTGCGAAATTCATACGTACTAAGCCACCAGGCTCCAAATGCACCAAGCGAGATTGGCTATTCCGTTCGCGGAATTTTTCGTTGGGAGCTAGGGTGTAACCAGAGACACTGCTGAGGTCTAGTACACCTGTGTGATATCCAGGTAAGGCATTAGCTAAGGAGAACAAACCATTAGGATCTGTAGTGATGCGGTTTCCATCCTCCAGAAAAATCACCGCATTTGGTACCCCAGGCTCACCAGATTGTTGTTCTCCATCAAAGTTTTTATCAACAAACACGCGACCGATAATCGTGCCACAGTCAGAAACGATTCCGGCACGAATTTTCAATTGGTGCGTTGCAGGGCCATCCTTGGTGCTAAAACGGTTATCAGCTCGTTGAGCATTAACGATCGCACTATTACGACCATTACCACGCAGCGCATCGGCTGTTAGTTGAGCAGCGTAGGCAATATTCAGGACTTTCTCTGTGGGAATCGTTACATCTGTGCGGAATGTCAGCGTGTTACCATTCCGTTCCGAGGTGAGAGTAACTGCTTTACCATCCAACTCTCCCCGCACAGATTTAGGTAAAAAGTTGAATCCTAAAGGTAGGTTGTCGGTGACAAATATATTATTCAAATCAGCATCAGCAAGATTTTTGATCGAGAGGCGGTAGATTACCGTATCTCCAGGTTCAGCAGCAGCGCGATCGCCTGTTTTGATAATCTGCAACTGATTCGCTTGACACATATTTGTGGTGAATTCAAAGGCTAATAAGTCCAGTCCCACTGCTTCTGCATTGGGAACTAAGACAACTGTTTGCTCTACCCTGGTTTCGCCTGTGAGATTAATTGGTTGACCATCCAGAGAAGTAGCGACATATCGCACGACACTATTACCTTGTGTGCCATTGCTAGCAATAATTTCAATCTTGACGCGTCGTTGTTTGTAGATAGAATTTGGTGGTGGATTAACTACAAAAATATAGGTTCTACCTGGATCAGTTTGACCCTTATTCGGATCGAGTAGGAAATTGTAGAAACCCGCAGGGTTATTCCCAACAAAGTAGGGGTTACTGTTCTCGGTATTTGGCGATTTACCGCCAGGAACGTTGTTATTAGGAATATCTGGTAACTCTGTTCGAGTCAAAGCAACCAAGCTGCCTAATTCTGTCCCCGTTGGGTCGCTAGAGCTAGGTTCGTATACGCCAACTGAAAAACCTGTATAGTCAGTTAAAATTGTGCCAGCGCAACCTAATATCCGCCCTAATGGATCAACTAATGGAGTAGAACTAATAGGAGTAACATTTATCTGACTAGAACTTCCTTGATATTCAGAATTACTAGCAGAATCTGTATAAGTATAAGTAGCTTGATTTATTAACGGCAAAGACGTAGCCAGATTATTAGTCTGTTGGGCGATCGCTGGTACAGGTATAGTAGTATGTAAAAAACTTCCCAGGATAATACTTGCTGTTAACCTTTGCCGCCAGCTACTGCTAGAAGTAATTTGCTTTTGTTTTTGAGAACGGCTCACTGAACACATCTCTTCTGGAATGCCAATCTTATTTTTAATAAAAATGCTTATTTATTTCTGGAAATCTAAAACTATTAAATAGTATTTCCTACAATTTCACTGCTACAGTAATCCGATTTAATTGCTGAAATATTGCCTAAAAGTTGTTCTTGGTCATTTGTAATTACAAAGGACAAATGACCAATTACAACCCTAAATTTCAATCAGCGCACTTGTGTTTGATAAGTCGCCTTGACTGTTGTCTTGGCTGCAACTGACGGAATCTGCAAACGGATATTGGTGTAAGCAATGGCTGGTGCTGGTTTGGTTTCCACTTTCCCGTCAGGAAGAGTAACTTTAACAGTGGGATTTTCGACAAAGCTGCGCCCGCCATCAATGCTATAAATAACTTTGGCATTGTTGCCGGCATTGGCAGATTTCAACACGTAGACCATTCCTTTGGGAATTGATTGATTAAGAGTCAAATTCTTCACTGGGCGATCGCTCTTATTTTCGCCGCTCAAGGTATATCGCAACACATCTCCTGGTCGCACCATAACTTGACCTTTCAAAGGTTCCCATTTTTGGCTTTGCTTACCTTGTTGATCCTTTGTTACTACTTGCTTTTCTGCTTCTAAGCGCAATTGTATTTGCCCTTGAGTTTTGACATTTTGAGCGATGGCACTTGTAGAATGCCATACATTTGTGATTCCCGGAATTTGACCGACAAATGGAACTGTAGTAATCAGTGCGATCGCTCCTAAACCTGCAAAATAAAGACGCTTCATATAAATAACCTCAAAAAATTTCCAGAATGTTGATTGTTGATTTATATTTCCCTGTTTTCGCTAGGGAATAATCAGTTTGTAGTTAGCGCTTTAGGGCTAAATTGCCAACTACAAACACATAGGCCGAATGACATCTCTCTTTGCAAACAAAGAAAGTGAGGTCAAACTATCTAGTTAACCTTGCGTTGGAAAGTAAACGTTCTTTGAATACCCGGTGCAACCTGTCCAGTCACAGCATCCACATATTTAGTCACATCTGTGTTTGTCGTAGTTCCAGTTTGGTCATTACCAGGGAAGAATTGAATAGTTGATGTCCCAGAATCCTTAGCTGAACTAACAATGTTGCTAGTATCAATTTGACTGTTGTTATCGTTGTCTTTCGCCCAGTTGTTGGGAGTTTGCGTACCATCTTCAGTAATCACAATCTTGTCAGCATTCAGAATCAGATTTCCGGTTCCCACTTGAGGAGTAGAAATATTTTTGTAAGTAATCCGATACTCAATAATGTTGCCTGGGGCGGGTTTTTTAGCTCCAATACTAAATGTGCCATCAGTACTACCCGATGGCAGTGCTGGCCCAGTTCCTTGTAAAACTCGTGACTCTTTCAGCAATTGCAAGAAGCCAGTGTATACGCGGTCAATGCTGATGTTCAGAGGGTTTGTGCCCGGTATACCAGTAGGAGTAGCAGCTGACTCAATAAAAGCCGTAACCGGTGTGGGGAAACCGCGTTCTATAATAGTTGTGACAGATGCACCTTGAGCAGTAGTATCAGTTGAGAGTGGCGTACCAGCAGGCAGGTCAACGCTTACACCATAGTTAGCTTTACCACCATTCGCTGGAACTGCATCAATTCGCACTGGATTAGTGACACTAATTGGGTTGCCCCCGACACTACCCGCACCACTTCCTGGCACGAAGTCAAAGCTTGCGCCATTGTACTTATAAGCAGCTGATAAACCTTGATAGGATACCGTCACCACTGTATTCGCAGGCAAATCACCTGGTGTTGTTGGTGGTGTAGGTACAAGAGAAATATTGGCAACAGATGTACCAGTATTCTGAACTGTGTTAGTAAAGGATACCGCAGCCGGATCAACACCGACGCCAGGAGCAGTATTGGGTGGAATTAGTGCTGATTTATTAGTGAAGTCATCATTCTTGTCGGTTGGTCCAACGGCATCAGGCACTCCATTTGGCCCATTCAAGAGAGAGCTAGGATTGGGGACTGTGAGGGTGGTTACATTTAAAGACCCTGTGGCACTAGTAGTAGAACCAGTGTTGTTATTGTTTGTGTCATTCGTCGGACTAGTAATACCAGCGTCTGGTGTAGTAGGAAAGGTTGTACCGTTATAGTTATCTGGGCTTTGGTCTCCTGAGTTGTCATAGATTTTGTTGGTCGGGTCTCCAGCAGTTGTACCGGCCACTTGAGCGATGTTGTTAATAGTTGAGGTAGTAGCTGTATTAGTGGCAGTGGATTTAACTTGGATGCTAAAACCGCTAACAGTTGTTCCAGTACCAACTGAAGTGACAACGGTAGGATCGTTAACGAAACCAACCCGTGTAACTGAACTCAAGGATGCTGGTGCGGTATATGACCACGAAGCCGATTCAGCATTTGTACTAGTAGAAGAGGTGGTGTAAACTACTTTCCAACCCGATGGAGCAATTGGAGTGCTATTAAGCACTGTATTTGCTGGAATAGCATCAGAAACTAAGATGTGGGCGACACTATCAAGAGTGATAGTTGTACCAGCCAAAGCTGCGGGGGTAATACCAGTATTAGTTACGTCGTTACTCTCAACCCGCAAGCTCAAACCATAAGTTAGCAAGTCATCACTTAGGTTAGCAGAAGTGCCAGCATTATCATAGGCTGTTTTAGTTTTGAGAATAGTTGCTAACGCCCTAGTTTTAGCGGTATTTCCTACTTGAGTCTGCTGGGTAGCACTAGCTTCTCTGACACCATTGATTGGCCCGGCTGTTGATATCTGTACAGTGAAAACGTCGCCACCATCAGCAGTCCGGGGTTGGTTTTGAGCATCACCAGGAGTTTGTCCTAGTCTGGCAGTGATAATATCACCTGTTTGAGCGCCAGCTTGCACGGTAACTGGTACACGCACCAATACAGTACCATTAACTGCGATCGCGACTGTAGTTAGTCCACCAGCAGGGATATTTATCCAGGTTACACCGCCATCAATACTGTATTGCAAGTTACCAGATGTAGTACTACCAGGTAATAGACCCGAAACTGTGGCTGGGCCTGTTGTTGTGGCTAAGTTAGGAATCTGGAATTTGGTGGAATCGTTACCGACGTTGGTTACGGTGTAAGTGTAAACAAGTACATTACCAGACTGAGTACTACCACCTGGGGTAGTTTGATTTGCAATCCCAGAACCTGTAACAGTAATACCAGCCACCTCTGCTACAGTCACGGTGACAGTGTTAGATGTGGAATTAATGGGACTCCCTGGTGCGTTAGGATCTTCGTAGGTCGCTGTAGCTGTGTTACTGATAGATGTACCCGCAGTAGTTCCGTCAGCTAATACAGGTGCGACAAATTGGAAAAAGCTACCAGTTAGTAATGCTGTTACTACTAAAGTTTGGTAGCACTGGCGCTGCTTGTTGAAAGATTTATTTCGATTTATCATGGATGCAGTTTGTTTATTTGCTGGACTTGTATCTTGGATTTTGAGACAGGATAAAGTTCGGCAATTCCTTAAAGAATTACCGACTGTAGCTGCCCAAAACTTTAACGTTTCGGAAATACATATTAAAGGAGCTAAATTATTGACACTCCTTAAAAACTATATTGAGGCAGTAACCAGAAGTAACTTGCCTACGTGTATTTACGATTACCCTTGAGATTCAAGAGGAATCGTAAATACACGCAATATTTGGCTGTATGATTAATTGCTGATATAAGAATAAATGTAACTTTTATAGCCAAAAAATACTTCCGTATAAATAACTAACTTCTCTAGCTATGAATGAGTGAGTGCATCAAAGCTGAAAAATTAACTTTATTTTCTGTCTGTTGGCTCATTTCGCACTTCGACCCTTCGACCCTTCGACCCAACTCTTGGAGACGCTGCGCGTAGCTTGCTTCCCCGTAGGGATACGACAGGTGTGATAGTCGGCAGTTCGGTAAGGCTCACACTGTCCACCTGTCGAACTGCTCTGTTATCACCGTAGGCATCGCTGTCTATTGCAGATGATGTGGAATGGATGCGGTAACGGTGCAGGGGTTGTTTAAAAATTTTTTGTTCCCTACGAATTTACTTTGGAAGAGGAAGAGACACTGATAGAGATTGGAAAGGCCATTAGCCGGAAAATCGTCAGTTAACCTTGCACTTGTGAACAACTGGATATATGCAGTTGCTGCAACTGTTAACTATCAAATTTAATTAAACGCACTAATTTCTACTAAGCTCAAAATTTATTTTTTAATTGCCGACAATTGCGACATTTTCCAGAAATAGCTAGAAATCCAATTGGTAATAATGTGAGCGACAATCGGTACTAATAAGTTGCCCGTGAGCAGGGCGCTATATGCCAATATCATCCCGACAATTGTTGCCCAAATCACATAAGGCCATTGTTGGGAACCACTAAAATGCAAGATGCCAAAGCAAAGACTGGATACAATTAAAGCTGTAAGATCAGCGCCTAAAGCTGGCAGCATCACACCCCTAAATAATAATTCTTCACTCAGCCCTGGTAGCAACCCCAGCCAAATTAAGTCTGGTAAAGCTAAAGGTTTCAGTACCACTTCTAAGTAATAATCTGCACTTTTACGATAGGCAGTCCAAAGGCGATAAGTTAAGCCACTTAAGGCGGTGATGATGAACCCTAACCCTACACCCAATAGCAACTCTCTTTGGTTCAAGTCCCAAGAAAATAGGGAAAAGTTGCCAAAGTGCAACGAAAGTTTGGCGACTATCAACAAAATGATTGCAGTCGCTCCCATCGCCCCAAGTACTTGGATGCGTGTTAGGTATGGAATTTCTGGCTCTTGCTTGTGTTGTTCAACCACGGGTTTTAAGGGGAGTGGGGAGTGGGGGAGAATGGTTTGTATGCAATATACTCTCACCTCTCTCCTAAAAGGAGAGAGGCTTTGAATCTTACTCCTCTTCCCTTGTAGGGAAGGGGCTGGGGATTAAGTCTGTATTGGATTCAACACAGAAGCGCTACAGTCTGAATTCTAACTTTTAACTCCTAACTCCTAACTCCTAACTTTTAACTACTGACTGCAAAGGTAATAATTTGGGACGGAGGGCGGAGGGATTGATGCCTGCTTTGTGTGCTGCTAATACACCTACTGCCTCTAAATATGAGTTTACCTGTATAGCTTTGATCCCCAACGGTTGGGGAGGAACTTTTATCAGAGTTTTATTTTCTTCTACTGTAATTATTTGGCATCGTCTTTGGCTTAAACTTAGTAAGGCACTGCTACCACAAGCTGTTGCAGGTGCGATCGCAGCATCCACTTGATCTGCCCAAATATCTTCTTGCTGTGATCTGTAGGCGTAGCCCGTCGTAGACATCGCTCCTCTCTCTATTATAAATTGTGGGGCACGACTTAATCCGACAAGGACGCACGGCAAAAAAGTATAGCCCAATTCTTCGGCGGCGGAACGGGGAGATAAATCAGGTTTTGGAGGTTCGCTCAAAAGCGCGGGAGAATGGGCGCAAGGAATTTCAAAGGTTCGCACTAGCAAATGGCTAATTACGGCTTCTGCACCCGCTAAAGGATCAACACCTTCACCGTGGCGATATTTCTCTACTGCTTCTGAGTCTATATCATCCGGGAAACGGGCAACAACTGCGATCGCTTCTGCCCCCGCTTTTTTAATTAATATCTCAGCTGCCCGTAATAAGCTATCTGGGTTGCCAATTGTTCCCCAACTAGCTCCCGATGCTGTAGTCCGTAATTCTACATTTAATGGTGCATCAGTAATTACATAATCTGTTAGAGTCAATCCCAGAGTGGCTCTGGCTGCATCTGCGGCTTGTATATGTCGTAGTCGCAACTCTGGCTCAATAGCTTGGTCTAAAAGCAAACCTACTTTGTTGCTACGGACTGGACGCAAACCCCAGCATCCAGAGGCAAATTTGTCAAGCCCATAACCTTCAACATAGAAAGCGTTTGGGAGATTCCAATACAAAGAAGCGCCATTAAGGACATTGGGGTGAGTAATTAGGCGATCGCAAACCTGTGCTATAACTTTGGCAACAGGTAAAGCATCTCCTGCATAACCCCCAATGGCAGCCCCAACCCCAGTTGGTACAATTAAGATCGCGGTGTATGGACGATTCATCGTAAGTTATGAGTGATGAGTTATGAGTTATGAGCAAAATTTTCAATTACTCCCACTCTTCAGGGCTATTTCGTTCTAAATATAAACCGCCCAGAACTTTAGTTCCGGGCTAATAACTAAAGTCAGTTTTAACTGACTATAATCTTTTTTCAGTCGTCTTCAGACGAATGAGTGCTATTAGACTCAGAATTTATTCTGAGGCGGGCTAGATGAAACTGCAATAACCTTGGCCCACTCTCAACTTTTAAGTTCTAATATCATGTCCGCTTGATTGCTTATTAAACCCGAAGAACCCCACCCCCGCCAAAGCTATGCTTTGTCTCCCCTCCCGAAGAGCGGGGAGAGGCTGGGGGTGGGGTGTATTGACTGTGGTTAGCATAACTAAATTATGCGGACATGATATAACTCAGCATCGGCTAAACCCCCCGCTATCGCTAACAGCACTCAGCACTCTTTGTTACTACCGCTTCAACTGTAGCTTTTTGTTCTTCAACATCCACAGAGGTAATTGCCCAACGCAGAGGTTCTCCTTGTTTCTTCAACTCTGTTTTAATTACTTCTAGTAACTCTGCGGGAGTTTCTTGTAAATCAATTTCTGCGCTAATAAAATGAGTCGTCATCTTGGTAAATCCTATTGATTTGTAGTTTCTAGAATAGCTGATATCATCTGCTAGGAAATACTAATCTTATTTATCAGGTTTGGAAATTTTCAGCGAACAGTTATTCAGTTATGAGTAATCATCCGATATCATCCGATATACTGATAGTGTTTCCTAATCATATTAGATATATCATAGTCCCCTCCTCGCTTGCGGGGAGGGGGTTGGGGGTGGGGTTCTTGTAGCTCACAAAGGCCGAACACCGCTATAACTGTTTACTGATTATTAGCCTTTGCCAAACTGTAACTGATAAACTACGTCTTCTTTTTCCGTCTTAATTTTCAAATCAGAAAGGGGTTTGGCAACACAAAGCAATACGTAACCTTGCTTTTGCAAATCTGGACTAACGCCCATACCATCAGTTTGATCTACAGTTCCCTCGCTTATTTGACCGGCGCAAGTTGTGCAAACACCTGCATTACAAGAACTCGGCAGTTCTAAACCAGCAGCATCGGCAACTGATAAGATCGTTTTATCTTCAGGAACTTGCAAGGTATGAATTTTGCCTTGGTGATCAATTTCTACGGTGTAAGTTTTGGGCATATACAAAACAAGCGTGACGCAACGGACAAATTTATCAGTTTATCTGGATTAGTTAAAAATATCCAGATGTTACTATAAAATTTTAGGCTAAAGATTGATAATTATAGCAACTAATTCTGAATAAGTTATAGATTAGTAACATGATTTACTATACAATACACAAATAAATTTTATCACCACCACACAAAAGAATAATAACTGTTGATCCTTGCTGTCCAACTCTGCGATCGCTGTAAATCAACAATATACACTATGTAGCGATGATTGCACTCACCAACAAACTTTGGTCATCAATGTTACAACATTAACCCTTAAGGTTACAACATTAACCCTTAAAGCTAGAACCTTAAGGCTTAAGGTTACAACATTAAGCCTTAAAGTTAGAACCTTAAGGCTTAAGGTTACAACATTAAGCCTTAAAGCCAGAGCATAAAGCCTTAAGGTTACAACATTAAGCCTTAAGATTAAAGCGATCGCAGTTGACTAGAAGTAAAGGTGCGATGTCTACGACGGGCTATGCCTACGCTTATGCAACAATATTGTAGTTTTCGTGCAACTTAAACATAATATTATTTTTCTGAAAATCAACCTTTGGTGATTAAATACCGAGAAATTACGGACATAAGTAAAAAAATTATTTACAAGACTGCGCTTTTTGCTGAACCACAATATAGATTAATTGAGACAAAATGGCTCTGTAAAGCTTTAAAAGCCGTGTAAATTTATGTCTCGAAAAAAACGTAGTTCCCGGATTCTAGAAAAAGCTGAGTTTAGAGTTGCCGGACTGAAAGCTATCGATCAAAATATCAATTTTGATGATACTTACAACTTGCAAAACCTGAGTCAATTAATAGAACGCTTCCACAATATGCTTGATGATTATAACGCTGATATAGCTATGATTGACTCTTCTAAAACAAAGTTAGATGAGATGGAAAAAACCTTAAATCAGGTTTCAGACAAAATGCTGATGGGAGTTGGTTTCAAGTACGGCAAAAACAGCAATGAATATGAACTTGCAGGTGGTATTCGAGACAGCGATCGTATTCGTAAAAGCAGATTAACACGCTTGAAAGCTAATACAGATAAAATATCAGGTGAAAATAAAATAACCGCCATATTACCCTTGCGCGGAAGTTTAAGCGAGTAAAGTTAAAAGTAATTAGCCAAATATGACATTACAGATATAGCAGTCTTATCAATTTTCTCAGGAATAATTCAGGACTGCTATATAATAAAACTTTGCATTATCCCAGAACTTCCGCAATTTTAAAATTGAATGACCCGTTTTATACATGATAAATTTGCCAAAGACTATCTAGAAGAACTATTAAAAGATTACGGAGAAGTCAAGGCATCAGAAAAAGTATCAGGAGAGATTAAAGAAATAGATGTTTTATTCACTCCTGCTAAACAGCAAAGTTCTAATTTACAAATACTGGGTTTATTAGGAAGATTTGCGGAACATCCTGCGATTATAGAATCATACCGCAATCCAGCTTCTACCGATGAAATCTGCGACTGTATTCTCAAATTATTAGAAATCAAGGCTCTATTACGACGAGAAGCTAAAGCCAATAAAACCAAACTTCAGGATTCAGAAATTCCCAAATTGTGGATTCTGACTCCAACCATATCTGAAACTAGATTGTCTAGCTTTGGAACTATGCAAAAAGCAACTTGGTTATCAGGAGTGCATTTTCTGCCAGATGCGTTGCGAACAGCAATTGTAGCAATACACCAACTACCCCAAACACCAGAAACGTTATGGTTGAGACTTTTAGGAAGAGGAAATGTGCAGTCACAAGCAATTATCGAGTTGCAAGCGTTACCATTAGATCATCCATACCAGAAAGCAACTCTTGAATTAGTTTACAACTTGCGCGAAAATTTGAGAGTAAATCAAGAATTAGAAGCAGATGATCGGGAGTTAATTATGCGATTAGAACCACTTTATCAAAGAGACAGAGAACAAGCCAAAGAAGAGGGAAGGCAAGAGGGAAGGCAGGAGGGAAGGCAAGAGGGAGAACAAGACTTAATAGTGCGTCTACTCAATCGCCGTATTGGTGAAATTGATGCATCATTAATCGAGCAAATTAAAGGCTTATCCATTGAACAATTAGAGAATTTAGGAGAAGCATTGCTAGACTTTTCTAGCGTCGCTGATTTAGAAACTTGGTTAAACCAACAATCAATATAATTCATTATTACTAGACCTGGCAACTAGAAGTCGCAGCTATACAGAGAAAACCCACCGACCTGGGTTAAGAATCCTTGATTTCCTCTTAGTCCAGGTCGGTGGACGAGAGTTTGTGTAGTAGCAAATTCTATTCGCCTCATATTTTTCAAACTTTCAGTATAAAAAAAACTTGCTAATAACTGATTACCAGTAAGGCTTTTAGTAATAAAAGTAAGCTAAACTTTTATAGCCAAGTATTGCCTAAAAATATTTCATAATTAAAGGGAGAAAATCCCAATGGAGAACATAAAAATGCTGGAATCATATCGTAAACACGTTGCCCAAAGAGCAGCACTCGGTATTCCTCCTTTACCATTGGATGCGAAGCAAACCTCAGAATTATGTGAATTACTGAAAAATCCGCCAAAGGGTCAGGAAGAGATATTATTACATCTATTGAGCGATCGCGTTTCTCCTGGTGTTGATCCAGCAGCTTATGTCAAAGCTGGATTTCTCACCGCCATTGCCAAAAAGGAAATCACCAGTCCCTTGGTTTCGCGCATAGAAGCGGTGCAATTGCTGGGGACGATGATAGGTGGTTACAACGTGCAATCTTTAATCGATTTACTGCAATTTCCCACTGTATCCCTCTCAGACTCATCCGAAACACCTTTAGTAATGGGCGGACAAGGAAAGGAACCCATCGCCGCCTACGCCGCCAACGCCTTAAGCAAAATCTTGTTGGTGTACGATGCCTTCCACGATGTTTTGGAGTTGTCTAAAACCAATCCTTTCGCCAAGCGGGTAATTGACTCTTGGGCGGAAGCTGAATGGTTTACCCTTCGTCCCACAGTTCCAGAAGCGATTACTGTCACCGTTTTTAAAGTTCCTGGCGAAACCAATACCGACGATTTATCCCCCGCCCAAAGTGCCACAACTCGCCCAGATATTCCCTTACACGCCTTAGTGATGTTAGAGTCACGGCAACCGGGAAGCTTGGCAACTATTGCTGAACTGAAGAAAAAAGGGCATCCTGTAGCTTATGTAGGGGATGTAGTTGGTACTGGTTCCTCGCGGAAATCTGCTATCAACTCAGTATTGTGGCATACAGGAAATGATATACCTTTTGTGCCAAACAAACGCGCTGGGGGTTATGTTTTAGGTGGTGCGATCGCGCCTATCTTCTTTAACACAGCAGAAGATGCCGGTGCTTTGCCTATTCAGTGCGATGTCAGCCAACTCGAAACCGGCGCGGTAATTACCATCCATCCCTACAAAGGCGAAATTACAAACGAAGCAGGCGAAGTCATTTCCACCTTTGCCCTCAAACCTGATACCATCCTCGATGAAGTTCGCGCAGGTGGACGCATTCCCCTACTTATCGGACGTACCCTCACCGACAAAACTCGTCTTGCACTTGGTTTAGAACCTAGCACAGTTTTTACCCGTCCCCAGCAAGGCTTTGACACAGGCAAAGGCTACACCTTGGCACAGAAAATAGTCGGTAAAGCTTGCGGATTACCTGGTGTGCGTCCTAGCACATCCTGCGAACCCATCATCAGTACCGTTGGTTCCCAGGATACCACAGGCCCCATGACCCGCGACGAATTGAAAGAACTCGCCTGTCTTGGTTTCAGTGCAGACTTAGTGATTCAGAGTTTCTGTCACACAGTTGCTTATCCCAAACCAGTTGACATCAAAACCCATCACGAACTCCCCGACTTTTTTGCCTCTCGTGGCGGTGTCGCCTTACGCCCCGGTGATGGTATTATTCACTCTTGGTTAAACCGGATGCTGCTACCCGACACCGTGGGAACTGGCGGCGACTCTCACACCCGCTTTCCCTTGGGTATTTCCTTCCCCGCCGGTTCGGGATTAGTGGCCTTTGCAGCCGCCTTGGGTGTGATGCCTTTAGATATGCCAGAGTCAGTATTGGTAAGATTTAAAGGTGAATTGCAACCAGGTATCACCCTGCGGGATGTCGTGAATGCGATTCCCTACGTGGCAATTCAAAAAGGTTTGCTGACAGCAGAAAAGCAGAACAAGAAAAATGTCTTCTCCGGGCGAATTCTGGAAATAGAAGGTTTGCCAGATTTAAAAGTTGAACAAGCCTTTGAACTCACCGATGCTAGCGCCGAGCGTTCTTGTGCCGGATGCACAATTAAGCTGAGTGTAGAGACAATTTCCGAATATCTGCGTTCTAACGTCGCGCTGCTGAAAAATATGATAGCACGAGGCTATCATGATCCGCGTACCATGCTGCGTCGTGTGGCAAAGATGGAAGAATGGTTAGCAAATCCCGTATTATTATCAGGCGATGCCGATGCAGAGTATGCGGAAATAATTGAAATTGATTTGAACGAAATCAAAGAACCAATTGTCGCTGCTCCCAATGACCCCGATAATGTTAAATTATTATCGGAAGTTGCGAATGATCCAGTGCAAGAAGTATTCGTCGGTTCTTGTATGACGAATATTGGCCATTATCGGGCAACAGCGAAAGTTTTGGAAGGCGCAGGTGAAGTGAAAACTCGGCTGTGGATTTCACCACCAACCCGGATGGATGAACACCAACTTAAAGAAGAAGGTGTATATAGCATTTTTGGGGCTGCGGGTGCTAGAACAGAAATACCAGGATGCAGTTTGTGCATGGGTAATCAGGCGCGAGTTGCTGATGGTACAACAGTGTTTTCTACCTCTACTCGTAACTTCAATAATCGCATGGGTAAAGATGCGCGAGTGTATCTTGGTTCAGCAGAATTAGCCGCAGTTAGTGCGCTACTGGGACGGCTTCCCACAGTGCAGGAATATTTGGATATTGTGGCGAGTAGAATTGAGCCTTTTGCCGATGATTTGTATCGGTATTTGAACTTTGATCAAATACTCGGTTTTGAGGATGAAGGGCGCGTGATTTCTAAGGAGGAGCAGGCTTTGTTGGTATAGTTTAATTAGGTGGGTGTTATCGAACAGAATTCAGAATTCAGAATTCAGAATTCCGAATTCAGGAGTCAGAATGAATTCTGTATGACTGGCGGATGAATAACTGGGTTTAAGACCCCCACCAAATCTACGATTTGGTGGTCAACAAGAGAGTGGCGGGTCTGAATCCCCGGCTGATTTATTCTGAATTCTGGATTCTGCATTCTTCTTCATGCCCACCTAATATTTAGCCTTTCCGAGAGGAATATTAATGACAAGTCCATCTTTTATAAATGAAAAAAATCTCTATGAACAAGACTTTTACTTGTGGACGCAAACAATTGCCCAGCAGTTAAAAGAAAATAATTTTAATCAAATAGATATACCTAATCTAATTGAAGAAATTGAAAGCATGGGGAGAAGTGAAAAACGCGAGTTAAAAAATCGATTAATTGTGCTATTAATGCACTTACTGAAATGGCAATATCAACCAGAAAACCGTAGTGAAAGTTGGCGCAGTACCATTTCTGAGCAACGTATCTGTATTGAAACATTATTAGAAGATAGTCCCAGTTTGCAACCTCTACTTGCAGAAGTATTTGAAGATTGTTATCAAAAAGCTCGTCTCAAAGCATCTGATGAAACAGGGATTAAATTAAATTTCTTTCCTAAAGAATCTCCTTTTACATTAGAAGAAATATTAAAAAATACTTATTAAGTTGGAGGAATGAATGAATTTTTACACCCTCGTACTCAGAAAAAGTTCTGGCTATTGGGTTGCTTTATGTTTAGAAAACGGCATTGTCGGGCAGGGAAATATTCAAGAGGATGCAATTAATAAACTGAAAGAAGCAATTGAATCCTTTGAAGTGGTTTAGGAGTCTGAAAGTAATATTTATAAATCTACCGTTTCAATAGATGAATTACATGAATTTTTAGCTGTTGAAGAAAAAGAACAAGATTTAGAGCAGTTTGTGCGCTGCTAGGATATTGTGGCGAGTAGAATTCATCCTTTTGCAGATGATTTGTATCGGTATTTAAACTTTGATCAAATCGCAGGTTTTGAGGATGAAGGGCGCGTGATTCTGTTGGAAGAGATGCCCAGGCTTGAGCATATTTTGGGTATGCCTACGGCAGCGAGGTAGGTAATAGTACGGTGGGCAATAGCCAGCTAATTATTTAACATCAATAGGTAAACAAAAATGACTTTTACACCGTTGTACTTAATTAATAAAAATACTAATGAGACTATATACAATTGATACTGTACAGAGACATAACTATTATAAACTTCAATTTCAACCCCAAGCAGGAATGATTCTGAAATTGGTTAAAAATGTACCTTGCTTGGGTTTCTCTGACTGTTATGCTATTGGGGATGCAATAATAAAAGCTGGCATTAACAAAGACCATAATATTATACCTTTTCTTCTGCAACAATCAACTATCGAAGAATTAAAGAATATACAAAACACAGAAGAATACAAAAAAGAACTACAGTTAAAGAGCAATACAGAAGATATAAATCAAGAATACTTTGAAGAGAAAACTAAAACCATTAAAATTTACGATAGCACACTACATAAGAATGAAAAAGGAATTATCTTTTTGAAAGAACAAGCTCTATCACAGGATAAAGATATCATTGTTCTCCTAGAACTGCCTGTAAATCAGGCTCAACCTCATTATAAATTTGATGGCAATATAGAAATTTTATTAAGTCTCCATAAAACTTATTATGATGAAAGTTCAAATTCAATTTCTCAGCCTCAACTTTATGTAGCGATAGTCAAGATGAGTCATGGTTCAAAAGTTGAATTTACATACTCTAGCCCTTATTCCGACGATATCACACTACGAACATTACAAAATTTAATTAAATATAAATTTGAGTACACTTGCCATGAAGGAGGATTATATTATAAAGATGTTGATGGAGATAAATTATATTTTAAAAAACCTGACGAAAAAGAGTTTTTAAATTTGTATTCTGAATTCTCTATTGATATATTGCTTTAAACTAAAAAAATGTAACCCAAACCTCAGACTATCCCTATGAAGTCTCTGCAAAACTATACCACCGTGATCCGCCCTGATGATAATGGCACATTTGTTGCCTATGTTCCAGCTATTCCTGGTTGTCACGCTTGGGGACAAACGCCAGATGAAGCCCATACTGAACTTATCTCTGTTTTTGAAATGATTCAAGAAGAGTACAAAGAACAAGGGCGTTCTCTACCTGGAAATGTCGAGCTGGTGATTGCAAATGCCAGCTAAAGCAAGTGAATTGGAAAGAGTTGCCCGAAAACTAGGATTTGAAAAAGTCCGACAGAAGGGTAGTCATGCTCGTTGGCAACATCCAGATGGACGAGTAACTACAATTCCCATTCATGGCAACGCCGAAATTGGTAGTTGGTTGTTTTATGAAATTCTTAAGCAGTTGGGCATTACAGAAGAAGATTTTAACCAGCTAAAATAATTAGTGCGATCGCACGCACCCTCCCACTTTGCATACAAACCCAAGTAGGGGAGAGGTCAATCCATGCGATCGCTGTAAACTATTAAAGTCTAATTCCTCTGAGATTACCACCTTGTTCGATGAAATTTTGCAACGAATGCGAGATAAAGTTTCTTCTCGTCTGTATTTAATGACGCTACACGCTGAAGAAGAAATGAGCGATGACAATCTAACAATCTATGACATTGAAGAAGGCATCCTCACAGGCGAAATACTGGAACGTCAAAAAGATAAAGTGACAGCAGAATCTAAATATCGCATCAGAGGTTTAACTCTTGATGCAGGGGAAGTCGAAATAATTGCCAAGCTAAGTCCAACTGGAAAACTTGTTATCATTACTGTATACATACCCTAATACCAGGAAAGCGGCAAATGCTGTGTGATATTTGTGGAAGCGAAGGTGTCAAAATCCGCCGAATTACTAGAACTTACGGTAAGGGTAAAGACCTGCTAGTAATAGAAAATATTCCAGCGATCACTTGTACTCATTGCGGCGAAAGTTATTTAACTGCTGAAACTCTTCACAAAATTGAACAAATCAAAACTAACCGTAAAAAATTAGCTGTTGAACGTCCTGTGGAAGTGGCTAGTTTTGGATCATGAATAATTGCTAAAATTAAATATTCCTTCAGCAATTGTCTCACTAAGCTGGTTCAAGAATAAATAACAAATAGGAGTTATTAAAATGCTTGAAGTTCACAAAAATTATGTTCTTGACGAAAATCAACGACCTATTGCTGTACAAATTCCTATCGCTGAATTTGAAAAAGTTGAAGAAATTCTTGAGGATTACGGTTTAGCAAAACTTATGGAGGAAGTAAAGGAAGAAAAACCATTATCAAAAGATGAAGCACTAAAATATTATCAATCACTAAAGGATTTTGGCTCTCCTAGACTTCGTTTGATAAATTAATACTAAAAAACCCCTAAAATACCTGATATAACTAGGTTTCGCTAAAATAGAATCAAAGATTTAATAAAAATATGCTTTTTGATTCTTGAATCCCCTACCATGTAAGGACTTAACCTGATATCAAGTATTAATTTTCTATAACTAGTCTAGGAGAGCCAGGATTTTAAATCTGGGTTTATGAAGAGTGGTCGCTGTTTGCTGTAGGGAATTATGAAAGCCATCACTTAGAGTAGTAAATAAAAGTGCGATCGCTTTCAACTATATACAATTTAAAATTAAGGTCACAAATTCCTTTACTGCATTGTAGACATTTATACTTTGTTTTTAACCTTCTATCCTTCAATTTCCCAATCTTCTATTTTTAACCCTTCGACCCTGACAAATTCTTTAGTATTATGAGTCACCAAAATTAAATCATGGGACAGTGCAATAGAAGCAATTAATAAATCATTATAACCAATAGGAATACCGAGATTAGCTAATTGAGCGCGAATCCTACCTGCATTTAAAGCTGAAATATCATCTAAAGGTAAAGAAATAAATACTTCTAAAAATCGCTTTACTTTTGCCCAAACTGATCTGGGTTATCACTTCTCATGGCTCCATAAAATAACTCTAGTTTCACAAATAAACAAACCGCAATATCTTCTAACTCATAATTTTCAAGTCTCTGGCGAATAATCGAATCTTCATTGAGATATTTAATACATACATTTGTATCTAGTAAATATTTCATGTCAATTTAAACTCTTCTAAATCATCAAAAACACCTTCAGAATCTATAATTAGAGGTGTATCTTTTAAAGATCCTGAAGTTTCTTCAAAAAAGTTAGCAGGCCAACCTTTTCCTTTAGGTTGATTTTCCTGCTCAGAATCAGTAATAGGTTGTAAAATAACAGTAATAGTTAAATCAACATTAGTGACATCTACAGGAATATCTAAATGTAATATTCCATCTTGTCCAACACGAGAGTTTAAAGTTATTCTTTGCATGGCATCTAATTAGATTAAATAGATTTATTTCTACTAAAGATATAGCTGATTATATATTAAATAATTGTAGATGGGAGCATGGGAAATCTATTTATTGGGTTGCTTTATGCTTAGACAATGGACTGGTAGGACAAGAGATAAATCAAGAAGCAGCAATCAAGCAACTTCATGAAGCGATCGCCTCTTTTTTGTTAGTCTATAAAATAGAACCTGATATTTACCATCGTTCACTCACTATAGAAGAATTACATGAGTTTCGCTTGTGTAGTAGCGTACTCCTACGGAGAAGCAAGCTACGCGTCAGCGTGCCGGAGGCTCTATTATATTCGCCCAATCTTTTCAAACATCGTCTTAGTCCCACCTAATTTTTAGCGTTTACAAGAGGAATATTAATGACCAGTCCATCTTTTATAAATGAAAAAAATCTCTATGAACAAGACTTTTACTTGTGGACACAAACCATTGCCCAGCAGTTAAAAGAAAATAATTTTAATCAAATAGATATACCTAATCTAATTGCAGAAATTGAAAGCATGGGGAGAAGTGAAAAACCACATCTTTCGTAGGGGTAAAGCATGCTTTACCTCTACAGCATCGTCTATTTACGATCAAAGGATAATTAAGAAGAGCCTGAAACAACCTATTTTTGTTAACGCACATCAGGATGAATTTGTACAGTGCGTAAGTCCTATATTGGTTAAAACCTCGCCCGAAGTTAAGCGAAAAAATTAAAATATTCTTCCTCGTTAAAACTCTATCCCTGTCTTACAAAGTTCAGAATCTCCTACGGAGACGCTACGCGAACGGCGTCAGCCGCCGCTCCGACGCCAGTTGCTTCAAGTCGGGAAACCGCAAGGGCACACTGGCTCGACTTTGCGCTTTATGGGTAGAGTATTCACCAATTCTGAATTCTGAATTCTGTATTCTGACTCCTGTTTTATTGAATATCCCCATGTTGGATGTCTCTAGCGGTTTAATATCCTGCTTGCTTATTAACTACATTCCGTAAGGGCTGGCCGGCTCGGTAGCGCTCTAGATTATCGAGAAACAAGGCGGCGATGCGCCCTTTTAATGCTGGGGAAATTGCGGAAGTGTGGGGTGTGATCAACAGGTTAGGTAAAGACCACAAAGGACTTTCTGGCGGTAGGGGTTCAATAGAAACTGTGTCTAATCCTGCACCTGCAATCCAGCCTTCAGTCAGAGCTTTAGTTAATGCTGATTCATCTACAACCGCACCGCGACCAACATTAATTAAATAGGCATGGCTGGGTAGCGATCGCAGTACTGTTTCATCGATTAAACCTTTAGTTTCTGGTGTCAAAGGTGTAGTAACAATTATATAGTCAACTTCTGGCAACAGTGCGTGCCATTCATCTGCACCGACGATTTTATCAAAATTCGGTAGAGGTGCGGGACGAAGGCGACCACCCCAAACTCTTGCCCCAAATCCTTTAGCACGATCTGCGATCGCCTGACCAATATTCCCAGTACCAATAATTAACACAGTTGAATTTGCCAACTCTGGCAGTACCAACCAGCTTTTTTCCCATATGCGTTGATCGTGATCTGCTTGCAGTTGCCGTAACTGCTTTGCATGATAGAGGATCAAAGTCAATACAAATTCTGAAATGGGAATCGCATGAACCCCCGCAGCATTAGTCAGGATAATATCATGTTCGAGAAAAATGGGTGTGAGGATGTGATTTACACCAGCACTAGGAGTTTGTTGCCAACGTAGTCCAGGAGCAGCCGCCAGCACCTTATGTAGAGTAGTCGGCTTTAATTTGAACCCATTGAGATAAATTTCCGCATCACTAGCATCACCATCAAAATTACCATCACTATCTACTTGCACAAATTGCGTATCAGCTGATAGGTATGGCTCAATCTCGGCGGCAAGCTCTATAGGTAGAATTAGTTTGACCACGGGTTAATCCTTCATAGAATTGCTTAGTATCCTGCTGACTACTCATCCACCCACCAGTAATATTAGTTAGGTAGAATAGACAGCGATCGCAATAGGTTTTCAATTTAATTTTTGTTAACAGTCAACAATCAGCCCCTTCGGGTAAGTCAAAAGTCAAAAGCCTTGCTATAAATTTTTGACTTTTGACTTTTGCCTTGCGGTACTAGCCCTTTCAAAGCAAAGGTTCGTACTATCTATGAAAGAAATAATGTTTTAACCCAATTTTGGTATTTTGGCTGAGTCGTAGGCGTAGCCCAACCTAGGCATCGCTTAATTTACAGCCCACAAATTTGGAGTTTAATGCATAATCTCTTTCTTAAATTCCAGCCGATACCTGAAATACCGTAAAAACTTTGATAGTACAGATGCTCACGTTGAAAAGACTAGTTCTAACTATCTAGCTGACGAAAGGACTGCTTCTGCTTCAAGCTTCTCGTCTTTGTTCTTGAAGACGGTTGGTAATTCGCTGCTTAATGGTTCACCTTCAACTATTTGCGATCGGAAACCATCAGTCCCGACTGGAATATCGCCAGTAATGGTGGTGCGATAGAGTACGCGCTCGACTTCTACATGATCTAAATCCTGCGGTGCTAAATGTGCGGTGGCGCGGTTGTCCCAGAACGCAATGTCACCATTGTTCCAGCGAAAGCGGGTGGTGTAGGCTGGCTTGGTGATCTGGTTGAAGAACAGCTCCAGCAGTAGCTCACTCTCTTGTGGTGACACGTCAAGAATGTGAGAAGTGAAGCCAGGGTTGACGAATAATGCACGTTCGCCTGTCTCTGGATGAACCCGCACTACTGGGTGAATGGAAACCTGGGGATTGGCTGCGATGCGCTGGACAAGCTTGCTGTTGCTAGGCAGCCGCAAACGCGCATTAAAGCGATGTTCTGCTTTCAATGTGTCTGCTAGCGCTTTCAGTGGTGCTGACAGACCCTCGTAAGCTGCAACCAGATTAGTCCATTGTGTATCACCACCAAAACTGGGGACGTTAACTGCACGTAAAATAGACCCCGCCGGTGGGTTAACAACTGCTGTCACATCGGTATGCCAACGGCTCTCGTAGCTGGAACGACGCAGACCATTCTTGCGTTCGTAGCGGCTGCGGTCAATCGGCAGTATTTGTGAGAAGCCTTCGATTGGCTGATCCTCGTGGGGATGTGCATAGGTCACTTCGCCGAAACGAGATGTAAAGGCAATCTGTGCAGCATGATCGATGTTCTGACCGCGAAAGAATATGACTTTCCACTTCAACAGTGCTTGACGAATTTCCGCAACTGCATCATCGTGCAGAGGACGCGAAAGGTCTACGCCGTTGATTTCGGCACCGATGAAACCAGCTACTTGTTTAACTTCAATGTGCTTGTTGCTCATATTATAAATTCTCCTGAGTTTTACCCAGAGGGCGGTGTTCGCACTTGTTCACTTCCTTTGTATTGCCATCAAGTGCAAGGAATATACCAAAGGAGGCGATCATAGCTGAAAATATTGTACAGTAAGTTGATACATTTACCGTATTATAAAATTATCTAATGCAGTGTCTCCCTTATCCGCCTCATCTCCCTAATCCGCATCCTGACTTAATTTGGAGTTCACCATGTCAGAACCACGTTATGGTATTTGGGCACTTGTTGGTGGTAACTTTGGCCCCCTAGATACTCAAGAAGAACCTGTTGATGCTAGTTATGAGCGATCGCGATCGCTAATTTTAGAAGCCGAACGTTTGGGGATAAATGAGATAATAGAAACAGGCGATCGCGTAGAAAAGCGATCGCCTGTTTCTAGATACTGTGTTTATTTAAGGCTTACAAGCCAAAATCTAAATGAAAGCTGATAAATATCCATTTGCTCAAGAACTGATCACTGACACTAAAGGTAACATCAGGAAAGTAGTTATAGATTTCCATGATTATCAAGGTCTGCTAGAAGCTGTTGAGGATGAAGGACTAATTCTGGCGATGAAGGAAGTGCAAGATGAAAAGCCACTGAACCTTGAAGAAGCATTAGCAGAACTAGATAAAGAGTAAATACCCAATATCTACCCAGCTTTCTGAAAGATATCAAAGCGCTCAAAAGTACACTACACTTTGAATCTATTAAAACACTTGCTTTTGAAGAAATACCAAATACCTTAAGTTTTGCAGAAATCACGAACATAAAAAAGCTCAAGGGACATGAAAATGCTTATCGGATTAGGATAGGTGATTATCTTTGATGGAGAAACAATTATATTTCAGCGAGTTCTACACCGTAAGGAGATTTATCGGTATTTTCCCTAATTGGAATAATGCCTTCGCAATTACGATTGTTTATCATCTTTTTTCTACAGAAGAATTTCACGATTTTATATTAAAATAAAAGCAACAATATTCATAAGAGTTATTAAAATACTTGATGTCAAAAGGGCGTAATTGCTTGTAAATGCAGGGTTTTTTCTAACTGCGGATGCTCGAAGCGAAGTTCTCTGGCGTGCAGATGTAACCGACTGGTAACTGCACAGCATCCATAAAGGCGATCGCCTAAAATAGTTACCCCAAGTCCTCGCGCATCAGCCGCATGAACTCTCAACTGATGAGTGCGTCCTGTTAACGGCGTAAATTCTACGCGGGTGTAGTCTCCTTCTCTCGCCATTACCTGGAAGTGTGTCAAGCTAGGTTTACCCTGCTGCCAATCAACTTTTTGCTCAGGGCGATTTTCGGGATCTCCCCATAATGGCAGGTCAATCACACCTTGCTCAACTGTCACAGCACCGGAAAGTATGGCTTCATAAACCTTGTGAATCTGGCGTTGCTGAAACTGCTGGCTGAGTTGCCGATGGGTTTGGCGATCGCGTGCCAACAACAGAATACCAGATGTTTCCTGATCTAAACGATGCACAGATGTAAGCGCCATGCCATCAGCTAACAGATGACGTAAACGACTCAAAACACTATCTTGGCGATCGCGATAACGACCAGGTACCGAAAGTAGCCCAGCAGGTTTGTTTACAACAATCAGCCATTCGTCTTCATAAAGAATGGGGATCTCTCCTTTGATAGTGGAGAAAGCTGGGGAGTCAAACACATTGGATCTACGCAAATGTGTTAATCTATTTAGCAAGAGTGGGGCTGTTGTATGAAAATCCCTATTAGGGATTGAAATAGGTCTTAACCCTGATAGCAAAAATCCCATCAATGGCTGACATCGCTCGGCACATGCTCCATAAAATTCTCCCTGGATTTTATCCTGATTTACCAAAGACGCACCCCACCAAAATTCCGCCATTGCCAATGGTTTGAGATTATGTGTTGCCGCATAATGTAGTAGCTTTGGGGCACAACAGTCTCCTGTACCAGTGGGCGAACCTCCTGGCATCAATTCTTGTAATGATTGCGATCGCCCGGAAAAATTAGTCAGGCTGTAACTAGCGTGCATCTGAGCTTGTAATTGACGCGACAGTGCTTTACGCTGTTGTTTCAGTTCGCTAATTCGCGCATCCGTCGCTGTAATTAACTGTTGAAGGGGCTGTAATACTGCATTTTGCTGGCGTTTAAGTTGCCGTCGTTCAATTCCCTGCTGACGACTCTCTTCGTCGAGTTGTCCAAGGGCAATCGTGAGTGCTTCTGAAGTGAGTGTATTGCAGATTTGCTGACGTTTTTCCTGTCGTCGATGTTTGCAAAGGCGATGGCGATCGCTCATTGCTTGCAATTGTTGCTCAAACTCATCAACCAGGGTTTGGTACTGCTGACGTTCGGTGAGTTGCTTCAAGGTAAGGAGTTCTTGCTTAATCGCGTCCAACTGTGCCAAAGTGCGGGCTTCCTCTAAAGCAACCTCGTCTCGTCCTGAAATTGGCGGCACCCAGCCCTCAACCAGACTGCAACCATTCAAAAGACCGGAGAAGGCTTTGAGTACCCTTTGTTCGCCATTAGGCAGTTCAACCAATAGTATTCCATACATCTTGCCTTCACGAGAATAACAGTCATTATTGACAAGATATTTCATTAGTCCGTGAGCGATCGCTTCCGACATTGAGGTGCGGGGTAATTTCAGGCGTTCGCCACTTTCGAGACAACACCCTTCGTACCAATAACTACAAGATGAGTCGCTGATCTCAAAATCGCAGTCAATGAAATCTGAAAGTGGGTGCAGAACTACCATACAAAGTATGATTGCAAATCTAAGACTAAAGCTTGGTTTGGGGCTATTTAATCATCGCGCTTCTAGCCAAGCCTGTAAATCAGCGATACTGGTAAAATCTAACAGTGCCTCGCTCAAATCTTCGAGAACAGGTAGAGCTAGACTGGAAATGTGCGATCGCATTTCAAGAGAAACTTCTCCAAATCGCTTAGTTAGCAGTCGAATTACTAGATTAGCGGCCTCTTGCTGTCGTCCCTCTTCTCGTCCTTCTTCCTTAATTTCCCTGTAAACTCGGGTTTCTTTGAGTGTAATTCCTAACATCTCTTCTATCTCCATTCGGCTTAATTGTTCAAAGTTCAAACTTGTACACCATTATTATTGTCAATATTTCTATTATGGCGATACTTGATGGCGATCGCACTTCTTGACGGGTTCTTGTTAACAAATACCTTGCTTCTTCCGGCGCTTGTTCTTCTTCCACCGTAGTTAACACCATCAGCGCCACCCATAGAGGTAATTGACGAATATCCCCCAATTCATTCAAATACACCCGATGCACTTGGTTTCCGTTAAGTAGCGTTCGATGAGGATGAATGTCGCCTTGCTCAATACTGCGTGACGGGTAAATAATCACTGCTTGCCAATCGCTAAATCTGGCACGGTTGCGGTAAAAATATAACGATGATTCCGCAAATACTCTTTCATACAACCTTTCGTCCTTCTGGAATTGCACCTCACAGAAATATACAGTACCCGGACTTTCATTCTCAGGTGGTAAAAACACGCCATCAATTTCAAATTTGGGTTCTTTGATAGCAACCGAATCAAATCTATAGGCATCAGCATTTGTCGGGGGATTTGTCAATAGTTGAAAGAGCAAAGTGGGGGATTGTTGAAACAGTTTGTAAAATATTGAATCTCGTCGCATGAAATAACTTTACTGGTTTTTTTGCACAATGTGTTCCTAAGCAGCGTTTATTCTTTGTAAACCAGTGTAAATATTGAACCGTTCCCCGCGCAGGAATCCAATTAAGGTAATTCCGAATTCCTTGGCGACAGACACCGCCAAACTACTGGGAGCAGAAACAGAACAAACAATAGGAACTCCAGCAGTTGTAGACTTTTGCAAAATCTCAAAACTAGAGCGTCCACTAACCAAGACAATACAATTATTTAAAGGCAACTCGTCACTGAGCAAAGCTGTACCAATCAATTTATCCAAAGCATTGTGTCGCCCAACATCCTCCCACAGGTTTAACAATTGTCCTTGAGCATCGAAGGTAGCCGCAGCGTGTAAACCCCCTGTAGCAGTAAAGATACCTTGAGCAGCCCGGAGCTTATCAGGTAGGCTGTAGATGATCTCAGGTGTTACCCTTGGGCCAGAAGGAATCACTGGACATCCCCGCAGACGCAAAGCCTCAAGGCTAGCTTTACCACACACCCCACAGGCGCTACTAGTGTAAAAATGACGCTCCAAAGGCTGTAAGTCTGGAATCAACCCATCCCGCAATTCTACATTTACGATGTTGTGGCGCTGTTCACCATCTACTAATTTATCTACGCAGTAGCTGATACGTCGGATATCTTCTCTGCGGCTAACGATTCCTTCACTGTAGAGGAAACCAGCAGCTAGTTCAAAATCTGCCCCTGGTGTCCGCATTGTGACAGCTACCGTCTTCTGGAGAGGGACAAGGCGAATTTCTAAAGGTTCTTCAGTGGTGAGTTGGTCTAAACGAGGCCGTACTTGACTATTTTCCACTACCCAAACAGTGGCTTTGGTCTTGCTTTTAGTTACCATTTTCATTTTTATGAGAGTTGGTGAATTTAAATTTTGATACTAATCTGGGAACAAAGTAATGCTATTTGTATATCAGATGTCAGGTTCATCCTCACCAACTACTTTGTGCAGTTGAGCTAGATTTCTGTTTAGGAAGTAAAATGAACCTAAAATTTTTGGCTTTCAGTAAAATTTTATTTGCAATAGTCTTTGTGATTTCCCTTGGTTTTGCAGGATACCTAGTGGGTGATAACATTAGTCAGAGAGTAATTGAAAAATCTCTTGCTAAACAAGTCATATCTACCTCCACCATCGGAAAAAGTTCTCAACTACAGAGACTTTTAAATGAGATAGTTGTAGAACAAAAAATCCCTGGTGCAGTCATGTATATTTCTACACCTAAAGGCTCTTGGCTGGGAGCATCTGGTGTGAATGACTTGTCAACTAAAACCCGGATGAAACCCACGGATGGCTTTTCTATTGCCAGTATGAGTAAAACTTTTATGGCGGTGGTTGTGCTGAAATTAGTCCAGCAAGGGAAGATAGAATTAGATCAGGCGATCGCAACCTATCTACCAAGAGACATCAGTCCTCATATTATCAACAGCGACAAAATTACAGTTCGTCAACTGCTCAACCATACCAGTGGTGTTGCTGAATACCTAGACACAAAAAAGTTTATTCAAGCTACTGCGAAAAGAAGTCGCTCACAGCCTTGGACAGCCAGAGAAGCTATTCAGTATATGTACGGAGAGCAACCACAGGCAAATCCCGGAGAGAAATTTATTTATACTGATTGCAACTACATTCTTTTGGAACTGATTGTTGAAAATATCACTAGGGGAACTCTCGCACAAGCTATCCGCAGTCAGATTTTAAAACCATTAGGATTAAAACATACCTTCACGGAATTGCGCGAACCGGCAATTGGAGAAGTCGCTACAGGTTATGGCGATCGCCATAAGCATGGTAAGCTGGATAGCTACGCAAAAGTCAATGATGGCAATGGTTTAGGAGATGGTGGATTAGTTTCAACAGCAGAGGATTTAGCCAAGTTCGCTAAAGCATTATTTGTCAAAAAAACCTTACTTTCCTCGAAGATGATGAAAGAAATGTTGAAATTTAAAGATAATGGCGAAGGCTATAGCTATGGGTTAGGTGTAGAACGGTTTTCATCTCCTTTAGCAAAAGCAATTGGGCATACTGGTACAGCCTATGGCTTCGTAACATTGCTTGCATATCTCCCCAATCAAAATACCACCATAATAGTGCTGCTAAACAATCAGGATGTTGATATTAAATCAGTAGCTAGGACAGGTCTAGAGGTTGTCGAGAATAAATGATCCTAATTTGTAATTATGCTTGTAGGGCTGACATTATAATGATAAATTTTCTGGGTCAATGTTCAGTTCTCGCAATTTGGCTGCTAGGCGTTCAGCGCGTTGTCGTTCTTGTTCAGCGCGTTGTCGTTCTTGTTCAGCGCGTTGTTTTTCTTGTTCAGCGCGTTGTTTTTCTTGTTCAGCGCGTTGTCGTTCTTGTTCAGCGACTTCTTCAGGCGTGGGAATTAGATTTCCTTCCGCACTGAAATAGCGTAATTTATGTTCATAAACACCCAAGTACAAATTTAACTGCTGACTCCACAGCCATCTTTGAGAATTAGGTTCTATCGGTTCATAAGTACCGCCAATCAAGGTAAAGCCAGCAAATTCTGAATTATTGGGATCGAACCAAAAATATTCTGGTGTGCGAAAGATATCTTGAAAAATTTGTTTTTTCAAACCTTTGTCAGTTGCGGCTGTAGAATTCGAGAGAAGTTCTACAATTATGTTGGGATATTTCCCGTCTTCTTCCCAAACAACCCAACTTTTACGAATTTTGCGTTCACATCCTAGCACGACAAAAAAATCTGGACCCCGGAATTCTTCTGACCTCTTCTGGCGTTGACTGTAGTAAATTGTTAGATTACCCGCAGCGTAAAAGTCATTGCGGTTTCGCCACCACAATTCCAAAGATTGTAATAGCAGAATTATTTGGCGTAGATGTAGTTCACTTTCCAAAGGTGGTTCGTCACTATATAAATCCCCTAGAGGAAATATTACATCATTTGGGTATTCAAAATCTTTGGTGGCGGACATGGCTGCAAGTTTTGGGGTGATATGGGTGATATAAACTTACCGTAGCAGTAGTTTGAGTTTTAACATCTAGGTTTGTTTTTCCAGACGCAGGATCGCATTGAGACTTACGGAGTGTAGCATTTAAGGCTTTCAGCTTAACTTAACTGTTACTACCAAATGCAACCCTAATGCATCCAGCAAAGCATTCAGGCAATAAAATTCTATTTCTTCTTTCTCGGATAATATCTGTTCGAGTTTGTCATAAACTTGCTTAACTTGTACAGAAAATTGATCAATTCCACCTTTTGCCTTAATCACATTTTTCAGCGCCTTACTCAACATTTTCGGGTCGCCTTCTTCTAAGACAACTTCGATATAAGCTGCTGCTTCTAATGGGTCTTTGAGGTCTTCAATCAGTTTTTCGTGATAGCTTGCACTTTTAGGCATTATCTCTACTCCTATAATCTTCCCAATATTCTTTTGCTTTATCAATATCTTTTTCTTGAGTACTTTTATCACCACCGCACAAAAGAATAATAATTGCTGACCCTTCTTGCCCAAAGTAAACTAAATCGTATCTGGGTCAATACCCAATTCTCGCAATTTTGCTGCTAGGCGTTCAGCTTTTTGTGTTTCTTGTTCAGCGCGTTGTCTTTCTTGTTCGGCGTGTTCCGCTTCCCACTGTGCAATTTCTTCTGGCGTAGGCATTACCTGTCCTTCTGCATTGAAATAGCGTAATTGATTTTCATGAACGCCCAAGTACAAACTTAGCTGCTGACTCCACAACAATCCTTGTGGGTTGGGTTCTATAGGTTGATAGGTACCACCCAACAAAATAAACCCAGCAAATTCTAGATTCTTGGGGTCAAACCAGAAATATTCAGGAGTGCGAAAGATATCTTGGTAAATTTGTTTTTTTAAGCCCTTGTCAATCGCTGCGGTTGACTTTGAAAGCAGTTCTATAATCAAATTCGGATATTTACCGTCTTCTTCCCAAACAACCCAGCTATCGCGGGGTTTGCGTTCAGTATCCAACACGACAAAGAAATCTGGTCCCCGAAAGTCTTCGGATTTACGCTGGCGTGGACTGTAATGAATGCTAAGATTCCCCGCAGCAAAGTAGTCATTAAAGCGATTGAGGTCTTGCCACCACCAATCAAGGCATTTTATCAATAGCAGCATTTGCTGCAAATGTAGGTATGTTTCTAATGGTGGCTCGTTACTTTCTAAATTCCCTGGTGGAAATATAACATCTTCTGAGGTTTCAAAATCTTTGGCGACAGACATGGCTGCAAGTTTTGGAGTAATATTAAGTCGAGCGTAGGAGTGGGAAAGCGTTAATATTAGGTTTGCTTTTCTAAGCGTACTACTGCATTATAATCAGGAACTCCTTCAAGCGATCGCTTACTTTTATCTAATAGCACATTCCCTTCTGGCCAATGTACTTGCAAGTTTCCTGACTGAATTGGCGCAATATAGACTTGACATAACAACTCGCCTAAATCATTCTTAAGAATGACGCGATCGCTATCTTTTAAACCCAACTCTACTGCATCAGCAGCATTTATTAGCACCGCCTCTCGCACCGCCCCTGTAATTGCATCCTTGCGCTCCTGCACCATACTATTAAATTGTTTGCCTCGGCGCGTTGCTAATAAGAAATAACCTTCTGGTAATTCTCTTTGGGGTGGCAATAATACCCCAAAATGTGCCTTTCCATCTGCTGTCGGGAAATTCCAACCAAAGCACAAATGTGACCCGCCATATTGAAATTGATCACCAGCCTGCTGTAAGTGTTGAATACCTGCATATTGGGGGACAACTTGAGCAATTTCTTGACGGATAGCAGCTGTGTCAGCAAAAGCCAGCTTATCTGCTAAATCTGGTTTTACCCGCCTTGCTAATTCTAAAAATACTTCCCACTCTGGACGCGTTTCTCCAATGCGCGGCCCCGGAATTTCTGGACTGAAAATTACCCGGCGTTCGGTATTAGTTTCTGTGACTCCCCCTGGTATTTCGTAGCGAGTCGTCGCAGGTAAAAGCACCACAGTATCAGCAGGTTCGACTAACATTTGGCTGGAGAGAACAATATCCATATGTACCCGCAACGGTATTTGCTTCAGTGCAGCTTGCACATAATCCGGTTCTGGCAGCACTTCTAGAAAATTCCCGCCCACAGAGAACAACACATCTAACTGTCCCTGATGTGCGGCGTTAATCATTTCTGAAGCAATTAAACCTTTACTTGCTGGCACTTCAAAGTCCCAATGCTGACTCAATTGGGCAGCATTTTCTGGGGTGATAGGTTTACCGCCAGGAAATACTGTTGCGTAACATCCCATCTCTGCACCACCCTGCACCCCAGAGTGGCCGCGAATTGGCATTAAACCGCAGCCTTCCCGACCGACAAAACCTTTGGTAAGAGCTAAGTTGATGATACTTCGCACGTTATCTTCACCGCATTCATGCTGAGTAATGCCCATACTCCAAACAAATACAGCTTTATTCGCTTCTTTAACCATTTTGGCAAAGCCGGACATTGACTCGCGGGATGTACCAGAAAGCCGCTCTAATTCTTCCCAAGATTGGCTTTCTAACGATGCTTTGAGTTCAGCAAAGCCAACTGTATGTAAATCTATAAATGACTGGTCTACCCAATTGTTAGCAATTATATGTTTAATTGTGCCATTCAAAAATGCTATATCCCCGCCCATGTTGATTAAGAAGAAGTCTTCGGCAAACTTTGTACCGAAAACGGCACTTTCCACAATTGAAGGCACCCAGTAGCGCTCCATTCCTGGCTCACGGTAAGTATTAATAACTACAATCTTAGTGCCAGCTTTCTTGGCGTAATGGAGATACTTAACGGTAACAGGCTGATTATTGGCAACATTGGAGCCAATGAAGACTAATAAATCAGTTCCAATCCAGTCTTTATAAGAACAGGTAGTAGCCCCTGCACCGATAGCAGCTTTCAGTCCCGCCGTGCTGGGAGAATGGCAGATGCGGGCAGCGTTATCAATATTATTGCTTCCCATTGCCCGCACAGCTTTTTGGGTAGCATAATAAGTTTCGTTGACAGTACCGCGACTGGTAACATAGAAACTGAGGCGGTCTGGTGTAGTAGCGTGGATGCGATCGCTAATTACCCCTAAAGCTTCATCCCAGCTAACACGGCGAAAGCCTTTTTCCTCTCGTTGACGAATCATCGGGTAAGGAAGCCGTCCCAAGTCGCGTAATTGGGCGCTTTTTTGCTTTTGCAACTGCGAAACATCTTCCAATAGCAACGGGTCAAAAGCTGGCATAGTATTCATCCGCAACAGCCGCAACCGGACATTGCAGAGATGGATGCCATCTAAAGTCCAATCTTTCATCCCAGTTGTTCCGAGAGCGCAACCATCGCAAACACCTTTATCGAGAATATTCCACGCGTAGGGTAGTTTGTCACGAGACAGCCAGATTGCCCGAAAGACTTCCCAGTAGTTGTTCGGGTACTGTTCGCCAATCCCGAAAGGCTTCCAACTTGCCCAATGCTGGGGTGTCCAGTGCTTTTTGGGTTTAGGTAACATGATTCAGTGTATGTGAGTTGCTGGATTCTTCCAGGCTACCGTTTTGAGTAGCATTTGAGTAGCAGACAGTTAAAAATTCAGACAGAAGAGATAAAAAACTCCACCCACAAGGGGATGGAGTTTTTGGGCATGGGGAATGGGGCATGGGGCATAGGGAAGAAGTTACCAATGCCCAATGCCCCAAGCGGCGGGGCGGCTATCCCTCTCCACCCACTCAAGGGAATTGAGTTTCCCGCCGCTTTCAATGAAAACTGGGAAGATTAATTTATGTCTACTGAATGTGTCTTTACAACGTTCCACACGGCTTTCAGATCAAAATGACTGCTGACCAATGTATAACCAATGTGCTTTTATAGTATTCCACATGGCTCTCACATCAAAATCGCTGCTGATATACAATGAGCGCAAGCAGTTAACAGGTCGTCTGCTTGTCTTGTGTAACATTCTGAAAGCACCCAGCTACGGGAACAGGCTATATCTACCCCAATGGGCGAGGTACTGCGATGCCATATCCCTGTGCATAATCAATTCCTAGTGCTGTAATCCGCTCTAAAATTGCGTCATTCTCCACAAACTCAGCAATCGTCTGAATACCCATAACGCTGGCAATGTGCGTGATTGCTGTCACGATCGCATTATCCACAGGATTCTCGACAATGTTACGAATAAAGCTCCCGTCAATTTTGAGGTAATCCACAGGCAGAGACTTGAGATAGGCAAACGACGACATCCCCACCCCAAAATCGTCCAACGCAAAGCTACAGCCCATCCGTTGAAGTGACTCAATGAACTTTCTGGCTTTGATCAGGTTGGCGATCGCCACAGTCTCAGTAATCTCAAAGCAAATGCGCTGGGGTGAGATGGGGTGTAGGATAAACTGCTCATGCAGGAAGTCAATGAACTGATCATCGTTGATGCTAGAGCCAGAAAGGTTAATTGCATAGATACTTTGTTCATCGTCAACGAACGTTGACCAATTGCTAAACAGAGTCCGAATCACCCACCGATCAATCAGGTGCATCAAGTTGTACTGTTCTGCTGCGGGAATAAATGCCATCGGCAGCACTAAATTTCCCTGCTCATCCCGGAGCCGCAGCAGCACTTCATAATGGTCGCCGTTTTGAGCCGCCGGGGTGATGGCGGCAATGGGTTGAGCATAGAGACAAAACCAATCATTTTCCAAGGCTTGAGAAATGCGGCTGACCCACTGCATCTCTCCACGCCGTTGCAGTTGCTCCTGGTCGTGAGTCTGAGCAACGTACACGCGATTGCGCCCCCGGTTCTTCGAGGTATAGCAAGCTGCGTCAGCTGTGCTGATAATCTCTGTAAGGCTCTCGCTATTCGTGTCGATACCGACTAAGCCGATACTTACTCCAATTGAGAATATCTGCTCTTGCCAAACAAACCGGAACTTTTGAACACACGAAAGCAGATCATTGGCAACTCGTAAAGCTTGCTCTATCGTACACTCAGTGAGCAATACACCAAATTCATCGCCGCCTAACCGTGCTAGTGTGTCAGTTTTCCGAATCTTCTCCTGCAATAGGGCAGTAATTTGACGCAGTAATTCGTCTCCAGCTAGATGACCGCAGGTATCATTTACAATTTTGAAGTGATCGAGATCCAAATAGCACAATGCATGAACTTGGTAGTCTAAAGAAGCAAGGCGCAATGCTTCTTCAACCCGCCGCTCAAACTCCTGGCGATTCACCAATCGAGTTAAAGCATCATGGGTTGCCTGCCAGGATAGCTGAGACGAAAGCTTGCGGTTCTGAGTCACGTCGTGAAACACCATAACCGCGCCAATTATTTGTCCCTCACGATTGCGAATGGGTGCGGCTGAATCTTCAATCGCAATCTCTTGATCATTCTGATTAATTAAGATCGTATGGTTTGCTAAACCCACAATTCGATTTGACTGTAACGCTTGCTCAATTGGGTTCTGAACTGGCTCCCGTGTAGTTTCATCCACAATTCTCAAGACTTCTAATAACGGCAACCCTTGTGCAGATGCTTCACTACATCCGATCAGAGATTCTGCAACCGGATTGAGGTATTGAATCCTGCCAAACGCATCTGTGGTAATAACTGCATCTCCGATCGATTGCAACGTCACCTGAGCTAATTCTTTTTCTTGAAAAAGTGTTTCTTCGATTTGCTTGAGGGCTGTGATATCGCGTCCCACCGTTTGAAATTCTATAAAGCATCCTTCCTCGTCAAACAGCATCCGGTTATGCCACTGAGTCCAACGCACCCCCGAAGCCAGAAGCACACGATTCTCAATGATGACAACAGGATTATCAGCACTCATTGAAGCTATTAATTGAGCAACTCGCTCCCGATCTGCCTCAAAGATAGTGGGTTGATAGTGGCTGCCGATCAGTTTCTCTGGCGATCGCCCAAAATAAAGTGCATAAGCTTGGTTGACAAAGGTGAGTGTACCGTCTGGTAAATATCGGGCAATGAATTCAGTCTGATCTTCGACAATCGCACGGTAGCGAATCTCGCTTTGTTTGAGAGCAATTTCTGCTACAGTTGCAGATTTTCTTGATAGTCCGGCTCTCCTTGTCTGGGATCTCGATTAAAGAGGGCAAAAAGCTGCTTTGACCAGGTAATTTTGCCATTTGCAAGTTCAAACTCCCAATTACCGAGACGAGCAACTTGCTGAGATTCTTCTAATAAGGCTTCACTGTTGCGTAGTGTTTCTTCAACACGTTTGAGGTCGGTGACATCCACCACCAGCCCATCCCAAAGCACGCGATCATCCTGCAACTGGCGTGGGCTGGAACGAAAATGGAACCATTTTAGCCGAGCGCTAGGCGTTTGGATTCGCAGTTGTATATCAAACACCGAGAGATTCCGCAGGGATTCATTGACTGCTGCCAACAGGAGTGGTACATCCTCTGGGATGAACTGGCGATAGAGCAAACTTGAATCTGTCAGTGCATCTTCTGCCCTGACTTCCATCAGTTTTTCAATCCCCGCGCTGATATAAGCAAAGCGATCGCTGCCATCCAATTCGCGGATTAGCTTATAAATTGCCCCATTGGGAAGATTATCGCCAATTCGCCGCAACATCGCTTCACGCTCTTGTAGTGCGAGTTCTGCTTGTTTGCGATTGCTGATTTCCCGCTCCAGTTCTCGGTTGGCTGCCTCCAGTTGTGCAGAGCTGGGGAGAGCAAGTGCCTTTGGTATCAACTCTATGAACACAATACCTGTGTACACTGATATTAAAGCCGTGATGGCTTTGATGCAACCACTTAGCCAATAGGTAGGATACCATAGCGTCCAAATCTCCATTAGGTGGGTGGTACCACAACTAATAATAAATGTAGCGAATAGCAGAAATATCCAGTTGAATGGCAAATCCTGACGCTTGCGGACAAAATAAATTAAGGTGACGGGAATTGAATAATAAGCAAGTGCAATTAAACTATCGGATAAAATATGCAGCCCCACTAAGTCTGATTTCCAAAGATAGCAATGACCGTGGGGTATAAACTGTTTATAAGCAAGAAGGATTTTCCAAAATTCCAGCATCAAGAGTAAACGAGAGATAGAGTAACTAATTATACTTAATACTTAAATAATTTTGCTCCATTATTAACTAAACCAAAAAGTTTTTTCTGAAGGGCGGTAGCTACGCAGACCGCAGGGATCACCAACAAATAGCTACGTAAAATTAAGTTATATTAACTACTCATTACATTAAAAATAGTTATTGGGGCTTTACAGCTATTTTCAGGTCAACCAATGCAAGGATTTTAGATTTGCGATTTTAGATTGACCCCGACCACGAGGGTGCGTAGCTCTGGGGATTGAAGAAAAGACGAAAATAGATTTTTAGCTATCTCTACGAGACGCTACGCGAGGGCTTAGAGCGAGTTCGCGAGCGTCTTGATTCTGAAGCCAAGCCGCAGAGCGTCTCCGGCTCCGCTCCTGAATTCTGACGAATGTATTCTTCTTCAACAAATCACCAATGGAAAAGAAATCTTGGTAGAGAGTGCATGGCGCTAGGAATAGGAAAGAAAGAGTGAAGGCGTTATTTATTCCTATCAAACATGGCATCGGGTGTCAGCTTCTCTTGCCTTGGAAGCAATAGTTCAAATAAAAATCCCTGCCACAGTGGACAGGGATAGTAATTTTTAGCTATGACTTGTCTGCTAACTGCTAACAAAATCTTTGTGGGCAGCGACAAGCATCTGAGCTTGTCTTAAAACGTTTCCGAATAAATAAATAGGAATCTGCCAAGCAGCAACAGTAACTTCTTTGACAATATCTTGTACACTAATTGCGATTAATTCATGCTCTAGCGGCTCTCCCTCAACTGTACCCGACCAAGTAAAAGCTAATAAGAAATCATCGTCTCCAGGCAAGGATGCAATCAAGCATTCTTCTGGTGTTGGCTGGCAAATAATTCCATAATCATTTGCAAGTTCTACTAGTCTTTGAAAGTTGGTTACGTTCGTCATTTGTTCTTTGGATGTAATTTAATCTCAGTTTTAGAAGAAATCATATTTTTATCTCCATAACTCAAGTTAGTTGCTCTAGACCATAAATTAAAAATTATTAATTATTCGGTCAGAGTTAGGAGTTATTGGAGATGCATTAGGCTTAAGTCCAAAATCTTACCGCGATCGCTTGGTTCTATCAGCAACAATTGCTACTTTTTTAAAAAAATCTAGACTACCTACTTTTTCGGTTTACGGTATTTACATACACCTCCCTTCGTTACCATTTCAATATTGAGGAAAGGCTAACCAATGACCCATGAAATATTGTTCCCACTGCATCTTTTCCCTGCAAAATAGTGTAGTCCACAGGTACTTATGGATTGAGAATGATTAATTTTTTATTATCTTTAGCCAAGAATAAATTATATTGACCGCCAATGCCACGAATTTCACAAATTGTCACAGGGGGTTTCATTCCCTGAGGTTCTATTTGTAATTGTCCAGCAATTTGGAGTTCAATATTGGCATTCCAAATCTTTACAACTTCTTCACGGAGCAATTGTTCAGAAATAGTTGAAAATCCTCTGAAATCAGACACGAGAACCGTAACTTTTCTGGGTTTTCCCCCAACTCTAACTCAGAAGGAGTTTCCAGGATATTGGCGACGATTTGATCATTTAGATAGTGACCGAGGGTTTTTTGCATCTCGGTAGCGCTTTGAGCAATATACTGAGTGAGTGCGATGCCTGGGTTGGGCTACGCCTACGCAGAACCTACCGTAATCGAGTAGAGAGGGGCAGACTTGAACTAAAAGACGTTCATCGAACTCACGTTACCTTAGAAATTAGTCATACAATCTTCACAAACTAGGGTCAAAGTTAAAGGAAAACGGAAACATGAGGATAAAAATCTTCAGAAGCATCTTTGCTGCTGTCAACTTGGCGCTAATTTCTGGAGGATTAGTTAGTTGTGTTCTTGAAGTACCGCAGCCAGTTGCTCCAACTGAGCAACAAAAACCAGTCCTACAACCTACCCAACAGCCAAACCAGGTAAAGCAGAAGGACAAAAATGACGACGACAAACATGGCGATCGCAAGAATGATAAAAACGACGACAAACATGGCGATCGCAAGAATGATAAAAACGACGACGATAAAGAAGATAACGACTAAATAAAGGCAAAAATATTACCTTTTCTTTGAGTTTCCATTTATGCTTATCCCAGAAACTTCTACTTCCCTAATCGATACTTTACGCCTCCGACGGCAACAATTAGGCAACCTGATTAATTTTCCCGCAATTCTCTGGTCAGGTAGCAACAGTCCGCGCAACTTTCCAGCAAATCCCTTTCCGTTTCGCGCCAGCAGTCATTTTCTCTACTTCGCCGGACTGCCATTATCAAAGGCGGTAATTCGTCTAGAAGCGGGCAAGCTAGAACTATTCATCGACGATCCCTCACCCAGCAGCGCCCTTTGGCATGGAGAAATGCCAACGCGCGAGGAAATAGCCCAGAAGATTGGGGCGGATGTGGCTCGACCAATGGCAGAATTAGAGTCTTGGGTAGAAGATGCCGCGACAATTGCTGTACAAGATGCGGCTACTTGGACGCAGCAATCGCAGTTATTAAATAGATGGATTTTACCACAAAGCCCTCCCCAAGGAATTGATTTGGAGTTAGCTAAGGCGATCGTTACCCTCCGTCTCACCCATGATCAAGCTGCATTAACCGAGTTGCGAAAAGCTGCGGCACTCACTGTTGAGGCACACAAAGCTGGTATGGCTGCAACACCTCAAGCCAAGCTGGAAGCAGAAGTTCGTGCAGCGATGGAAGGGGTAATTATTGCCCACAATATGACCACCTCATACAACAGTATTGTCACCGTTCACGGTGAAGTTTTGCATAACGAAGAATATCACCACCCTCTACAACCAGGTGATTTACTGCTTGCCGATGTTGGCGCTGAAACCCAGACGGGTTGGGCAGGTGATGTCACTCGCACATGGCCAGTTTCTGGTAAATTTTCATCAACCCAGAGAGATATTTATAATGTCGTATTGGCAGCCCATGATGCTTGCATTGCCAAAATACATCCTGGTGTAGAGTATGGGGATATTCATTTGCTAGCTGCTACGGTGATAGTTGAAGGTTTAGTAGAGTTAGGTATTTTACAAGGAAGTCCCGAAGATTTAGTAGAGATGGATGCTCACGCGCTGTTTTTCCCTCATGGTATCGGTCATCTACTGGGTTTAGATGTGCATGATATGGAAGATTTGGGCGATTTAGCAGGGTATGAAGAGGAACGTGAAAGGAGCGATCGCTTTGGTTTAAGCTACCTGCGTTTAAATCGTCCTTTGCGTCCAGGAATGTTAGTCACAATTGAGCCTGGTTTTTATCAAGTACCAGCAATTTTAAATGATGTCAATCTCCGCTCAAAATATCATAATGTCGTAAATTGGCAGCGTTTATCTGAATTTGCCGATGTGCGCGGAATCCGCATTGAAGATGATGTTTTAGTTACAACAGAAGGTCGCGAAGTTTTAACAGCCGCATTACCAAATAGTGCCGATGCTGTGGAAAATTTAGTCAATGCCTGAGTTCATACTGACAGGCATCCACAAAGGATGCCTAATTACTGGATTCACCTTTGATGTCGCCGAGCATTTAACTCATCCCCCGGCTTGAAGCCGGTAGATTTCGAGTCATTAGTCATTAGTTATTAGTACCAATGACCAATGACAAATGACTAATGACTAAATCGGCGGGCAGCTATTCCTTCCACCCCTTGAAGGGATGGGATTCCTGCCGATTTTCGTTTCTTCCATCTGCTCTGGAATTACTCCAGCAGCAATTCTGTCGAATTCTTCCTGTGAGTAAAATTTTTCTACCGTTATATTTGTGGACGCAGAAGGCATAGGTTCTGTTTTCCAATCATTCCGTTTGGCTATTCGCATAGTGGGACTTAGACAAAAAACACCCATAAAAAAGCCTCAAATCTATATACAGAGAGACTTTGACATTGTTTTGCTTGGTTGATTGATATATCTGGGTTTGAGCCGTTATTGAGCATTTGGTGTATTTCCCTTATACTGCATGGGTTTGAGGCTTGTTTATCCCGAAAAAATGTTTAAGTCCCGATAGTAAAAAAAATATAATATGATACCTCATGATATTTGAAATAATTCCAAATTCATGATCAAAAACCCCATAGGATTACTACTCAACGGAGTTATTGTCAGTTTAGGACTATTGCCATTATTAGCTCAAGCACAGCAGCCGGTTTCTGATACCCAAGTTGCGGCGATGGTAGAGGCGTTGCGACAGGCTGCACCGCAGACAAAAAATGCCAACGATGGACTTTACAGCGAATGGCAAGTTAAACCAGAAACTCTCAAAGGCTGGTCAAAAACTTGTCTCAAACGAGAACTAACACCGACGCAGTTTGAAAACAGCCCGGCGATCGCTCGCCAAGTTGTATCCTGTATTACACGCCGTGAGTTAAGCAATCAGTTGCACGCCACCAACAATAATGAAATTGCATCTGTGCGTGGCGCAGCTTGTTGGTGGATGACTGGTAGCTATACAGGTTGTGAAAAAGGCTTCACTGCTGACTATGTGCAAAAAGTTGTCCGCTTTTACCAACAACATATCTCAAAACCAGCAGCAACTCAATTATAAATGACGGGGGCTTTACCGAGGTTTTTTTCAATTTTGCTTCGAGAACTAGCATAGATTTATTTAAGCTTGCTACTATGGCAGAAGTTGTCTAAATTAATCTAAAGCCCTCCTACAAAGACGGGGTTTTTACGCAAAGTTCTGATAAATCTCAATAATGACAGTAACTACACGGCAGTTTGCAACCCAAGACGCTTTTGAAAAATTCTTTTGGAATTGGCAGGGCTATAAAATTCAGTATACTGTCATGGGTACAGGACGACCTCTGATTCTGGTTCACGGCTTTGGTGCTTCCATTGGACACTGGCGCAAAAATATCCCAGTTTTAGCTAATGCTGGCTACCAGATATTTGCCATAGACCTTTTAGGTTTTGGTGGTTCTGATAAAGCGCCCATTGATTACAGTGTGGAAGTTTGGGTGGAACTGCTGAAAGATTTCTGCACAGCACATATACACGAACCTGCTGTATTTATTGGCAACTCCATCGGCGCACTTTTGAGCTTGATAGTATTGGTAAAACATCCAGAGATTGCTGCTGGTGGTATTTTAATTAACTCTGCGGGTGGTTTGAGTCATCGTTCCCACGAATTGAACCCGCCGCTACGGATTGTGATGGCAGCTTTTAACAGGTTTGTGCGATCGCCAATTACAGGTAAATTTGTCTATAACCGCATCCGCCAAAAAGCCCAAATTCGCCGTACCCTCTACCAAATTTACCGCGATCGTGAAGCCGTCACCGATGAATTAGTCGATTTACTTTATACTCCCTCTTGCGATCCAGGAGCGCAACAAGTTTTCGCCTCCATTCTCACAGCCCCTCCTGGCCCCAGTCCAGAGGAATTATTGCCCAAAGTCGAACGTCCCCTTTTAATAATTTGGGGTGCTGACGATCCCTGGACACCAATTAGCGGGGCAAAGATTTACGAAGAGGCGCGTGAGAATGGTAAAGAAATCAAAATTGTTCCCATTCCTAATGCCGGTCATTGTCCCCACGATGAGGTTCCAGATGTTGTTAATGCCCAGATTGTCGATTGGCTAGCGCAAAGGTGATAATTTCGTCCCTAAGCTCGACTTTATCGATTTTTTGGCAACGCTCAAGCTGACGCTGAAACCTTTGTGGGACGGTAGCTTTACTTTTTGGATTTAACCGTGAATCAGTTACATGGAAAAAGTTTTTGCCAAAAAGCTAGGGTTTTTGCTCTATAAAGAGATGCAAGTCTTAATTTGGGATAAAGTCGAGCTAAACGCAAATTGCCAAGAAAAAACCGGGCATGAAGATTAGTTAGGTTGCTTCCGGCTAGGAATTACAGCGCTTTTCTTTCAATGAAATAGACTACATGCGTAGGGGCAGAATATATTGTGCCTAGTTATTTGCTGTAGTAAACTACATCTAAGTTAGAAGCCTGAATTCAATAGTTGATAGCGCTGTGAAAAAAATCCTGATTGTATCAGCTAATCCCACGACAACAGATAAACTCCGCTTGGATGAGGAAGTAAGGGAAATTCAGGAAGGGTTACAACGCTCTCGCAGCCGAGATAAGTTTGAACTGATTACTAAATGGGCAGTGCGTCCTGACGATTTGCGGCGTGCGCTTTTAGATCACGAGCCTCATATTATCCATTTTTCCGGACATGGGGGAGGAAATCAAGGTTTAGCCTTAGAAAATAATACAGGGCAAATGCAGCTGGTGAATACAGAATCACTGGCAAGGCTATTTAAGTTATTTAAGGACAAGGTTGAGTGTGTATTATTAAATGCCTGTTATAGCGAAGTGCAAGCTGAGTCTATTTACCAACACATTAATTGTGTGGTTGGGATGAATCGGGCAATTGGCGATCGCGCCGCAATTAAGTTTGCGGTAGGCTTTTATGATGCACTCGGCGCTGATAGGTCTTATGAGGATGCTTACGAGTTTGGCTGTAGCGCTATTGACTTAGAAAGTATTCTAGAGTCTTCCACCCCAGTGCTGAAAAGTCGGAACAATCCCCAAGCTGCTATCTCTGCTAACGAAACTATTCCAGATAGCGAGATAAAAACAGCAATCTCCTTAGAAAATCCAGAAGGGCAGGTATCTCTGAACTCTGCTTTCTATGTCGAGCGATCGCCTATTGAGGTAGACTGTTATGAAGCGATTCTTCAACCAGGGGCCTTAATTCGCATCAAAGCTCCCCGGCAGATGGGCAAAACTTCCCTCATGTCGCGGGTTCTCTATCATGCTAGTCAACATGGCTATCAGACAGCACCCGTAAATTTCCAGTCAGCCGATGCAGAATTTCTCGGTAATTTAGATCAGTTTTTGCAGTGGTTCTGTGCCAGCATTACTTACGATCTGAATCTACCAGAGAAGCTAGGCGAGTATTGGAAGGGTGTTTTAGGTAGCAAGAATAAATGTACAAATTACTTTCAACGGTATTTATTACCCGCGATTAATAGCCCCGTAGCTATAGGTTTGGATGAAGTCGATGAAGTCTTCAAGCATCCCATAATTGCTGCTGATTTTTTTGGATTGCTACGAGCTTGGCATGAACGGTCAAAGAATGAGACAGTTTGGAAAAATCTCCGGTTGGTGATTGTGCATTCTAAGGAAGTTTATATCCCACTCAATATTAATCAGTCGCCTTTTAATGTGGGCTTACCTATTGAGTTGCCATACTTAAATCAAATACAAGTACAAAACTTAGTACAGCGTCACAGACTCAATTGGTCTAACTCACAAATTGAAGAATTAATGACACTGGTGGGTGGTCATCCTTATTTAGTGCGGGTAGCGCTTTATGAAATTGCCCGTGGTCGGATGACGCTGGAAAATCTGCAAAAAATCGCTGCAACTCAGGAAGGACCTTACAGTGACCATTTACTCCGCCATTGGCTGAATTTGCAAGAGGATGCAGAATTGCTAGCGGCGGTCAAACAAGTGATGATGGCAAATAGCCCCGTGGATGTAGGTACAACTGAAGCGTTTAAACTCCGCAGTATGGGGTTAGTTAACTTTAAAGGCAATCAAGTAGTGCCTTTGTGTGATTTGTATAGGCAATATTTTGGGCATCGCTTGGGAATTAAAAATTAAAAAAGTACATTAGGAGGGGAATAGGACTTTTATCTGCAATTACCATTTAGCAAAAAGGATTAATAATGGTTCAATTTATTCAAGGAAGAGATATAACCTTAGCCGAACTCATCGATAAATTTGGGCTACAACGTGCAGACAACGAACAGTTTTTTTTAGAGTGGCAGCAAGATTTACCTGAGTTGAGTGATTTAGAAAAGCAATCTCTCAACGAAGTCAAGACAGAATATTTGCATCTATCGAAATATCCTATTTTAGAACCTGTAGTCAAAATAGTCGTGCTATCTCCACTATTGCGTCTAGCAGGTTTTTATCAACCGCCTTTTTACATCGCGTCGAAAGAAGAGGTCAGAATTTCTTCTGAAGACGAAGGCATGATTATCAGAGGACGTATTGATATCTTGGTGTTTCATCCTCCACTTTGGGTTCTCGTTATTGAGGCAAAACGAGCAGATTACTCCTTAGTGCCAGCAATTCCACAAGCATTGGCTTATATGTTGGCAGATGCAACTTCGGCAAAACCTGTTTTTGGGTTTGTCACCAATGGTAGTGAATTTCAATTTATTAAGTTGACGAAACAGAGTACACCGAGATATGCCTTATCTTATACACTGTCGCTTAATTGTGGGGATGACTTATATACTGTGGTAAAAGTCTTAAAACATCTAGCTGGTTTAATTCGTAATTTGTAATTATGACCTCTCCCTGGTTTTACTACGCAAAACCGTCCCTCTCCGATTCGGAGAGAGACAGACTTGAACTTTAGTTCAAGGCAGGGAGAGGTTTGTTTAACTCGCGCTGAATTTTTAATTGTTTATGACCCAGTACCAATATCAAGTCGGTGGTAGTCTGCCTCAAAATGCACCAACTTATGTTAGACGGCAAGCTGACCATGACCTCTATGAAGGCTTGAAAGCTGGGGATTTTTGTTATGTACTCAATTCTCGGCAGATGGGGAAATCTAGCTTGCGGGTGCAGGTAATGCAGCAGTTGCAAACTGAGGGATTTGCTTGTGCTGTTGTTGATATTACAGCTATTGGGACGGCAGATATTACGCCAAAACAGTGGTATGCCGGGGTGATTGATACTCTAGTGGGAAGTTTGAATATTTATACAACTTTTGATTTAGATACTTGGTGGACTGACAACGTTTTACTTTCACCAGTACAGCGTTTGAGCAAGTTTATTGAAACAATATTACTAAAAACAATTACTGAAAAGATTATTATTTTTATTGATGAAATTGACAGTGTTCTGAGTCTTTCATTCAACTTAGATGACTTTTTTGCAATTATCCGCGATTGCTACAACCGACGAGCAGACCATCCTGAATATAATTACCTTACCTTTGCTTTGATTGGAGTGTCTACGCCTTCAGATTTGATTCAAGACAAACGCCGGACACCTTTTAATATTGGACAGGCAATTGATTTGACTGGGTTTAAACTCCAAGAGGCGCAACCCTTGGCACATGGATTGGCAGAAGTGGGCGATTCTCAAGAGTTGATGCAGGTGGTGCTGGACTGGACGGGGGGACAGCCGTTTTTGACACAAAAAGTTTGTAAATTACTAGTGCAGGGAGGACTGGAGACTAAGAACTGGGGGTTAGGAGCTGGGGATTGGGTGGAAGAGTTGGTACGCAAGGGGATTATTGAGTATTGGGAGACGCAGGACGAACCGGAGCATTTGAAGACAATTCGAGACAGAATTTTGCAGAGTGGGGAACAGAGGACTGGGCGATTGTTGGGATTGTATCAGCAGATTTTGCAGCACGGAGAGATAGTAGCTGATGATAGTCCTGAACAAACGGAACTGCGGCTGACGGGGCTGGTAGTGAAGCGAGAGGGGAAGTTACAAATTTATAACCGGATTTATGCAGAGGTGTTTAAGCAGGAATGGTGCGATCGCATCTTAGCAAACTTGCGTCCTTACTCCGATACATTCAACGCCTGGGTTGAGTCTGAATGTCAAGATGAGTCGCGCTTGTTGCGGGGAAAGACTTTGTATGATGCTCAAGAATGGGCAGTAGGTAAAAGTTTAAGTGATTCGGACTATCAGTTTTTAGCTGCTAGCCAGGAATTGGAAAAGCGCGATGTGCAGAAAAGGCTGGAGGCAGAGGAACAGGCAAAGCAAGTTTTAGCAAAGGCAAACCACAAAGCTAATCAACGGATTCGTATTGGTTCTTTGGTGTTAGGACTGACTGGGCTGGGGGCAGTTGCATCATTAATATTTGCTCAATATGAATTGGGACAAGCAGGAACAGCAAAGGCAGAAAGAGATAATGCCCAAACAGAATTAAATAATGCTAAGACAGAAACCGCAGCAACCAAGCAAGAGAATCAGCGAATATTGGCAGACAATGCCAAAATATCACGCGACAATCAAAGGATATCGGAACAGGCAGCACAGGCAAAACGGAATCTTAGTAACGCAACTTCAAAACTGAATGCTGCAAATGCCAAAGTGAATCAGGCACAGCAAAACCTAAAACTAGCCCAAAACAAAGTCGCAGCAGCTAGTGCAAAGGCTAGTCAAGCTGAAGTACAGGCAAACCAAGCGATTCAACAACGACAAGAGGCACAACAGCAGCGTCAAAAAGCTGTTGCAGATTTAAATCGGGCAAGGCAAGAACAAAAGCAGGCGCAAATTGCTCTGAATGCGGCAGTCGATGCCAGAAAAGTTGCTTTAACGGCTACGCGATTGGAACGAGACGGAACAAATGCGTTGCGACTGTTTGATGATTTAAAGGAAATAGATGCTCTGCTACTAGCAGTACAAACAGCAGGAACATTGAAAAGTCTGGTCAAAGATAAACAATCTTTAGCAGAATATCCAGCATTCAGCCCTTTGTTTAGTTTACAGAGAATTTTATTTAATATTTATGAACAAAATCATCTGGAAGGGCATAGCTATTGGGTCAACAGCGTCGTCTTCAGCCCAGATGGTAAAACTTTAGCTTCCGGTAGTGCTGACAAGACTATCAAATTGTGGAATCTCGACACGGGCAAAGAAATTACCACTCTCAGGGGGCATAGCGGTTGGGTCAACAGCGTCGTCTTCAGCCCGGATGGCAAAACTTTAGCTTCCGCCAGTAGTGACAAGACCATTAAATTGTGGAATCTCGACACGGGCAAAGAAATTACCACTCTCATGGGGCATAGTGATTCGCTCAACAGCGTCGTATTTAGCCCAGATAGCAAAACTTTAGCTTCCGCCAGCAATGACAAGACTATCAAACTGTGGAATCGGGAAACGGGCAAAGAAATTACCACTCTCAGGGGGCATAGCGATTGGGTCAACAGCGTCGTCTTCAGCCCAGATGGCAAAACTTTAGCTTCCGGTAGTGCTGACAAAACCATCAAATTGTGGAATCTCGACACAGGCAAAGAAATTACCACTCTCAGGGGGCATAGCGTTCCTGTCCAGAGTGTCGTATTCAGCCCAGGTGGCAAGACTTTAGCTTCCGCCAGTGGTGACAACATCATCAAATTGTGGAATCGGGAAACGGGCAAAGAAATTACCACTCTCAGGGGGCATAGCGATTTGATCAAGAGCGTCGTCTTCAGCCCGGATGGCAAAACTTTAGCTTCCGCAAGTCGTGACAATACCATAAAATTGTGGAATCTTCACAGCGACAAAGAAATTACTACTCTCAGGGGGCATAGCGATTGGGTCAACAGCGTCGTCTTCAGCCCAGATGGCAAAACTTTAGCTTCCGGTAGTGCTGACAAAACCATCAAATTGTGGAATCTTCACAGCGACAAAAAAATTACCACTCTCAGGGGGCATAGCGATTTGATCAAGAGCGTCGTATTCAGCCCAGATGGCAAAACTTTAGCTTCCGCAAGTCGTGACGACACCATCAAATTGTGGAATCTCGACACGGGCAAAGAAATTTCCACTCTCAGGGGGCATAGCTCTCCAGTCAACAGCGCCGTATTCAGCCCAGATGGCAAAACTTTAGCTTCCGCAAGTGTTTACGACAACATCAAATTGTGGAATCTCGACACGGGCAAAGAAATTTCCACTTTGACTGGGCATAACGATTGGGTCAACAGCGTCATCTTCAGTCCGGATGGCAAAACTTTAGCTTCAGCCAGTAATGACCACACCATCAAATTGTGGAATGTCCACACAGGCAAAGAAATTTCTACTCTTAGGGAGCATAGCGATTCGGTCAATAGCGTCGTATTCAGCCCAGATGGTAAAACTTTAGCTTCAGCCAGTAATGACCACACCATCAAATTGTGGAATAGCGAGACGGGCAAAGAAATTTCCACTCTTAGGGGGCACAGTGGTTGGGTCAACAGTGTCGTATTCAGCCCAGATGGTAAAACTTTAGCTTCCGCCAGTATTGACAAGACCATCAAGTTGTGGAATGTGGACACAGGCAAAGAAATTTCCACTTTGACTGGGCATAGCTTTTCGGTCAAGAGCGTCGTCTTCAGCCCGGATGGCAAAACCTTAGCTTCCGCCAGTAATGACCACACCATCAAATTATGGAATCTCGACACGGGCAAAGAAATTTCCACTTTGACTGGGCATAACGATTGGGTCAACAGCGTCGTCTTCAGCCCGGATGGCAAAACTTTAGCTTCCGCCAGTAATGACAAGACTATCAAATTGTGGAATCTGAATCTTGATGATTTATTAGCACAGGGTTGCAGTTGGCTTAAGAGTTATTTGGCTAGCCATCCTGATGGGGCTAAGGTGTGTCCAAGGGAGTAGGTAGATGAGGGAGATGAGGGGGATGAGGGGGATGAGGGAGTTAATATTCATAAAAGGCGATCGCTTGGTAAATTAGAGATGCGATCGCACTTCTGAACTTGGCGTTTCGAGTTCCGAACACCAATGACCGAGCAAAAAGGTCGAAGTTCCGAGTTCCGAACACCAATGACCGAGCAAAAAGGTCGAAGTTCCGAGTTCTGAACACCAATGTCCGAGTAAAAAGGTGGAAGCTCCGAGTTCCGAACACCAATGACCGAGCAAAAAGGTCGAAGTTTCGAGTTCCGAACACCAATGACCGAGCAAAAAGGTCGAAGTTCCGAGTTAAACCTCCGGTTCTACCCCCAGCGCCTTTAACTGAGCGGCTAATCTCTCTGCACGCTGGCGTTCTTGTTCTGCACGCCGACTTTCTTGTTCTGCACGCTGACGTTCTTGCTCTGCAAGCTGTTGAGCAGTGTTTTTCTCTTGCCGTTCTTTTGCTGCTAACTCCAAACCCCAGAGTAATAGTTCGCCGTTGTCATCCCACCAACGTAACCAATAACCCGTGCGGTTTTCTCGGCTTCCTTGCCATACGCCTAAAAACAAGTTCATTTCGGCAATCCAGTGACGATTGTTTGCATCTGGTGTTTGCAGTTCATAATGTCCTAAATCATCTCGCCGATAAACTTCTAAAACTCCCTCCTCTGGTTCAAAAATGGCATAGTTTGGTACTTGTAAAATCTGCTCATAATAAAACCATTTACCTGGGGGATAGGTCGGTTTACTAGAATACTCTCCACCTTCGGTATCTGAGATAAATTCCATCACAATTACGGGAATATCACCTTGCAATCGTGGAGTATAACTGCGCTTTACTTCTTCTCGTGAAACTCGAATAGATGATACATATCCCCAATCTGGTGCTTTGATCACAAACCGATTATTCAATGTGGCACAGATGCCGTAATTAGTGATGGTTAAAGCATCGGCGGGCAATCTTCCAGCTAGTTCTAAGCTTTCTGTTAAAGCAGCAGCCAATAGTGGCTGATTAATGTTATCCACTGGCTCGTTCTCTAAAGCAAAATCATCCGGTAACTTTTCCCAGGTGACATCATGGGTGGCGGCATTGGCTAGCATAATCAGAATATCTCAAGTACAACTTCAATTTCTAATGGTTCGATTAAAAATAGGACTTACGCACGAGTTACGGAATAACGAACCGCAGAGGCGCAGAGTACACGGAGAAATCAGAGTTTCAGAGATATTTTGCGTAAGTCCTAAAAAAATTGCACAGGCCAATTTCAGTTTGTCTGTTGCTGGGAGAAAGAATTTCAAACACTACTTGTGGTGGAACTCCCTCCTCTTTCCATTGTTGGTAACACAAGCGATGTCTACGACGGGCTACGCCTACGCCTTTTGGTCTACCTAACACCACCATCACATCTGGGGCGTTAACAATTTTATTGCGTCCCTCTACCGGATACCAAAATAAATCCCCGGCGACAAATACATTTGGATTGTCTGCAAATAGCCAGTCTATATTCTGTTTAATTTCTACAATCCAGCCAAACTGTATGGTATTATTAGCGATTGGTTGTCCGTCACTATCTGGGTAGATGACCTCTGGCTGGGTCGGCGGTTGGATTTGCGATACCATAGCTTCGCCCTCAGAAGGATATTTAATCGGGATGCTTCCAAATTAGCAGACTCTTAAGCATGTCTGCGGGATGAATCTAGAACGACAACTAACTAAAACAGTACGATTGTTCTACTATAAACTGATTTAAAGATAGTATTATTAAGGACTGTTTCATCAGAAACTCCCTCTTCGCCGCCCAATATGTCAGACCACCAGCTAGCAGCATCCTTGAATGGACATCTTCCGTACCCCAGCCACAACAGCCAGAATACCATTCGGATTCGGGGTGCTAGGCAGCATAATCTGAAAAATATTGACTTGGAATTGCCGCGCGATCGCCTGATTGTGTTTACTGGCGTTTCTGGTTCTGGTAAGTCTTCCCTGGCTTTTGATACGATTTTCGCTGAAGGGCAACGTCGCTATGTGGAATCCCTCAGCGCCTACGCACGGCAATTTCTCGGACAGTTGGATAAACCGGATGTCGAAGCAATTGAAGGCTTAAGTCCAGCAATTTCCATTGACCAAAAATCAACGTCTCATAACCCCCGTTCTACTGTGGGTACGGTGACGGAGATTTATGACTATTTGCGACTGTTGTTTGGTCGGGCTGGTGAACCCCATTGTCCGATATGCGATCGCTGTATTGCACCCCAGACAATCGATGAGATGTGCGATCGGATTATGGAATTAAGCGATCGCACCCGCTTCCAAATTCTTGCACCCGTTGTCCGGGGTAAAAAAGGCACACATCGTAAGCTTTTGTCAAGTCTGGCATCCCAAGGTTTTGTCCGCGTGCGAATCAATGGCGAAGTGCGCGAACTGTCAGATTCCATTGAATTGGATAAAAATTTTACCCACACCATCGAAGTGGTAATTGACCGCCTGGTGAAAAAAGATGGTATTCAAGAGCGTTTGGTTGATTCTCTGTCTACGTGTCTCAAACAATCAGGCGGTATTGCGACCATTCTTGTGAGTTTACTTGGTGACGACGGACAAGAAAAAGAAGAAGAATTAGTATTTTCAGAAAACTTTGCTTGTCCAGAACATGGCGCGGTAATGGACGAACTATCGCCGCGATTGTTCTCGTTTAACTCACCTTATGGTGCTTGTCCTGACTGTCATGGAATCGGGACTTTAAGGAGATTTGCGCCAGATTTGATCGTACCTGACCCGGAAGCGCCACTTTATGCGGCGATCGCGCCTTGGTCAGAAAAAGATAATTCTTATTATCTGGAATTACTCTACAGCATCGCCCAAGCTCATGGCTTTGAGTTACAGACAAATTGGAGCAAACTGACAGTAGAACAGCAGCAGATTATTCTGTATGGAGAAAAAGAAGAAGGAAATACAAAAGCACAAAAAACCCAAAATTTTAAAGGTGCTATTCCAATTTTGCAACGACAATATGAGGGTGGTTCTGAGCTAGTTAAGCAAAAATTAGAGCAGTATTTAGTTGATCAACCGTGTGAAGTTTGTCAGGGAAAACGGTTAAAACCGGAAGCTTTAGCGGTCAAATTGGGACAATATGGAATTTTAGATTTGACTGCGGTTTCGATTCGGGATTGTCGGGAGAGAATTGATCAATTCAAGTTGAGCGATCGCCAGTTACAAATTGCTGATTTAGTACTCCGAGAAATCAAAGCTAGATTGCAATTTTTGTTAGATGTAGGTTTAGATTATCTCACCCTTGCTCGTCCAGCCATGACCCTTTCTGGTGGCGAAGCCCAACGAATTCGTCTAGCAACGCAAATTGGTTCTGGTTTAACAGGAGTTCTCTACGTCTTAGATGAACCGAGTATTGGTTTGCATCAACGAGATAATGGCAGGTTGCTGAAAACCTTAACTAAATTGCGCGATTTGGGTAATACATTAATTGTCGTTGAGCATGATGAAGAAACAATTCGTGCCGCTAACTACATAGTTGATATTGGCCCTGGTGCAGGAATTCACGGCGGAAATATTATCGCCCAAGGTGATTTTCAAACGTTGCTAGCAGCAGAAGATTCCTTGACGGGTGCGTATTTATCAGGAAGGCGAGTAATTACCACGCCAACAGAACGCCGCGAAGGAAATGGGCGTAGTTTGGGAATTAAAAATGCCCATCGCAACAATTTAAGAAATATAGATGTAGACATTCCATTAGGTAAACTTGTTGCCATCACAGGTGTGTCTGGTTCTGGGAAATCTACCCTAATTAACGAGTTACTTTACCCATCATTACAACACCATCTAACAAAGAAAGTTCCCTTACCCAAACATTTGGATAAAATTCAGGGATTAAACGCGATTGATAAAGCGATCGTTATCGATCAATCGCCCATTGGACGTACACCACGTTCCAACCCTGCAACTTACACAGGAATTTTCGATGCCATTCGAGATGTATTTTCCCAAACAGTAGAAGCAAAAGCTAGGGGTTACAAAGCCGGACAATTTTCTTTTAACGTTAAAGGTGGACGTTGCGAAGCTTGTAGCGGACAGGGTGTGAATGTTATTGAAATGAACTTTCTCCCCGATGTTTACGTGCAATGCGAAATTTGTAAAGGTGCAAGATACAACCGCGAAACTTTGCAAGTGAAGTACAAAGATAAGTCTATTTCTGATGTTTTGAGAATGACAGTTGAGGAAAGTTTAGACTTTTTTGAAAATATTCCCAAAGCGATCGCGCGGTTGCAAACTTTATTTGATGTCGGGTTGGGTTATGTCCAACTCGGACAACCTGCGACTACCTTATCTGGTGGGGAAGCGCAACGGGTAAAATTGGCAACAGAACTATCTAGACGCGCCACGGGTAAGACACTTTATTTAATAGATGAACCGACAACCGGGTTATCTTTTTATGATGTCCACAAATTGTTAGATGTGTTGCAACGATTGGTAGATAAAGGCAATTCAATATTAGTAATTGAACACAACTTAGATGTAATTCGTTGTTCTGATTGGGTGATAGATTTGGGGCCAGAAGGTGGCGACAAAGGCGGAGAATTGATTGCTGTGGGTACACCGGAGGAAGTTGCAAAAAATCCCAGGTCTTATACTGGGCAATATTTGCAGCAGGTTTTGAAACAATATCCGGTGGTGAAATCTTAGTCTTTTGCAAGTAAGGTGCATTACATACAGGTCATATCCAGGTCAGAAAAGCGGAGAAGGTTCTAGCAAACGTATTATGAAACTTCCTAACCGTGAATGCGCTATCGTTGAAATAGATAAAATCGCGGGTTACTGTCTCAACCCAGAACATCCAGAGGGAAAACACAAAGCCCGTGTATTTAAATCTGCACTAGACTTAAATTTAGATCATGCACAAGAATTACAAGCGATCCTTTTACAAGCAGTAGCAAATTATGATGCCATCCCTGGTAAAAGGAATCCATACGGTCAAAAATATATCATTGATTTTCCCCTGAATCGTTCAGATAAACAAGCAATTATTCAAAGCGTTTGGATAGTGCGTAATAATGAAGGCTTTCCCCGCCTAGTCACCTGTTATGTAATCTAAGCAATGAGGTAATACCAATGAAATTATTAGATGTGGTTGCCCTAACCGAAGACTTACCAGAATTGGGATTGCATCGCGGTCAAGTAGGAACAATTGTAGAAGAATATGAACCTGGAGTTTTTGAAGTAGAATTCAGTGACTTAACAGGAAAAGCTTATGCCGTAGAAACTTTAAATGCTAGCCAGCTAATGAGTTTATATCATCAAGCAATTGGTGGGAAAACATTATTGGTTTAACTCCTCTTCCTACGGTACTTTTAAGATCGGTTTATTTCAGGCAATTCGCACCACCTTCGTTAAACACGCTACAGCCGGGGCTAACAGTCCAGAAGATTTAGATAGGCGATTCGGCAGATTGTTTCTAATGCAGTTGTAACAGTTCAGATGGTGGATATTTTCGCTGCTGCTGGGATGCACAATCCTTATATTTACATCCTCTCTGATGAATTTTTGGCAGATGTGCGTCTACTTCCTCAGCGTCATTTGGCTTTAGAAAGCTAATTCTCTACAGTAAAACCCTCAGAGTGTTTATATACCAAAGGTTTTGTTAGTTCATAAAAAAATTATCTTCAGTACAGTAAGAATACTATTGCATAAAAAAGCTACTGCTATAGAGAATAGATACAGAAAACATTGAGATGTTAATAATGAGTACAAAAAACGATGACAATAATTTTGGAGAAGCAGCAGGATTTGCAGCAGGTGGTGCTGTGCTAGGAGGTGGTGCTGCGGCTACATTAGGGGGTATTGGTGTACTCGCTCCTGCTGCTGGTATTGCGATTGGTATTGGTGCAGCTCCAGTTGTAGCAGCGGGTGCTGTTATAGGGTTGGCAGCTTATGGCATCAAAAAAGCGTTTAACTGGTAACTTTTAGATCAGTATTTCTCACATAACAAAACCCTCAGAGTGCTTAGTCTTTGAGGGTTTTGTCGAGATTTGGCTGTATAGGTAAAAGAAAATCAACAACTAAACAAACTTGCATCAACGTGAAAAAATTTTCCTAAAGCCTCAGCTTTTTCTAAGGTTCACGCGCTAGCAAAGCATCCAGCAAAATATTTGTATCAAATAAAATTCGCATTACAGATACTTTTGCACCAACCGCTCATCTAGCATGGCTTTCACTTCTTCATCTGTAGGTGGCAGGGTGTCAGTCTTTGCAATGCCGATTAAACTCGCAGCTAAACCCTTCGGCTTTGACGTTGGCTGAAGTTTTGGTTGGAGCGATCGCATCAATGTATTAATTAACTGCCAACGATCCTCGGCAGATAATCTCAGTGCTTGCTCTTCAAGTTCACCTAACGTCATAGCAATAATTTCTAACAGAGAGCGTTGAGTTATCAGAATAAGACGGCTTGCGATGTCTGACGACAAGCCAAGAAGCGTCTACGCCCAATGCAACGGGGTTGTTAGGCTGTCTCGCCGTTTGCTGTTTGTGGCATTGACTCAATCAACGCCCTTAAAACTTTGTTGACCGATTCTGCTGTGGTAAAAACCTGAGCCACATCTTCATCTAAAACCACAACCGTTAATTGTTGCGTTCCACTGCGGGTAGCAAAGCGATTGGGCTTTGCCTTCTGATAATCGAAGCGATACTCAGCCGGAAGCTCGTCGTCAGAATTTTGCGATTTTTCTGGTATGCGTTTCGTTCATAATCTTCACGTTCCTTTCGAGTAGCTAGACGGGCGCTGATGATACGGATAACATTGGAACGCTCAGTGAAGGAAATCAACAGCAAGAGGTTTTGTTGAGAGTGACCAATAATGATTTCTCGCTGCTCATTTATAGAGCAATACGGTTCAGTTAAGGCTAAAACTCTTTGTGAAAGTTAATTTTTTTTAACGAACCGCAGAGGCGCAGAGAACACAGAGAGAAGGAAGAAATGCTTAACTGAACTGTATTGATTTATAGAGTGCGCTTCATGATCAAAGATCACTGCCAGAGAATTGCCGAAGACAGTTTTGGCTTCTTCAAAGCTAACACCGTGCTTCTTCAAATTTGCGGCTGCTTTTGATTTATCCCACTGGAACTCCATGACCAGATCATATCCGATTAGCTATGCAGAGTTGATAATCAGTTGCGTTTTTGATTTGGCTAGTAGGTCGCCTAAACTATTGTCGCAAATTGGAGATGATTGATTAATAATGAGTTGCCGACTTGCGATGATGCACGGCTGTAACGCCATCATTATCTAACAATTTGCCACTCTCGACAGTCGCATAAACCAGCCAATGGTCGCCAGATTCCATCCGGTTTTGTACGGAACATTCGAGATATGCTAGGGCATCAGTAAGTATGGGAGAACCGCTTTCAGTTTCTTGGGCGGCGACATCAGCAAATCGGTCTTCTCCTGGGCCAAAAGGTTTAAGGAAATGCTTCATCAACCCCAAATGATTCCCTTCTTTGAGAATGTTGAGGACAAATTTATTTCCTGTATGTGTCAGTGTTTCTACTGCGCGGTCTTTGGCGACGGCTATGGTTAAACCAGGGGGACTAAAGCTAGCCTGAGCCACCCAAGAGGCTAACATGGCACTGGAGCGATCGCCTTCTTTTGCTGTGAGAACACAAAGAGAACCGACAATCCTACCAACTGCTTGTTCTACACTTGTCGCAGGTTGACTTGGCGATCGCACTTTTCTGATTTTCTTCAGAGCTTGGGCAAAGTCGGTTCCAGCTTCTTCACACAATTGTAAGGTGGCATCGTCGGGTTTGAATTTTACGCGGATGGTGTCAAAACCAAACCGATAGCCAGCATCTTTTAATTTACCTTCGATTAAATCAACCCCTTCTCCACTCCAGCCAAAGGAACCAAAAACACCAGCGAGTTTATTATTAGTAGCGGTGGATAGTACAATTCCTAAAGCTGTTTGTACAGGTGTGGGTGCATGACCGCCGAGGGTTGGTGAACCGATGACAAAGCCAGCAGATTTTTCGACAGCAACCCGGATTTCTTCAGGTTCAGTGAATTCGCAATTAATCGATTCTACAGCAACACCAGCTTTTGTAATCCCACGAGCGATCGCTTGAGCTAATGTGGCTGTATTCCCGTAAGCTGAAGCATAAATTAACGCTACTGTCAAGTCAGCAGATGTTTGCTGTTGACTCCATTCCCGATAAGCTTTGGTTAGTTCGATTAAGCCATCGCGTACCAAAGGCCCGTGTCCATTGGCATACATTCGCACGGGAAAATCGGCAAGTTTATCTAGCGCTGTTTCAACTTGACGGGCGTGGGGAGCCATGAGGCAATCAAAATAATAGCGCCGATCTTCGTTATATATTTCCCAGCCTTCATCAAATACCTGATCTCCGCAAACATGCGCCCCAAATAACTTATCTGTGTACAAAATTTCTGTCTGCGGATCATAAGTGCAAAGTTGATCTGCATAGCGGGGGTTGGGGGTGGGAATAAATTGTAAATTATGCCCGTTACCCAAATCTAGAGTTTCTTCGCCCCGCATCACAATAATTTGCAAATCGGGATTTTCCAGCGCCGCACGTAAATTTATCGCCCCTGGATTAGAACAAACAAAAGTAATTTGCGGGGCAATTTCCAACAAAGCTTTTAAAGTTACAGTCCGGTTGGGATTTACGTGTCCCAAAATTACATAATCTAACTCTTCGACATGGAAACGCTGCTGCAACGCTTCTAAATAAATTTGCGTAAACGTTTCCCCTGGAGGATCGATAATTGCGGTTTTCTCGCTTTCGATTAAATAAGAATTAGCAGTTGTACCCTTAGCAAGAGCATATTCAATTTCAAATCTCAGCCTTGACCAACTGCGCGATCGCAGTATTCTTGTATCTGTAGCTATTGGATAAACTTGAACATCACGGGGTTTGTTTGTTGACATGGGGAGTAGGGAATAGGGAGTGGGGAGTGGGGAGTGGGGAATAAGAAGTAGGAATCACCACTTCCTATTCAGTTTTTTAATAATGCTTTCCGACATGGCTTTTGGGGTAATGGGGAATAAGAAGTAGGAAACACCACTCCCTACTCCCTACTCCCCACTCCCTCTCTTAATAATGATTACCAACTTTGCGATGATGGACTGCTGTTAGCGCATCTGGCTTAGAAACCCGTCCAGCGTAGACGGTGCTGTATACTGCCCAATGGTCGCCGCAGTCCATTCTACTGACGACTTCGCACTCCATGTAGGCGAGGGCGTCGTTGAGGATGGGGGCACCATTTTCGGCTGGCTGGGTTCTCACACCTTCAAAGCGATTTGCGCCAGGGGCGAACCGTTTCAAAAAGTGCTTCATTAGTGGTTGGAAATTGCCTTCTTCTAAGATGTTGAGAACAAAGCGATCGCCTACTTGCATAAGTGATTCAATTGCCCGATCTTTGGCTACTGCAATGGAAAATCCCAAGGGTTTAAAGCTAGCTTGATTTACCCAAGAGGCTAGCATGGCACTGGAAACATCGCCTTTTTTAGCAGTAATAATATACAATCCGCCGCTCAGTCTGCCTAGTGCTTTATCTAAGTCAGCACCGAGAGATTTCATGGCTTTGATACTGCGATCGCGTGTTACCCATTGAGCTAAGTCTGTACCCGCTTCTTCGCACAACTTGTAAGTGTTTTCTGTGGGCGTTTGTTTAATCCGAATCGCTGGAAAAACTGTTGTCAAACCCAAATTGCGGAATTTACTCAGCAAAGGATCTATCGGCTCATCATCGCCACCGCCAGTTTCAAACACGCCGATCGCTTGCTTTTCTTTGGCTGATCCTAATACTGTACTGAGTGCAGCTTGGATGCTAGCAGCGCCAGAAGCCGGAGTTAGACCAACGATTAGTCCAGCACAACGGCTTACTAGTTCCCGCAGTTCTTGTAAATCTACTTCCGATCCCAAATCGACAATTTCCACCGCGACACCAGTTTTAGCGATACCATTGGCAATTGCTTGCGCGAGGCGATCGCTATATCCGTATTCTGAAACGTAAAATATCCCAACTGCCGTTTCTACCTTGGTTTGTGTTTGGCTCCAAGTGCGGTAACGTCCAACTAATTCCTCAACATTATGAGATAATAATGGCCCGTGCCCTGTGGCAATCATCTTGATGGTTTTTAGTTCCGCCATCCGCTTCAGGGCAGACAAAACTGACCGTGCATTCGGTCCCATCAAGCAATCGTAGTAGTAATGAAAGTCTGCTTCGATCGCTGCCAAGTCTTCATCAAAGGTGCTATCTGAGCAATAGTGCAACCCAAAGGCATCACAAGTATAAAGAATTTTGGTTTTGTGGTCAAAGCTGAAGATGGTATCCGGCCAGTGTAAATTTGGGGCAATCACGAATTCAAGTTCGTGACCATTACCCAAATCTAAGCGATCGCCATTTTTCACAATCCGGCGTTTGAATGGCTGATGTACGAAATCTTCAAGAAACTGAATCGCCACCTTAGAGCCGACAACGGTAATTTCTGGAGCCATTTGCAGCAAATCTTTAACTAAACCGCTATGGTCTGGCTCCGTGTGGCTGATAATCAAATAATCAATCTCTGTAGGCTTGATTAGTCCGGTAAGCGTATCAAAATATAGTTGACGAAACTTTTCGTGGGAGGTATCAACTAAGGCAGTCTGCTCTCCACGGATGAGAAACGAGTTATAAGTGGTACCGTTTTGCAGACCAAACTCAATATCGAAGCGATCGCGATCCCAATCCAAAGAACGAATAGCCGTCGTCTCTTGAGCGATTTCCACAGTCTGTATGGTCAGCCGTTTTTCAGTTTTTTCGGTGAGCGCTACCATAACTCCCCTCCTTAACACAATGAGTATTTCTTCCTCTAGGTTTATTGTTACACGGCTTGAATGTTAATTTTTATTAAAAAACCTATTACTGACTTAAAAAATTTAAAAGTGTGAAACCGCAGAGGATTGGGGAGATGGGGGAGATGGGGGAGATGAGGGAGATGAGGGAGATAGAGAAAATTTGGTTAGCGTTGGAAATTGGAAATTCTCGGCTGCATTGGGCATTGTTTATTGGCGAGACGCTTTACTCAGCTTGGGATACTGACTATCTACCTGAGTCTGCTATACAACAGTTGGCTGAATGTCAAACCCTGGATGATTTACTAGAGAAAATTTTTCCACCCCATCAGAAAATTAGGGAAGATTGGGCAGCAGGGGAAGAAAATACTTCTTTATCCCCCTCATCCCCCTTATCTCCCTCATCCCCCTCATCCCCCCCTCCCCTTCTCATAGCCTCCGTAGTTCCCAGCAAAACTGCTATTTGGCAAACTTACCCAAATACTCGTGTTATTACTTTAGACCAAGTACCGCTTAAAGGTATGTATCCGACATTAGGAATTGACCGCGCTTTAGCTTTATGGGGTGCGGGGAAAACGTGGGGTTTTCCAATGTTGGTGATTGATGCAGGAACAGCGCTGACTTTTACGGCTGCGGATGATAATCAGTGTCTAATTGGAGGTGCAATTCTGCCGGGATTAGGCTTGCAATTTGCAGCTCTCGGTCAACAAACAGGACAATTACCATTTGTAGAAAAGGGAAGTTTTGCATCTTTACCACCACGTTTTGCACTGAATACAACAGAAGCAATTCAAAGTGGAGTTATTTACACTATTTTAGCTGGAATTAAAGATTTTATTGAGGCATGGTGGGATTTGTTTACTGATGGTAAGATTGCAATTAAAGGGGGCGATCGCACTTTATTACTAAACTATCTACAAGCTTTATATCCTGAAATTACAGCAGGTTTGATTGTAGAACCAAATTTTATTTTTTGGGGAATGCGGGAAATAGTAATGGGGAATAGGTAATATATAGCAATCCTAAATCATTCGTGAAAAGTTAGATTCCCGACTTCTTTGAGAAGTCGGGGATCTGGACACCAAGAATTTTCACAAATCAGATAGGATTGCTATAGCACTTTCAAAGCGAACGCAAGGAAAGAAGACAGGGCTAGGTAATAATGGCATAGAATGGAGAGAGAAATTCCTATCTGGTAAGGAAATGATATGCCTAAAACATCACAGTTCGATGGGATTATGCAACAACTGAATGCCCTTTCTTTAGCGGAATTGCTAGCAGTAAGGGCAAGAGTCGATACCTTGATTGACGGTCAATCGTTGCCATTGGGCAAAGGTCAACGACGTTTATTTCGTTCTGTGAACACTTATATCACTCAAAACACTCCATATCGTGGGAGTTACCGGAGAAATACATTCATTTCTAGTGAGAATATCGACGTTGATATCGTTGCAGCACCTCCAACCATAAACCCAATAACAAGTACAACAAATCGCTTCCCAGACTGGTTACAATTCAGACAAAATGAAGTTGCCCAATTTTTGAAATCGGAAGCAAAAGAGGATGATTCCTTAGAACAGGTAATAGAACTAGTTGATGAATGGATGGCTGATGAATCAGGATACGATGAGGAAACGTATCCTCAGATTCAGGCAGCTTTAACTCAGAATCGGCTGTCAGTATAGTAACAAAGATGAGTAGAGTTATATTGCTAGACACTCATCCCCTGAGTAAAGTAACGCATCCGAAAATAGACCCAAAAGTACAGCAGTGGTTGAAATCTTTACGAGAAAATAAAACTGTTATACGTGTGCCTGAAATAGCCGATTATGAACTTCGGCGTGAACTATTGAGACAAGAAAAACAAAAAAGTATAGACCGCCTCAACAAACTTAGTCAAACTTGTCTCATACCACTGACCAAATAATTACTAATTCGTAATTCGTAATTCGTAATTCGTAATTAAGAAGGTACATGGCACCAAACTCTGAATGAGCTAGTTTAATTCGTTGAAATTATGGCTTTTTAAGATAGTTTTAATAAACTCCCGAATTTCGATCGCTACAACCCCAGCACAAGATTCTGGTAAATCGTTTCCAGCATGGGCAATCATTTTCAACTCGACTTTCGGTATCAGTTGAGCATAAACCCGACTTTTGGCTAAAGCATCAGGTGTATCTTGGCCACCTTGTAAAATCAAAACCGGGACATCAATCATGTAAAGCTGCTTTTGCAGTAATTCCGCCTCAATTTCGGCTTGTCGCCTTTTAAAAAGTAACTGGCAACCTATGGGATACGGCAATAGCGCCTGACGCAGCTGCAAGTCCTGGGCAATTTTTTCATGCCAACCCAGAACTTTAGTTAAGGGAGTTAGCGATCGGAACAATTTTACTATTAGTGGTGGATAGCTCACTAATCGCCGCATCTTCCGGCAATACTCTTCTTGTCCTGCTATCTCTACGCCCTCTGGTGCTAGCAGTACCACACCATCAACTTTCTCTGGATACTTTAAAGCATAGCTAGCAGCAATCCAACCCCCAAGAGAATGCCCTACTAAATATACTTTTTCTATCTTGACAGCTTGCACAAATTCAGCTAAACACTCTACTTGTAAATCTATCGAATGGTGGATATTCGGATTCTCTGATTCACCAAACCCTAACAAATCAGGTGCGAAGCAATGGAAATCTTGTGCAAGGGACTCCATCACAGATAACCATTGACTGCTCTCATTCCAACCACCATGTAAAAAAATTATAGGAGTTTTTTCACCGACTTCACGCCAGAATATCAGCCCTTGAGAGAGCTTTCTCCGGGAGTTACGGAATAGTGTATCCATCTTAAATTAGTCGTTAGCTTTTAACACCATAATAAATAGTCATTAGCATCTGACAAAAAATAAATGACTAATGACAAAATATTATTATGCCAATGTTGTCAAGCCCTTCAGGTAGTCTTGTAACTGCCGAGTATGGTCGTGAGACATCTGTCCTGAAGGCAGGAAATTGGGAGAGAAAGCTTGGATTTCCACGACTTCCAAAGTATCTTGAATCTCCATTGTCCCATGCACCTCGGCTTCAACCACAACACAAATTGAATGAATTCTGGGATCGCGGTCTGGTGCGGAGTAAACTCCTACCAAACGATTAATTTTCACCAATTCTAGCCCGGTTTCCTCCATCAATTCCCGGCGGACTGTGTTGGGAATATCTTCTCCCCAATCCACCATCCCTCCAGGCAATGCCCAAAGACCATCATCACGTCGCCGGATCAGTACTATCCGACCATCGGGTAAAATTGGGATGATACTAGTTCCAGTAATGGGATGACGAAATATCATACCCAGTACTGTTTGTCCAATACGCCATAAACTACGTGTGGACTCGACAGCTGCCGGAAAAAAAGCAATAACGTTCAATCTTCAAAATTTATGTATTGTATTCTATACTTCTCTACCACTTACATAAACTCAACTAATAAAATTTATATTGAGTTTTGTTTTATACAAAAAGGTTGGTGGTTTGAGATTTTATTCCCACGATTTACGTAGAATATTATTAATTCTAACATCAAGTTTCAATAGAAGCACTGTATTCATCTATACATGATATTTATTAAATCAGAAAACTTTTCAGTTTATAACTAACATTAGCCTTGCTCAAACCAGCGATCGCTAATAGTTTTTCAGCACACATTCAAAAAATTAATTTGAATAATTAAGTTAGAATCCAGAATTCAGAATTCAGAATTCAGAAGAGAAAATTAAGCGGCGTTTGATACCGCTATCTAATTCTTGATAATATTCATTAGTTTGTTCCAAGAACAACAACTAGTTATAGCAATCCGATCTGATTTGTGAAAATTATCGGTGTCCAGATCCCCGACTTCTCAAAGAAGTCGGGGATCTAACTTTTCACGAATGATTTAGGATTGGTATAGCTAATTTACATCTATTTGACATATTTGAATCTAAGAAAGGGTATTTTTCGTCTAGGTGGTGGAGATAATTATAAATTTTTATTGACAGAACAAGGTTTAATGCGGTAGACTAGTACATTGTTTAAAGCGTATTAATTGCTGCACTAGGCTACAAGTATATCAATAACATTGGTAGCTGATATTGCCTATGTGATGCCTAGTTGCTACTTTTTTGTTGTTTATTAATGAGGTGAACATGGCCAAGCGCCGTAACCCGAAAAAAGAAAAGGCGCTACGTAACCAGGCGTATGCCAGAAAGTTTCGTAAACGGACTACGACAGGAAGAATGCAGAGAAGGTTCCAACAAAGACCACCAAAGAGTGAGGAAGAAGAAGGCGCAGCAGCAGCTGACACTGAATAAGCTGCCTGCTTTAACCCTTGTTATTTAGTTTATTTAGCTTTTAGGGCGCACATTTGTACGCCCTTATTTATTTCTGGGCATTGGGCATTGGGCATTGGGCATTGGGCATTGGGCATGGGGCATTGGGAAAGAAAACTACTCTCAACTTCCTACTCCCCACTCCCTACTCCCTTATTGAGCGATTTGAGCGCGGGCAGCTATAAGTGCTTTGCTAACCTGTACAAAGCCAGTACCACCGTAACTGTTGCGGGCTGCCACAACTTGCCGGGGGGATATCGCTTCATAAATATCTGCTGCAAATGCTGGATGTATTTGTTGCCACTCTGACAATTTCAAATCTTTCAGGAGTTTACCTGCGGCAATACTAGTTTTTACCACCTTACCCACAAGGTTATAAGCTTCTCGGAAAGGGACGCCCCGTGCTGCCAGATAATCTGCTACATCGGTAGCATTGGAAAAATCTTCCGTCACGGCTTGGGCTAATCGCTGGGTACGAAATTCTAAGCCTTCTCTGAGCAAAATCGTCATCGCTTCTAGAGAGGCTTTGACTGTGTTAACGCTATCAAATAGACCTTCTTTATCTTCTTGCAGGTCTTTGTTATATGCCAGGGGTAGCCCCTTCATAATCACTAACATTGCCTGGAGATGACCGAATACACGCCCCGTTTTCCCCCGCACCAATTCTGGTACATCGGGGTTTTTCTTTTGGGGCATGATGCTGGAACCCGTGGCGCAGCTATCTTTGAGGGTGACAAAGCGAAATTCTTCAGTTGACCAAAGAATGACTTCTTCTGCAAGACGGCTGAGGTGAACCATAATCAAGCTAGCAGCAGACAAGAATTCGATCGCAAAATCGCGATCGCTGACTCCATCAAGGCTATTAGCATAAATATCGTCAAAATTCAAGAGTTTAGCTGTGTAGTGGCGGTCAATGGGGAAAGTAGTTCCCGCTAAAGCACCGCATCCCAACGGTGAGATATTCACGCGGCGAGAAACATCTCCTAAGCGTTCCCAGTCGCGTTGCGCCATTTGAAAGTATGCCAAGAGATGGTGAGCTAAACTCAGGGGTTGGGCGCGTTGTAGGTGAGTATAGCCAGGAATCAGGGTTTCAACGTGCTTTTCGGCTATATCTAGTAAAACACCTTGAAATTCTCGCAATTCGCTTTTGATTTGTTGGATTTGGTCGCGGAGATAGAGTCTGGTATCGGTGCCAACTTGGTCATTCCGCGATCGCGCCGTATGCAGTTTTTTACCCACATCGCCGACAATTTCTGTCAGTCGTCGTTCAACTGCAAAATGTACGTCTTCAGCATCGACACCAGGCTGAAATTTACCCTGGCGGTACTCTTGGCGAATTTGCTCCAAACCGGCAACCAGTTGCTCTCCTTCTTGTTGGGAGATAATGCCCGTGTGAGCGAGCATTTTAGCATGAGCTTGAGAACCAGTCAAGTCATATTCGATTAATTCAATATCGAAACCTATACTGGCATTAAAACGAGCGATCGCTGGATGCAACTCTGATTCAAATCGCGGACTCCAATTTTCTTCTTTGGTCATAAATATTATCAGGGGAGTGGGGAGTGGGGAATGGGGAATGGGGAATGATGATTTAGGAAGAGGAGGAAGATAATTTTCCTGATTTCCCTACTCCCTACTCCTTATTCCCCACTCCCCCTAGATTTAGCCGTAGCTAGTTAGATTCCGAATCATATAGCCAATGACTAAACCAATCAACAATGCCCACACTTGACCTGTTTGTATAAAGTGGCTCCAAGCTTTTTGAATCTGACCCATAAGGTCTGGGTCAGTAATTGTTTGTGCTAGTGCCGTCAAATTTACAGGCAAATGCCAAAATAACTGAGACATCAAATCGCTGTAGTGGCTCATATTTGGTGCTTAAGAACTAAAGGGTGGCAAATTTCAGCATCAGTTTATTTTTTACATTAAATACTGATAGTGTACTGAAATATTCGATATAACTTTAATGTCTTAACTCAAGATGCAGCCGATGCCAACCGCAATTTCTCGGCAGTCCGCAAAATTTGCCCCGCCAAAACTGCTGCGCCAAAACCATTATCGATATTTACTACGCCTACTCCCGCAGCACAAGAGTTAAGCATTGTCAATAAAGGTGCTAAACCCCCAAAACTTGCGCCATAACCGATGCTGGTGGGTACGGCAATCACAGGACAACTCGCTAAACCCGCGACAACACTGGGTAAAGCGCCTTCCATCCCCGCCACGACAATTAACACCGATGCTGACTCAATCAGGTGGCGGTTACTTAATAAGCGGTGAATCCCAGCAACGCCAACATCCCAAAGGCGCTGGACGCGGAAACCAGAAAGTTCAGCAGTTACAGCTGCTTCTTCAGCAACGGGTAAATCGGCGGTACCAGCAGAAAGAATGCCAATTTCACCCGCAAATTGTGGTTCGATAGTAGGAGGAGCGATCGCACAAATTCGCGCCGATTCGTAATATCGCAAACCGCTAACTTTTGATTGCAGTGCGGCATAAACTACTGGTTCAATGCGAGTCGCCATCACCACCGGATTGCGGAGGCGCATCACCTCCATAATTTGAGCAATTTGATCGGGAGTTTTACCAGGGCCCCAAATCACCTCTGGGAAACCAGTTCTAAGGGCGCGATGGTGGTCAATTTTGGCAAACTCACCCACAGATTCATAAGTTAAATCTTTGAGTGAATGTAATGCCGTATCTGGCGTAACTTTACCATTGGCAACCGCTTCGAGGAGCGATCGCAAAGTTTTTTCATCGGTCATTTGTCATTTTTCCTGATATTGTTATGTGATGACTAATGACTAATCGGTTACTTTCAGTTCGTAGAGATTCCAAAATGGGCCGCCAAGAGCAGTATATTGAATTCCTTGGAAGCGATCGCGCACTGCTTGCAAATTCAAACTCTCCACTAAATGAATAAACGGCAACTGTTCTGAGGCGATGCGCTGATATTCGTAATAAATCTCCTTGCGCTTGTTTTCATCCAATACCTGTGCGCCTTTAATGTAAAGGCTGTCAATTTGCTTTTCCCAGTCGGAAACTTCCCAGCCAGTTATGGGTGGATCTCCTGGTTGTGGCCCCAAATTAAATGCATGGGATGCACCGGCAATCCTCCAGATATTGCTAGCGCCGTGGGGTTCAATACCGCCTCCAGCAAATCCTCCCAGGTAACAATCCCAATTATGCGTAACTTTGAGTTTTTCTAGATAAGAATTGAAGCTGAGAATTTGCAAATCTACTTGAATCCCAATATTACCAAGATCCCGTCTGATTTGAGATGCCATATCTCCTCTAACTTTTCTTTCCGAATTCGTTAAGATTGTAAATCTGACTCTGTTACCATTAGCATCTAAAAGCTGATTTTGGTCATTATATTTAAACCCAGCTTGTAACAGTAATTTCTTCGATTTATCTGGCTCGTAATTATATACCTTTAACCCTTTTTCTGGAGGAAGGAAGTAGGGACTTTTGACATAAACAAATGAATTTTGCAGTTCACCCAGTCCCCGATAAGCATTTGTTTTCATGGTTTTGCGGTCGAGCGCGTAGGCTATAGCCTGCCTGAATTCCTTTTTATTAAACCAGCTAGATTTAATTGGGTCTACAAAAGGTTTACCCTGAGAATTCTTCGCTTTACTAAGATTGAAAGCAATAAAACTCGTACTTGTGCCTGGGCCGCCGTTATAAATTTTAAACTTCGCCCGTTTTTCTTCTCGCTTCAGCAAACTAAAACCTTCAGGAGGAACTTCTAAATCATCCAACTGCCCAGAGCGAAAACTAATCAACTGGTTTTCAGTAGATTCAATAATTTGCCAAACAATGCGCTCGATGTAAGGCTGAGGATTACCCTGAGCATCTTTACGCCAGTAGTATGGATTACGCCGAAATATAACTCGCTGACTGGAAACGTAGCTTTCCATAACATAGGGACCGTTACCAACAATTTGTTTCGGATCAGTGCCTGTTCCCCACATTGAGAGAAACTTAGAATTTCCACCAGAACCGATTGTGCGAACTGCTTTCTGTAGAACATGGGCTGGCATAATTGGGATGCCGCCGACATATCTTAAAAAAGGAGCAAAGGGTTCCTGTATGCTAAATTCAACCCGACGCTCATCAATTTTTTTCACCTTTGGCAAACTGCCCTTATCGCCAATTCTTAGGGCATCTTTGGTAGAAGTGGGAATTTTAGGATTGAGGTAGATTTCGTTATAACTAAAAACAACATCATCAGCAGTCGTTGGCTGACCATCTGACCACTTAATTCCTGATCGCAGGGTGATTACAATCCGCTGACCATCTTCAGAAACTTCCCAGGCTTCTGCTAGAGCAGGCTCTAATTTTGTGGTTACAGGATTCTCATTAATCAATGAGTCATAGAGGAAGCCAAAAACGCTATATGCCGACTCATTCAGAGCATAGTTGAAAGTTGAAGGCTCACTCAAAACTGCGGTGACAACTTGCGGCACTTGAGCAGCTGCGCTTTTGAAGTTAGCTGGGTTGCAGGCGGTAACTGTAAGTGCAATTGCTGAAGTCAGAATTAATGTTAGCCAAAAACGCCTAATTGCAAAAAAGATGGAGGGTGATTTCATAGAATTCAATTTACTGGAATTCTGTCTAATTATGTTCAATAAATTCACCCGCAGGTTTATAGGACAAAGATTCAAGTGCGTCTAATCCTATATCTGGGGTAACTTTACCATTGGCCACTGCCTCGAGGAGCGATGCCTACGGCGGTAAACTACGCAATGTTTTTTCATCGGTCATTGGTAATTAACCCTTTGTCTTTTGTAATTTATCAGTCGTCCAATGCCCAATGCCCTATGCCCCATAACTAATCCCTTATTTTGATTTGTTCAATATTCCAGAATGCGCCGCCAAGAGCAGAGAATTTAATGCCTTCAAAACGATTACGCACCGCTGATAATGAATAAGGATTAACCAGGAAAATAAAAGGTAAATTTTCCTGGGTAATCCTCTGTGTTTCGTCATAAATCGCTTTAACCTTTGCTTCGTCTAATTCTCGTGCCGCTTGAATGTAAAGATTCCCTATTTCCGCTTCCCAAGGAGCAATCTCCCAACCCTGAATCGGCTTTTGTCCTGCTTGGGGTTTCTGATTAAACATATGCAATCCGCCTTCAGGTGCCCAGACATTAGCACCATCATTCGGTTCTAATCCGCCGGTTAGACCCATCAAAGAAGCTTCCCAATCCAAAGAGTTAGAAGTTTTGTCAGTAAAAGTATTCCATGCCAACGGGGTGAAATCAACTTGAATGCCGATTTTGCTCAAGTCTTGTTTTATCTGCGATCCCATTGCCTCACGAATTTTATTTCCAGCATTGGTAAGCAAAGAGAAACGGACGCGATTTCCCTGAGCATCTACTAACTGATTATTGTTGTACTTAAATCCTGCTTTTAGAAGTAATTCCTTCGCTTTTTGCTGATTGTAATCGTAAACTTTTAACCCCTCTTTAGGGGAAAGATAATAGGGGCTTTGCACAGAAATCGGTGAATCTTGTGCTACACCCAAGCCACGAAAAGTGTTATTAATCATCGTTTGGCGGTCAATTGCATAAGCTATAGCTTGCCGAAATTGCACATTATTGAACCACCCAGACTTAACCGGATCGACCAGTGGTTTTCCGTCCCTTTTACCTTTGTTGAGATTGAACCAAACAAACGATGTACTGGATGTTGGTCCACCATTATAAATTTTGAATTTTCCTTGCTTTTCTTGCACCTTTAGCAAAGAAAAATAATCTGGCGACACTCCCACAGTATCTAACCCGCCAGAACGAAATTGCAGCAACGAAGTATCTGTTGATTCCACAATTTCCCAAATTACCCGTTCAATATAAGGCTGGGAATTGCCTTGAGCATCCTTGCGCCAGTAGTAGGGATTGCGCTGGAAGACCACACGCTGACTCGTGTCATAGCGCTCTAGTTTGTAAGGGCCGTTGGCAATAATTTGGTCGGGAGGAGTATCAACGCCCCATTTTGTCAGAAAGGTCGGATGCCCATTTTGATCTTTCGTTTTTACCGATTCTTGCAATGTATGGGCGGGTAAAATTGGCGAACCTGTACTCAGTAGAAAAGGTCTAAAGGGTTCCGGTACGCTAAACTCAACTCGGCGTTCATCCACTTTTCGCACACTGGGTAGTTTCCGACTTTTACCAATCCGCAGTGAGTCTCGAACATCAGTAGGAATCGCTTCGTTTAAATAAATATCGTTGTAGGTAAACACCACATCATCTACTGTTAGTGGCTGACCATCAGACCATTTTAACCCTTCACGTAAGGTAAAGACAATCTTTAATTTATCATCAGAAATTTGCCAGGATTCCGCTAATGCTGGCTCGACTTTCGCAGTTATCGGATTTTGGGTGATTAACCCCTCGTAAATTAGAGAAAAAACATTTGGAGATTCCTGACTGAGAGGATAGTTAAAGGTTTTGGGATCACTGAGAATAGCACTTACCAATTGCGGCACTTGAGCATCTGCACTTTTGAAGTTAGCTAGATTGCAGGCAGTAACTGTAAGTGCTGTTGCTGAAGTCAGAATTATTGGCAACCAAAAATGTTTAATTGCTAAAAAGATTTTCCTAAAAAATTTCATAATTTCAATATGCAAATAGTGTACTTAATTTGATTGAGATTGTAACCAACCAAGGAAGTTTTGGGTTTTATTGAAATACTGAATGCCACTATCTCGTAAAACCTCTATAACTTCACGTATGCCAAATTCATTGGAATTAGCGCTTAAAAATAATTTATTTTCATTAGGATGTAAGCCAGCATGAAAAATTATACACTCCAAGATTACTCTATCTATAATGTGCTTATCAAAAATTGCTCTATTTAACGTTCCTTGAAAAATACCCGTACTTAATGTAATCATTTCTGATTTGCTGATAAGCTGATTAAAAGCTACATCAAAACGTTCTTTAACTTCGTTATTTCGTTCAAGAAAGCTAGTTCTTGATTGCTCTAGGCGAAACAGCAGTAATCGTGCATTATCTGAATTATCTCGCTCTGCTTGATTAATTTGTATATCTAACTTGCGGAGGAAATCTAGATTATATTTTTCTTCTTGTTCCAATGTTGTCAATGATTCTACAAAACAAATACTTGGCACTACTAGACGTAAAGAAGAGGGTGTATTTTGCAGTAATTCTTGTGCTTGTGAATCTTGCCCTTTAGCAATACTCATTAATAAATTAGTTTCAACGTAAATTATCACTGCTAATCATTAATAAAGTTGAGTTCTTCCGTCTTCTAGTACTTGCAATAAACCAATTTCTGTCATTTCCTTTGTAAAAGGTGATATTGCAGATTTCCAATGATAGGCCAAGTCACGTAGCCAAGCTTCTGTAAGACCTTTAAGGTAAAGACTAAATATCCTTTTGTCGCGGAATTTTGGCTCGTAATGACTAAGCACATCACCAGTATTAAGACTGAGAATCGGCTCTGATAAATTATTGCCATCCCATTGAAAAATCAGAATTTTATTTACATCAACAAGCATAGCAAAGGGAATCGCTATCTTTGCAGCTTGTAAGTAATCAATCAGCCGTAAAATAGCATATTGTTTGGCTTTTGTTTCTTGAAAATTGAATGGGAAACCTTTGACTTCAGCTATGAGAATAATTTGTTCGTCTTTGTCTAAAGCGACAATATCAGGGAAGTCTATATCTTCTATGTTTGTAGCTTGTAAGTCCCTAATTTCCGACCAAGTTAAGGTTTGTTTGTCCTTAGAAATCATTGAATTCTATCCTCGTGAGTCTTCGATATTTTTACCGATTGTTTCAAAGAAAAGTTACTCTGAGGCAACTAGTAAAACAACAGCATAAGCACATATACCTTCTTCGCGTCCAACGGGGCCTAATTTTTCGTTGGTGGTAGCTTTGATGCCAATTTGATTTGGTTCTAATTCTAAAACCGCCGCTAGTTTGTCGCGCATATTGTGAATATGCGGTTTTAATTTTGGACGTTCTGCTACTACCACCGAGTCAATATTTCCCACCTGCCAGCCTCGATCGCAAATTAGCTGATGTACTTGAGTTAATAGTACTAAACTATCTGCTCCCGCCCATTGGGGATCGCTAGGCGGAAAATAATGACCAATATCTCCCAAAGATAATGCCCCAAGCATGGCATCCATAATCGCATGGGTCAGCACATCAGCGTCACTGTGCCCCAACAAACCCAGTTCATGGGGAATTTGAATTCCCCCTAAAATTAAAGCGCGATCACTCACCAGTTGGTGAATATCGTAGCCATTACCAATCCGAATTTTCGTCATTTTTTTCATTTGTCATTTTCCCTCATCCCCACTCCCCACTCCCTACTCCCTACTCCCCACTCCCTACTCGGCACTCCCTTTCCCCTGCTCCCATTTTTCCAAAAGATCAGGGCGGCGATCGCCTGTTCTTTGAATTTGTTGTTCATAACGCCACCGCGCGATCGCGGCGTGATTCCCACTCAGCAAGACATCAGGCACTTTCAAACCGCGAAAATTGGCAGGACGAGTATATTGGGGATAGTCCAACAACCCTTCCTCAAAACTTTCTGCCGTGAGGGACTCCGTTTTGGCCACAGTTCCAGGTAAGAGCCGCACTACGCCATTAATCAAAGCCATTGCTGGAATTTCCCCACCAGTCAGAATAAAATCACCTAAAGATACCTCACGAGTTACCAAATGTAGCACCCTCTCATCCACTCCTTCGTAATGTCCGCAAATAACTACTAACTGGTCATAATTTGTCACCAATTCTTTCAAAAGAGGTTGATTAATTGTTTGACCCTGTGGACTCATCAAAATTACTTCTCTTCGGGGTAGAATTGGCAGCGACTCCACAGCAGAAAAAATCGGTTCCGGCTTCATTAGCATCCCAACGCCGCCACCGTAGGGTTCATCATCTACCTTTCGGTGCTTGTCAGTGGTAAAGTCCCGTGGGTTAACCAGATGCACTTCGGCAATCTGTTTAGCTAAGGCTTTACCCAGCAGCCCAGAATTGAGAACAGAGTTAAAACAGTCAGGAAAAAGCGTAACTATATCAAAGCGCACAGTTATTCGTATTCAAGGACACTAATCTTAAATTTGAATGTCTAGCAAACATCATCAAGCCAAGGTCGGGTCAAATTCCAGTTAAACTTTATCAATAGTATCTAAAACTACCAGACCTCTTGGATTTTAGATGGGAGCAAAAGTTTTTCTAATTACTTAATTTATGTTTAAATGTTGTCACAACTACATTTAAATTAATAATCATATCAAGTTAACAACTTCCAGGATGCATCGAGCCAGCCTCACGAAAAAGCGTAGTCTTAACTGCTCGTCCCCAACCCGAAAGGGGGAATCTAGCCCCCTAAAGACTATTTTGCCCTGCTGCAAGTGGACAGGTGAAAAACAAGGCGCTGGCTTTGAGGAACAGGAACGAACACCTTTAGACCGAGGCAACGCGAGCGTTAAGCGAGAATTTGGAGAGTGCCTGACCCAGTTCCAAACTTCCAAAAAGTGTCCTCTCAAAGAAGCAAAGCCCAAAAATCATGGCTGCTTCTGAACCTTGTTAAATTCACCTGAAGTTGTTGACAGGAGAAACACAATGCCGCAATTACAAGCTAAATCGCTAGAAATGAGGACACCCCAAGCAACTAAAACCGCCGTTCTGGTTATCGGAGGCGCAGAAGATAAAGTTCATGGGCGCGAAATCCTACGAACTTTTTTTGGACGTGCTGGTGCTAGTAAGGCTTATATTACAATTATTCCATCAGCCTCTCGCGAACCCGCGATCATCGGTGGTCGGTATATTCGCATTTTTGAAGAAATGGGTGCCCAGAAGGTAGAAATTTTAGACATCCGCGAACGGGAACAATGTGAAGCTTCCCAGATCAAAGCATCCTTAGAAGCCTGTAGTGGGGTATTTTTGACAGGAGGAGACCAACTGCGTCTTTGTGGCGTATTGGCAGATACGCCAGCAATGGAAATTATTCGGCAGCGAGTCAGGGCGGGGCAACTGACGTTAGCAGGCACTAGTGCAGGAGCGGCAGTGATGGGGCATCATATGATTGCTGGCGGCGGTAGTGGCGAGTCGCCAAATCGTTCCCTAGTAGATATGGCAACGGGTTTAGGATTTATTCCCGAAGTAATCGTTGACCAACACTTTAATAACCGTAATCGCATGGGGCGACTGATTAGTGCGATCGCAGCTCATCCCGATCGCTTAGGTATTGGCATTGACGAAGATACTTGTGCTGTATTTGAACGCGATGGTTGGCTACAAGTCATGGGCAAAGGCAGTGTCACCATTGTTGATCCCACCGAACTCACCCACACCAACGAACCCCATGTCGGTGCTAATGAACCGTTAACCGTGCATAATTTACGTCTCCATATCCTCAGCTACGGCGATCGCTTTCACTTGTATCAGCGGACTGTATTGCCTGCTGTACACCGAATCTCCAGCTGACGGGATAGAGTATCTGAGGTTACACTGAGTTGACCGCACATTTATTATTTCTTACCGTAGAAAAATGATAAGAATACCATGTAAAAAGAAAAAACTGTTTGCAATGAACAGTTTAGCGGTCAATTTCAGTAAGAAACTAGAATTTTGGTTCCGAATCTCCATCTACCTATTCCCATGAGAATCCTCAAGATCCAGACCTTACGCGGCCCAAACTATTGGAGCATTCGACGCCACAAGCTGATCGTCATGCGCCTCGATTTAGAAACCCTTGCCGAGACGCCCTCGAATGAAATCCCTGGCTTTTATGAAGGATTAGTTGAGGCGCTGCCGAGTCTGGAGGGTCACTATTGTTCGCCTGGCTGTCGTGGTGGTTTTCTGATGCGAGTCAAAGAAGGCACTATGATCGGCCATATCGTCGAACACGTCGCCCTAGAACTCCAGGAATTAGCTGGTATGCATGTCGGCTTTGGTCGCACCCGCGAAACTGCCACACCCGGAATTTTCCAAGTAGTGATCGAGTACCTGAACGAGGAAGCGGGACGTTACGCTGGACGAGCAGCTGTGCGGCTGTGCCAGAGTATCGTTGATCGAGGCCGTTATCCCAAGGCAGAACTAGAGCAAGATATCCAAGACCTGAAAGACTTTACTCGTGATGCTTCATTAGGCCCTTCTACGGAAGCGATCGTCAAAGAAGCAGAAAAAAGAGGTATTCCCTGGATGTCTTTGGAAGCCCGTTTTTTGATTCAGCTAGGCTACGGTGTGAATCAGAAGCGGATGCAGGCCACAATGACCGATAACACCAGCATTCTGGGCGTAGAGCTAGCTTGCGACAAAGAAGCCACTAAACGCATCCTCGCGGCTGCTGGTGCGCCAGTCCCCAGAGGTACAGTGATCAACTTCTTAGACGATTTGGAACAAGCCCTAGAATTAGTTGGCGGCTATCCCATCGTCATCAAGCCCCTGGATGGCAATCATGGACGTGGGATCACCATTGATATCAGAACTTGGGAAGAAGCTGAAGCCGGATACGAAGCTGCCAGACAGGTTTCCCGGTCAATTATTGTCGAAAGATATTACGTTGGGCGCGACCACCGGGTACTAGTGGTAAATGGCAAAGTCGTCGCAGTCGCCGAACGCGTCCCGGCTCATGTGATTGGCAACGGCAGATCGACGATCGCCGAACTAATTGAGGAAACAAACCTTGACCCAAATCGCGGTGAAGGACATGATAACGTCCTGACCAAGATTGAACTAGACCGCACCAGCTACCAATTGCTAGAAAGGCAAGGCTACACCCTAAATAGCGTGCCACCCAAAGGCACTATTTGTTATCTCAGGGCAACGGCAAACTTGAGTACAGGTGGTAGCGCTGTAGACCGTACCGATGAAATTCACCCAGAAAATCTTTGGTTAGCACAACGGGTAGTGAAGATTATCGGTTTGGATATCGCCGGACTCGATATTGTCACCACGGATATTAGCCGTCCGCTGCGGGAAGTCGATGGCGTGATTGTCGAAGTTAACGCCGCTCCCGGCTTCCGAATGCACGTCGCCCCAAGCGTGGGCATTCCCCGCAACGTCGCTGGCGCAGTCATGGATATGCTGTTTCCCAACGAGCAATCTAGCCAAATTCCCATCCTCAGCATCACGGGCACTAATGGCAAAACCACTACTACCCGACTACTAGCACATATTTATAAACAGACTGGGAAGGTAGTAGGTTATACGACTACTGATGGAACATATATCGGTGATTACTTAGTAGAATCTGGCGATAACACAGGCCCCCAAAGTGCCCAGGTGATCCTCCAAGATCCCACAGTAGAAGTAGCGGTACTGGAAACGGCTCGCGGTGGCATTCTCCGCTCTGGATTGGGCTTTGAAGCAGCAAATGTGGGTGTGGTTTTAAATGTAGCCTCCGACCACTTAGGAATAGGCGATATAGATACCATTGAGCAGTTAGCTAACCTTAAGAGCGTAGTGGCGGAAGCTGTATTCCCGGATGGCTACGCGGTACTTAACGCCGACGATCGCCGCGTCGCCGCCATGTCAGAAAAAACTAAGGCTAATATTGCTTACTTCACAATGAACCCCGACTCGGAATTGGTGCGAAAGCACATCCAAAAGGGTGGAGTAGCCGCAGTATATGAAAATGGCTATTTGTCAATTGTTAAAGGTGATTGGACACACCGCATAGAAAGAGCCGAAAATATACCTTTAACAATGGGCGGACGTGCGCCGTTTATGATTGCCAACGCTTTAGCTGCAAGTTTGGCGGCATTCGTGCAAAACGTCACAATTGAGCAGATTCGGGCTGGTTTGAGGACTTTTCGGGCTTCAGTTAGTCAAACGCCGGGACGGATGAATCTATTTAATTTAGGCAACTACCACGCTTTGGTGGACTATGCCCACAACGCAGCCAGTTACGAAGCTGTAGGTTCCTTTGTGCGGAACTGGACTACAGGACAACGGATTGGCGTAATTGGTGGCCCAGGCGATCGCCGTGACGAAGACTTTGTTACCTTGGGCAAATTAGCAGCACAAATTTTTGATTACATCATCATCAAAGAAGACGATGACACACGGGGAAGAGTACGGGGATCAGCCGCCCAGTTGATTATTCAAGGCATCACCCAAGTTAAGCCTGATAGCCGCTATGAATCAATTCTGGATGAAACCGAAGCGATAAATAAAGGCTTAGATATGGCTCCCGATAACAGCCTTGTGGTAATTTTGCCAGAAAGCGTTACTCGCGCGATTAAGTTAATTAAGCTGCGTGGTTTAGCGAAGGAAGAGACACTCCAACAAAATCCCGGCACAAATGTCATCGATTCCCAAAATGGGATCACACCTTCTTCTGTTGTTAATACCTTGCTCTAGTCAGGAATCAGGAGGAGCCAACGCACTGACTCCTGTATTCTGACTCCTTTGATCATTGTTTTTCTTCTTCCTGATTGGTTTCCTCGCTGGGAGTTTTCATCTCCTCCTTAAAACCTCGTAGGGTTTTGCCCAGTGCAGTTCCCAGTTCGGGAATTTTTTTGGGGCCAAAAATTAGAACGGCGACTATGGTAATTACAGCTATTTCTGGCCATCCCAGTCCAAACATATAAATTTCCTCTAAGGCATCTCTAATTAAATATAGACATTGATGGCTCAAATCTGATCAGTTCGCCACTGATCAGCGCTGGACTCTCTTGTAAAAACAGGGTATAAATAAAACCAATTAGTTTTCGTTACAAACACACTTAGAACGGGAATAATAAAGTGTCTGTACATACTAAATAGTTAGAAATACAATGCAACCCCAAAGTACTGCTGTGATCTTGATTGGTTATCAAAATGACTACTTTGCAGCTGATGGTATTCTACATAGTGTCATTGAGGAATCCTCAAGGGCCACCAAAGTATTAGAAAACACGGTTGAGCTTGTAGGGTCTTTGCTACAAACTCCAGTGTTGATGATTACCACACCGATTTTTTTTACGCCAAACTACCAGGAATTGGTTGAACCTGTTGGTATTCTTAAAACTATCAAGGAAGTTGGGGCTTTTCAAGCTGGTACGAAGGGATCGCAGATGATTGATGAGTTGCTACCCTTTCGCAGCAGAATTCTCGAAGTTCCCGGAAAACGGGGATTTAATGCTTTCATGAATACTAACCTAGACATGATTCTCCATGAAAAACAGATTACTCAGTTTGGGGCAATTAGTTGCAGGGATTGCTCACGAAATTAATAATCCAGTTAACTTTATTTACGCTAATCTCACCCATGCATCTGAATATACAAAAGTCTTATTAAAAATATTGCAACTCTACCAGCAAACCTATCCAGTTCCCTCGCTACACATTCAAGAAGCAATAGTAACCTGGGATTTGGACTTTATTCAAAAAGATTTAGGTAAGCTGCTGGAGTCGATGCAAGTTGGCAGCGATCGCATTAGAGAAATTGTGCTGTCACTGCGAAATTTTTCTCGGTTGGATGAAGCAGAAATCAAAAATGTTGATATTCACACAGGTATCAATCACACAATCATATTTCTGCGTCACCGCTTCCAAAATGAGTCGGGAAATCAGGTAATTCAAGTAATTAAAAATTATGGAGTAATTCCCCAGGTAAAGTGCTATCCCGCGCAAATAAATCAAGTATTTATGAATATTTTAAATAACGCTATCTATGCTTTAAATGAGGCAATTGCTAATCTATCAATTAGTCAAAATCCTCAATCTCAACCGTTCGTTCCTACTATTTGGATTAGTACTGAAATTCTTGATAAAAATTGGCTTAATATTCGTATTAAAAATAATGGACTGGGTATTCACGAATCGGTAATTTCCAAAATATTTGATCCGTTCTTTACAACAAAGCCTGTTGGTAAAGGAACTGGACTAGGCTTATTTATTAGTTATCAGATTGTAGCAGAAATGCACCAAGGAAAGTTAATATGTAACTCAAAAACAAGCCAAGAAACAGAATTTTATATCCAAATTCCCATCTAATAGAACTATCGCTTTCAAAAGGTTGACTAATGTCGATTTAACCCTCTTTTATTACTCTAGGCTGTTTCCCAAATAAGCAGCACCAAATTTTGTTTCGTAGTAAGGGTTACAATTAAGTCTCATCTAAATTTTGCTAGTACGATTGTACGGTCTATGAAGACAGTATTATCCATAGAAGCATAAGTTTTACAACTGCTGTCTATCAGGACTCATTTCTATAAACCTCTCTACGATGTTTCACTTTAATTACATTCACTAAGAGAATATTATCAAATATTTGATAAATTACTCTATAACCACCTACTCTAATCCGATATAAAGATTCTTCGTCTGCCAATTTTTTAACGCCAACTGGACGTGGTTCTATTGCTAATTATTCAATTTTTGAGTCGATACGTTCTTTAATATCGCTTGGTAGTTTCTTCAGTTGTTTATTAGCACCCTTAGTAAATTCAATTTGGTAAGTCACGCGGTTTTTTTCTTGTATTCATCCCAAGATATAGTCCCGTTAATTTTTGCGTCTGCTATTTCAGCAAGGGCATCTCTAATATCTTCTTCATCCTCTAAAAGTTCTAAAACTTTTTCTAAAGTGCTTTCGGGTGCAAGGTTTAGATGTTTTTGAATTAATTCCATTAGCGATCGCCTTTTGCTTGTAGTTGCCATTTTTAGACCTTTTTAATATTATTGCTTTTGTTTATTCTCGCTGAATTGGTAAACCTAACCAATCGCTTAATTCATCAGCTACCCATTCCAGTTCCGCTTCAGATTTAATCGCACCACTAATACCACCAAGTTGATATTTTTTTACTCCTACCCAAATATCCAATTGTGCTGGAACGGCAATTCTAGTGCCTTCAGAGTCTTTAGTAAAATGTTTGGGAATGTAAACCAACTTACTAACACTTTGTCTTGGCGATGTCCGGGGACGATAAAATTTCCAAGCAAACAACTCCCAGGTTAGGCTAATTTGTTTAGGATTCAGGCGTAAGCAGATGCGTCCAAATAAATGAAACAGAATTTTATACACCATCACAAAGCCAGCACCCCAAAAAGGAAGTGAGAACATGGCAAAGGGGATGTTGACAGGAAAAGGCGCTGAGAGTGCGCCAATTGTCCAAATGAGGATAAATGAATTCCAAACGATCGCAAATAAACCTGTGAATACTATTGATGCATCAAAACCAGCTGGTGGAACGATAATTTCTAAAGAATCCCAATTTTTAGTTAGTTGAATCTTACTCCCATCTGGTTTGCCAACAACCAAAGCAGGTGAGTTTGTTAGTTGTGGTTTCTCTAAAGCTGCGTAGGCGGAGCCCGTCGTAGACATCGCTAGATCAGCAGAACTCAAACGCCGTTCTAAACTGGGTTCAATCATCCACTTTAACCAATTGCTAAAGCTAGGACTTAGATTAGCCACTTGTTCAAACTGAATGCGAAAATCCTTTTGAGGTAAATCGGCTGGGTGAGTACCCGTAACTAAATAAATTAAGGTTGCGCCTAAACTATAAAGGTCTGATGCTGCAACAGTGCGTCCGCCAAATTGCTCTGGTGGCATATAGCCATAGGTTCCTACCACAGTTCTTGTCCCGGTTTCTGTGGCGAGGACAGTCTGCACTGAGCCAAAATCTACCAGGTAAACTTGACCGATACTATTGCCAGAGCGATCGCTCAATAAAATATTGCTAGGCTTAATATCACGGTGAATTACAGGCGGATATAGCCCATGTAGGTAAACGAGAATCTCTAAAAGTGCTTTGGCTATCTGCTTGACTTCTGCTTCTGTAAAAGTCCGCCCATTTTGTAAATATTGCTCTAAACTTTGTGCAGGGATATAAGTTTGTACTAGGGCAAATCCTCTGATGTTTGGTAAATTTACCTCAAAATAGTTTAAATAGTGAGGAATTAAGGGATGTGACAAAGATTTTAAAATTTCAGCTTCCCGCTTAAACAGCTTGAGTGAATCCCATTCAAAGTCACCACCAAAAGAGAGTAACTTGATCACAACTAATTCTTGAGTTTGCAAATCACGAGCTAACAACGTCCGCCGCCCTGATTTTTTTCCTAATATCTGCTGAACTTCGTAGCGTAGACGCGTCGCGTCTTGTCCCTGAACATCGCCTAATATTTCGCCAATCATGATGGTTTCTGATAATGCTAGGGTTGAAAAGTTTTTAGAGCTTATGGCTTTTCAATTTGGCAAACCGATATCTTTAGTATAATTGCGTAGTTCTATGCCCTCCCAACTTTGGCCTTATATTACCCCTGGTATTCCCGATGAATTATTTGAACATTTGCCAGGAATTCCCCTGAGCCAGCGAGAAGTCCGACTACTATTAATTGCCCAACTGCGACTAAAATCAGATTCTGTGTTGTGGGATATTGGCGCAGGGACGGGTACAATTCCGGTAGAAGTGGGGCTATTATGTCCAGGTGGACAGATTATTGCTATAGAAAGGGATGAAGAAGTAGCTAATTTAATCAAGCGTAACTGCGATCGCTTTGAAGTCAAGAATGTCGAAGTAATTGAAGGTAGTGCCCCAGAGTGTTTACATGACCTCAAAGTTACTCCTCACCGCGTCTGTATCGAGGGAGGACGCCCCATTCAAGAAATTCTGCAAGCAGCTTGGCATTATTTGCCGCCATCGGGTCGGGTTGTAGCCACAGCTGCTAATCTAGAAAGTCTGTATGCTATTTCCCAGAGCTTTTCCCTGTTAAGGGCTAGAAATATCGAAGTCGTCCAGTCTGCGGTTAACCGCTTAGAAACACGCGGCTTTTCTCAAACCTTTACCGCCGTTGATCCCATTTTTATCCTCAGTGGTGAGAAACTGGATTAGGGAATGGGGCATGGGGCATGGGGGATTGGAAGAGGGGGCAAAGGAAGGGGGAAAACGGAGATGAGGAAGTAGGGGGAGCAGGGAAAGCAGCGAAGTAGAGGAAGAAAAAATAATTAATTAATTAATGCCCAATGCCCAATGCCCCATGCCCAATGCCCAATGCCCAATGCCCAATGCCCAATGCCCAATGCCCAATGCCCAATATTTAATACTTCTATGCCTTGGTCTCGGATTATTAGTGGAATTATTGCGATCGCTCTTGCTCTTTCTGTTACCCTTTTGGGGGGCTGGTACTTTACCATCATGTTTGCGATCGTGGTCTTCTTGGGTCAACAGGAATATTTTAATTTGGTGCGAGCCAGAGGCATTACTCCTGCTGCTAAAACCACTATGGCTGTCAGCCAAATTTTGCTGGTGATTTGTACCCTTGATGGCAGTTTAGCTGATGCTGTGATGCCAATAGCTGGCACACTTATTTGTTTTTACCTGCTATTCCAGCCCAAATTTGCCACGATCGCTGATGTTTCCGCTTCTATTATGGGGCTATTTTACGTAGGTTATTTACCGAGTTACTGGGTGCGGTTACGAGCAATTGATAGTGCTGCTTTTAGCAATCTCCCTTTCGGAGGTTACTGGCCCACAACCTGGACAGATTTCTGGGAAAAGGCAAATTCCGCTTCTTTAGGACAAGGTTTTACAGCAACACTGCTGACTTTTTTGTGTATTTGGGCAGCCGATATCGGTGCTTACACCATTGGCAAATTCTTTGGGAAAACCCGTCTGTCTGAGATTAGCCCGAAAAAAACTGTAGAAGGTGCCGTCTTTGGCATCATCTCTAGTCTTGCCGTAGCCATAGCAGGAGCCTATTATCTACACTTGCCTAGATCCCCCTTCACTGGTTTAGCATTGGGTTTGCTGATTGGCATTGCTAGCATTTTAGGGGATCTTACCGAATCTATGCTCAAGCGCGATGCTGGAGTCAAAGATTCTGGGCAGTTAATCCCCGGTCACGGTGGTATTTTAGACCGTACTGATAGTTATATTTTTACAGCTCCTCTGGTTTACTATTTTGTGACACTATTGTTGCCGCTTCTATAAGGGCATTGGGCACGGGGCATTGGGCATTGGGCATTGGGCATTGATTATTTCTCCCTCATCCCCCTCATCCCCACTCCCCACTCCCCACTCCCTACTCCCGGATAGGCGCTGTATCATTTAAAATAGAATATTAGTATTTTTTAATTTGTGATCATCAAGGATTAACGTTAATCCGCCCACGACACACCAGCTTGCCTGGGATCAGCGTTAGTTCTTGGATATCGACATCTGAGCCAAGATCCAGATTGTACTGATGATTGTCCTCTAATATATCTCCTTGGTCAGGCTTGATTTGGATATGTGCCACTTGCAACTCATGCCCACTGAGTAAGTGCAAGCCCAGAGAAATCTCTAGAGGTGTTGTCTCACTATTGGTTACTCTCACGCCTCGCAGTATAATTTGATTGTTATCAAGGATAATTTCTTGCCAATTAATTGGTTGTGACTGCGGGTAATCTGTTGGTAAAACCTTAACCAGTAAATCGCTCAAAGCAGTAGATAATAAGTCAGATGAGAGAGAAGCATTGAGATCCTTCTCGTCTACGATCAAATCGCCAACCACTGGTACTATTTCTAACATTCGTAGGGGCTGTCCCTTGAGTACCGAGCCGATATTGATCCGAATATTTTCTGCTATTAATTGAATTTGTGTAATCAGGAGACCTTGATAAACTGCATGAGTAGCAAAAATAGATACCGAGGGGATGCGCCCAGAGAGAATTTGGCGATCGCTGGCTTTAATCTCCACTTCTAATTCCGATATTTGGCTCACTTGCGCTCTCAACCAGAGCTTTAGTACTGTTGTGAGTCCCTGAGTAATTAGGCGGATTTTATTTGCATTTGTTGTTTGGGAATTTTGCTCTGGCATCTCACCAATGTAATTAAACAAGCTTTAAATGTAACATTTATGCCTACTAGGGACAAAATGCAAATATCATTTAATTGTTAGTAAATAAGCAATTTCCACATGGAGGCACGGTTACAAAAAATTCTCGCTCAATGGGGTATCGCCTCACGTCGTGAAGCCGAAGAAATGATTAGGGACTCACGGGTGCAGATCAATGGGATATTGGCACATTTAGGTCAAAAAGTTGATCCCGAAAAAGATGCGATCGCTGTGGATGGTAAACCCTTATCCCAAAAGCACCGTCCGGCTTTAATATATCTATTGCTGCACAAACCTCTGGGAGTGGTTTCAACTTGCTACGACCCTCACCACAGACCAACAGTTCTGGATTTACTACCGAAAGAATTACGAGAGGGTTCCGGCATTCACCCAGTTGGGCGTTTAGATGCAGACTCTACAGGAGCATTAATCCTGACAAATGACGGAGAACTGACATTTGAACTAACCCACCCACGTCACAGTATTTCCAAAACATATCGTGTTTTGGTCAAAGGACATCCTCCAGAAGCAGTACTGCAAAAGTGGCGTCAGGGTGTGATGTTGGACGGTAGAAAAACCAGGGCGGCCAAGGTACGCCTAATAGAACGTTGTGCCGAGCAAAGCTTTTTAGAAATAGTGTTGCAGGAGGGAAGAAATCGCCAAATTCGCCGTATAGCCCAACAGTTAGGATACCCAGTAATCAAGCTGCATCGGACTGCTATCGGTTCAATTCAATTACAAACTTCAAAAGAACCCTTTTTAGATGAGGGTAAATATCGTTCCCTCAAAGATTACGAGATTAACTTTTTGCAAAAGCAGATAATGCAACCTAATTATTGATTCAGTGGAATTAAGGAGCGTCAGTAGCCATGAAATGGCCAAGAAAGAAGAATAATCACCAGCCATCACTTTCATTAGAGCAACAACGAGCGGAAAAGTTGGCAGAATTGGGCGCTAAACTTTCGGCATTGCGTCAAGAACAGATTCTATCTCTAGAGCAAGTGGTTGTATTGACCAGGATTCCCCGGCGATTATTACAAGCGATCGAAGAAGGTAATTTAAACGAACTGCCAGAACCAATCTATATTCAGGGTTTGCTCAGGCTATTTGCCGAAGCACTCGGCTTGAATGGAGTAGAATTTTCTAGCACTTTTCCGATCAGTTCTCAACAAGTTAACCCCCAAGGTATGGGAAATATTTCACCCCTTAGTCAACTACGTCCGATTCACCTTTACTTTCTTTACATATTCCTAATTTTCTGCTCTGTAAATGGCTTATCTCAGTTATTAAATAACGCTGTACTACAAGCAAGTAATAGCCAAAATCAGCCATACCAAAAACAAAAGTCCGTTGTGAAACCAGAACTAGCCCAACGAAAAGAGTCAGTTGAGGTTCAACCAATCAGCGATCGCTTTAGCGGTATCCACCAGGCACAGGCTGTACAGATTGGTGTCACTTTGAAAGCGTCATCTTGGATTCGCGTAGTAGCCGATGGCAAAACCGAGTTTGAGGGTATTCTGCCAGAGGGAACTCACCGAACTTGGAAAGCCCAAGAGCAACTGACAGTGAAAACTGATAATGCTGGTGGTGTGTTGATGAGCGTCAATCAAGAGAAAGCCAAGGAAATGGGAGAGCCTGGGAAGGAGGAAGAAATTAGGATTGCTGCTAAACCTAAGTTTTGAGATGAGGGGATGAGGGAGATGAGGGAGATGAGGAAGATGGGGGAGTGTTTTTTCCCTTGCTGCCTCATCTCCCCATCTCCCCACTCCCCATTCCTCAATTTGCTTGCGGGGCGCGTCCATTGAGTCTGGTAAGAACTTTTAAGCGATCGCCTAATTCCTCTGTCAACGCTGCTGCTTGATAGCGCCATTCCCAGTTACCCTCTGCAACACTGGGAAAATTCATCCGCGCTTCGTTTCCTAATCCCAAAATATCTTGCAAAGGAATAATCGCTTGGTTGGCAATGGAACTCAAAGCTAGGCGAATTAAATCCCAGTGGACACCTTCAGGACTAATACAACCTAAATAAAGCAACAGGTTTTGCTTTTCGTTGTCGTTAGCCGTGTTGAACCAGCCTACAGTTGTGTCATTATCGTGAGTGCCGGTATAAACTACAGCATTTCGTGGGTAATTGAATGGTAAAAATGGATTATCGGGATTAGAACCAAAGGCAAACTGCAAAACTTTCATCCCAGGAAATTCATACTTGTCTCGCAGCGCATCTACCTCTGGTGTAATTACTCCCAAATCTTCTGCCAAGACGGGTAGCTTGCCCAACTTCTGCCTAATCACTTCAAAAAAAGCATCTCCAGGCGCTTCCACCCATTTACCATTCATCGCAGTTTCTTCACCTTGAGGCACAGACCAATAAGCCTCAAAGCCCCGGAAGTGGTCAATGCGAATTATATCTACATAATCCAGCATTGCCTCAAAGCGCTGTACCCACCATTTAAAGTCTTGTTTTTGCAATTCCTCCCAGTTATAAACCGGGTTGCCCCACAATTGACCGGTGGCGCTAAAGTAATCTGGTGGAACTCCTGCCATTTGAGCAGCAACTCCCGTCTCTTCGTCTAAGCAAAAGATGTCGGGATGAGCCCACACGTCGGCACTATCGTGAGCTACGTAGATCGGGATATCGCCGATAATGTCAATGCCGCGCATGTTGGCGTAGCTTTTCAGGTCTGACCACTGCCGGAAAAACTCAAATTGGACGAATTTATAATAAAAAATCTCTCCGTTGAGCCGATGCTCTGCCTGAGCTAATGCTTCCGGTTGCCGCTTGACAAGTTCTCGCTCCCATGCATGCCAGTTTGCATTGTCGTTGGCATCTTTGAGCGCCATAAATAAGGCGTAATTATCTAGCCAATAGGCTTTACTGTCGCAAAAACCTTCAAACTCTTTATGCTGGATAGGCGTAGCATTCGCTTTAAAGTTTTCACAGGCTTTTTTGAGTAGCGCAATTTTTATCGGCACAACCTGCTGGAAATCTACCTTTTCTACCGGGAATCCTGGTAAATTAGCAAAGTCTTCTTCAGATAGCAAACCCTCTTCTAAGAGTTTTTCTGGGCTAATCAGCAGAGGATTTCCCGCCATTGCCGAGTAGCACATATACGGAGAATTGCCGTATCCAGTGGGACCCAACGGTAAAACTTGCCAATATTGTTGATGGCTCTCTTTGAGAAAATCAATGAAGCGATAGGCTTCTAAGCCTAAATCTCCAATACCAAATCGACTGGGAAAGGAGGTAGGATGCAGCAAAATGCCACTTGATCTAGGAAAAGGCATATTTAACCTGAGTTATAGGAGGGAGCGATCGCATCAATCTATCATGCTACGTTCAGCTTTGAAAGCTGTCGATAGTAGGGAGAAATCAATTCAAAATTCAAAATTCAAAATTCAAAATTGCATGATTTATCGAAATCCTACACCAACAGTTGATATCATCATTGAATTAGTAGACCGACCTCATCGGCCAATAGTGTTAATTGAAAGACATAATCTACCTTTAGGTTGGGCTATTCCTGGTGGTTTTGTCGATTATGGGGAAGCGGTAGAAGTGGCAGCGCGGCGGGAAGCTGAGGAAGAAACGGGTTTGCAGGTGGAGTTAGTTGAACAATTACTGGTGTATTCTGACCCCGATCGCGATCCCCGTCAGCATACTATTAGTATTGTGTTTTTGGCGACGGCGACGGGGGAACCTCTGGCTGGGGATGATGCTAAGGGTGTAGGAGTTTTTGAGTCTTGGCGAGTGCCTAGTAATTTATGTTTTGACCACGATCGCATTCTGCGGGATTATTGGCGATATCGGCATTATGGGATACGTCCGAGGTTGGGGTAAGAGGAACGAACCGCGTTCGCGTTAGCGTCTCCCCTTGGGAGAAGGACGCAAAGGGCGCAAAGGAAGAGGGGAGAGGAATATCTCGAATTCTCCACCATGCAGTTTGCATAAATGTTCTGTAGGAATCGGTTGGTTTTGTGAGGATGTCAAAGCCAAGATTCTAACGCTAAGGCTTGCACCTGTTGTATCCTTTGAAAATCACTGTCCCCTGAGACGACGGTGAGGTTATAGTGCAGAGCAGTTGATGCTATCCACAAGTCGTTATCGCTAAAACCCAAATCTTGAACTGTAAACTTTCTCCGCTTTGCTTTGTTTTTGGGGCCAAAATGTTCGACAATTTCCCCTTTGAGGCTACCGTAAACATCGGCAACCCCTCCACTAATGGGATAAAGATCAATGGTTTGCAGAAAAGTTCTGACAAAGCGAAGATTTGCTTCTTGTTGAGAAGACTTTTGCACCATGTAAAGGAGTTCACCTTGCACAATAACGCTAGTTGCAACTCCTAAGCCGATGTGTTCTTGTAACCGACGAATGATGTTTGTTTCTCCGAAAATGATCCGGCTACAATGATTGGTGTCTAGGAGATACATCACTAAAATTCAGCCGGGGAACGAGTTTCGTAAACAAGCTGCAAGCACTCCTCAAAGTCATCCCCTTGCCAAGTTCCGGCAAATTTTAGTAAGTCTTCTGCTTTAGAGCCTCTCAGAATTGGTGTTGCTTCTTGTATTTCTGGTTTCGTTTGATGACTGGAAGTATGATCATTTTTTTCCGTTGACAGGTCAAGGGATATTTCCTCGGTTTCTGGTTTGGTTTTGAGAAAACGCAAAAAATCTAGTGTTTGGGCTAATAGAACATCTGAGGATGATTCAATTTCTTGGAGTAGTAGTTCTTTAATATTCATCCTGGTTTGTTCATAAATAATGTTTTGCAGTCTGTCGTAACAGTATTATACGAGTGCGATCGCGATGCTGACTTCAGTCGTGCAATAATGCCAGATGGAGAAGTCTACAAACCGATCGCAGCTGAAGCGGAAATCGTACACAGGAAACATCGTTAGAGAAAGTAATATCTATGACTCGTAAAGTAATTCGTACTGATAACGCACCGGCTCCAGTCGGCCCTTATAATCAAGCGATCGCCGCTTCTGGTCAATTTATATTCATAGCTGGACAAATTGCCATCGATCCCCGCCTTGGTGATGTCGTCTACACTGATGATGTCAAAAAGCAAACTGAGCAGGTATTAGCTAATCTTGAAGCCATCCTCATAGCAGCTGGTGCGACTTTTCAAGATGTCGTAAAAACCACTGTATTTTTAGCTGATATGAATGATTTCGCGGCAGTAAATGCCATATATGCTAAATATTTCCCGGAAGATACAGCCCCAGCGCGGGCTTGTGTCCAGGTATCGCGCTTACCTAAAGATGTGTTAGTAGAAATTGATGCGATCGCGGTAATTAGTGGTTAGAAGGAAGGTATCAATGAGCAAAATCTTAACGGTTACATTTGATGGTTCTGTTTTGCGACCAGATATACCACTTGATTTAGAGCCAAACAAGCGCTACGTAATTACTATCGTTTCTGAGGATATTAACTCATCTGAAACTAAAGCGGCTGATGTGTGGGATGTATTAGAAGATTTAACGGGAACAGTTGATGCACCCGAAGATTGGGCAAGTCAACATGACCATTACCTGTATGGCACACCAAAACATCAGCCTGAAATTAACACATGACAGGTGAGCGAATATTTTTAGACACTGTTTTTATCCAAGCGTTACTAAATGCACGCGATCAATACCATATCAAGGCTAGAACCCTGCTACCGCGTGTCCAAAGCGCCGTGGAAGTATGGTTAACTGAAGCTGTTTTAATTGAAGTTGGTAATGCTTTGAGTGCTTTTAATCGCACAGCAGCGATCCGATTTATCCAGCAGTGCTATCAAACACCAAATATGTCTGTTGTGAGTGTAGACACAGAACTGCTCAACCGTGCTTTACAGCTCTATCAGTCCCGTCTAGACAAAACTTGGGGACTAACTGATTGTATTTCCTTTATTGTCATGCAAGATCAGGGCTTAATTATTGCAGCAACAGCTGATCAACACTTTGTCCAAGCAGGTTATCGGGCGCTTTTACTGGAAACAGAAGCTTGAGTTATCATGAGTTGAAAAATTAGAACTTTAGCAGCAGAGTTGGGAATTGGCAATTGCAAGTATTTTTGAGTGTTCCCCTCTGATAAATGCGATCGCTATCTTTGAGTTTGCTCTTTATATCTTGGTGTAGAGCTAGATAATGTTGGTAGTTTCCTGCCCATTCGACAAACACTTCATCGTCAGAAGTTTCGCCTTGACTATATTTTGCAAAAAATTCTTCTGAATTCATTTGATACTTTATTTCATAGGTATTTAACTGTTTGGTAAGGGCTATCAGCGCATCTAGTGGAGATGTATATTCAATGATTTGTTTACGCATTGATTTCTGCATTCAGTTTCATTAGTTTATACTAAACACTTTTATCACTTCATCGTCGAGATAGTTGATTTTTAGTTTAAGGCAGGGAGAGGTTTATCAAACTTACGTTAATTACCTCTCAACAATAGCGATCGCTTCCATAATTTTGGGAACACTGAAATTAAGCCCTACTAAAAGAGTAATAAAAATGGCAGAAAATCGCATCAGTGCCAACTTAGCCCCAGCAGACAAAGAAGTAGTCATGCAGGCGATCGCTACAATTAGAGAAAAGTTACCGTTTTTGGTTGATTTGACCCCCGAAGATCGGCGAAAAATGCTAAAAATGGGAGATAAAAGTCGAGCTTTTGTCAGTAAAGCTTTAGAAGTGGCGACACAAAACCCTAATTTTTTGCCTCGTTCTTTTGATTTAGAAGAAATGCGCCGAGATTTAGGGATATTTGAGGACTTGTATCCAGTGCTTTTGTCTCTAACACAACTACAAGAACTGGTAGATGATACCTGTATAGCTGCTGCTAGCGAAGCCTATACCGCAGCATTAGCAATTTATAGCTATGCCAAAGCTAGCGGTGATGTCACAGGTTTAGATGCAGTAATTGATGAGATGGGACGCAGGTTTAACCACCGTTCTAAGAAAAAGCAACCCGAAGTCCCAGTTAGCTAAAATCTAAAGTAGGGGATTACACCAGTTGTAAATTTAGTAAAATACACGCAATTTGTAGGGGCATAACAATGTTATGCCCTTTTCGCGTTTTGTATCCCAAGATTTTTGTAACCTGCGAAGGCAGGTTTTGTTTGTGTAGCCGCAATTTCTAATCGCCAAGGCATTTTTGAGCCTCAGAAGGTCAACATCGAGCCTCAGAAGGTCAACATCGAGCCTCAGAAGGTCAACATCGAGCCTCAGAAGGTCAACATCGAGCCTCAGAA
>NZ_JBALFC010000121.1:0-91315 GCF_036917755.1 Nostoc sp.
TGGTATCCAAGTTCTGTGGCGAGGTTGGTTAAAATTGCATGACCTGTGTGAAGGTTGGCAACTTGCAAAACAGACTTAACGGGAAAAGTCAGATTGCTATATAACTGTTCACAGTTAATTACAACTGAGGGACTCTTAGTAAGTCACTCAACCAGATATAGGTCAAGCAACAAACTGAGAGTCCCTGAGTTTCAGAGTATGACGAGCGCTCGTCTACATTTAGTCAATCCCTATTATTATGAAAGGGAGTTGATTACATAGTCGAGAAGAGAGCGAAACTCAACCAAGGCTTGAGGAGACAAGTCACGAGGAGAGCAAGCGCGATCGCGAGTGAAAGTCAACGCGGTAACATAAGGAGCTGTGGGCAGACCCAAAGAGCGATAAACTTCACGAGCGCCTGCAATACCCCACTCATCCAGAGGGCCAGTACCGCCCACAACTAAGCTGTAATTGATCAAGCGTAGGTAGTGCTTGATGTCGCGGAAACACTTGTCTTTCTTAACTTGAGTGTCGCCAGCTTCACCTTCTTGGCTCAGGTAAGGATATTTCTTGAAGGCAGCATCATAAGCTTCTTTAGCTACAGCATCGATACCAGAAGCCAACTTTTCAGCAGCTTCTAGACGAGCAGTAGCACGCTGAATGCTACCTTGAACGGATTCTAAATCAGAGGTGCTTGGAAAACGACCTGCTGCATCGGCAGATCCAATAACCGTAGTGATAACTGATTTCATTGCTTTTTATACTCCAGATTAGATTTGATCGAGTTTTAATTTCAGTTTGCTTGGCTAATAGCCTTTAGCCATGAGCAATTAGCTCAGAGCAGAAATAACGCGATCGAAGTAGCTAGCAGCTTCAGCAGCTAGAGCAGAGCAGTCGCCTTGAACAACTTCCAGTTTGCGGAACTTTTTACCACCGTTAGCTTCAGTGTTGGTATTGGTGATATGAGCAACGCTGATCGCCTTGAGGATTTGGAAAGCCCGTACAGATGAGCCAGTAGGTACGCCCAAAGCTGTGTAGGTTTCTTTCAGACCGTTCAAAGCCCGATCGTCCAATACGGAAGCATCACCAGCCAACAGCGCATAGGTAACATAGCGCAGGATAATTTCGGCATCACGTAGACAAGCAGCAGTCCGGCGAGTGGGATACAAGTTACCACCAGCTTGCAGCAAACCTGTGTTTTCAGCAGCAATACCAGCGATCGCATCAGAAACTGCACAGCTAGCGTTGCTGGCGATCGCATTCACTGCATCAAGGCGCTTGTTGCCTTCAGCAATGAAAGACTTAAGGGCTGCCAAGTCAGTACCACCGATAGGAGCGGTTTTGGCATCAGCCGTAATTACAGCTCTGGAAAAAGCATCAAGAACCATGAGTTCTCCTTAATATTCACAAATGGCGGATATTATTTCTGGCGTCTCTCGATCAGATTAACTGTGAGTAGCCAAACAAAAACATAGGGGATCAATAGTACCCTAGTCTTTACTATGAGAGACAAAGTAATAATCTGTAATATTTCTATGCCCAAAAAATTAAGACTTACGCGTTTCAATGGAACTCTGCCACAGCGTAAGTCTTAAGGAAAAAATATTGTGTTTTATTTGCTCAAGCTTGTTTGAGCAGATGTTTGACCAAATTATCTTTCACCATCATCTGGCGTAAAACTTCTAACAAAAATTCCTGAGCCTCTTCTTGACTCAAGTTTTTTACCTGGTCTTTCAAATTTTTTAAGCGAAACTGTTGCTCTAAGGTTAGTTCGATTGGGAAGTCCATTATTCACTCCTCGGATTGACTGAATCGAAGGGTATTTATTGTTACTGCTACTGCGAAGGCGTAGTCTGTGATATACATCGCTTTTTATCAGCATAACACTGAGATATTAAACTGTCTACATTGTCAAGCTATATAAGAACCTCATAATGAAAGTTTACAATTTCCGAAAAACACATCTGCTTCTGCCTTTGTCGGGAATTTATTGAAGCTGGCCGCGAATGGCTGTAATGTTTAGAATGTTTAGATACCAATAACTCTAAAAAGAAAAAACAAGGTAAAGATCATCCGCAGGAGTAATAAGTAGGAGTCAGAAGATTGATAGACGCAATGAAATTTTTTCAGCTAAGTGCAGGTAAGTGGCGATCGCAACGTGCAACTCATCATCTGGCGTTCAAGCGCTCAGAGACGGGAGAATCGGATATACAGGTAGAAACTCTGGATGCCGATCATCCAGAAATCATTGAACTATGCCAGTATCATCAGATTGACCCCAGCCTTTCAGTCGGAGGGTCGCGTGTGCGTTGGCTAGGCACAATGGCTTGGGATCGAGAGGGTGAGGATAACCATGAGGGGAAAACCATATTTGCGATCGTGCCTGATGGCGATAACCCCAGGGCTGGCAAATTACTCCGCGAAAGAGGCTACGCCGAAATTATGCCTGTAGTCGGTCTTTTTCACATGGATGATGAAGATGGACTAGTGTTGACAACCGAATACGAAACAATGAGTTCCATTGAGCGATTCTGGTTTGCCAGCCCAAATATGCGAATGCGAACCAGTACAGTCAAACGGTTTGGCGGCTTCAGCACGGCATCATTTTGTACAGAAAGCCGCATTGAAACTTCTGTTGAGGTTGCCAGCACAGCAGAAGTAACAGAAAGACTTGGGGAGGATGTTCGGAAAAAAACACAGTTTTATTCTGTTTTGGGCTGGTGAATGATCTTAAGCAAACCGATGCTTTTACTCGTGGGCGAGATTATCTGCATCTAGTACAGGGGCTAGCCCTAGAACCGGGGATGGTGGATGTGTTTGAAAATAAGCGCGATCGCATCCCCATTTGCACTTGGATCGGCGAGAATATTAACACCGTAAACGCTCAGATCAACACCTATCTAGAAGTTTGTCATGAGTGCTTTCATCCCCAAGAGCGTCGCCACATCCAAATTTTTGCAGTACCCATAGCTCAATCCTTCGGCATTGATGGGGTATGCAACATTCTCACAAACCCAATCACCATTTTGGTAGATGTCGGTCGAGTTGCACCTAGAGACTGGTTTGGTGTAGTCATCCATGAATACGCCCATGCCCATCTAGGAGACTTTGGTCACAATGAGCAATTTGCTAGCATTCTATCTCATCTATGCTTAGGACTGGGATTGGAACCACCCTTCTGGAAGGCAGGGATGGAAGCAACTTTGCGTAGCTGGCCTTACTGTAAATCAACCATAGATCCCTTAGAATTTTGGATAGGTCAGCCCCTTCGGGGAATTCAAAATTCAAAATTCAAAATTCAAAATTACAATCCCCATAAATAAATTTATTTGCTCTGTATCCTTTTATTCTTCGGTCACTGAAGGAGGCAAGGGGCAGGAGGTAGAATAAAATAACTAATGCAATACCTAATCCCCAATGCCCCATATTCCATTAATTTCTTTTGCTAAATGTTAAAATTTATTGCTTCAATTCAAAAAGGTGAAACTGAATCTCCTAATCTGAAATATGTGAACAAAATTTTTAGCCATTTACATTAGTCATTAAGTTGGAAATTCCACTCCCTTTATTGATTAACTATGGGTTCAATCCAGCAGGCTAATCGTTTTTCCGACGAAATACTTAAAATTCCCCTTAGTTAAGTTTCGTGAAATTTTATCAGAATCTGAAATTCTGATCCAACTACTCCCTTAATATGTGATTTAAACTTGTTAACTTTAGTTAAGAACGTGGAGGCTTTAGAGTGGCAATTCCTCTGTTAGAATATGAACCTTCAAGTCAAAACCAGCGTGTAGCTGGATATGAAGTGCCGGGTGATGAACAGCCCAGGATTTTTAATACAGACAATATACTGTCCCCGTCAGATTTAGGTGATCTGATCGAAGCAGCATATCGTCAAATTTTCTTTTATGCCTTTGCTGCCGATCGCGAAACATATTTAGAGTCTCAACTCCGTAATGGACAAATTACAGTGCGGGACTTTATTCGCGGGTTGCTGCTTTCCAATACCTTTAAGAGAAGCTTCTACGACCTCAACAATAATTATCGCTTTGTTGAGCAAGTAATCCAGCGTGTTCTAGGACGCGACCCATACAACGAGCGGGAAAAAATCGCTTGGTCAATTGTAGTTGCTACCAAGGGGATTGTCGGCTTGGTTGATGAAGTACTCAACACTGAAGAGTACCTGAGCAATTTTGGATACTCCACAGTGCCATATCAGCGCCGTCGGATACTGCCATCCCAATCTGAGGGTGAGTTGCCATTCAACATCAAATCTCCGCGATACGAAGATTACCACCGTACCAAACTGGGTTTCCCTCAAATCATTTGGCAGGTAGAAGTACGCAGATTCCTTCCCCAAGAGCAAAAGCCCAAGGCTGGCGATCCAGCTCTATTCTTGTCTATGGCACAAAGTGTCAATGCAACTGGCAATGCGCCACAAAGGATCTCGTCATTCAACATCGATATCGAAAAGTCTGTACCTTATCGGCAACTGGCAGGAATTAAATAACGATTTTTGGTCGGCGGCTGGCTAGTACATCCATTTGATCATTTTATAGCGTGCATGAGTCCTGGGTTATGTGGGAGTTTCATTTAGATATAACTAGTGAAACAGACTCTATCCCATGTCTGATGCACGCTAGTTGTTAAGGGGCATTGGGCATTGGGAATTGGTTATTTTATATGTATGAGCCAAGTTATCCTTAGTGTTAGCTCTTTTGTAGTCAGAATTTTAGATAGATTTTTGCGTCAACTATTTAAAAAAACTTTCTGGCCAATTGTTTGTTTAATAGTTCTGTTTGGTGCTGGTTTGGTGTCTGTAAACGCGGTACAGCCATTACGTAAGCCTTCGCTGTGGCAAGTTTATCAGCAGTCGCTCAAGTCAGCCAAATATGTTGATTTGACTCATGCGATTGATCCGGGAATTCCTGTATGGTCAGGTTTTGGTTCATCAAAGTTTGCGCCTGCTATCAACCCAAAAACAGATCAGCCATACACTTACCAAAAGGATGGGTTTGAAGCAACTCATTATGATTTATCCACCGACCAGCTAGGAACCCAACTAGATCCACCTGCTCACTGGAACCCTGATTATCCAGCTATCGATGAGTTGCCAGCGACCTTTGCTGTTCGTCCTCTAGTAGTAATTCCGATCCAAGATCAAGTTGCCAAAGACCCCAATTACCACCTAAATGTCAAAGATATTCAGAATTGGGAACGTCAGCATGGTAGGATTCCCCAAGAGTCAGTTGTGTTTGTTCGCTCTGATTGGTCTAAAGAATGGCCAAACCCCGAACTACCCACAAGAACTAAGTTTCCTGGGGTGAAGCTAGAAGCTTTGCAATTTCTGCACCTTAACCGCAAAATTCTTTTCCACGGACATGAACCCCTGGATACAGACAGCACCCCAACATTTGAAGGAGAAGCTTGGCTGTTAAAAAATGGATATACCCAAGCAGAGGGTGTTGCAAATCTAGATCAGGTGCCAGAAACAGGCGCGTTGGTCGCTATTGGGTATCCCAAATTCAAAGGTGGCTTGGGAGGTTATGCACGTTACATTGCTATCTGTCCGCCAGACTGGAAATACGGCGTGTCAGTAGGTCAAATTCCAGAATCTCCCCTGCAAAAAGCAGATAAACCCCTCCATTGGCATACAAAATTGGGTGTACGAGTACGGTAAGATGTAGCAATGAAAAACTCTATAAATACCTGTGCAGAATTAATTACATATTATAAAGTCATTGCGAGGCTTCCGACGCAATCCCAAACCCCTGCGATTGCTTCATTACGCTTCGCTTCATTCGCAATGACATTGTGCAATTAATTTTGTCTACCTACTTACCATATCTGATGCACGCTAGTTGTTAGTTTTATAAAGTAGTTCGTCTTTTTAACATCTCCAAAAGTTTTGTAAAGTGGGTGGGAGGAGTAGCTGTCACCTCAATCAACTCCCCAGATAGGGGATGCTGCAATTTGAGCCGCCAAGCGTGGAGTGCTTGACCGGGCAAATTTACCCCCACTGAATGACCAGAACTATAAACTCGGTCGCCGACAATGGGATGACCCATTTTGGCGCTGTGGACGCGAATTTGATGGGTGCGTCCAGTTTCTAATTGAAAGTGAATTAAGGTGAAGTTACCAAGACGTTCTAATACTTGCCAATGAGTGACGGCAGATCGTCCGCCTTCTTCAACGGGTATAATCGCCATTTTCTTGCGGTCTTGAGGATGGCGACCAATAGGCAAATCTATAGTGCCACTTTCAGTTTTTGGCGCACCGTAAACTACGCCTAAGTAGTCTCGCCGTGCAGTTTTTGCTTTGAGTTGCGCTTGTAGATGATGATGGGCAATATCTGTTTTAGCGATCGCGATCGCCCCCGTAGTATCCTTATCCAATCGATGGACGATTCCCGGACGCTGAACTCCGCCAATTCCTGGTAAATTGGGACAATGTGCTAACAGGGCATTTACCAAAGTGCCATCTGGATGACCGGGCGCAGGATGAACAACTAAGCCTGCGGGTTTGTTGAGAATAAGTAACTGGTCGTCTTCGTAGAGGATATCTAAGGGGATATCTTCTGCAAGCAGTTCTAAAGGTTGGACTTCTGGTATTTTAAGAGTGATGCGATCGCCTACCTTGACATTGATCTTCTTAGATGTGCAAACTTTATCGTTAAGTTGGACATTACCCTGTTCGATTAAGTGTTGGATGCGGGAACGGGATAAATCTGCTAATTCTTGGGAAAGGTAACGGTCAAGGCGATCGCATGAAGTGTTGACGCAGTGTATCATACTCCCAAGGGGAAGCAAGCTAGGTGCAGCATCTTCCAGTGGAGTTGATAAGCGTTCGCCCTTGGCGTTGGCGAAGCCATCGCTATTTTCTGGGATTTGTAAATTAAATTCAGTCACAATTGCTCTAGATTAATTCCCCGTTCTTTAAGTAAAGCGCGGAATGATTTAAAAGGGCAGTTATAAACCGCGTATACCCAGGCGAAACCTTGATTTGGTCTTAGTCCACGGAGGCGGACGAGAGTTTGTGTAGCCGCGTTCGCGTCAGCGTGCCGGAGGCTCTATTCTATTCGCCTTGGTTGTCTTGTATTTGTTCTCTTACCGATTGTCGAAACGTTCTGAGGGCTGAACTCATTCCTGTGGTTCGCGCCATTTCCACAAATCGGGGAATAAGATCAGTGATCGAAAAACTAGGAAATGTGGGGCTGATGAGAGACTTCACATATTGCTCACCTTGCAGCAAGCTAATTTCTAGGTTTTTGCTTTCATATCGCCAAATTTCAAGTACTTTCAAGGCTTCGTAGGCACTAATTTGGGTTTTAGAGGTGACATCAATTTCAATCGCCAAATCAGGAGGAGGGTCAACAGTTAGGTCGATCCTGTCTTTCCCAATCATTAGCTTATAGTTTTGAATATAAAAACAATCATCGGGTTCAATACCTGCACTGATATCTTTTCGCTTAAAGGTAGTTGAACCTAAAGACTCCCAATTGAGATCGAGTTCATCTAGCAAAGCTTTCACCAAGTCTCCGATAATTACCTTAGATCGCTCATGTTCTGATAATGGAGCCATAATTTCTAACGTTCCTTGGCTGTATGCTACTCGACTCCCGCGATGTTCCCCTAACTCCTTGAGAATTGCTTCAAATACTTGCCAACTGACATCTTCCAGTATTATTCTTTGCCCTGGTGGAACTTGAATTTGTCTAAGTTGAAGAGTAACCATAGAATGTTAGTTGTTAAATAATTTCATTTTTACTCAAATTTGAGATGAGCGATCGCATTAATTCTCTCAAAATTTCCCACCACACCATCTCTATACTCATCTCTTACCTGCAAATTCTTGACTTCTCATCTCTCCTCCTCCGTGTCCTCTGCGCCTCTGTGGTTCGTTATTCTAAATTTATAACTTCTTGCGGCAACTCAAAAAAGCCATCTTCCCCAGCTTCAAAATCAATCACCTGATACACAGTATCAATATTTAACTCACCATAAATGTGAGGAAATAATTCGCCTATTTCAGCTTCTTCATAACGAATTTCAGGTTGAATTTTATCAGAATCAATAAAAAGCAGCACCAATTCTTTTTGATTAGAAAAAAACGTATTTGCAACTTTGACAATTTGCGTTGATTTTGAACAGTGGATAAAGCCTTCAGAATCGAGTGAATCAGCGCAATAGCTGCCCAAATCTTTTGCTTGTTCCCATTGTTGGCGTTTGGTAATATGGAAGATAGTATTCATGTTCCTTGTATAATTTTACGAAGATCATCTAAAGGTGATTCAGATTCATTAGGATTCTCAGGATAAAATTCTAACACTACAGTAATGTTCCATTTCACACCTTGCTTAGAAATCAATGGAAAAATAATTTATGTAGATACTTTTACTCTGAGTTTCCCTGCTTCCCAGTCTGTAGAGCCCACTTTGAAAAGTTGACAATTTATGCCTTCACTAGAAGATTGCTATGTGATATCTTCAGCTTGAAAATAGACTTCGTTTATACATAGCTTTTGCAAACTTTGTGAAACAGTGACCTGAGTATTATCTAATCATGTACGAAATTTCTCCCTAAAATTTTCAGATATCAATTCTTTGAATCTGCTAACGGTATATGTATCTTTACGAAATAATAAAACATCAGCATCAAAGTCTAATGGTTGGCATATCTTGTTCATGCTAATCCTAGTAGTTAATGTAATTTAGTAAGTGTCTGCATGATAGTTTAAACTAATTAACTATTTTACAGGACTTACGCACAAGCAACGGAAAATCGAACCACAGAGGACGCAGAGGACACGGAGGAATAAGAGTTTGAGAGGTTTCTTGCGTAAGTCCTATTTTAATCGGCAATTATTAACAGTGTTACAGTAAAAATACTGATGCAAGCTCCGCTAAAGACAATCACTTTACAACATTATTATTGAAATAATTACGTAGATACGCAGAGTTTTTCTCAGTGCCTTTGCGTGATTTTATAATTTGTTAATGTTGGTTAATTTTTGGGAACTATAATAACAAAGCTCTCAAAAGGCTTAAAGAGGTTTGGATATACAACCAGAGTCCAACCATGAATAAATTTGAATACTTATCTATTGCAGCATTGTTACTTATCATTTCTGCCTGTACACCTTCGCAACAAGCCAAATTAGAGCCTTCGTCATCTCAACCAAATGCCGCCGATACTACTAACATTGAACCAGTTTCAAAAGCAGTCAACGGCAAAGTTAATCGCAAAGATTGGGGAGTTAGCGCAACAGGTATTAAATATGCAGGACAGAAAATTCAAGGAAAGTACAGAACATATGAAGCAGCTGAAGTTTGGACAGTGGTTTCTGTAAACGTTAAAAACACAAGTGGTAAAAGACAACGAGAGGATGATGCATGGTTCATTCTTCCATTATCAAAATTAGTTGACTCAAAAGGCAACAAATACGATGTTAAAGAGACGGAGTTCAAATATGATGTTCATTTGCTAAGTAAACCCTTTTCTCCAGGTGAAGCTCGTTCTATAGATTTACTGTTTGACACACCTAAAGGTATCAAGGCAGATAAATTTATAATTCCGAATAAAAATTTGGAATTCATCCCTTTAAAACTTTAACCAGCAGTAGCACTATTTAATTAGTTCTCTTTTCAATCTCATGCAGAGACGCAGAGTTTTTCTCAGCACCTTTACGTGAGGTTATCATTTTATAAATTCGGCGGAATACAAACATCCGGCGCACATAACCCAAGAAACTCTAGCGTTGTCACCTCAAAAGTATTCAAATCTACGCGGCGGATGGCGTGGTTATTGGTATCAGCAATATATAAATATGAACTCATAGCACTCAATCCCGAAGGTTCAAAAAAACGAGTATTTTTACCTTGACCATTTTGTAAACCAGCAGAACCATCTCCCAAAACTGTTTGACAATTTCCACTGGAACTAACTAATTTAATTTTATGGTTATACGTATCTGCCACCCATAGAAAATTCTGAGCGTATTCCACTCCTAAACAGTGTTGCAAACGGACATCTTCACCTTGTCCATCTACATCGCCAAAACCAAATAAATTCCCACTACCGCAAACGGTTCGCACTTGGTACGGTTCTACAATTCCCACACCGCGAATTGAACTAACTTCACTGTCAGCAATATATAATTCTTGCCCATTATTAGTAATACCACTAGGTTGAGCAAAGGCAGATTCGCTGAGTGAACCATCAATACACGCTTCTGCACCACTACCAGCATAAGTTTTGATAATGCCTGTTTCCAAATCCATTTGCCAAATTTGATGCGACCCAGCCATTGCAATAAACAGGGTATTTTCCACTTTCACTAAATCCCAAGGGGAATTCAGCGCGGTTTCTAAACCAGCACCGCCATGAGGACGGATATTGCGACTTTGTTCACCAGTTCCCGCGATCGCTTCCACTACTTGACGCTTTAAATCAACTCGCCGCAGGGTATGATTGTCTGTATCAGCAACATAAAGAATCTGATTTTCGGCATCATAAGCCATTCCCTGCGGTGCAAAAAATTGCGCTTCGTTAAAAGCACCATCGATTAAACCTGATTTTCCAGTACCAATCAAATGTAGAATTTCTCCGTCGAAGCTACTCATAACCAGGCGGTGATGTCCAGAGTCAGCGATGAATAAACCCGTTGGAGTAGCTAAAACTTTACCAGGAAAAGCTAGGGGTGAAATTAATGGTTGGCGCTGTTTTTCTAAAGTCAAGCTGATTTCTTGAAAATTAATTGTGCCTTTCTCTCGGTGTTGCTGAATTAACTTTTGAATCAACTCGTCTAGAGTGTCACGGTTTCCTTCACCAGAAATCTGGCCAATCACGTAACCTTCTGGATCAATAATTATTAACGTCGGCCAAGCACGCACAGCATACTCTTCCCAAATCCGAAAACCGCTATCAACTACAACTGGATGTTCAATGTCGTAGCGCAGAATAGCTTGGCGGATATTTTCTGTTTCTTTTTCGTTGTCAAATTTGGCGGAGTGAACGCCAATAACGGTAAGACTATCTTTATATTTTTGTTCTAAATATTTCAGGTTTGGCAGAATATGCAGACAATTGATACAGCAGTATGTCCAAAAGTCTAAAATTACGACTCTACCCTTGAGTTGTTTAAGAAACAAAGGTTTGTCGGTATTGAACCAAGAGTACTTTTGCGGTAATTCTGGCGCTCTAACACGGGGAATCATAGATAATTCGTAATTCGTAATTCGTAATTCGTAATTCGTAATTAAGACGCACAAAAGAAGCTTTGATATGGGCGCTTTTCTATCGCTTACCTTCAAGGCTGATTGATTTAAATGATCCAAATAAGGGGATTTTTTCAGTTTCCAAAACTGTAACGTTAGCAGTTATCAATTGCCTAAGTGTCATATTGTAAATGCCCAAAAATTTTTGCTCCAGTTATGTCTTACTATTATTTGGCAAGTTTGAAAGTTAATTTTGGTAAAACTTTACCACAGATGCTATCTGCTTTATGTTTGTTGAGTTTGGTAGGTTGTCAAGCGGCTCAAAGCAGAGTTGAGCCAAATACATCATTTCAATCTCAAACACTTGTGGTTTCTGGGCGAGGGATGGTGGATATTCCCAAAACAAATGCGCGAGTCAGTTTAGGCGTTCAGGTGCAGGGTGAAACTTCTGGATTTGTCCAACAGGAACTTGCTAAACGATCGCAAGCAGTTGTTAACTTGTTAAAAACGCGTCAAGATGTCAGTAAATTAGAAACCACCAGTATCAGTCTAAATCCCCGCTACAGCCAAAAAGATGGTAACCAAATAATTGGCTATTATGCAACTAATCTTGTCCGCTTCCAAATTTCCCCAGAAAAAATTGGTACGTTGTTGGATGAAGCGATTAAAACAGGAGCTACACGAATTGATGGTGTAACAGTAGTAGCATCCGATGAGGCGATCGCTGCTGCACAAAAACAAGCGATTGATGCAGCCTCAAAAGATGCTCGCTCTCAAGCCGATGCAGCTCTTAGTGCTTTGCAACTCAAGCAACAGCAAATTGTTAGCATTCAAATTAACGGCGCTCGTCCACCTATACCAGAAATGACTGACTTAATACAGAAATCGGCTCTAATGAATTTAGCCAGCACGCCTGTTGTTGCTGGAGAACAAAGAATAGAAGCTTTTGTAACGTTGCAAGTTCGCTATCAATCCGCTCAACAGTAACCGCTTTACTAAACTAGAAATGGTTTTAGCGGATATTACTTTTGAAAAGACTTGATAGATTAACTACCACAGAGTTATCAGCTTGGGTACAACAAGCCAAAATCCAAGCTGAACGAGGACGAGTTACCCATCGCATTCCCCAATTAGCTAAAGCTTATCCTGGTTGCTTTGCAGTTCACATCTGCTGTGAATCGGGGAAAACTATCAGTTTTGGGGATACAGCTTGTATTTTCTCGCTAATGAGCGTGATTAAGCCATTTTCTCTACTTTATCTGCTAGAACATTTTGGCGCAGAAACAGTTTTTGAGTGGGTTGGGGTGGAACCATCGGATGCACCCTTCAATTCTTTAGAACAATTAGTTAGCGATCGCGGACGCCCCCGCAACCCGATGATTAATAGTGGAGCAATTACCCTGTCTGATAAATTACCAGGAAAGGACGCTAATCAACGCACTTTTTTATTTTGTCAATGGCTCAACCAATTAGCGGGTTGCCAACTAAGGTTAGATCAGGTAATGCTGGCTTCAGTGCGATTAACACGCTCAACAGCTAATCAAGCATTCGCTAATTATCTCGCCGAAGCCGGTCATCTCGAAAATCTTGAAACAGCACTTGACACCTACGAGCAAATATGCTGTCTATCTGGGCGAGTTGAAGATTTAGCTCTGTTGGGAAAACTCCTAGCTTGTGAAAATGGCTGTATATCTGCACAAAATCGCCGGATTGTCAACGCTGTGATGTTAACTTGTGGATTGTACGAAGCTTCTGCCCAGTTTGCGGTCAGAGTTGGTCTACCGATGAAATCAGGGATTGGTGGCGGACTTGTAGCAATAGTACCAAGTGAGGGAGCGATCGCTTGTTACAGTCCAGCCTTGGATAATATCGGAAATCCTGTAGGAGCGATCGCATTTGTTGAGACTTTAGCGCAAGAGTTGCAGTTGAGTGTTTTTGGTTAATTCTGGTTTTTCTGGATCGGAATCTGTTGTTTTAGGTAACGGCGTAATTATTTCTGGTGCTGGAGACTCAATAATCTCTGGCAGCGTGGGTGGCAAACTCGGAGATGGTGCAATTGTTACTTGTGGAGTAGGTGTCTTGCCCGTTCGACGGTTAAAAAATCCGCCAAATCTAGATTTTGTTGGCTGAGGCGCAACTTTTTCAGGTAACGGCGTTGATTCAGGAGTTGGCGTTACCGTTGGCTGTGGTTCTGGTGCTGGAGACTCAATAATCTCTGGCAGCGTCGGTGGCAAACTAGGAGATGGTGCAATTGGTGCTTGTGGAGTAGGTGTCTTGCCTGCCCCACGGTTGAAAAATCCGCCAAATCTAGATTTTGTTGGCTGAGGCGCAACTTTTTCAGGTAACGGCGTTGATTCAGGAGTTGGCGTTACGTTTGGCTGTGGTTCGAGTGCTGGAGACTCAATAATCTCTGGCAGCGTCGGTGGCAAACTAGGAGATGGTGCAATTGGTGCTTGTGGAGTAGGGACTTTACCCGCCCCACGGTTAAAAAATCCGCCAAATCTAGGTTTTGTTGGCTGAGGTATAGCTTTTTCCGGTAACGGCGTTGATTCAGGGGTTGGCGTTACCTCTGGCTGTGGTTCTGGCGTTGGCGTAATTATTTCTGGTGGTGTCGGGGACAAGCTGGGAGATGGTACAGCCGTTGGAACTTCTAATTTTGGTTGTTCTGGCTGTGTTTTGGATTCTTTTGGAACTTCAGTTTCAGGAATAGGCTGTTTTTCTACCTTCGGTTGTATTTGGGGTGTTTTTTCAACCGATGGCGTGGGTGTAGGTTTAGGTGCAAGCCTATAATTCGGGTCTACAATGCCGCGCACCTCATCTGCTGTAAGTTCTCCTCTGGTAATTTTCGACAGAGTATCTTTACCCTTTGGCTGGTAGTCAATCAATCTAACTGTAGTATTAAAGGCATTTTTGAGAGGATTTCCCTGGTTATCGAGAAATTCCAGTTTTACCCAATTTTTACCAGGACGGAAGCCTTTGAGATAAACTGCTTGCCAGCGATCGAAAATAAAGCTTTCACCATTAATTGTGGAGCGGATGCGCCAATCACTGAATTCGTCGTTAGGATTGTCCTTCCCAACGAGGTGCAGGGGAGCGTTAGTTAGGTAAAAGTCCAGTAAGATTGGTTCTGCTCCATAGCTGCTTTGAGGACGGCTATAAGTTAGCAGAGGTAATTTGGGATCTGGGTTGTTGTCGTCGGTTTTGGTAAAGACATGAAATGTTGTCTGGGCATAAGCGCCTTCATTCTTAAAGCTTTCATGCCAAGGACGGGAGGCAAAGACGCGCAGGGTATGAGTACCTGGGGATAAGTCTGGCAAAGCCAAAGGCTGATTCAGGTCGTAAACCGGTATATAAGGTTGATTATCCAGAATTACGTGGAGATGAGGCCCAAGTTGTAATTGTGGGTCTTTAAATATTGGTAGATCCTTAACCTGAAAACTGGCTGTGACTTTGTTATCTGGGAAAACTTCATCAGGTAGTGGAGTCACAATTGTCACTTGTGGCTGATAAGCTTCCAAGATTGGACGCAGTTCTTGGATCACAGATGGTGGGGAAATTTCCGAAAATTGCTTTGAAATTTGAGAAATCTGTGGGGGATTTTCTTTATAGCCAGTAGATACTTCCTGGCTGCCAGCTTTCTCGCCACAACTAGCCAAGCTTAATACCAGTACCAATGTCATTACCCACCTGAGAATCGGGAACCTCTCAGGGAGGAGCTTCTCTAATACCCTTTTCTGCCACGAGTTCATGCGTTGCACCCAGTGATAGTCTTCGACAATTGACTAGATTATTTTGGCTCAAACTGTCCATAGGGAACATAGCCCAAAAGGTGAAATCTGCCTCAGATCCCAGAAGTTTTGCTGTGGATCTGAGGAAATTTAAAAAAAATCATATTATTTACAGCTTTTTACTTATGACAATTGAAATATGATACAAATATTCACGAACAACAGTAGCAAAAGCTGGAACATTGGCTACATACAGCCAAAGCATAAATTTTACGAATTGTTATAGTTTGTAAATTAAATGGAGAATCTATTGACTTTTGGACAAAGAGTTTGAAGTTAAAAGCCAGATTACGCAGGAATTTCAGCAATATTCGAGCAAGTTTGAATTATTGTTAAAATATCTCCAACAAAGTACAAGTTAAGACTCTATAATTCAACGAGAAACAACAATCCACATCAGGTCTTGATCGCGGCTTCAGTAAAAAAATTCTGGAGTATGCGACTAAACTTTACTTTGTGGTATTCATGATTCCTCATTCCTGATCAAGAGAGGAGGTCGAATGACAATAAGTCCTCCGGAGCGAGAGGAAAAGAAGGCAAGAGTAATCGTCGATAATGACCCGGTTCCAACCTCATTCGAGAGATGGGCACAACCTGGGCACTTTGACAGATCCTTAGCCAGAGGTCCAAAAACCACCACATGGATTTGGAACCTGCATGCACTCGCCCATGATTTTGATACACATACAAGCGATTTAGAAGACATCTCCCGCAAGATATTCTCAGCCCACTTCGGACACTTAGCCGTAGTGACAATCTGGTTGAGCGGGATGATTTTTCACGGCGCGAAGTTTTCTAACTACGAAGCTTGGCTAACTGACCCGTTGAACGTTAAGCCAAGTGCCCAGGTCGTTTGGCCTATTGTTGGACAAGACATTTTAAACGGTGATGTTGGCGGTGGTTTCCACGGTATTCAAATCACCTCCGGTTTATTCCAAGTATGGCGTGGCTGGGGGATTACAAACTCCTTCCAGCTTTACGTAACTGCGATCGGTGGGTTGGTATTAGCAGGCTTATTCCTATTTGCCGGCTGGTTCCACTACCACAAACGCGCTCCCAAACTGGAATGGTTCCAGAATGTGGAGTCGATGCTGAATCACCACTTGCAAGTATTGCTAGGTTGTGGTTCCTTGGGATGGGCAGGTCACTTAATCCACGTATCCGCACCGACCAACAAGCTTTTGGATGCAGGCGTTGCTCTCAAAGACATACCCTTGCCCCACGAGTTCATCTTGAACAAAGACTTGTTGACCGAACTGTACCCTGGCTTTGCTGCTGGTTTAGCACCTTTCTTCACCTTGAACTGGGGTCAGTATGCTGACTTCCTCACCTTCAAGGGCGGTCTGAACCCGGTAACAGGCGGCTTGTGGTTGACTGATATTTCCCATCACCATTTAGCGATCGCGGTCCTGTTCATCATTGCTGGTCATCAGTACCGTACCAACTGGGGTATTGGTCACAGCATTAAAGAGATCCTAGAAAACCATAAAGGTCCTTTCACCGGTGAAGGTCACAAAGGTCTCTACGAAAACCTGACCACATCTTGGCACGCTCAGTTAGCTACTAACCTAGCCTTCTTGGGTTCGCTGACCATCATCATCGCGCATCACATGTACGCGATGCCCCCCTATCCATACTTGGCAACTGACTACGCTACGCAGTTGTGCATATTCACTCACCATATGTGGATCGGTGGCTTCTTAATTGTTGGTGGAGCGGCTCACGCTGCTATCTTCATGGTGCGGGATTACGATCCAGTTGTGAACCAAAACAACCTGCTGGATCGGGTAATTCGTCACCGGGATGCGATTATTTCCCATCTAAACTGGGTGTCTATTTTCCTCGGCTTCCATAGCTTTGGACTTTACATCCACAACGACACAATGCGCGCATTGGGTCGTCCTCAAGACTTGTTCTCTGATACAGGGATTCAATTGCAGCCAGTTTTTGCCCAGTGGATACAAAATATCCATGCCTTGGCTCCTGGTACAACTGCACCTAATGCCCTAGAACCAGTTAGCTATGTCTTTGGCGGCGGTATTTTGGCTGTAGGCGGAAAAGTGGCAGCTGCACCCATTGTTTTGGGTACAGCGGACTTCCTAATTCACCACATTCACGCTTTCACCATTCACGTCACCGTCCTAATTCTGCTCAAAGGTGTGCTATACGCCCGTAGCTCTCGTCTGATTCCAGACAAAGCTAACCTGGGCTTCCGCTTCCCCTGCGACGGTCCTGGTCGTGGCGGTACCTGTCAAGTCTCTGGTTGGGATCACGTATTCCTCGGACTTTTCTGGATGTACAACTCCATATCGATTGTAATTTTCCACTTCAGTTGGAAGATGCAATCAGATGTCTGGGGAACCGTAGATGCAGCCGGGAATGTGACTCACATCACTGGTGGTAACTTTGCCCAAAGCGCCATCACCATCAACGGTTGGTTGCGTGACTTCTTGTGGGCACAAGCTACCCAAGTCATCAATTCCTATGGCAGTGCGCTATCTGCCTATGGTCTACTCTTCTTAGGCGCTCACTTTGTCTGGGCATTCAGCTTGATGTTCCTGTTCAGTGGTCGCGGCTACTGGCAAGAACTGATTGAGTCCATTGTTTGGGCGCATAACAAACTGAAGGTAGCACCAGCAATTCAACCTCGCGCTCTGAGCATTATTCAGGGACGGGCTGTCGGGGTAGCTCACTACCTCTTGGGAGGAATTGCCACAACTTGGGCGTTCTTCCATGCACACATCCTTTCAGTAGGGTAGAAATCAGCAGAATTGAGTTATGAGTTATGAGTGCTGAGTGCTGAGTTTAAGAAGTAATTTTTAGATTCAAAACTCCTAACTCCAGTACGGACGCGATTAATCGCGTCTCTACTCCTAACTCTTGTAAAGCTGGTATTTGATGGCTAAAGGTCAGAGGATTTGTTTAACCTATGGCGACAAAATTTCCAAAATTTAGCCAGGATCTCGCACAGGACCCGACGACTCGTCGGATATGGTATGCGATCGCTACAGGCAACGATTTTGAAACCCATGATGGCATGACGGAAGAAAATCTTTACCAAAAGATTTTCGCAACTCACTTCGGTCACTTGGCAATCATCTTCCTGTGGGCATCCAGCCTCCTGTTCCACGTAGCCTGGCAAGGTAACTTTGAACAGTGGATTAAAGATCCCCTTCACATCCGTCCCATCGCCCACGCGATTTGGGACCCCCACTTCGGTAAACCAGCGATCGAAGCTTTTACCCAAGCTGGCGCTAGCAATCCGGTAAACATTACCTACTCTGGTCTATACCATTGGTGGTATACCATCGGAATGCGGACGAACGGCGAACTGTACAACGGTTCAGTGTTCTTGCTGTTATTCGCGGCGATCTTCTTGTTCGCTGGTTGGCTGCACTTGCAACCCAAGTACCGTCCTAGCTTGGCCTGGTTTAAGAGTGCTGAACATCGTCTAAACCACCACTTAGCAGGTTTGTTTGGTGTTAGTTCTTTGGCGTGGGCTGGTCACTTAATTCACGTTGCTGTCCCCGAAGCTCGCGGTCAGCACGTAGGTTGGGATAACTTCTTGAGTACCCCACCCCACCCAGCCGGTTTGACACCATTCTTTACAGGCAACTGGGCTGTTTACGCTCAAAACCCTGACACTCCTAGTCATGTGTTCAGCACATCCGAAGGTGCAGGAACTGCAATTCTGACTTTCTTGGGTGGCTTCCATCCTCAGACAGAAGCTTTGTGGCTGACTGACATAGCTCACCACCACCTAGCGATCGCAGTTTTATTCATCGTTGCTGGTCACATGTACCGGACAAACTTTGGGATTGGTCACAGTCTCAAGGAAGCCTTAAATGCTAAGAGTTTCTTTGGCATTCCTGTTGAAGGTCCGTTCAACCTACCTCACCAAGGTATCTACGACACCTACAACAACTCCCTGCACTTCCAGTTGGGATGGCACTTAGCAGCGTTAGGTGTTGTCACTTCCTGGGTAGCGCAGCACATGTACTCCATGCCTTCCTACGCATTTATTGCGAAGGACTACACAACTCAGGCAGCGTTGTACACGCATCACCAGTATATTGCTGGATTCCTGATGCTTGGTGCTTTTGCTCACGGAGCAATTTTCTGGGTACGTGATTACGACCCAGAGCAAAACAAGGGTAACGTGCTTGAGCGCGTACTTCAGCACAAAGAAGCGATTATTTCCCACCTCAGCTGGGTATCCCTTTTCTTGGGCTTCCACACCCTTGGTCTGTACGTACACAACGACGTAGTAGTTGCTTTCGGTACTCCTGAAAAGCAAATCTTGATTGAGCCAGTATTTGCTCAATTCGTCCAAGCTGCTAACGGTAAGGTACTGTACGGTTTAGACACTTTGCTATCTAACCCAGATAGTATTGCTTACACAGCATGGCCAAACTACGCTAACGTTTGGTTGCCAGGTTGGTTAGATGCCATCAATGCTGGTACTAACTCCCTGTTCTTGACAATTGGCCCTGGCGACTTCTTGGTACACCATGCGATCGCTTTAGGTCTGCACACCACCACCTTGATCTTGGTCAAAGGTGCTTTGGATGCCCGTGGTTCTAAGCTGATGCCCGATAAAAAGGACTTCGGCTATGCCTTCCCTTGCGACGGCCCCGGTCGTGGCGGTACTTGCGACATCTCAGCATGGGATTCCTTCTACCTCGCTACATTCTGGATGCTGAACACCCTTGGTTGGGTTACGTTCTACTGGCATTGGAAACATCTAGGTATTTGGCAAGGCAACGTAGCTCAGTTCAATGAGAACTCTACATATCTCATGGGCTGGTTCCGCGATTACCTCTGGGCTAACTCTGCTCAGTTGATTAACGGTTACAACCCTTACGGCGTGAATAACCTGTCTGTCTGGGCTTGGATGTTCTTATTTGGACACCTAGTTTGGGCTACTGGCTTCATGTTCTTAATCTCCTGGAGAGGTTACTGGCAAGAGTTGATTGAAACCCTTGTTTGGGCACACGAACGCACTCCTCTAGCTAACTTGGTTCGCTGGAAAGACAAGCCCGTGGCTCTGTCGATTGTTCAAGCTCGTGTAGTTGGTCTAGCTCACTTCACTGTTGGCTACATCGTGACTTACGCCGCATTCTTGATTGCTTCTACTGCTGGTAAGTTCGGTTAATTCGGCTGCTAGTTTTGTAGATAATTAATAAAAATCCCCTGCCGCAAGGTGGGGGATTTTTTGTGAAATTAGTTTTGTAACTGGATGAGGTTAGGGATATAGTATGTATTAATTCGTATGTTTTGAAGTATTTTTAGATGCCAGATTCAGAATTTTTAGAAAAATTACATCGAACTTGGGTTCAAGCTTTAATTAATGATTCCTGGAACGACTATGCAGCAATTATTGTTGATGCTGAATTAGAATTTGATACTGCATGGGATGAATATCAAAATGATTTTACTTCAGCACTTTTAGTCTATCTACCACTTAATCTCTACTCACTAGTCACAAAGGAAGAAAAAACACAGGAAGTTCTCAGAGATCATTTTGTGAACATTGCTCACGGTCACATTTGGGTTGATATGACTAATTTTCCCATCCACTATAGAGTTAAGTTACTAGAGATAGAAGAGAATTGGCAGAAGACTATTAAATTTCTAATAGCCAAATCAAAAGAGTTGAATCAAGGACTTATTACAGAGAAAGCTTTTGCCCGAAAAGGTAGAGAGCCTATCATTTACAATGAGATGAAGTTTGCGTCGCAGTCTGAAATTAGAATTGCACAAGAGTTAGAAGTGAAAGGTGTATTGTTCTTTCCACTACCTCTAGCTGTCAGGCATGAAACAGGTAATATTTATGAAGACCACCGAGAAGTAGATTTTTTAGTGTGTTTAGACGGGACATTCGGAATATTAGAGATTTCTTTTCACCCAGACAGGTATGAGAAGGATAAGGAAAAGGATGCTTGGTTTAAAAAATCAGGAATTCTCTGTGTTGAACACTACCCTGCGGAGAAATGCTACAACCAACCAAGAGCAGTAGTAGAAGAATTTTTGAGCTTTCTGTTTAAACACAAAAGGTAGACTGCGATCGCCTAAAATAAATCTTAGTTGTGAGCAGTCCTAATTATGACAGACTGGCATAATATCCTATAACTCAAGATGAACACTAAACTTGTTGAATCACTCTTGCAAGTTATCCTATCTCTCTCTGATGAGGAGCGATCGCTATTGGAAGAAAGATTAATTTTAAATTCATCAGAGCCTTCAACCCGTGACTTAATGCAACTTGCTCAAACTGGTGGAGTCTTTCAGTTTCTTAACGATGAACCAGATATATACTCACTAAAAGATGGAGAACCTATCTAAAAAGAAAGCGATGTCTACGATGTTCACTGAGCTTGCCGAAGTGCGGGCTACGCCTACGCCTAAAATTAAACTTAATTACAAGCACTCAAAATCATGAGAAACTGGCAAGAACGCATTACTCAAAACCCGAATGTATGTCACGGCAAACCGTGCATCAAAGGAACACGCATTATGGTATCAGTCATCCTTGATAACCTTGCCGAGGGACTGACATTTGAGGAAATTATTCACGAGTATCCACCACTGACTTTAGAAGATATCAGAGCAGCGATCGCTTATGCAGCCCAATTAACCAGGGAAGAGGAATTGTTGCCACTGCGATGAATAACTAAAGCTTGGCTGGAGTGTGGTAAGGCAAAGAAGCAACTAATTGTTCATCACTGCATCCAATAGCACATTGGCATCAAAGCGCACGACATCGGTGCAAGGTAGCCCAGTTTCTGCTATGGTTTGAGCGATCGCTTCTTCAGCCGCAGATTCATCTAGATGGGCTGTGTTAAGTGCTATACCCACTACAGGAACACTTGCAAAGGCACCACCGGCACTAGCGACAGTTTCATAAAGCCGAATCACTTCTGGTAAAGGTGGAATTAGTACATGGGGATGATTACGTACATGAACTTGTCCCGCCCGATGTACCAACACCAGTTGGGTTGGTTGCGAACCACGAATCAGAGGTAAAGTTGCTGTTGAACCAGGGTGTAGCAGTGAACCTTGTCCTTCAATGTGTAAGATGTCGTAGTTTTTGCCATAGCGCATGATTATTTGTTCCACGGCACCGGCGGCAAAGTCTACCCGCACGGCATCTAAAGCCACACCGTCCCCTTCTAACATCACTCCAGTTTGACCTGTGGCCAGAAATTTTGAACGCCAACCCCGTAGTTTTGATGCCCAATGTAACTCTAGGCTAGTTGACATTTTACCGATCGCCATGTCGGTTCCCACTGTCAACACCCGCCGACAAGGAAGGGTGCGTGCTATTCCACTAGCAATACTTATATTAGCTGGCTCTTTCCGTACATCCCAAATTAATTGTCCTGGTTTTAGCAGTGCATTTAACTCTGGTATGTTTGCCATTGGTGTATGTAAACCATTCACCAGCGACATCCCAGCTTCTAGAGCGTCTTTGATTTCATGCCAGTAATCATCTGGTATAGCGCCACCTCCTGGAGCAATGCCAATTACCAAAACTTCCGGCTTGTACTCCAGTGCTGCGGCTACCGATGCCATAATTGGCACATCACGCTTGATGCCTGTTAATTCTGGTAGGGATTTGCCAGCAGACTCGCGATCGATTACTGCTACGATTGGGGCTTCACTATAACGTAAAATTGCTAGCCCTGTTTTGCCGTGAGGCCCGCTAATTCCTTCATGCAGCAAGATAGCTACTCGTTGATTAAGTGGCAGACGCACCGTGTTGTACCCCCAAACCTGGTAAATCGTTTGGCAAAACTCTCCCTTCTTTTAGCAATGCACCCGTAAAGGGATCATCGATTAAATTCAGGTGACTGTCTAAATCTAAATAATCAGCTAGTGGTGCTAGCTGTAATGCTGCTGTATTAGCTAGCGAACTGTCAGAATAGCAACCGAACATTACTTGCAATCCATACGCTCGCGCTGTATGTACCATTCGCATTGCCTCGGTTAGTCCGCCTGATTTCATCAGTTTGATATTAATGCCATCCACGTAATTTGCCAAATGGGGAATATCGGAACTTATGAAGCAACTTTCATCGACAAAGATAGGCAGGGGAGAATGTTGTTTGAGTTTTGCTAAACTTGGTTCCTGCCCCCGTGGTAATGGCTGTTCTACATACTTTATACCTAAATCAGCGAGCCAATTGCACATCGCGATCGCATCTGATAAACTCCAACCCCCGTTGGCATCAACAAATAATTCTGGTAATGGTGCTTCTTCTCGCACTGCTAAGAGCATTTTTTTATCTGCATCTATGCCATCTGGACTACCTAGCTTGACTTTGAAAAGCCGGACATCGGTAAATTGTAACCAGTCTCGCGCTCTCGCCCTGGCACCTTCAGGCGAATTAATCCCAATTGTGACAGAAGTCGGGACTATTTGATTGCGATCTAGTCCCCAAATTTGCCACAAGGGTAATCCGACGCGCTTACCGAGCCAGTCGTGCATTGCCATATCTAAGGCAGCTCTTGCAGCAGAAGGAACCTGAGTTTGTGTTAAAATTTGCTCAATTTGCTGTCTCTGTAAGGGGCTGAATGTTTGCAAGAGTGGCACAACTTGCTGTAAAGCATCTTTGATCGTATCAGTTGATTGCCGATGATTACCTACACCGAATGGCGATGCTTCCCCCCAGCCTTCGATGCCATCATGTGAGATCCGCACCCATACATTCGTTGTTTGTGCTGTTGTGCCTCGACTAATGGTCAACGGAAATCTCTTGTTGACTGTAAATAAATTTACATTTATTTGCATACTTATTCCGTATATTATGCTAGGACAAAAGTCAGTGTAAGTAGACGTAGGTTGGGTGGAGCGGAGCGCAACCCAACATATATCAGGATGTTGGGTTACGCAAAGCCTCCAACGCCACTTGCTACAACGCGGGAAACCCGCGCAACGCAGTGGCTCCCCAACCGACAATTTTTTTGCAACATTAAAGCCATGACAGTCCACTACAAGACTACCGATATTTTTTCAGAAATCAAATATGATTCCTATATCAAAAGTCAGTGTAAGTTCAAAGTTTAGATTATCGGACGTGTCTGTTATACTTTTTTACATTCATTACAGAGTTTTTATCCAATCGCCTTAAAACTCTATCCCTTTATGGTTAGAGTATTCTGAATTCTGAATTCTGACTCCTGTTTTATTTGTTACTTAATTTATGATCAACTTAAAAAAATGGAAAACTTTAAAATCAAAAATGGTCTTAGATCATTACTGGTGTAAGGTCAGGCAAGATGAAATAGAATTGTCCAATGGTCAAATTATCGATGATTATTTTGTCAATATTAAGCCTGATGTTGCGATGATTTTACCTATAACTAGTAGTAGAGAAATAATTTTTGTCCGGCAATATAGACACGCCGTAAATGAATTTTTATTAGAATTGCCAGCAGGGAATTTCGATCCCACAAAAGAGAGTGCAGAAGTAGCAGCAATTAGAGAACTGACAGAAGAAACTGGTTATATTCCCCAAGAATTTAGAAAAATTGCAACTCTATACGATAAGCCGAGTAAAGATACCAATCAAATACATTTATTTTTAGCAGAAAATGTGAGCCAAGTAGGAGAGCAAAAACTAGATATTACCGAAGAGATTGAAGTTATATTAATTTCCGTAGAATCAGTTTTAGATAAAATTATTCAGGGAGAAATTTCTGTTGCGGGAACTGTAGCGGCTCTATTCTTAGGTTTGAAGTTTCTAAATTATTAATAATCTATAGAGTTAATTATTATGGCGATTCCCAAAATTCCAACCTTTGTCTTTACAGGAACTTCTAATACTTTCCTCAAAGTTGGCCCAAGTCATATCATGTCCGGGCAATTAAGCATAATCTGGAAAACCTCTCTCTAAATCTCTCTCCTTTTAGGAGAGAGACTTTGAATAACCCTCTCCCCATTCCCCTAAAAGGGGAGAATAAGGTTAGAGGGGATAAATCAAGGTAATTACTAGCTTTCTGAAGTTTCCTGGGAGAACTTCTTATGGATATTGATAACTCAAGTCAATCCCAGTCACATCGTATAGCCGCACTACCAATTGGGAGCCGCCCTGTTGTTGCAGCGATGAGTAGCATTCAGCTATTCAATTGTCAAAGTCTCGTTTAGTTTAAGTAGCCATTGATAACATGGCTCATCAATTGGGGCAATGTCCCTACGTCGCTGTGCTAAAGATTCTGTGTAAGCTATGAGCCAAGCAGAAGCAAGTTCTTGCTCAGTTGCGGCCTCTTCTGCCAATGTACGAGCAAACTGTAGCTCTACCCATTTTTTAAAAGTAACTATTTCCAGGGATATCCCAAATATTTCTTCAATTTCATTACATCTAGGCATCAGTTCATCAATTCGTTCAGCTTCAAGACTTGTAACGAAACCAGCCTTTCTAACGGCAGGATGTACTTCCAGTTTTTCTGACAATTCCTCAATCTCATCTCGCAAGTATGACTTACCATACTTGGCATCCCAAGCTTCCACAATTTGCCTATCCTCTAAAAGTTCAATATCACCAACATTGCCATGCTTTTTATTGGCTGAACGCATTTGTGAAAGTGGTTTTAGCAAACTGTCGGGAAAAACTTGGTGTTCTTGCATAGCCTGCATTAAGCTATGCATAGCTATCTCCATTAAACGAGCCGCATAATCAGATTGATTAATGTGACGCAGTATGAGACTTAATGAAATGCCTTTATCAACAACTGTTGCTCCGAGAAATAATGTCAGATTTTCAATAGTTTGTAAAGCTAATCTTCTAAAGTTATCTGCTTGATTGAGTAGTTGCGAAAGAAGATAGCGCAGTCCTACTTCAGAAACTACTTCGTCTTTCTCAATTGCCTCAACAAGACTTACCCACTCAGAACGTGCGCCTCTCATGTTGGCTTTATATACAAATGAATACGGGTAATTTTCTGCTAAACTGCGTGTCATCATGAAACCATCCGCATTCAATCTTAGTAGTTCATATTTTCGTAACACAGGTGTAATGTATTGCTTATCGAGAGAACGCATAGAGATACCATCACACCAAGAAAAGTCTCTTGTAGCCGTACTCCCTTTGTGTAACCTAATACTCTGCTCTGGCTCAATTGCCTTAACGCACAACTGTAGAATTGACAAACCTACTAATGCTCTACCAACTTCGCTAGTCACTGACTGTACAAGTCTATCTAAAAGATATTTATGTGCTTGGTTCAAGGCTAAGAAATCAAGATTCGATGAATAATCTCTGCAAAATAATATCTGTCTTTCCAAGTAACCTGTAGATAGTTCTACTGCTATTTTCTTGTACCGTATCTTTGCAGCTTGACTCATTCCTCCTTCTTGAAAGTATTGAATTGTTCCATCAGGTAAAACCAACTCACTTCTGTTTGTATAGACTCTCAGGTGTAGCTCATTCATGATTTGTTTATAGACTTTTGCGAAGTTGTACGCTTTTAGGGTTTAGTGTAGGAAAGGCGTAAGGAATCAAATACTCACCTTTGGGAATTTGTGGGTTTGTGTTGTGATTTCTAACTTCGTAGCCCATAGCTCGCAAAGACTGAAGAGAGGAGAAGACATCTTCTGCTTTCACACCCCATCGGTCTGCAAGCTCTGTAGCTGAAAGTTGAGTAGCAGTACCAATACACCTCGTTACACATTGGACTACACGCCAAAGTGGTTTAACTTTCAACTGAGGATGAAAAGTTATTATTCCACTAATTCGGGCATTGTATTGATAATATCCAGACAACTGAACTAAATCCGCTTTTCCTGTAGCTTCAGTTAACTTTTCTTCAAAAGCTTTCCAAAGAGATGTATATAACTGTGTATCAAGAGCCTTAGCACAAAGCTTAACTGAACACGTTCCCAGAACCCATTCATCATGACCGCAAGACGGATTAACATCTATCACGAATTGATATTCTTCTTCGCAATTATCATTGATATCTGCTGTGAACAGCCAGCATGAATCATTCAAATCGTAGGATATATAAATTTTTACACCTTCAGAAGTTTGTTTTGTTGTCCAAGAAAAATCAGCAGATAAAAATCTGATCATTTTTCCCTTCTCTTCATATTGAAAACGAGGTATAGATAAAATTTTTCCTGCTTGACGTAAATCTGTAATTGCAGATTTAGCCTTTTGAGAATAAATTTCCGTTAACTTTCTCTTGCGCTGGCGAAAACCTAGTTTTGTATTTTCAGGTAAGTAACTTATAGGGAAAGGTAATTTAAATTTAATTACTTGTTCTAAAATACTAAGAGCCAATATCCGCCCAAGTTGAGGAGGCACTGAATTTCCAATTTGTTCAATAGAAACCTGCCTATTACCAATAAGTTCATAGTCATCAGGAATAGTTTGTAATCTCTTTAACTCTGCAATCGAGAATTTTCGATTTTCCCAACTGAAAGGCCCGGTGTATTGTCCTCCCTGTGCTTTAATTGTTCGTACTGGATTTGTTGGATCTGCTTTGTACAGGAAATCTGAAAATTTTGATCTCCAGCTAAATATTGGGTTGGGATAACCCATCTCTTTTGTATAAAAACTATAGTTCAGTCCAGGTGGAATATGTTCGAGTAGATGTCCAAAACGTCCGCCTATACCTGTTTCCATTTCTGAAATATCAGCGCCTTCTACAGCTTCTCCTGCTGAATAATAAGGATTTTGATTCAGAGAATCTGGACCATGAGTAGGATAGGGAAATAAATATTCGCCTTCTTTTAATCCAACAATAAATAAACGTTCTCGATGTTGAGGTACTCCATAATCAGCTGCATCAAGAATCCGAAAATAAATATTGTAGCCAACTTCTCTAAAAGCTTTTTGAATTTCTTGCCAAGCTTTTCCTCCATTGGCACCAGTTATTCCATATACATTTTCAAATAAGAATCCTTTCGGCTTAAGTACATTGAGAATACGAACATATTCTTGAAATAGTGTACCTCTAGCATCAGTTGTTCCAGACACTCCAGCAGCTCTACGTCCGGCAGCAGAGAAAGTTTGACAAGGAGGACCTCCAATAATAAAGTCTACTGTCAGATGAGATTCAGGTAAATAATCTCTAATATCAATGCAGACAGCTTCAGAGCCTTCTAGCCATTTCTCTGGTAAAGAATTCCTTTGTAAAGTCTGAACATACTTGGCTTCAAGCTCTACCATTTGAATAATTTCAAAGCCAGCATCATGAAATGCAATGTCTAATCCACCACCACCAGAAAATAAGCTGAGTGTTTTAATGGGAGTATGCCCTTGTTGCATCAGCCATTGGCGGAGAGATTTACCAAAATTATCAGTCCATGCTGGTTCTTGCGTGACTCTAAGAATGGCTAAAATATCTTGGAACCAAGTTGTATTAATTGGCTTGGAGCTAGACAAATCGAAAGAAAGAGACAACTGTCGCATTGCATAACCTAAATATAACGCTTGTCAGTTGTGTACAATACACTTTGGTAAAGGAAAGGGACTAGGGGATTAAGGATTAGAGTAGTGTATTCCATCCATCTGAAAACTGCTATATATAATAAAATCCCCTCTCCCCATTTCCCCTAAAAGGGGAGAATAGGGTTAGAGGGGATAAATCAAGGTAATTACTAGCTTTCTGAAGTTTCCTGGGAGAACTTCTTATGGATAGTTCTAGTGGATTCCCCATCAGCAGCTACCGTTATCAAATAGTCCATTAAACCATCTGAAAAGGGCAGACGTAAGTGGAAAGTACCATCGGGTTTGATTTTGATGGTATGACCACCAATGTTTACGGTTGTGTTTGGTTGGGTTGCTCCGTGAATAATCAACTCAGCATCTGCCACAAACCAAAAATCTCCCTGAGCATGATTGAAAACCCGAACATGAGGTGAACGGGCGATGAGTAACCAACGATCGCCATCAGCAATATAGCCAATTTCAACCATGTAATCGCGATCGCTGACGGGAATAGCTACGAAGCGATCGCGTGCTACCTCTTCACATTCATACTGCTGGACAAGGTGGGGACTTTGATAACTCAAGTCAATCCCAGTCACATCGTATAGCCGCACTACCAATTGGGAGCCGCCCTGTTGTTGCAGCGCTTGGTTCTGAGTCTTGGAAATGTACCAAGAGACATAAGCCCACTTGGGAGTGCGGGGTGTCACCACAATACTGCTCTCTTTTTCACTGCTATTTTCTTGGGCATCTACTAAGCCAATAGCTGTTTCGCTTGTTAACGCTACATTTTCGACTCTGGGATCTGGATGGACAGGACCGAAGACATGAACGATCGCGGAATGAGCGATGAATAACCAGCGTAGTTTACCGCCGTAGGCATCGCCATCAGCGACATAGCCAATTTCAGCTCTGTAGTCGCGATCGCTGACGGGAATTTCCACAAAGCGATCGTGTGCTGTCTCTTCACATTCATACTGCTCGACAAACTGAGGACTTTGATAACTCAGGTCTATCCCAGTTACATCGTAGAGGCGCACTACCAATTGAGAGCCGCCCTCTTGGCGCAGCGCTGCTTTCTTGGTTTCGGAAATCTTCCAAGAAACATAAGCCCACTGGGGAGTGCGTTGTCTAAGGACAATACGGCTCTCTTCTTCACTGCTCTTTTCTTCTACATCTACCAAGCCAATAGCTGTTTCGCTTGTTAACGCTACATTTTCAACTGTGGGATCTGTTGTGGGATCTGGATGGACAGGACTGAAGACACGAACGATCGCAGAACGGGCGATTAGTAACCAGCCTAGTTTACCGCCGTAGGCATCGCCATCAGCGACATAGCCAATTTCAGCTATGTAATCGCGATCGCTGACGGGAATAGCCACAAAGCGATCGTGTGCTGTCTCTTCACATTCATACTGCTGGACAAACTGAGGATTTTGATAACTTAAATCTATCCCAGTCACATCGTAGAGCCGCACTACCAATTGAGAGCCGCCCTGTTGTTGCAGTGCTGCCTTCTTAGTTTCGGAAATCTCCCAAGAGACATCAGCCCACTGGGGAGTGCGGGATGTTAGCACAATACGGCTCTCTTCTTCAACTGTGGGATCTGGATGAACATGACTGAAGACACGAACGATCGCAGAACGGGCGATGAATAACCAGTGTTCGCCATAAGCGACATAGCCAATTTCAGCCATGTAATCGCGATCGCTGACCGGAATTTCTACAAAGCGATCGTGTGCTGTCTCTTCAGATTCATACTGCTGCACAATCTGGGGACTTTGATAACTCAAATCTATCCCAGTCACATCATACAGTCGCACTACTAATTGAGAGCCGCCCTGTTGTTGCAGCGATGCTTTCTTGGTTTCGGAAATCTCCCAAGAGACATGAGCCGATGTCTCAGTATGCGGTGTCAGCACAATACTGCTCTCTTCTTCTGCATCTCCCCAATCAATATCTGTTTCATCCGCAAGCGCCACATCATCAATGATGGGATCTGGATGAACAGGACTAAAGACACGAACGATCGCGGAACGGGCGATAAGTAACCAGCGTAGTTTACCGCCGTAGGCATCGCCATCAGCGACATAGCCAATTTCAGCTATGTAATCGCGATCGCTGACCGGAATTTCCACAAAGCGATCGTGTGCTGTCTCCTCAGATTCATACTGCTGCACAATCTGGGGACTTTGATAACTCAAATCTATCCCAGTCACATCATACAGTCGCACTACTAATTGAGAGCCGCCCTGTTGTTGCAACGCAGCTTTCTTAGTTTCGGAAATCTCCCAAGAAACATGAGCCGATGTCTCACTATGCGGTGTCAGCACAATACTGCTCTCTTCTTCTGCATCTACCGAGCCAATAGCTGTTTCGGCTGCAATCGGCACATTCTCAACTGTAGTATTAGGTTGTCCTTGGGCATCTGATGCCAAAGTGGTAGCCCAGGCTCCAATCCCTGCGCCTGCTGCTAAAGCCGCAGCAGCAGCAAAATCTGTGGAGTCAGCTTCAGCAGCACCTTCCCCAACAGTCGGTTCTGCTTGCGATTCCTCCTCTAGCAAATTGACAGTGGGTTCGGCCTCGTCCGCGACCACATTCAAGGCATCTTCTGGGAATTCTGGCAAATCTAGCAGTGAGGCTGTTTCTGCCTCTGACGGTTCTACATCGGCTGCCAGTTCGCCAGACTCTGATAAAGACAATTCATCTAGTGAGGCTGTATCATCAGTTGAGGTGATACTCTCTAGCCAGTTCAATTCGGCTTGAAGTTCCTCATCTATCTGATCTTCACTAACTTCTGTGTCCCAATATCCAAAATCAGATGTTATTTCTGACACATCTGGTAATTCTGGGAGTGGGGCTGTCACATCAGATGAAGGCAGTTCCACATCAGATGTCTCTTCTGGAAGATTAGCCAGGTGAGGATATGAATTATTTACTACAGCTGCTGGGGCTTCTATCTCCCATGCAACTTGATCGGACTCAGGAGGGTTTGTCTCCATATAATTATCTAGATCGACTGTATCATCAATCGCGTCTATTTCTGTTTCTTTGTTGCTAAAAGCAGACCAGGTAGTTGCCCCGATGCCCGTTGCTAGAGCCGCACCACCCGTTAAGGCTGCGGCTCCCAAGTTGTGATTTTCTGATCCATTAGTAGTTACGCCTGATGTTGTGCCTTCATAGAGGTTAGAGGTGCCATTAGTTGCCTCTTGTACGAAATTTGATGTCCCCTGAGTCGCGTTCTCGGTCAGGTCAGATTGTGTTTGAGCATAGATGTTGAAAGGAGTGCGATCGGGGGTTTCTTGCTCTTGAAAGTGCGGTACTGGCTGTTCCTCATGCATTGCTCCGTTACCAGAGTGAGCTGTGCTGGCATTTAACGCCGCCGTTTCTCCATCTTCTGTACTGGGTGGATGAGGATTTGATTCTGGTAAGTTGTCTGTTTTATCAGTAGGCAATGGGCGTTTTACCACAACCCACCATAGTAAGCCTCCAGCTAGAGGAATAAAAAACAAAGGTAGCAGCAACCACAATGGTGTTTTCTTGTCTACAATTGGACTCTTTTGTGCTGGAGCAGCTACAAAGGGCTGTTCGCCAAATACAGAAGAACTCGCACTAGGGGAAGGCGTAGCAGCAGGTGTTGTCTGGGCATTCGGGGAAGCCGTGACAGCAGGTTGTAATACGCTGGCGGCGATCGCCTCGGCTTCAGTAGTTCTAGCTTGTTCTATAGCTTGCTGTCCTGGGGGTGCCAGGGTAAAGCCGAGAAAATCTACTGTGGTTAAGCTGGGATTTTTTTTGTAAACGTAAACTAAAGGTTGGGAGAAAGGATATTTAGGATCACTTGGCAAGGTTTGATGTAATTGCAGAACTCGCACATCTTTTAACTTTGACACCTGATTAGCTAACACATAGCTGATGCCGTCTTTGCCTAGTTGTTTGACGATTTCTGCGGTATTATCCTCAGTTAGTTGGGTAGCATTGGAACCTGTAGTAAAGTTAGCACCCTTGAAGGCTGGATAAGCACGGAAAGTCTCACGAGTATCGCTCGTGTTCGGGCGATCGATTACCCGAATCTTCCCTGGAGTCCCTCCCAGTTGTGACCAATTTGTAATTGTTCCCCGGAAAATCCGGGCGAATTGCCTACTGGTTAAGCTTTGCTTGAAAGGATTATCTGCACCAACCACGATCGCAATCTTCTCACGGCGCAAGCGAACTTGCTCTAGTCCTTGGGCTTTTTCTGCTGGTGTCAATCCACGCCCGATTGCTGCTATGTCAATTTTGCCATCTAATAAATCTTTCAGTGCTGTACCAGTGCCGTTAGCAGCAATTTCAACTTTTGTACCGAAAAACTGTTTTTCAAAACTTTCTTTCAGGCTTTGGTTGATTGCAGCCAAGCTACTTGAACCGTCAATCCGCACTGTCGTCCCATTCTGCACCGTTTGCGGCAGTGAAAAAGAGGGAGCTTCAGGTTTAGATTGTGCCAGCATCGGTGTAGATCCCACCAGAGTTGCTGCGAGCGGGGTCGTAGCTAAGGCAACCCATAATACCAGCCTGACTATTGAAGTATCTTTTTTTTCTTGTTGCCACATATGCCCTTGATTAAAGTAAAAAATAGAAAGCCTGCCAATCCTAAATCGCTCTCTTTTTAAAGATTATGGAGGAGACGCGCTAATTATACATCTGAGTTATCTTTACTTCTAATTCTTTCAGCGCACTTATACTGATTTATACTTCGCCTTAGCTTGTATAGCATGATAATTTATACTCTAAATTGACAAAGTCTGTTTACTATAAATTTTTCTAATTTATATTGCAACTTATACCAAGTTAATTGCTTATGGCCACAATTATGAATTATTGAATTACTAAAACTGGTAAAGTGTAGCAAATTCAATATTATTTAACAATATTATTTTCCGAGACGTAGCAGTGCTAAGTACAGTTTTGCGTAAAAGCGTAGCGTTCTGAATGCAGGGGAACAGATTGGCATTGTCAGCCGACACATTGGCATTGCAGGGTATTGCAAAATTTAATTTGCTACGAATTACAGCTATTTTCAGGTAAATAGACCACGCGGGTAAGGGCACAGCAATGCTGTGCCCCTACGACAGATGTGGTTCAAATACATGATTTCTGCTGTAATGAAATGCTGTACTAAGTCTCTACAAGGGTTCTACATCTTTGAGATAACAATGACAATCTGGCTTATCAATCAGTGACTCCACCAAGGCATTTAGGGCAGTTGCAGCTAAAGCGCCACCTCCCAAAGTCCCTTCAACTGTAATAAAAGGTATCCCTTGTTGCATCAGTTGTCGCTTGGCTGCGGGAGCATGGCTAAAGCCAATGGGCATTCCAATTACTAATGCGGGCTGAATTTTCTGATTAGCGATCGCAATTGATGCTTCGAGAAGTACTGAGGGAGCATAACCAACTACCAGCACGCAACCCTGACTTACTTGCTGCAATTTTTCTCGCCATTCTCGATGTTGCCAAAATGCAAGTTCCGCCTCTGTAGCAGTGGTAATATGGGGGTTATCAATTAAGGTTTCAATGTGGCATCCCAAATGAGATAATCGGGTTTGATCTAAAGCAGCTGCAACCGTTTGGGTATCGACAACAATTTGACAACTTGAAGATAGGGCTTCTCGACTAGCGGCGATCGCATCTCGACTCAATTTGATAAAGGATACCAAACTGACATCGCCACAAGCCAAAACCAATTGAGAAATTAAATGTTGTTCAATTTCTGAACGGTTAGACAAATCAGGTAGTAAGCCTTGTAGCGATTCTGTAAAAGCTTCCGAGTGCGTATGAATTTCGGCATCCAAGCCACTCCAGAGATTTTCCAATCCCCCCAATCCGGCTTGAGTTTCGACATCGAGTAACTTGAGTTGTGCCAAAACTTCCGCCTGGATAATTTGACAATGGCGATCGCGCCCCAATAATCCTTCTAATGCTGATGCAGTTTGTCGCAATTGGGAAATTTGTTGCATCACCGCCCGATATTGCTGCTGAAGTTGTCCCATGAGGTTAACAGTTGTTTCGGCTTCTGGTTCCACCTCCAAAATCTGACGGATATGGTTTAGCTGAAACCCTTGCTGCTTGAGTGCGACAATCCGTTGCAAGCGAAGAACATCTTTTTTGGTGTAGAGACGGTAATTGCTGCGCGATCGCACTGGTTGCGGTAGCAGTCCCAATTGATGGTAATGTCTGACCATCCGCGGAGTTAAACCGCCGCCTACCAAGTGCGTTAACTGCTTAATTGTCAGATCGCTACTTTTGATTTCCACGAATTACGCTATTAATTAAAGAGGTTAATTGTTGTCGAGGGGGCGTTTAGGAAAGGCGATCGCTTTTAACCTAGCTTAGTTAAACTACCTGCTAGCCGATAATTTTTTCTGTATATTAGCTGCTTGGATGACGTTGTTGTTGCTCGTAAATACCTGAATCTCTGGAACAACAGCATAATCCATGTCATGTGTGATAATTTTAATTTTACCTGCTCCTGCTCTGCTAATAGCTTCGAGAAGTAGTAAGTCATAGCCATCAACAGCTTGAGTTTGGAATCTGTTTAGTGCTGCATCGGTTGTTGCGTCATCTACTGTCAGATCAACAGGAATAGCCAGCGCCTTAACCTGACTCCAAGCGGACTGAACTTCGGCAACAACATTCATTCGTTCATTTGGATAATTATGGCGGTATTCCTTAAGTGGCAAAAACCCATAGGATTTTATATAAATGTTATATTCAGTTTTCTCAATGATATGAGCAAGTTCAGCCAAAATTAGCCCAGAATATGTCAGTGTGGCTCCATTTAAAAGAGCTTGGTTGATATATTTGAGATAATTGCTGAATTTGGAAACTTTAGTACCAAACCCAGCATTTGTATAAGTCTGCCAAAACCAAACGTTGGTATCTACAAGAAAAATATCACCCTGCTGGGGATTATCAGTTTTGATGTCAATGATATCAGCTTGGATGTTAAGATTGACCACCATACTTTAAAAAGTTGCAGCCTGCTCTGCGATCGCTGCATCAACCGCATTACGAAATTGCTCATCGGAATAGTAATGCTTCGCATTTGCAATCACACGCTCAAGAACATTCCACCCCTCAGAACTTATAGCAGTGAACTCAACCAGTCGATTAAGGTTATCTACTGAAATATCCTTCAAGAGATGACCGATCGCCAAGTTGAAAAAGGGAGATGCAAAGACCTGAACTCCTGTAAAATCCAATTCTACAGGGTTGCCAGTAAGCAGAACTGGATGAATCTGGTCATATACCTTCTGTCCACTCTCAGCGCTAATGGCGTATTTCCCCACAACATCAAAAATTTTGTATGCCATTCCTCTATCTCCCTCTTTAAAATAACCGCTTCTTAAGTTGATGAGCTTCAGTTGCTAGGCAGTAGCAAGATTCATCACACCGAATTGCAATATTAATCAGGGTTCCTCTCAAATTAGTACATTTGTTCTTGTTTATAATATTATCGTCTATATTGACATATCCGTCATTACTAAAGATTGTAAGGTTTCCATGATTTTTTACGATGAAGTCCTGCAATAAATTTAAGCCTGCGCCACCGGAGATACTGTCTTGCTTAGTGCTATTTCCAGGCTCGAACGCCCACTGTAGAGCCTCATTAGCAGTCTTGTCTGAGTTCTGAGGTAGAGAGCGAACATTACTAGGGATACCAATACCAAAGTCGATGACTGTTAGATGAAGAAAACCAAGCTTGGGGTAACTGCTCAATTTCATCCCTAAGTTTGAATAACTTATTAAAATGATGAGGATTGTCATCAATCTTGGTTATATAAAGAATTAAATTTGGCTGGTTTTTAGTCTCTAAGAGCAAGATAACTCCGACTATTGCAGATATTTATTAGTTATTTATATCTTGAACTTTAACACTGGTATCAACAAGATTTAGCATTTTTTGCGATCGTGGAGCGTGCCAGAGGCAATTGGTGTCAGAGCATTTTTCAGGCTAAACCTTGACATTAACATCAATGTCAAGGTTTAGCCTGAAAGAGTCCCTGTTAATTCACCTCTCATGCTCTACCCCCAACGTTTCACCCAATTCACCAGAGAACACGCAGATACAGTAGCCGCCCTTTTGTGTGGCTTACTGCTATTTCTCGGATGGTTCGCCTTACATCTTGGCGCTTTGGGATTGGCGTTCTTGCTGCTACCTGCTGCTTACGTGATTGGTGGTTACGAAAGTGCGCGGGAGGGATTGACTACCCTCTTCAAAGAAAAAGAACTCGATGTAGATTTGCTGATGATTGTGGCGGCCATTGGTGCTGCTAGTCTTGGCTTATGGCGAAGAGAATATCATTTAATTATTGATGGGGCAATTTTGATTCTCATCTTTGCCATCAGTGGCGCATTAGAAGGCTATGCTATGCAGCGAACTGAGCAGAGTATTCGGAGTTTGATGAGCCTGACACCAGATACAGCAAGGGTTTTACATCAGGGAAGAGAAGAGGAAGTTTCCATCACTCAGCTAAAAGTGGGTGATGAGATTGTCGTCAAACCCGGAGAACTAATTCCTACTGATGGGATAATTTTATCTGGTTACAGCACCCTGAATCAAGCTGCAATTACAGGCGAGTCTTTACCTGTAGAGAAAACAGTGGGTGCAGAAGTATTTGCTGGCACACTCAACGGCTATGGTGCATTGCAAGTTAAGGTACACAAACCAGCCCAAAGCAGTTTAATTCAGCGTGTGATTCGCTTAGTAGAACAAGCGCAGACAGAAGCACCTCCTTCGCAAGAGTTTATCGATCGCTTTGAGAAGAGATATGCCAAAGTTATTGTAGTAGCTGGGATATTACTGGCAACTTTACCGCCATTTCTCTGGGGTTGGGATTGGGAAACGACGATTTATCGCGCCCTTACTTTCCTAGTGGTAGCTTCTCCCTGTGCGCTGATGGCGGCAATTATGCCCACGCTGCTTTCGGGAATCGCCAATGGTGCAAGACAGGGGATTTTGTTTAAGAATGGGGCGCAGTTGGAGAAGATTGGCAAAGTTAGAGCGATCGCATTTGATAAAACTGGTACTTTAACAACAGGACAGGTGCAGGTATACAAGGTAATTTCAGCTAGTGAATACACTCATGCAGATGTATTAAAAGCCGCAGCTAGTGTAGAATCTTCTTCAGAACATCCCATCGGCAAGGCAATTGTCCAGGCGGCTGGTGAAACAGTTCGAGTCTTGGCGGTTCCCGTCGAGTCGAAACTGTTGAACCCGAAGGGTGATTTGGATTGGGTTGGTGCAATCCAAGTGCAAGCTATACCAGGACAGGGAATTGTCGGAATCGCCCAAGAACAACAGGTAATCGTGGGGAATGCCGTTTTTGTGCAACAGTATGTCACAAATTTACCTGAAGTATTGCGAGAAATGGCTCAATCTTTAGAGCAAGAAGGTAAAACTGTGGTTTGGGTAGCGAAGAACCCCACCCCCAACCCCTCCCCGCTCTTCGAGAGGGGAGCCGGATTTGAGGTGATGGGTGTAATTGCGATCGCAGATGAAGTAAGATCGCAAGCAGCCGCAACCATTACTCGGTTAAAGAAACTGGGAATTGAGCAAATTGTCATGTTAACCGGGGATAATCAGGAAACTGCTCATAGTGTCGCCAAAGCAGTCGGAATTGATCGGGTATATGCTCAACTTTTACCAGAAGATAAGCTGGATGTGATCCGCCGTCTACAGCAAGAATATCAAACTGTGGCAATGGTAGGCGATGGGATCAATGATGCACCAGCCTTAGCGCAAGCATCTGTAGGTATAGCGATGGGAATATCTGGGAGTGATGTGGCATTGGAAACCGCAGATATAGTACTGATGGCAGACAGGTTAGAAAAAATTGCCGTGGCGATACATTTGGGTAGGCGATCGCAAGCCATAATTAAACAGAATATAGTCGTAGCCTTGGCTTTTATTATATTGCTTTTGGTGGGCAACTTTCTAGGAAATATTAACCTACCCATTGGCGTTATTGGGCATGAAGGTTCTACAGTCTTAGTTACCCTCAGTGGTCTAAGATTACTCAAATAAACCACTCTTCTCTCTTTTCGGGGAACCCGCTATTAGCGCCTGGCTCACCACTTTGGCATCACTAACACATGAAGTACCCCAACCTGCAACGCTCTGGTTGGGGCTTCCAACATCAGATCAACTAATCGCCAACTTTGCAGTACATGCAGCGTATAAAACTCCTTAAATGTACGATAGCCCGAACCATGAAAGGCGATTCCTTCGGTAAGCTTCGCTAACGCTATCGTCATAACTTCCGATAGATGCATCCGGGAAGTGCTGCGACGCTCTCCAGTCATTGATGGTAGCTGCGGTACTTGTTGCCACATCCTCTCCCATGAGGAGCAGAAATCATCGACATCACAAAAAATTTGCGTTACATCCAGCCGAGATACAATAGATTCCATCGCTGAGACACCATGCGTATTTTTCCTTTAATTCAAGTCTCAGCCTTTTTTTGTACCTTTTTCAACCCGTCGAACTTACGTTATATTACAGCAGAATTCCGAATTCTGAATCCAGAATTCAGAAGTAAAACAGGGTTTATACCTGGCTTTGGCACGAATCGTTGTGTACTTCACCTTCCTTGAAATCTGCTGTATATTGATGTTTCAAACAATATTACCAATACAAACCTAGTCCACAGCCTAAGTCCGACGTTTTTAAGGTGGGTTCCAACTGAGCCTTCTGAATTGACTCACGAGAGGATTTTCTGTAAAGAAAGCAATAATTCATTGACAGTATAGGGCTTCGACAAAAACGTATTCACACCAATAGCAGCTACTGCACTGAGCTTATTGTCAGACATAAGTCCACTGCTGGCAATAATTCTGACTTGGGGGTTGATTTTTCGCAGGGTACGGATGGCAGTTAAACCATCCAGCGAGGGCAGCATAATATCCATTAGTACAACACTAATTTTGTCCATATTTTTAGCGTATAGCGCGATCGCCTCAATGCCATCACTCGCAATTAGGGTTTTGTAGTTGTGAGTTTCTAATGATGTTCTCGTAATCTCTTGAATGGCAGTTTCATCATCCACAACCAAAATCAATTCTCCTTTTCCTGTTTGTGGTGGCAAATCTTCTGGGCTGAATGTTTCCATTCCCCCCACTGCTGGCAAGTAAACTTTAAAACTAGTGCCACTTCCCGGTTCGCTATACACGTTTACAAAACCTCCATGACTTTTAATGATCCCCAGGACGGTGGAAAGTCCTAACCCTGTGCCTTGTCCGACATCTTTTGTGGTAAAGAATGGCTCGAAAATTCTATCTAAGATTTCTCTAGGAATCCCAACTCCGGTATCGGAGATAGTAATCACTGTATAAGACCCTTCTTTGGCTTCCAGGTTCATCCGAGCATCATTTTCGTCAATCAACAGATTTTCGGCAGAGATACTCAAACTACCGCCATTGGCCATAGCATCGCGGGCGTTAACGCAGAGGTTCATCAGCACTTGATGCAGTTGAGTGCTATCTCCAGAAACCATCCACAAATCCTGCGGTACATCAGTGCTGATTTCTATAGATTTAGGAAATGTCTCTTTCAAAATCTTGGCAACTTCCACAATCAAATGCTTGAGTTGCAAAGTGATGCGCTTCCCTTCCACACCCCGCGCAAAGGACAGCACTTGTTTGACTAAATCAGCGCCGCGTTTAGCGTTGATTTCCAAAATCTCTAGTAGATGGTGGGTGCGTTTATCCGCATCAGGAAATTTCAGTGGTAACAGTTGCGCTCCTGCCAGAATCGGTGTGAGGATATTGTTAAGGTCGTGAGCAATGCCACTAGCTAGAGTGCCAATACTTTCCAAGCGTTGAGCGCGAAACAATTGGGCTTCTAAATGTTTTTTGTCGGTAATATCTGTGTCAACGGTGAGAATTGATTTGGGTTTGCCTTGTTCATCGCATACCAGACTCCAGCGACTAGCAACAAGGATTTCTTTGTCAGTTTTGGTAAGTTTAGTTAACTCCCCCTGCCACTTACCTTTACTAATAACTTGCAATAGAGCTGCTTCGATTTCTGGTGAAGGTTCGTCAAACAAAAGCTCACTAGCATTTTTGCCGCAAGCCTCTGTAGCTTGCCAGCCGTAAAGTGTTTCTGCGCCTTTGTTCCAGAAGATAATTTGATTGTTTAAATCTCGCACGCAAATGGCATCTGTGGTGACATCAAGTAATGCTGCTTGTTCGCGGATTTTTTCTTGTGCTAATTTGCGTTCGCGTAGCGCAGCTTGCTGTTCGCGTAGCGCCGCTTGCTGTTCGCTAATATCGATACTGGCACAAGTCACGCCGACAACTTCTTGCGACTCATTCCGCAATGGCTCGACAGTTAAATCGTAATATCGAGTTGTATCTTTGATTCTAATTGATACTTCTTCTCGTGTTCCTATGCCCGTGGTTAGCACCCCACGTTTAATTGTGGTGAGACGTTGAGCATCTTCAACTGGAATGATATCCAAGTCTTTTTTGCCCAACATTTCCTCAACCATCAATCCATCGGAGGGATTGTAAACCCAAGTGTACCGTAACTCCCGATCCTGGTTGTAGACAAAGATGGGAGAGTTTTTCAGGGCAACCCGAAATCGCTCCTCACTATGACGCAGTGCGTCGTCTGCCCGTTGACGCTCGATGGCATAACGCATTGAGCGCACCAGCAAGTCGCCAGTTACTTGCCCTTTCACCAAATAATCCTGCGCTCCTTGCTGCATTGCCCTAATTGCCAGGGTTTCATCGTCTAAACCCGTCAGCACAATTATCGGAGTTGCTTTTGCCTGATGGTGAGCGATGACAAAGGTTTCAAGTCCCTGGCTATCTGGTAGCGAGAGGTCTAACAAAATCACGTCAAAAATTTCGTTTGCTAGGTAGTTGAGTGCTTCCGAAAGCCGCTCAACGGGCATCAAATTAACTACAACTGTCGTAACTTCCTTTAAAAACTCCTGTAATAAAAAGACATCACTAGAGTTATCTTCTACTAACAAGACTTTAATATTTTTACCTGCCATTTTCCCTACTCCGGCGGCAGTTTTACGATCGCAAACCAAAAATTTTCTATTGATTGGACAATTTTAACGAATTGATCGAAATCTACTGGCTTAGTTATATAACAGTTGGCATAAAGGTTATAAGCTTTGAGGATGTCTTCTTCAGCTTGGGAAGTCGTCAAAATTACTACAGGAATTCGTTTGAGGTTTTTATCTCCTTTAATTTCTGCTAATACCTCCCGCCCATCTTTTCTAGGCAGGTTTAAATCGAGTAGTACAATATGTGGATGGGCTACTTTAGCATACTTTTCTTGTTTTCGCAAGAATGCCATTGCCTCTACACCATCTTCGACCACGTTCAAGTGAATCGAGATTTTGCTATCTTCCAGGGCGATGCGTGTGAGTTGAGCATCGCCAGGATTATCCTCTACTAACAAAACCTCAATAGGCATAATTGCTGTTATGGTTCTCACCATTGCTTAAGAGCTCTATCTGGAATTGTGAAGTAGAAAGTCGAGCCTTGACCCGGTTTCGACTCAACCCAGATCCGGCCGCCGTGGCGTTCTATAATTTTCTTACAAATTGCCAGACCAATCCCAGTACCTGGATACTTGTCTCTACCGTGTAAACGCTGAAAAATTATAAATATACGTTCAGCATACTGGGATTCCAAACCAATACCATTATCGCGCACCCAGAACAAATATTCGTTTTGAGTTGGGGATGAGGGGGATGTGGGGGATGAGGGAGATGAGGGAGATGAGGGAGATGTGGTAGTCTTTTCTTCCCTTGCTATCCTGCTCCTCTGCTCCCCTACTCCCCACTCCCCACTCCCCACTCCCCACTCCCTACTCCCCACTCCAATATGAACTCGTGGCTGCTGATGACGACAAAATTTGATGGCGTTGGCAATCAGGTTTTGAAATACTTGTGTCAGTTGGGTAGCATCAGCCATCACTGACGGTAGAGTATCATGAGTGACAACTGCCCTACTATCGGCGATCGCAATTTGAAGATTAGCGATCGCCTGTTCTAAAACAACACTACAATCAACTGGTATAAAGGGCTGTCCACGGCTGCTGACGCGGGAATAGTTCAACAAATCGTTGATCAGGGTCTGCATCCGGCTGGCCCCATCTACTGCGTAGGTGATAAACTGATCGGCATTGGCATCTAGTTGATTTTTGTATCTTCGCTCTAGTAGTTGTAAATAACTAGTTACCATCCGCAACGGCTCTTGCAAGTCATGGGAAGCGATATAGGCAAACTGTTCCAATTCTGTATTGGAACGAGCCAGTTCCTGACTTTGCTGGGTTTCTTTTTCTAATAGTTGGGCTTGAGATAAAGCAATCCCAATTTGATTACCTAGTTGCTGTAACAACTCCGTCTCAAAGTTATTCCACTGTCGAGGTGCGACACACTGATGAGCCAGTAACAAGCCCCAAATGCTCTCCCTGACAAGAATCGGTACTACGAGGTTAGCCCTGATAGCAAATTCAGCAAGGAATTCTCGATGGCAGGGGTGAATATCAGCAGATTCAATGTCTTTAATGGCACTGACTCTTCCTCGGCGATATCTTTCTAGGTATTCTTCTTTAAAGCAGATGTCGAGCAGATTTTTTCCGAGAATTACCGGCCAACCAGGCAACACCGCCTCTTGCACTACTGTTCCCGAACCATCAGGCCACAGTTGAAAAATCAAAACTCGGTCAGCTTGTAGTAATTTTTGTACCTCTATAACCGTGGTTTGAAGTATTTCGTCTATTTGTAAAGATTCTCGAATTTTTAAAGTGATTTCGGCAAATAATTGCGATCGCAGATTCTGTCGCTTTAATTCCTCTTCTACCTGCTTGCGATCTGTGATATCTGTATAAGAACCCACCATCCGCACTATATCACCCAATGCGTCCCAAAGTGCCTGTCCTCGATCTAGAATCCATTTATAGCTGCCGTCTTGGCATTGGACTCGATATTCACAGACGTAAAACGGTGTTTTCTTGGCAAAGTGGTCTTGGAAGGCTTGAAGTACAGAATCTCGCTCATCGGGATGGATTCGTTGTATCCATTCATCCCAACCGTTGGAAACTTCGTGGTCTTTATAGCCGAGCATTTCCTTCCATCGAGTTGAGAAGAACACTTCATTAGTCTTGAGGTTCCAATCCCAAATACTATCATTATTACCATGTAATGCTAATTGCCAACGTTCTTCACTTTCCCGTAGTGCTTCTGCTGTTTTTTGCCGTTCAGTAATGTCTGGAAAATTTAGTTTCTCGGTAATTTGAGATACCTCAGTTACATGACGCCTGAGTTCTAGTTGGTCGATTACCAAGCGACTCAGGGCTATAAGCGCCTCCACTTGTTTTTGGCTCAATTGCCGTGGAACTTGGTCAATTACGCACAGAGTTCCCAGCATATCTCCCTTTGGGCTAATTAAGGGTACACCTGCATAAAAGCGTATATATGGATAGCCAGTTACTACTAGATTATTTGCCAACTCTTCATCAGCTAGGGTATCAGGAACCACTACAACGTTACGCCGTTCTTGGCAAAGGTAAGATAACCCAACACTCCGGGGCATTTCTGATATATCTAAACCTACTTTTGCCTTAAACCACTGACGATTTTCATCAATGAAATTTACCAATGAGATGGGAGTCTCACAAATAAATGCCGCTAATTGAGCAAGATTGTCGTAGGCTTCTTCGGGTTCGGTATCAAGAATTTGATACCGGCGGAGGGCTTCTAACCTCGCCACTTCTGTATCAATCTGTCTAGCTTTCATTGAGTTTTCTTAAAAAATCTAAATTTAATATTCAGTCAGCAGTTTGGCTATCTCAAGAGTAGCTTAACGTTTTTTAATAGGTTAGGACTTACGCATTGACAGACATAACCAAATATGAGTCACATCTCGTTACAAGGCTCTGCCCATTGGCGACGTTATTGCTAAAAATAAAAAACTCCACCCACAAGGGGGATGGAGTTTTTGGGCATGGGGAATGGGGAATGGGGAAGAAGTTACCTGTTTGGCCCATGCCCTATGCCCTATGCCCCAAGCGGCGGGGCGGCTATCCCTCTACAGACACCTGGGGATGGAGTTTCCCGCCGCTTTCAATGAATTTATATTAAAAATTAGCGGATTTATTTGTAACTAATATGTATAAATTATCATCCCCAAAAATATAGATATTTACAACTATAACAGATTCTATTTTGCTACCCGTGTTATCAAAATCCTTAAAATATTCTCAATATTTGTTTGTATTCTTTAATCTTAACTAATGGAGGTCATCTGCGGCAGAAAGGGCGATCGCATGATCAAAAAATGGTATCGAGTCCAAAAGCTAAAAGCAATATTCGTCCTAGCATTGGCAGTTGTATTTACTAATGCTGTAGTCTCCTATGGCAACACTGTTAAGCTGATTCACAACCAGCAAGAGGTGACATACTCCTATGAAATTATTACCCAACTTGAAAATATCCAATCTACATTCAAAGATACTGAAACTGCACAACGTAATTATTTAATTACAGCAGATGCAGATGATTTACAAACCTATCTTGCAGACTATCAACAAACCAATAGCAATATTCAGATTCTCAGCAATTTAACTGCTGATAACCATCAAAAGCAGCAGTGGATTTCTTTGTTGGAGCCGAAAATTACCAATAGGCTCAACATCCTGCAACAAGAAATTCACCTCAGACAAAACCAGGGATTAGAAGCAGTTCGGCAGCAAATCTTATCTGATAAAGACAAGCAAATCGGCAAAGATATCCAACAGTTAATTCACGACTCTTTAAAGGCGGAACAAAATTTATTACAGCAGGGAGTGCAGCAGTCACAAGCGAGTTCCCAAAAGGCAATAGTTATATTTTTTATCGCGGCTATTGTAGATTTGGTGCTGGTGACACTGCTGTATGACTTGTTGTGGCGTTATATCAGGCAACTTCAGCAGACGGAACTGGCCTTATGCCAAAGCGAAAATCGTTTAGAAGCCATGATAGATGCAGAACCAGAATGTATCAAGTTAATTGCCAGGGATGGCACCCTTTTAGAAATTAATGCCTATGGGCTGGCAATGATGGAAGTAGAAAGTGCTGATATTTTGATTGGTAAACCTGTTGATGCCGTAATTGTAGCAGAGTATAGAGCAGCCTTTGCCGACTTGCATAAAAGTGTCTGCCAAGGTAACAAGGGGACTTTAGAGTTTGAAATTGTGGGATTTAAGGGCACCCGCCGCTACATGGAAACTCATGCCGTACCACTGCGTAACGAATCTGATGGGACGTTCATGCATTTGGCACTGATGCGAGATATAACCCAGCAAAAACAATTGGAAGCTCAACTTCTGCGATCGCAACGTTTGGAAAGTATTGGTACTCTAGCTGGCGGTATCGTCCATGATCTCAACAATATACTATCCCCAATTTTAATGTCAGTTCAACTGTTGCAAAAGAAATTGCCCGACCAGCAGAGTCAGCAAATACTGCAAACTTTAGAAAATAATGTCAAACGCGGCGCTAATTTGCTTAAGCAAGTTTTGTCTTTTGCACGGGGTATTGAAGGTAAACGGACAATTGTGCAAATTCAGCCATTGATGGCAGAAATTGAGCAAATTATCACTCAAACATTCCCCAAATCCATCATCTGCCAAATAGATATCCCCAAAAATCTGTGGTATGTCCGTGGAGACACAACTCAACTACATCAGGTGCTGATAAATTTAGTAGTCAACGCCCGCGACGCGATGCCCAATGGCGGGATTTTAAGGATTGTGGCGGAAAATCTGGTGATTGGTGAACATTCTGCCCAGATAAATATTAATGCGAAAGTGGGTTCTTATATTGCGATCGTGGTGACGGATACTGGTATGGGGATGTCGTCGGAAATCCAGCAACGGATTTTTGAACCATTTTTCACAACTAAAGACGTAGGCAAAGGTACAGGTTTAGGACTTTCCACGGCGTTGGGCATCATTAAGAATCACGGTGGTTTTGTCAATGTTTACAGTCAGGTAGGTAGAGGTACTCAATTTACAGTCTACTTGCCTGCCTTAACATCCAGAGACACACATTCGCTGTCTCCAGAACTGGAATCAGTTACAGGAGATGGCTAATTGATTTTGCTGGTGAAAGTATCACAGACTACAAAAAATCCTAACGTTCGCCCTTTTGAAAAAAGTTTTTAATTTACTGAAATTTTGTAGAAACTAATGAGTTACTGGTAGACATAAATCTAAATATTTTTTGGTTCAAACAAATTCAAGCGTAAATAATGGTCTACTAATATTATAAATTATGACATATTTTCTAATAAAGGGATTTTTTTAGCACTTCGACGAACTAATTCTTCTAGTATTAGAACATTTCTTTTAAATGATAGTTGTTTTGGGTCTAAAGAGTCTACTTCAGGGAATACAGATATAGTGGCTATTACAGATTTAGATAAATAGTTGCTCCATTCTTTTGGGTAATTTGCACCTTTTTGATTCTCTTTTAGTATAAATGTAGAAGCTCCTGAAAATATATCTGCTAATTGTATTCCGTGATATTGCCGAGAATCAACAAATTCAATGTTATCTGCTAGATTATAAGTTATGGGAGTTGCTTGATTATTAAGCTCCAATAATACTTGGTTTTCATTATTAATCATCGGATTAAAAAAAATAGATTGTTCTTGTAAAGGTTTAGACCTATCGCAAAAAACTTTTAACTGTTTATATTTAAGTCCCCATTGAGCTAAAAGAAGATGAAGCGCACTGTTACTAGCATCTAAAACCCATTTTTCTATTCCAGAACCTTTTAAAGATTCTAATTCTTTTTTAACTATATCTCTATTAAAAAGACAAAAATCTCTAATTGCTTTAAGAGATGGTGAAATTCCATCTACCTCTATAGAACTAAAACTATAAAATAAATCATCATCAGTTTTATTGAGTATAAATTTATAAAAGTCTTCAAAAATTTCCTCTGCATATTTATTGTAATGCTCAAATTCAAAGTATAAAATATTGCTAATAAATTTGTGGAAATTAAGCTCATAAAATAACTTATTGTTACTTGATATGGTAGGCTCAAAAACATATTCAAAAAACTTACAGGCTAAACTATATTTTTTATGATATATACTAATTTTAGTATTTTCATGAAATGTAGAGAGAATTTGTGTGATTATTTGTTTACCTTTACTATGTTTAATAAGACTGCTAAATTTTAATTCATTTTGAATCTTATTATCTTTAATTATTTTTGCTACAAAATCTTTAGCTTCTTCATGACTAATAGCAACAGTAGTATATGCAAAATAAGGATTATCTTTATCTAAAAGATTATTGCCTGTGAATCCAGACTCATCACAATAAATTTCTTGAATAGTCATTTAAATTTTAAAAATAAAGTTTCAAAAGTATTTGAGTCGATAACCGTAGAATTAAAAGCTGTTAGCCTCTGTATTTGATGTCTGTTTAGGGTCATAAATACCCTGGTAAGTCGTAAAAATTCTATATCTTGGTAATACTAAAGCAATTCCAGTGTAACTGTGAGGTAGCCCGGTCTTGTTGTTCCAACAAAGAGGGACTGCCGAACCCGTAGGGTGAATTTTACCGGGATATTTATAGGGAATATCATCTGGTACGCTCCCACCAATGCGAAAACTAAAGCCAAGTAGCCATATATACAAACCAGGTAGTAGTAAATCCATGCTATATGCAATAGCTCTCATTGCCTCATTTTCTTTGAAAGAAGTACAATTTCTGGCTAGAGCGAAATTTTTGGAGATATTTTTCAGGTTTGTGGTTTCTAACATGGTCTTAATTTCAATCCCTAATAGAGATTTTAGTAAGTTTCAAGAGTTTCAATCCCTATCAGGGATAAGGTATTTTGCAATGTTTATCTCTTAATTGTAACAAGTGGATTCCATTGAGTAGGGTTTTTGAGAGCATTTTTCCCATCAGCCAAAAATTAGCGATGCGAATTGGTATAACCAACGCGCAAAACTGTGAAGGTATTTTTCTGCTAATATTTTACAGATGTTGTCAAAGTACTATTAAATCAACTTTATTGGAGCTAACTGCTAGTGAGTTTAAATGTGAGAAAAATTAAACTACTGAGTTTGATATTAATTAGTTTGGCAATGGTGTTGTGGTTTAATTTGCGTTCCTCAACACCGTCAATACCGACTGTTGCATCTTCACCACCAAAAACTATCCGCTACTTCGATCGCACTTTGCCCCAAAGCATAGCTCATATCCTGTTAATTCCAGCTAATAGCAAATTTTTGGTAACTCCTACATTATCAGAGAAGGTAGCCACCATAGAGGAATTTGCCCAGAAGGATCGAGCCGTAGCTATCTTGAATGCAGGCTTTTTTGACCCAGTTAACCAAAAATCTACATCATATATTGTCGTACAAGGGAAGTTGGTAGCTGACCCCAAGCAAAACGATCGCCTGGTGAACAATCCCAACTTAAAACCTTACCTGAGTCAAATATTCAATCGCACAGAATTCCGCCGCTACTTATGTGGGCAAACCGTTCGCTATGATATTGCTCTACACAGCCAGCCACCACCAGCAGGTTGTAAGTTAGTCGATGCTGTAGGTGCAGGCCCACGGCTGTTACCAGAACTCACGTCAGTACAAGAGGGCTTTGTGGATAATACCAATAAACGAGATGCACTTGGCAGCAACCAACCCAACGCCAGAACTGCTGTCGGTATCACCCGTGATGGCAGCCTTGTTTTAGTTATGGTGGCTCAAAAATCCTCGGCTCCCGCTAACTCTGGGGTGTCCTTGCCAGCATTAGCTGATTTGATGAAAACTCTTGGTGTCGATCAAGCGATGAATCTGGATGGAGGGAGTTCGTCTTCGCTGTATTACAAGGGCAAAACCTTTTACGGGAAGGTTGATTTGGAGGGAAATTCTATCAAGCGTCGGGTGAAGTCGGTTTTGCTGGTTCAGGAAAACTAGTATTGAACAGTATCATTGCAGCGATTGGGCTTTGTTTGAGCTACGCCTACCCACTGGTAGATTTTTGCCATAGCACCAATCCCCGAATCCAAATTGAGTCACAATGATAATAGGTAATCATTGAAGGTGCTGTCATGCTTCGTCTACCTCAAATTATTCGGAACTTGTTCCTTCGTTTGGAAGGCTTGTTTGGTGTTTTATTCCAAACTATTTCTAATCTTGTCGGAAATTTTTTTGGTTTTTTTGCCAAGCTTTTCGGATTTACTAGCTCTGGTTATTTCTTGGAATCTGATCAGGCGCAAGCTATAAAACAAGCTTCAGCCAAACAGCCAATAGAAAAGGCTCAGGATAACACTGCTAAAATTCCTGCCACTAACCGCCGTCGTTCTAATGCCAAAATTGACGACTATTACCTCAACATGGCTCGTGATGTGAAAAAGAACTAACAAAAGCCATCAATTACAGGTTGATCTTAGTAATGCGTAGATGCAAAGCGGTGAAGCAGCGCGATCTTCTCCCTATAGCCCTTCTCCTAAAGGAGACGCTACGCGTAGCTTGCTTCCCCTTAGGGGTACGGACATCCTACGGTGGAGGCTTTGCACGATCGCAGTCCAATTTTTCCTCTCAGAATTTTATATATTCTCTAGAAACTAAGCACAATTCTAGTTACTTTGTGCATAGCTCTTGCATTTATTGGTGGTCATGAGCATAGTATCAGTTTGTTCAAAAATTGCTGTCGCCTGCACTGGTGTAGTGTAAGGGCGCTTTTCTTGAAAAATCATCCAGCCACAATTAACGGATTTGGATGTGCGTAGGCGTAGCCCACCGCAGACATCGCATCTTTAATAAAAATTAGATCCAGTTTGAGGCTGGACAAGAGTTAGAGAGATTTTTGAGATTGAATGTTTCCTTGATTTTTAACTTACCAAATCAACCAACGCGTTGCTCCGAAAACGGACTATAGATGAAACTGAGCAGCCGCGATAATTCTCAGAGGTGAAGACTGATAGTGTGATATTAGCTTGACCAGGATCTAAAATGCGTTTTACCTTGCAGGTTTGCATTTTGTTGTTGCAGTAAGCAATAATGCGATCGCCAGCCTTGACATCCAACGCTTGAATTTTCAATTAATACCAACCTTGCCAGGAATTTGCTTAGTTAAAGGAAAAATATATTGCTATATTTTACTTGCTCAACAATAGCAATATTTTTTCAGTGTAACACAAAAATTAAGGTTATTAATATTATCAATTTCATCTTGATGATGTCAAGTTTATTTATGTATGCTCAAAACACTATTAAATGCTGGATTTTCAGAAAATAAGGCTAAAATCTCGACCTTCGTGCAGCTTCTAGGTCAGAGCCTCTGTTGAAAAATCCAGATGGGGGAAACCTCTGCTCCAACTCCTCTGGACTTAAATTTTTCGACTACAGATTTTTTATTCTGATGTTTTTGTTACAATTATTGAAATTTTTAGTTAAAAATACCACTATGGCTTTATATGCTGAATTACATAGACACCTGGGCGGCTCGGTCGTACCGCGAGTTTTATGGCGATATTTTGAGCGACATTCTTCAGAGTTAATTTCCCGATTTGCTGACTATTCAGAATTTGAAGATTTTTATACCCGCCCACGCAACACCCTAGATGAGTATCTAGAATTACACACCTTGGTAGAAAGTGTGCAAACTGTGGAGACTTTGCCTTACTTTATCTATCGCTTGGTACGGGGTGCTTACATATTTGAAAATTTGGCTTATCTGGAACTGCGCTACACCCCCTATTTACGGACACCTGAGCATCTGAATCAATCACAGAGAATTGACAAGATGGCAGAAATTGTGCAAGTAGTCGGACTTGCTAGCCACCAGCCAGAATATCCGATTGTTAGTAGCCAAATTCTCTGTATGCACACGCGCCTACCCTATGAGGTGAACAAGGCGATTGTTGATTTGGCGGCGCAAAATAAGCAGTATGTCTGTGCAGTAGATGTAGCGGGGGGTGATAGCTATTATGCCGATCGCATGGAAGAATGGATCAGCCTATATGATTATGCGCGATCGCTGGGCATTAACACCACGGGACATCTATATGAAACCACTGCTGGTTGTTATCCAGAACTGTTACCCTATTTGATGCGGATTGGTCACGGCATTCAAATTCCCCTACTGTATCCAGAGTTACTTAATGATGTGGCTAAACGCGGACAATGTTTAGAGGTTTGTCCGACAACTTACCTAAAAACTGGTACTTTGCAAGATATACGTCAACTCAAATTAGTTTTTGATCGTTGTTTTGATGCTGGGGTAGATATCGCTATTTGTACTGATAATGCTGGATTGCATAATGTGCGTCTACCGTTTGAGTATGAAAATCTCCTGACTTACAACATAATTAGTTTTGAACAACTACAAGCTTGTCAAGACGCCGCTTTCCGTCATGCTTTTGCTTGGCCTTACAGTCAACCTCCCGCATCCCTGTTGAACGGTTTGCTGAAACCTGAACCACCGAAAGTTTTGGCAATAAGGGATACTAATTAACGACCACCTAGAGAGAAGTAGAAAGTAAGATGATTTAATGTTAATTAATGTTGCAATCAGTGATTTTTTTTGATGGCGTAGAGAAAGTTCTAATGCACAATAGATATCTTGAAAAAATCAATGTTTGAGTAATTAAACCACAGATGCACGCAGATAATTCATCGGTGTTTATCTGTGGTTCCTTTTTCACTGAAATTTATGGCATCTACTATTCAAGCTCTACCAACAGAAGTTGTATATCTGATTACAGCTGGAGAGGTCATCGACTCTTTAGCTTCTGTGGTGCGGGAATTGGTAGAAAATTCCCTAGACGCAGGTGCAACCCGAATTGTGGTTTCTCTATGGCCACAGCAATGGCGAATTCGTGTGGCAGATAATGGTTGTGGAATGAACCTAGATGATTTGCAACAAGCAGCCACAGCCCACAGCACCAGTAAAATTCGCTCTAGTGCCGATTTATGGAAAATAAACAGTTTAGGGTTTCGTGGTGAGGCGTTGCACAGTTTGACGACTCTGGCAGATTTGGAAATTTTGAGTCGTCCTGTGGGTGGAAAATTAGGATGGCGGATTAGCTATGGCGACGGTGGGGAAGTTGTGCAAGTTGAAGTAACTGCGATCGCACCTGGTACAGTAGTTACAGTTTCGCATCTTTTCGGTAATTGCTCATCTCGTCGTCAAGGATTGCCCACAGCAGCACAGCAAATGAAAGCCGTGCAAGCCACAATTCAACAAATTGCCCTATGTCATCCCCATGTCACCTGGCAGATTTGGCAAAATGACCGTCAATGGTTCACCATCTCTCCTGCTCCCACAACTGGGCATCTGCTACCGCAGATTTTACCGCAAGTGCGACAAGGTGACTTGCAAGAAGTGAAACTCGAAATACCCAACCCTCCAAATTCTTGTACAGACGCGATTAATCGCGTCTCTCCAAACTCCTCACTAAATTTAGTGGTAGGATTACCCGATCGCTGTCATCGTCATCGTCCAGATTGGGTACGTGTAGCTATTAACGGACGGATGGTTAAGATGCCGGAACTAGAGCAAACGATATTATCAGCATTTCATAGAACATTACCACGCGATCGCTATCCAATTTGTTTCTTACATCTTGCCATTTCTCCCGATCAAATTAACTGGAATCGCAATCCAGCAAAAACAGAAATTTATCTCAACGAAATCATTTATTGGCAAGAGCAAATTACCCAAGCAATTAACCAAGCACTCAGCATCTCTTCTACCAATCTCAAAGAAGCTGTTCACACAACACGAGTTAGTAAATTACTCAAAGCCGCAGAAGCCAAAGGCGGCTACAATTTCAATCCTCAAAATGCCAAGCCTTGTACAGACGCGATTAATCGCGTCTCTCCTAATTCCTTAAAGGCTGTCGCTCAAGTTAGCAATACCTATATTGTGGCGGAACATTCAGGTGGTATGTGGTTAGTGGAACAGCACATTGCCCATGAGCGAGTTTTGTATGAGCAATTATGTGATAATTGGCAACTAGTTTCCGTGGAACCGCCAATAATTCTTTATCAATTGTCGCCAGCGCAAGTATTACAACTGCAACGCATCGGTTTAGAAATAGAACCCTTTGGCGAACAACTTTGGGCAGTCCGTAACATCCCCGCACCTTTGCAGCAGCGAGACGATTGTGCAGAAGCAATTTTAGAACTTAGTTGGGGAGGCGATTTACAAACAGCCCAAGTAGCTGTCGCCTGTCGCAGTGCCATTCGTAATGGTACACCGATGAATCAACAAGAAATGCAGACACTTTTAGATGATTGGCAAGGCACTCGCAACCCCCGCACTTGTCCTCACGGACGTCCAATATATCTATCCTTAGAAGAATCAGCTTTAGCCCGGTTTTTCCGGCGTAATTGGGTAATTGGTAAAAGTCATGGAATTTGATGTTCTTCAAAAGAATATGTGAAATAATTTTATTAAATTCAGAAAATTATAAATAGTTGAGCAAGTAAATATACTAACAAATAGCAAATCTAACAAATACAAGATGAGGCTTTATTAGTAACCGTGATGAAAGCGAAACATTGTAGAGAGGTTTATCGCCAAGAATAGTTACTGTTCGTTACACGATTGATGCGATCGCACTAGTAAAATATGACATAATTCGTAATCTATACACCGCAAAGGATTGCTAGGCACTCGTAGCAGCCCAACAAACAGTAAAAGCGTTTACCAGTCTGCATCTCAGAGATTTATAAAAGTTGTTAATTTTTATTGAGCTTTAATACTTATATCTTTGGGTAGAAGTAAAACACTATTGTAATTTCTAACCTAGTTATTAACTTTTCTGAGGTATGAAATTATGCTCAACATTATTGCTTGGATAGTTCTGGGTTTAATTGCTGGAGCTATAGCGAAAGCTATTTATCCCGGTCGTCAGGGTGGTGGAATTGTTTCAACTATGGTTTTAGGTATCGTCGGTGCTGTAATCGGGGGAATTGTAGTTACTCTTTTAGAGACAGGAAGATTTCAATTAACTGCTGCAACCCTCAGTATCCCTGGTGTAATTGTTGCCGTCATCGGTGCAATAATTGCCATCTTTTTATGGAACTTATTAGCTGGGCGTAGCAGTTATTAGTTGAATTTAATTGCTATAAAAATCATGGTTATAAGCAAGTTTTTAGTAATTAATCCTTTCAGATTTTACGCCAATACCAAAACTCCACTTCCTCAAAGTTAGTGGAGTATTTAATGTTAGACTATCAGTAACGAATCATGGCTAAAATTGCTATTTGTACTGCAAAAGCTAAATTAGTCTAAAGCTTTCTTGAGTTCGTCTTTAATATTTTCTACAGTGTGACTAACTTGAGCTTCAGCTTGCTTTGCTTGTCCTTCAGCTTTATCTTGTGGATTACCGGTTATTTCACCCACAACCTCTTGGATTTTTCCTTCAATATTTTTTGCAGTAGCTTCTACTCTTTTTTCGGCTGTCATGGTTTTTATTTCCAGGTTGTAGTTGATTCAGCTATTACATAAACTAACAATAGTATATTCTTTTTTACTTCCATCAACCGATAGAATAATTTTGTAAATTATATTAACCTAAGATAGATGCGGGATACCACAGAATCATACAATGTAAAAGTAAAATATGAATATATGATAAATAAGATTTAGATATATTAAGAAAATAACTTTTTCGCAAATAAATGAACTACTAAGTCAAAGCAAATTTTTAATTAAAGGAAAGTAAAGGAGTGCCAACAAAACGTCAAAAAAATGTCTGGAGGAGTGAGATTAATGATATCATTCGGGGTGCTTGTGGAGGTTTTTTATTTGGCATACCTTTGCTATACACAATGGAGGTTTGGTGGATTGGATCACTGGCAAAACCACAACTGATGATCATGGCGATCGCATTGATGTTTATTGTGGTTTACTTTCTGAATCAGATAGAAGGCTTTCGGGAACGCAGATATACCTGGCTAGCTGATCAAGCCGCAATGGATACCGTAGAAGCGATCGCGATCGGACTAGCTTGCTCTACCTTTGTGCTGCTACTATTGCGAGAATTGACACCAGAAACTTCCCTAAAGGAATCTTTAGGTAAAATCATCTTTGAAAGTGTACCCTTCGCGATCGGTGTAGCATTAGCCAACCAGTTGTTGGGAGATACTAGAAACAGCTATGCAGAAGGAGAAGCAACCGAGGCAAAGAACACAACCAATAACAAAGGGGATGAGTTACAGGCTAGCTTCGCCGATTTGGGCGCAACTCTGATTGGTGCAATTGTAATTGCATTTAACATTGCTCCAACAGATGAAATTACGATGTTAGCAGCCGCAGCCTCCCCACCTTGGGAGTTGGCAATGATCGTTACATCTTTGCTAATTTCTTATGGGATTGTATTTCAGGCAGGCTTTTCTGACCAGCAAAAGCGTAAACAGCAAAAGGGAATTTTCCAACGACCATCGAGCGAAACCATTATGTCTTACCTAGTGTCACTGCTAGCAGGCGCTTTTATGCTGTGGTTCTTTCAAAAATTAACTTTTAGCGACCCCTGGACAATGTGGTTAGATCACACATTGATGCTGGGCTTACCTGCAACTATTGGCGGTGCAGCTGGCAGGTTAGCAATATGACTAAAACAGAACAATCTAAGCGCTCAATGGCTGAGTGGGTAACATTCAGCGTCGCCTCATTCATCCTAGCAATCATTGTAAGTCTGGTAGGCTACACTTGGCTGAACGAAAAAAATCAACCTCCCATGCTTTCTGTCACCAAAAAACAAACAATTCGAGAGATTAAGGGACAATTTTATGTTCCTTTTGAAGTTGTGAATAGTGGAGGAGATACAGCTGAGTCAGTTCAGGTTATGGCGGAGTTACTGATTAATGGCAAAGTTACAGAAACAGGAGAGCAACAGATCGACTTTTTATCTAGTGGCGAAAGTGAAGAAGGCGCATTTATATTCAGTCGGAACCCGCGCCAAGGTCAGTTAAATCTGCGTGTTGCTAGCTATAAATTGCCATAGCCCAAAGAAACCTCACCCTGGTTTTGCTACGCAAAACCTGTCCCTCTCCTTAGTAAGGAGAGGGATGTCGGATAGGACTCTATAACTTGTGCGTACACCGTAGGGCTATATGGTTGCTGAGGCGCAGTAGTTTAAGCTTTAACTTTAGCTTTTGACCAAACGCCGTTTTCGTCTTCATCATACTGCTGATGAACAGACTCCCAGGCGGCTTGTTCAGCTGTGAACTCGTCATTTTTCTCATTGAAGACAGTGTTATAACGCTCAATGAATGTACTCTGAGCTTCATTAGAAAGATGAGCGCGAACTTCAGGAGACAAGTCCTCTGGACTGTTGCACTGTCCAGGACAAGGACGAGCAAAGGTTTTCTCAATCGTGTTAATTTCTTCAGCACCAGCACTTTCGAGCAGCAATTGAAATTCGCCGGCGCGATCGCTCGGAACTTCTGCCATCAATAAGAATTCGCCAGCTTGTAAGCGGGTTTGGTAGATAGTCGCTTTATCTTCTGGCATTCCCAAAGTGGTGAGAACCGATACTAGACCGGCACCTGCACTACCTGCGATCGCTCCACTAGCAGCCCCCAGCAACACTGCACCTATAGGCCCTGCTGCTACAATTGAGCCAACAAAAGGAATAAACAGTACGCCTACACCCGTGAGCAAGCTGAGAAAGGAACCAAACAAGGAACCAAAAACTGCCCCGGTTCTCAAACCTCCCAGAATCACATCTTTTTTACTAATAAAGCCAGCGATTCTCGTTTCCGACTGGAAGTTTCTGCCCATGACCGAAATATGATCTCTAGGCACACCCCTATCTAGTAAACGTCGAATCACATCATCAATTTGCTTCTGTTCTTTGAATACAGCAGAGATAGTACGTTCTGCTTTATATACTTCTGGCACTTAAATACTCCTTATATAATGTTGTTTTTGCAATAAATATGGTGAATAGGTAGATACAGCCAGATTAATTCTTTGACACCAGTTGAGGGAGGAATCAATCCTCCCTCAACTGGTTTCACAGTCAGCCATCCTCAACGTCAGACGTTATCAGCTACACACCTACAGGTGTCTTAGCATCTGCTGCTGGCTTTCTACCATCTGGGTCTAATGCTTCCCCTTCAATAAATGAACGCAGCATCCAAGCTATCTGCTCATGCTGTTCCAGGAGTCCAGTTAAAAAGTCAGCAGTTCCCTGATCGTGGAAATTTTCACCAGACTGATCAACATGGTCTCTCAAGTTACGAATAACCTGCTCGTGATCATGGACTAAATTAGCTACCATCCCTGTTGCTGTAGGAACATTACCAGCATGTTCCTTGAGGGTAGCAAGCTTGAGAAATCCTTCCAATGTACCAACTGGGAAACCGCCCAAAGTACGAACCCGCTCTGCCAAGGCATCAATATTCAGAGTCAGCTGTTGGTAGTGTTCTTCCCAAAGTTGATGCAAAGAGCGGAACTGAGGGCCAACTACATCCCAGTGGTACTTTTTGGTTTTCACCAATAGTAGATAAGCATCTGCCAAATCTTGATTCAACAGATTAATCACACCTTGACGCTGTTCATCTGTCAAACCAATGTTTATCGCACGCATTGTTTTCTATCCCTAAGCAAACTTATCTATTAATATCTCAAATTTCCCATATAATGCACATCAACCAAAGGAAATATTATCAGTTTAAATTAATTATCACATTACATAATTATACCTATGCCTTAATAGGTAGTATTCGTTTAATAATTGAATTTGCCAGCTTAATATTACTAATCAGCAATGGGCCACTGCTTTTATGCAATCACCCATTACTACCGAAAAATTACCAAGGTATTAACTCTGTTAGTTACCTGTAACTTTGTCCAAAAATTTCTTTACATTTTCTTCAGCTGATGTTGAACTCTGTGAATTTTCAGGACGATTTTGCTTGTTAATATCAGCATCTCCCTGAACCTCATTTAGTCCTTTATTGGACTCCTTTTGAACCTGTTTCAATCCTTGTGGTGGTTCTTTAGCGGCTTCGTCAGTTTTGCGTTGAATGTCAAGCAGTTGTGTAGTACCTTCAGTCGGGTCACTTTGGTAGCTATCGATTGCAAAAGCAGGAAAAGCATTAGATAACAATATTAAGGCACAAGTAAAAGCCACAACTAGAAAACGTACTGGACGGAAGATAGATAAAACAGAAGCAATAACCTTCATTTGAAATCCTCAATAACAGCTTTAACAACACAAAACTTTCACTGAAAGAGCAGAAGCTCATAGCTTTATTTGGCAAACTTGAGCAATAATAAAACTAGCAAGCTACGCTTCAATCTGGAAGTTCTTGAGAAACGAACCTGACGAAGAAATTGTCTTTGTATTTCTGCATCGAATTAGTCAGGGATAATAAGTAAATACCACCTTAATTCTTTAGCAAAATAATTACAATTCATATTGACGTTCTTCGTTTCAGGTTCCATATTTCTACTTTTACTTTGAAAAGGCTAACGTCTGCATCAATCTCTAGAATGAACTTTGCCGAATCTTTAGTTGTAATAAAATCAGTCTCTAGGTATATCGACTTAATATAGTTTTGGCAGGTTAATGGCTCTATTATTTATGTTCAGTTAGCTCGACTTTATCCAATCAGTAGAAGCGAGCATCCCAATTTTGCAAAAAGATGTTTGTCATTGCGATCGGACATTCTACTACGTTGCGATCGCAATGACAATTAATATAACTTAGACATTTGGGATGCTCCCCAGGAGAAAAACTTTTGTACTATCTTGCGTTTACTACTTATTCATGTGAAAATTGTAAGATACGGTAACTCGCCGAGTTTACCGTATATTTGTGAAAAAGCTATAAAAAATACTTATATTACATAAGATTACACAGCGAATCTAGAGATTTAGATATGAATATCAATACCCAGTGTATCAAAACAGATGTACTTGTGATTGGCGGTGGTACAGCAGGAACAATGGCAGGTATCAAGGCAAAACAAGCGAATTCTGATGCAGATGTACTGATTTTAGAAAAGGCTAACATACGTCGCAGTGGTGCGATCGCAATGGGTATGGACGGAGTGAATACCGCAGTTATTCCCGGTCATTCCACACCAGAACAATACGTGCGTGAAATCACCCTTGCTAATGATGGCATTGTCAACCAAAAAGCCGTTTATCAAACAGGCAAATTAGGTTACGAAGTCATCCAAGAATTAGAAAGCTGGGGTGTGAAATTTCAAAAAGATGCCCAAGGCAACTATGACTTAAAACAAGTGCATCGTGTGGGTAAATATGTCTTACCCATGCCAGAAGGTAAAGACCTCAAAACCATTCTTACCCGCCAAGTCAAACGCCACAAAGTCAAAGTCACAAATCGCGTCATGGCAACCCGTGTATTAGTCAAAGCAGGACGTGCTATTGGTGCGGTAGGATTTGATGTTAGAAGCGGAGATTATATTGTTATTCAAGCTAAAGCAGTCATCTTGTGTACAGGTGCTTGTGGCAGATTAGGATTACCTGCTTCTGGCTATCTCTACGGCACTTATGAAAATCCTACCAATGCTGGAGATGGCTATTCAATGGCTTATCATGCCGGAGCAGAACTCAGCAATATTGAATGCTTTCAAGTTAATCCTTTAATCAAAGATTATAATGGCCCCGCCTGTGCTTATGTCGCCGGGCCTTTTGGCGCTCATACTGCTAACGCCGAAGGAAATCGCTTCATTAGTTGTGACTATTGGAGTGGTCAAATGATGTTGGAAATCTGGAAAGAATTAAATTCTGGGAAAGGTCCAGTCCAACTTAAAATGACCCATCTTGATGAAGATACAATCGCTGAAATTGAATCCATATTGTGGGCGAATGAACGCCCAAGCAGAGAACGTTTTCATCAAGGCAGAAATGAAGATTATCGCACTCACGGCGTAGAGATGCACATTTCAGAAATTGGCTTATGTAGTGGTCATAGCGCCTCTGGTGTGTGGGTGAATGAAAACGCTCAAACAACCGTCACAGGTTTATATGCAGCCGGAGACATGGCCAGCGTTCCCCATAATTACATGATTGGGGCATTTGTTTTCGGTCGCATAGCAGGAACTCATGCCATTGAATATATCCAAGATTTAGATTTTATCGAACCAGATACAGATTTTTTAGAAGCTGAAAAAGCCAGAATTTATGCACCTTTAACTCGCCCAAATGGTGTACCTCACACCCAGGTAGAATACAAATTAAGACGCTTAGTTAATGATTATCTGCAACCACCAAAATCGGGGAATAAAATAGAGATTGGTTTGAAACATTTTGTTCAATATCAAGAAACATTAGATATAATGGGCGCTCGTGACCCTCATGAATTGATGCGTAGTCTAGAAGTTCATTTTATTCGCGACTGTGCAGAAATGGCAGCCAGAGCATCATTGTATCGTCAAGAAACTCGTTGGGGTCTTTATCATTACCGCTTAGATTATCCAGAAAAGAATGATGATGAATGGTTTTGTCATGTCAATTTAAAAAAAGATGAATTAGAGCAAATGGTATTGTTCAAACGTCCTGTAGATCCTTACATTGTGGAAGTAGATACAGTCAAAGAATTTTATAATGTTGCAGTGAAGTGAAGTCAAAATGAAAATGACCTTCTACTAAAATGCTTCAAGATTTCACAGACGTTCAACTAATTAACCCAACTTGCGATTTGCATTCAGAATTTATTGATTTGGTTGCGGAATATCAGAAAACTGGTGAATACCGTCTCTTTGACCAGAATTTTTTGACCTTAATTCAGGAAAACTTTGCAGCCTATATTCAATACTTAGAAGATAATTCAAAAGGTATTGATTTAAAGCCAGGTTTTGTTCCTGCAACAACTTTTTGGTTAGTTATGCAAAGTAAAGTAATTCTGGGTGAAAGCCGATTGCGTCACTGGTTAGTACCTACTTTAGAACATCGAGGAGGACATATTGGATATATGATTCGTCCTCTTCAGAAAGGCAAAGGATATGGTACAAAAATACTCTCTATGACTCTAGAAAAAGCTAGAAACATGGGGCTGAGTCGCGTTCTCTTAACCTGTAACCAAGATAATCTTGCTTCCGCCCGCGTAATTCAGAAAAATCAAGGTAAATTAACAAGTGAAGGATTATTGGAGAATTCGGACAAAATTATTTCCCGTTATTGGATTGATTTGTGAAAACTTAATTTGAGCCTAAAAACTAAAAATGTCTTATGAAGCGATAATTTTCGATCTCGATAATACACTGTTGAATTTTGAGCTATGTGAACGCCAAGCTATTCTGGGAGCGCTTGAAGATTGTGGAGTATCTTTAGATTTAAATGGAGTAAGTGAGACTATTTTTCTTCAAGTGTTTGAAACTTATAATTCCCAGTATTGGAGACAGCGCGAAACCTTTTCTCCTAGTCAGTTAATCGAAATGTCTTATCGAAGTACACTTGCTAAATTAGATATACAAACAGATAAAATCAGCAATCTTGGTGAAAGTTACTGGCATATTTTTAATCATTCGGGCGCAATGGAACCTGATGTAAATGAAGTGTTAACTGTTCTCGCACGCAGTTATCGTTTGGCTGTCATAACGAACGGGTTTGTATCAGCACAACTACCAAGAATCCAAGCTGCTGGAATTGAGCATTTTTTTGAGGAAGTTGTAGTTTCTGAAGCAATTGATTTTGCTAAACCATCTCCTGAAATATTTCATCATGCGTTATCTAGATTAGATTTAACACCAGCACAAGTACTTTACGTAGGAGATTCTCTCACTCATGACTATGCGGGAGCAATGCAAGCCAATATTGATTTTTGCTATTACAACCGAAACAACCAAGTTTTACCACAAGAAGTGCAACCAAAATTTCTAATAAGCGAACTCTTAAAATTGCTAGAATTGGTTAGTTAAAAGATTTTTGATTTATTGATTTAAAATTTAAATATTTTTTTAATCTTATTTTTAGGGATTTTATAATAAATATGTCTATTTATAATTCAATTGGTCAACAATATTCAAAAACTCGCGTTCCTGATATTCGCATTGTCAAGAAACTAATTGATTTCCTCAATTTACCCAAAGGTAGTATTATCGCTGATATTGGTGCTGGTACTGGTGGTTACAGCCTAGCACTAGCTAACCAAGGATTTTTTGTTAATGCTATTGAACCTTCTGTAGTGATGCAAAAACAAGCAGTAGACCATCTGCAAATTAAGTGGTTTACTGGCTATGCAGAAAATTTACCTCTACCAGATAAGTCTGTTGATGGTGTTGTAAGTATCCTGGCAATTCATCACTTTACTCATCTCGAAAAAGCGTTTCAAGAAATGCAACGAATTATTAGAGATGGGACAATAGTTGTGCTAAGTTTTGATATTAGGTTTGCTCAGAAAATATGGCTTTATGATTATTTTCCGTTTTTGTGGGAAGATGCTTTACGATTTTTAACACTTAACGAACAGATCAACTTAATTCAGAGTAATACTCAAAGGCGTATTGAAGTCATACCTCTTTTGTTACCACATGATTTATCTGATTTATTCGCAGCAGCAGCCTGGAGACGACCAGAGTTATATCTTCAACCAGAAGTACGCGCTGGAATATCATCTTTTGCTTTAGCAAATCAAGATTTAATAAATAAAGGATTACAGTTATTGGCAGCAGATTTAAATAGTGGTAAATGGGTAAACAAGTATGGTGATATTCGCAATTTGATAGAGATTGATTTAGGCTATTGTTTTATCCGCGCAACGCTGGTTAACTAAATAACTGTGATGTAAACTTATGACAAATAAAGTTACTGTAGGTCAGGAAATTAAAATTAGACAAGCTAAAATTAAAGATGTAGAGAGAATTGCTAGTCTTAGCGAGCAACTTGAATATTCTGTGACAAATCAACAAATAGAGCAGCGCCTTACTAAAATTAAAAATAACGATGCTCATATTGTGTATGTTGCCACTCTAGAAGATGAATATGTAATTGGTTGGGCGCACGCTCATATTTCTGAATTAATAATTATTCCTACCCAAGCAATTATTTTCGGTTTAGTGGTAGATAAAAATTATCGACATAATGGAATCGGAAGGCTTTTAATGCAGAAAATTGAACAGTGGGCTGATATGCTTGGCTGTGAAGGAGTCATACTGCGTTCTAATATTAAACGTAAAGAGGCTCACTTGTTTTATGAAAAAATTGGTTACACGAATATCAAACAGTCGGTGACATTTTATAAAAAATTACAGTCTCAATAGGAAATATTTTTTTAAAATGATTACTGGAGTTAACCACATTACTTTATCTGTCAGAGATTTAGAGGAATCTATCGCTTTCTATACCAATGTGCTAGATTTTCGCTTACTGGCAAAATGGACGAAAGGTGCTTATCTTTCGACTGGTGACATTTGGTTGGCATTGATTTTAGACCAGAAAGTTCGAGAAAGTCCTATACCTGAATATACCCATATTGGTCTGACTGTTTCTATTGAAGATTTTCCTATTCTTAGCCAACGCATTCAGCAATCAGGGGCAAAAATTTGGCAAGAAAATAAAAGCGAAGGTGCTTCTTTGTATTTCCTTGATCCAAATGATCATAAACTGGAAATTCATGCTTCTGATTTAAACACCAGAATCAAAACTGCTAAAGCATCTCCGTGGGAAGGGTTAGAATTTTTCGTTTAAAGTTTATTAATTGAATTAGGGAGTAATAAATGTATGGCTTTAATCACACAAAGAATAGATGTTCCTGTCATCGTTGATGAATCAAAATGTTTAGAAAAATGCACAGCTTGTATTGAAGTTTGTCCCCTTGATGTATTAGCAAAAAATCCAGAGACAGGCAAAGCTTACATGAAATATGATGAGTGTTGGTTTTGTTTACCCTGTGAAAAGGAATGTCCCACCAATGCAATTACAGTCCAAATTCCCTTTTTGTTGCGCTAGTTGTGTAAGCTTGCTGAAATAATTAACCATTTATATTAGGATTAAAAATGTCTACAAGTAATAATATTGAATTAAATCAATGGTTGGAAATGTTGCGATCGCATGATATAAATGACCGGATAGTAGCTGTCAAAACCTTGCAGCATCTAGGCGATGAAGAAACAATAGATGCTTTAATCATCGCTTTGAAAGATGAAAATACTACGGTTCAAAAAATAGCGATCGCTGCCATTTGGGAAATTGCCAATCCTGCTGCAATCCCGGCTTTAATTGAATGTCTGAGTTCAACAGATGCAGATATTCGCACTGAAGCCGCATCAGCGTTAAACGAGTTAATTACACAAGAGGAATTATTACTTTTACTAGATAAACTACAAAGTAATGATGTCAATCTTCAATTAAATATTTTAGTGCTTTTGCGGAAGATACATGACATTCAATCTTTATCCTACATTTTACCATTTTTAGAATCAAAAAATCCTGAGTTAAGAGAAGCAGCCGTTACGACACTCCGATATATCAATCAACTCGAAAAATGTCCACAAGCTTTAAATTTAATCTTTGATCAAGAAGCAAGTGTACGTCGTGCTGCTGCTTTAACTTTAGAACATTTACAAGATACAGAGGTGATTACACTACTTTGTCAAGCACTCACAAATGATAGTGACTGGCAAGTTCGCCGGAATGCAGCAAAATCTCTGGTTATTCATGAAAATTATCAAGCAATTTCAGCATTAGAAATAGCCTTAAATGATGAACATTGGCAAGTGAGGAAATCAGCAGCACAAGCTTTACAAAAAATTCCAGATATTCAAGTTATGCCGAGATTAATTCAAGCATTAACAGATGAATATGCAGATGTACGCAAAGAAGCCGCGATCGCACTTGGTAATTTAGCTGAATCTGATGCTATTAACCCATTACAACAAGCCTTAGATGATCCTGACAAAGAAGTGTCCATCCAAGCACAACGGGCAATTCAGAAGATTCAAACAGATAAAATAGTCTCAAGGGAGCAGTAAATAACTAAGAAAAAGTGCAATGGGAAATCCATTTCCTGGAATGAACCCGTATTTGGAACAGTCGGAACTTTGGCATCAAGTTCACAATCGTTTGATTGTAGCGATCGCTGATGATCTAACTCCTCAAATTGCGCCTAAATACCGAGTTTCCATAGAAGAGCGAGTTTACACTAGTGTAGATGATATCTTACTTGTGGGAATTGCTGATGTAGCAGTGATTTAAATGAGAGCGATCGCTTTGATTATGCTGCAATTGGCAAATTTCTGATAACTAAGTTTCTCCTAACCATGTCTGACCACCAATCCCCCTTTCAGCACTCAGAAGTTAATGATCCGCGTCATCAAGAAGTCGTCCAACTCCTGAAACAGGTTATCGAACCTACCTTAAAAAAGGATATCGTTAGTTTGGGAATGGTGCGAAATCTACGCATAGTTGATGACTATGTTTACTTGCGTTTATATATCGGTTCCCATCAGCAGCAATTACAGACAGAGATTCAATCTAAATTATCATTTCTAACTTGGTGCAAAAAAACTTACATTCAACTTTGCACAATTCCTGGTGTCAAAATTACCCTAGCAGTTTCTAGTGGTAAAGGTGGCGTGGGCAAATCAACAACAGCCGTGAATATAGCCGCAGCTTTAAGATTACAAGGTGCAAAAGTTGGGCTATTAGATGCTGATATTTATGGCCCTAATGTGCCGCAAATGTTGGGTTTAGGGCAAGCTGATATTCAAGTAATTCATACTCCTACAGGTGATAAATTTTTACCTCTAGAAGTTCAGGGAATTAAACTGATGTCAGTTGGTTTACTGGTAGAAGAAAATCGTCCTTTGGCATGGCGTGGACCTGTGCTGCATAAAATTATCACTCAATTTTTGCAAGATGTGGAATGGGGCGAATTGGATTATTTATTAATAGATTTACCTCCCGGTACAGGTGATGCTCAAATCACAATTATCCAAGAAAGCCCAGTTTGCGGAGTTATTCTAGTGACAACTCCTCAGCAAATAGCGATCGCAGATGTACGACGCAACATATATATGTTTCGCCAAGTGGGTGTTCCCGTCCTTGGCATCGTTGAAAATATGAGCTATTTAATTTGTGGTGATTGTGGCGCACGCACGCCAATTTTTGGCAGTGGCGGCGGCGAACAACTCGCAGCAGAATTACAAGCGCCACTGCTGGGGCAAATTCCCATTGATCCCGATATTTGTAGCGGTGGTGATACTGGAAATCCGATTGCAATCAGCGTAGGCGTAGCCCGCCGTAGGCATCGCACTTCGCCTGCAAGTAAGGTTTTTGTACAAATTGCCACTGCACTTAACGCAACTTTTAGCAATTGCAGAGAACCTGACTAAATAATTCGTAATTCGTAATTCGTAATTAATTTACGATAAAATTTGCGCTCTCATAACTTATAAAACATCCTCTAAACTTGATAAGTCTGCCTTATTACCTCTTCTATTGAACTTAGGCGATGGAAGGTTTCTATTAATTCATGGGATCTTGTTTTTCGCTTCGCCAGCAGGACTTTTAACGGCATTAAATAATGAACATCTGGGTCATCTCCCAAGGCAACTTCGGCTGCTTGCAAGACTTTTGTCGCATTACTAAAAATATCCTCATTGTCAAACCCTTCTTTTGCAGAAACTTGATGTAACGATGCATCGGGTACAGTTGCTCTACCCAGCAACGTTTCATCTAACACTAAACCTTTCAATAATGTCAGCAAAGCCGCATAGATGAAAAAATCATCACAACTATCACAAGCCTTAAATTCAATGCGTCCCACTTCCGCCGGAATGCGGGCGATTTTTGTTAAGGAAGGTGTGCTATTAATCAGTTGTTCCTGTTCCTGAATAAAAACCAAGGCTGCTGGTCTTTTTCCGGTTCTGATAAACGTTCGTACTGATAAGCCATCCCATAAACCTCCATTATAAAAAGGGGAACTATAACTAAAAGGGACGATATAGGGACTGTAATAGGTTAACTTTCTGCCAACATCAATCACATCTTCAGTAGACAAATCTGCCAATGAAATATTCAAATCTGGGCCGTATGTCACCATGTGAATATTAGCAGTTTGTTCGTCAGGATAAGCCTCTAGCTGTTTGATTTCATAATCGTTTAATGGGGGCTGAGGCTCAAAAACCGGATTGTAGGGATTAAAACTGACCAAAACTGGTGATAAACCAAAGTTAGCAGCAACCTCACGTAGCAAGTGAAAACTTTCTGATAATTCAGTAATAGCGCCTTGAATATCAGAATGTATAGTTGTTCTAATTTCAATACCTTTAACATGACAGTCTATCACCTTATCGGAATTTGCAAATCTTTCAAATCCCTCAATGTACCATCTCTTCATCTTAATACCCGCATCACCAACACGTAGTTGAGGATAGTCACTGGGGTATGTAGGTAGCCTTTCAATAATTTGATTAAAATCAGCAAATTTTGTGTGGGAAAAATCAGCAAACTTTCCTTCTTTGTTGAGGAAAGCAACTTCATGCTCAATGCCAAAGAAAAACATTATGTATACCTTTATTGCTGAGAGTTAACCTAATCTAACTAATGCCAAGTGATACGAATCCCACAGAGGAGGAAGTAACATCAGTAAACGATTCATTAGAGAGAAACATCGGCGATATTTAGCTGGGAGGTTCAAGCAGAAGCCGCGATTAAGTGGCGGCGTTCGGTTTCCTCAAAAAACTGTCGCCGCAGAACCATAACATCCGGTAAATGTAAACAACAGCCTATCTGAGAAGATTTTGCAGTAGTGAATTTATCAAATTCATAATCAATTGCTGCAATAATCTTAGATGATTTAGGATCTACTATAATTGGATCTGCTGCCTGAAGCTCACAAGCTCTAGCCCAGAGGGGAATTAGTAGCGTTTCTTGAATAATGCCGAGGTTAACTTTAGTTTTATTCATAAATATCTCCACAACCCAAATTAAATCTTCCTTTTCCATTTAAGTAGAAAAGATTCTCAAAATTACTCTCAAATGGATTTTACCCCAAGACCGACTGTTGGGATTTGAAAAGTTCTCTGGTTTATGTCTCTATGGGTCGATGCCTACGCACTTTCTTGATTTTTCTCTACTGTCCCACTCTTCATAGTCACTGGGTAGGATAGCTTAGTAATGACTGAGGAAAGCTTGAGACGTGAGTTTTATGACAAGTACCGTTCAATCCCCCTACAGCAGCGAACAGATTGCCGCTTGGTTGCGTGGACTGCTCACCATTGCTTGGGCAGATGGTAATTTTGATGCTCAAGAACAGGAATTAATTGCCAGCATTACCAAAGATGAATTAGCTCTTGGGATTAAATGGGACTCACTAGAGGTAATTACCCCAGAGGAATTAGCCGCAGTGTTGGGTAAAGGTACGCCAGCAGCAGAAAATTTTTTAAGGACAGCAGTGATGGTAGCGATCGCAGATGGTACTTATTCTCCCAGTGAAGATCAGGTTCTGCAACAGTTCTGCCAAATCTTGGAACAGCCGGAGAATTTACTCCAAGCCCTGCGCCACACCCTAGAACGCCCACAGCAAATTACCCCGACTATCCCCAGCCCTGGACTTACAAAGCGTCAAATTAATGCCCTACACCCCCTGCGTGACTGGCTCGATGGGCTAGATATCCAAGACCCCAGAGTAGCCCGCTTTTTGTGTAAAATGATTCCCTCCCAGTGTCCCTTTGAGCGGGATGTCACCCTATTTGGACGCAAGATTGTCCACATCCCGCCGATGTGTAAAGTTAACCCGTTGTATGAGCAACTGGTGGGCTTACGTTTCCGCGCCCTCTCCTATCTGGCAGATAAATGCGGTGAAGATGTTTCACCATATATTTAGTTAAAGTGATATAGTGAGAAGTTATAATTTTTAACTCCTAATTCCTAACTCCTCACTTCTCACTATTATTAAGTATGCAATTTATCGACCAAGCAGAAATTGAAGTTGAAGCCGGTAAGGGCGGCGATGGCATTGTCGCCTTCCGGCGAGAGAAGTACGTGCCGACTGGTGGCCCCTCTGGTGGTAATGGAGGACGAGGCGGTTCAGTAATTTTCGTTGCCGATGAAAATCTGCAAACCTTGTTGGACTTCAGATACAACCATCGCTTTCAGGCAGAAAAAGGTACTCGTGGCGGGCCAAGTAACTGCACTGGAGCCGGAGGAAAGGATTTGATCATCGAAGTTCCCTGCGGTACGACCATTTATGATGCTGGAACTGGCGAATTGTTAGGAGATTTAACTGAGCCTAAGCAGACTTTGCGGATTGCCCAAGGTGGTAAAGGCGGACTGGGAAATCAGCATTTCTTGAGTAACCGTAACCGCGCCCCAGAATACGCCCTCCCAGGATTACCAGGAGAAATAAAACAGCTGCGCCTAGAGTTAAAACTTTTGGCAGAAGTGGGGATTATTGGCTTACCAAATGCGGGTAAATCCACTCTAATTTCATCTTTATCAGCTGCACGTCCAAAAATTGCAGACTACCCCTTCACTACCCTCATCCCAAATTTAGGTGTAGTGCGGAAACCTACTGGCGATGGTACTGTTTTCGCCGACATTCCCGGACTAATTGAGGGAGCAGCCCACGGAGCAGGGCTGGGACATGATTTCTTGCGCCATATCGAGCGCACGCGAGTGCTACTTCACTTGATTGATGCCACCAGTGATGATGTAGTTAGAGATTATAACATAATTAAGCAAGAATTACAAGCTTATGGACAGGGTTTAGCAGAACGTCCGCAAATATTGGCGCTGAATAAAATTGATGCAGTTGATCGAGAAACTGTCGATTTGGAGGCGTTAGCGACCCAACTTAATCATCTCTCCTATGCTCCAGTTTTTGTGATTTCAGCAGTTACCCGCACTGGGTTAGAGCCGATGTTACAGGAAATTTGGGGAATTCTCGACCAAATGAAGGTTCCTGAAGAAGTGGAGGTATTTAGCTGACGAATTATGTTGACGTATTCTGAATCAGGGGAATGTTAATCACAAACTCAGCGCCTTGTCCCGGCTGCGAAATACATTCTAAAGAACCGCCATGTCTTTCTGTAATGATCTGGTAGCTGATGGCAAGTCCCATCCCCGTACCTTTGCCGATGGGTTTGGTGGTAAAGAAGGGGTCAAATAGTTGTTTTATAACATCTTCTGGTATTCCCAATCCATTGTCGGCAATCCTAATTGTTACCTGATTTGGCTCTTGTAGTTGAGTGCAAATGCGAATTGTCGAAATTGGGCATTGAGAATTGGGCATGGGGCATTGGGCATGGGGCATTGGGCATTGGTTATTCCCCTTGTCTCCCTCATCCCCACTCCCCACTCCCCACTCCCCACTCCCCACTCCCTCTTCTAAAGCATCGATCGCATTTGACAAAATATTCATGAATACTTGGTTTAGCTGCCCAGCGTAACATTGAACTAGCGGGAGTTTGCCGTATTCTTTGATTATTTCAATTGTCGGGCGCTGGTCATTAGCTTTGAAGCGGCTTTGCAAAATCATTAGAGTGCTGTCGATTCCCTGATGGATATCAACAGCTTTCATTTCGGCTTCATCCAAGCGCGAAAAAGTTCGCAAGGAAAGCACAATCTCCCGAATCCGGTCTGCCCCAACTTTCATTGAGTTGATTGTTTGTGGCAAGTCAGACTTCATAAATTCCAGTTCGATTAGTTCTGCAAAATCCTCAATTTCTGGAACAGCTTGGGGATAATGACTTTGGTAGAGTTGCAAAAGTGAAAGTAAATCTTGGGTGTATTCCTTGGCAGGGCTGAGGTTGCCATAGATAAAATTCACCGGGTTGTTGATTTCGTGTGCCACTCCTGCAACTAGTTGACCCAAGCTAGACATCTTTTCACTTTGAATTAAGTGAGTCTGGGTGCGTTGAAGTTCGCGGAGTGCTTCTTTGAGTTCTTGAGCTTGTTGTCGTAGTTGCGCTTCCGACTTTAGTAGGGCTTCCTTGGCTTGTTTACGTTCTGTGATGTCCCTAACAACAGCTACCTGACAGAAAGGCTCTCCTGTTTCAGGATGTTTAACCATAAACAGGCTGCAATCAGTGGGAATTTCTATGCCCGTTTGAAAATGTCTATGGCGAAACTCACCTTGCCAGAAACCATGTTGAGACATCAAAGGAATAATTTGCTCTATCAACTCTGCAAAAGCTTCTGGTGAATGAAAATCAACCAAGAATTTGGTTTTGGCTGCTTCCAGACTACTAAGTCCCACCATCTTGAGTCCAGCAGGGTTCACATGGAGAATTTGCCCTTCCATTGAAGCAATGCCAATAAAATCGCTGCTGTTTTCAATCAAGGCTACAAATTTTTGCTGTTCCTCTTCAGATCGTTTGCGTTCTGTGATGTCTGACACCATTGAGGCAACGCCAATCACCTGTCCATCAGGAGCCACTAACGGGTTGTTATACCACTCACAGACTATCCTCCTGCCATCTTTAGTGACGTTCTCGTTGATACTCAAATTTCCTCCTTGTTGCGTTAACAGGGCGGTGACAATCTCATTTACGTGTTTTCTGGCCTTCTCAGGAATTATAATTTCAAAAGGATTCTCCAGCATTTCCTCTTTGGTGTATCCAAAGATTTTTTCTGCTGCCCGATTCCATGTCTGAATCTCAAAGTTGGTATTCCATTCAATAATGGCTAAAGGTGTTTGTTCAATCAGCAACGTCAATCTTTGCTGTGAAGCTCTAAGTTCTGCCTCTGCTTGCTTATATTCGGTAATGTCACGATAATACCAAATCCTACCGTAATACTCTCCTAAAGGTGGTATGTCACCACAAGCCCCTTGCTGTTTACGCACGGGTGCAGAATAGCGGTCAAAAATCTTTCCAGATTTTAGGAAAATTTCATCACGGCTGCTTTCCCCTGGATGCTGATAAAGATACTCGACCTTAGCTAGAAATTCGTCTGGATTTACTAGTTTGTCTAGTACCCATCCCAGGAGTTGGCGATCGTCGCGTGTTTCGAGCAGTGCCGCAGGAATTTGCCATAACTGGGAGAATTTCTGATTAAATGATACAATTGCGCGATTTTCATCAATAATCAGAATTCCGTCGATCGCAGCTTCTTGTTGAGCTTGCAGTAAAGCATTAATGCGGTGTAGGTCTGACTCTGCTTGCTGGCGTAGCCGTAATGCGGCTTGCCGATCGCTAATGTCGCATTCAGCCATTTCAGGAGCGATCGCTAATTTTTCCTTTTGTTGGGGCAGTTCTTCGAGGATTTCCCGAAGTGCCTCGCTCTTTGGCATGAGTTCTGTAAGATCAGTAACTTTGTCAGTCACACCCAGAACTTTCCCGGCTTCATTCTGTAAAATGATGTCTCGAATACTACCCACCAAAAATTTATTCCCAGTCTCATCCTGAAAGCAAGACTTTTTTGTAGAGATGAGATGGGTTATACCCTGAGCATCGGTAAAAAGATCCTGGTTCTCATTGGTAATATTTGCGCTGAAAACCAGTTCATCTTTTTGCCGGAACACATCAGCTTCTGCTTGAGGAAAAAAATCATCGTCTGACTTGCCAATTAATTCTTCTCGGCTATGACCGACGAAATCACAATAGCTATCGTTAATTAAGACCCAGCGATGTTGACGGTCTTTGACAAAAATTGGGTCAGAGATGCCATTGATCATCTGATGCAGAAACGGCGGGGAGAAGTTTTGCTGCTGCGTGTTTTGTTTTGGCGCAGGGTTATCTAAGAATCTAGGATGGTTCATACCCGAATTTCTCTCTAAAATTGAGCTAAACAGCTTTTATTTAGCGCCGTGTGTATCAACATGAGTAGTATTTATTATTCCCAAACTAAATACGGATGCAACAACCAAACCAATCTCTAACTTTTGGTCTTTCCAGGGGATTGGGGATTGGAGACTAGGAAGACTTTGTTCTCTGCGGGAACGAAGACGCATTAGCGATGCCTGCGGCAGGCTGTTCGGTGTCGCATTCATCAACTGTGGTGCGGCTTTTTTGAGTAGCCTAATTGATACAAAACCTTAAAATGCCTGCGGTATCGTCAAATCCGTAGATTAGACTAGAACCACAGGGTAACAATCAGAGGAATATTATGATGAGCGATCGCGACTATACATTAATCATTGACAAAAGCGGTAGTATGTCCACACCCGATCAAGTGGGTGGTAAAAGTAGATGGGAGATAGCCCAAGAGTCTACTCTCGCTTTGGCAAGAAAGGCCGAACAGTTTGACCCCGATGGCATTACAGTTTACGTGTTTGCCGGTAGATTTAAACGCTACGATGATGTCACCTCAGCCAAAGTCGCACAGATATTTCTCGAAAATGACCCTGCTGGGACAACAAATTTAGCAGGTGTACTTCAGGATGCACTCAATAACTACTTTCAACGCAAAGCAGCCGGTAAAGCGAAGCCAAACGGTGAGACAATTTTAGTGATTACCGATGGTGAACCAGACGATCGCAAAGCTGTGTTTGAAGTCATCATTCATGCGACTCGCCAGATGGAACGTGATGAAGAATTAGGAATTTCGATCATTCAAGTAGGTTCAGATGCCCAAGCAACTAAGTTCCTCAAAGCTTTGGATGACCAGTTACAAAGTGTTGGCGCTAAATTTGATATTTGCGATACGGTTACTTTAGACGACTTAGAAGAAATGAGCCTTGTAGATGTATTAAGCAACGCCATAACTGACTAATGTGTTGATCACCCATAGTCCAGTAACTCTTTACTATTAATAACTGGAGAATTGAATAATGCTAGAAAATCGTGACTATACCTTGATTATCGACAAAAGCGGCAGCATGGCCACCCAAGATCAAAAGGGTGGTAGAAGTAGATGGGTTGCAGCCCAGGAATCTACTTTGGCTTTAGCTAGTAAGTGTGAGCAATTTGACCCCGATGGCATCACTATTTATGTATTTTCTGGTAAATTTAAGCGATACGAAAATGTGACATCCAGTATAGTAGGGCAAATTTTTCGAGAAAATGATCCCTCTGGTACAACTGACTTAGCAGGTGTGTTAAAACACGCAACTGATGATTACCTTCAACGCAAAGCAGCCGGGCAAACAAAGCCAAATGGTGAAACAATTTTAGTGGTTACTGATGGTGAACCGGACGATCGCAAAGCAGTAATGAAGGTAATTATTGAAGCTTCTCGCCGTATAGATCGAGATGAAGAACTAGCTATTTCCTTCATTCAAGTTGGTACAGATCCGCAAGCTACCCGTTTTCTCAAAGTCTTAGACGATGAACTCCAAAGTGCTGGTGCTAAGTTTGATATCTGTGACACAATTACTATGGAAGATATGGAAGATTTGAGTCTATCGGAAGTGCTACTCAATGCCATTAATGACTAGCTATACCATTTATTAGGAATTGCAAAAATGGATTCCATTGATAAGCTATTAGCTCAACTCCAAACTGAATACAAAGAAGTACAACCAGAACAGCAGCAGTCAAAATCAGCCACAGCCAAATCCTTTATCCCACCATCGCCAAAGTCAGCATCTTTTATGGATAACCTTTTGGCAGAAGTTCAGGCTGATTTTGCAGAACAGGATGCTGCTATTGAGTTAAAAAGACAGCAAGGACTAGAACAGGAAAGGATTCGACAAGAACAACTCAAAGCCAAACAATTAGAGGCTTTGAAAGTGCAGGCCAAAGAATGGTTAGCCAAAGTAGATCCACTTTCGTCTGAAGGACTTTGGTTTGAAAGGTTTGCTGAAAGTTACTCCTCAAAATTAGAGGCGGCAATTGAATATTTAAGAAGCAATGAATAAAATAATTCGTAATTCGTAATTCGTAATTCGTAATTCGGAGAAATCTGCTAGCTAAAATTTTAAGTTAGCAATTATTATTTATTGCTTCTAGCAATCCTAAATGAGTTACGAACAAAAAGATCCCCGACTTCTTTAAGAAGTCGGGGATCTTAGCCTCTCGGTGTTTGCAATCAAATATAGGACTCGTATTTGATTTTTGGAAAAAATCAGTACACCCCGAAAAGGCTTCTTCCCCACTCCCCACTCCCTACTCCCTGTCTACGCAAATAATTATGGCTACGCCACGCTGCGCGAACAAAAATCAAAGCAGACTGCTATATGCTCAATATTGATGGTGATTTGTTTGAGCGAAATGTTGAACACCCCATTCATGCATAGCATAGAGAATTGGTTGCAATGTTTCTCCTAAAGGCGTTAGTGAATATTCTACCTTGGGTGGAATTTGGGGATAAACTTCTCGATGAATAATGCCGTCTTCCTCCATTTCTCTGAGTTGCTGAGTCAGCATCTTTTGCGTAACTCCAGGTAAAGCGCGCTGCAATTCACCAAACCGTTTGACGCCAGTCATTAATTCTCTAATAATCAAAACTTTCCAGCGTCCGCCAATCACCTTTAGGGTAGTTTCTACTTCACAAGTCAGCCTGCGATAGTTTTCTGCTTCAGCTTTCATAGTTTTTTTGTAGGAAGACCTGACTCAAGTTTGCTGGGTAGTACCGTTAGTTATCTAATTATTGCTTGTTTTCGGAATCCTGAAAAACCTCAATTACTTAAAAATGGTTTACTTTTAACAAAAATATCTTTTCATTTTGCTAGCATCATCTCACAGAGGTAATTTGGTGAGTTTGGATGGAGAAATTAACTAAACCAGGGCGATTTTGGCTTTGTGCAACTATCATAATTTTGGGCTTGATAAGCTGCGATCGCTTTGTCGGTACTTCTGGAGACGCGGTTGAGCGAGTGAGTGATGGTGATACTTTAGTAGTCAAAGATACCAACGGCAAAAATTTTAGCGTGCGTTTTGCTTGTGTTGATGCGCCAGAAATAGCTCATACTAACAAAGAAAAGCAGAGTAAACGCATTAGCGATCGCAATCAATTTACTTGGGGCGTGAAAGCACGAGAACGGGTGCAAGAACTAGTCCAACAAGGAGGCGATCGCGTGACTTTGAATATCACTGATAGCGATCGCTATGGACGCAAAATTGCCGAAGTCCGTTTAAAAAATGGCACTTTTGTGCAACAGGTATTGTTACAAGAAGGTTTAGCAAAAGTCTATCGTCCCTATTTAAATAAGTGTCCTAGTAAAGACTTAGTTCAACAAGCCGAAGCTGAAGCGAAGGAACAACGGCTTGGTGTTTGGAGTGATACTAAATTTGTGAATCCTTGGGAATATCGCAGTTTATATAAGAAGTAGAAAAGACCTCTTGCATAAATCACAAACAAGAACCCCAAAGAGCCAAAGCTATGATTTGTCTCCCCTCCCCGCTTGCCTACGGTGTACACACAAGTCGAATGTAGAGGGTAACTTTCGTCATTTATCTCGTATCTCGTTCCCAGTCGGAGACTGGGAATGCCTGATTAGAGGCTCTGCCTCCAGTTAAATATTGAGTCTCTGACTCAATGAATGCATTCCCACACGGAGTATGGGAACGAGGAAAAAGACTTAGTTCAACAAGCCGAAGCTGAGGCGAAGGAACAACGGCTTGGTGTTTGGAGTGATGCTAAATTTGTGAATCTTTGGGAATATCGCAGCTTATATAAGAAGTAGAAACTTGAAAACCTCTACTCCTCTCCCCAAGTTTGCAGTTGCAAATAAACTAGTACCAGTGTCACAGCTAATAACACCGTCGCTGCTGCTGCTGCATAACCAAAATCAAACTGAGCAAAAGCCTCTTGGTAAATGTAATAAACTAGCAAATTAGTCGAATTCAGAGGGCCACCGCCCGTCATCACATAAACTTGCTCAAAACTCCGCAATGTAAAAATCGCGGTAGTGATGATTGCAAAGATCACAGTCGAGCGCAATCCAGGCAGAGTAATATACCAAAATTGTTGCCAAGCATTTGCTCCATCCAAATCTGCTGCTTCATAACGACTGGGAGGAATTGCTTGCAACCCTGCTAAAAAAACCACCATATTGAAACCCAGTTGTTTCCAAATACTCATTAAAATAATTACTGGCATTGCCCAAAATGTGTCTCCTAGCCAAGGTATGGCTGGAATGCCAAAAAAATCTAAAAGTCCGTTAACTGGCCCTGATGTTTGAAACAGCCAGCGAAATCCCAAACCGGCTGCCACAAGTGAGATAATTGATGGGAGAAAATAGGCACTTCGCAGAATGCCCCGCAAGGGAATGGAGCGGTTTAATAGCACTGCCAATCCCAAGGAGATAACTAAACTGGGAATGATCGTAGCAACACTAAAATAAAAGGTGTTACCCAGAACTTGCCAGAAGTCGGGGTTGAGTAGCAAGCGCCAATAGTTTTTTAAGCCTATCCAATAAGTACCTTTTAATGTGAAACTACCAGCAGTGAAGCTGAGGTAAAACAAATAGGCGATCGGCCAAATGATAAAAATGCCCAGTAAAATTAGTGCTGGTGTGAGAAAAATCCAAGCAGCTACTGTATCATTATCCAACCACGACTTAGTATATATTTTTGGCATCTATTCTCTGTGAATATCCGCGAGAGTTTACCTTTCTTTTAGCCATGAGAGTCGATTAGATGATTCAAATTTCCGATATATGGAATTGCGCCATATCTACCTTGAATATATGCGACAAGGTTAGCTGCCACCATACTAAAGGTGACTTGCTCTTTAAACGATCTGTAGTTGCCGATACTAAATTCAATAAGCATAGATGAAGTTTAGGCTGAAGACAGAAATCTGTGAATAAATCATAATTTACTGTTTTAAGAGTAGCAATAATTGGTTGAAGATGCTAAAGTATTAGACTATTTTTATACATACATATGTACTGTTATTAAGATATGCAGCATAATAAACACCTGCACCGGACGATTGGTGGTTTTGTTGCAAAAACTGACGCTAGATATCTACAAGTGAAGCAAAGGTTTATCTACAAGAAAATTACTTTAGATATATCAGTAAATTTAATCCTGGAATTGTGCGGGAAAGTGTCCACAAAACTAACGTGATGTAAATTACACCCAAACTCCATTGATACCAAGCAAGTGCAGAGATGATACCTGGTAAATGTTCATCTCGCAGGCGAATGTCATTAAATCCTAATTTAACTAGATTGTTGAGGCTAAAATCATAGTAGTTGAGCCAGTTCCAACGGCGATCGCCCAACAAGGGCATATATCGTTCCCGAAATGTCTGATTCCTTGGTATCACTGGTAAACGTCCAATCAATAATCGTAACTGGCGAAAGGTGCCGTCTTCTGTGAAGTAAGAAACGTCCATTAAATCGTGATAACGTCCTTGTTGGTAAAGTCGGATCAATAAAGCCATCGGGATGGGGACAATAATTATGAAAATACACCCCAATGTCAGCCAAGGTTGTTGAGCATTGCGAAAGATCGCTAGTAAGCTGAAGAATTCTAAAACGCTAAAACTGACTAATATCGAAATGGTTTCGTAAGATGTGGGAATAATTGGTACGGGATGCAGCCGACGATAGCGATCCACTAGCCAAAATAGTAAACCGAAATAAGCGATCGCTAATCCTCCCACGCCAAATACTAACCAAAAATTCGTACCATAGCCACTCAACAACAGCAATACACTTAATGCCAACCAACTCCAAGCTTGCAGTAACCATTCACCGATAGAAAGTGGTTCACCTACAATTAAGCGATCGCTCAATTGAGTATATTTTTCTAAATCGATGTCTGCTAAGGTGAGTAACTCACTGGTGTTGCGAAATGGTTTTATTAGACGACGCTGGGCGATCGTTTTGGCTTGAGGTGCAGAAAAACCCAGGTTAATCAAACTTGCAACAGTTGCACTATTAATATTTGTAGCCGTCAGACGATGCCCAAACTCTATTAATCGTAGTCGTTGTTTTGTGTATTCCAGTTCATTAGCATCGGCAACTTGCTGTTGCTGACGAAAATTTTGCCCCAAATTCCGCAAGATGTTTTGATTACCTTGTAATGTTGGGATGCAGAACATCTTACCAATCTGACCGGGATTACCTAAAATTTTTGCTTGGTTGGAGTTAAATGTTAAATCAGGTACGCTTAAACAAGCCTCTGGAGCAAATATCGCATCGCTAAAATCTGCTTGGTTAAGAATGTTCGCACCTTGCAGATTTACGAATTGGTTAAACTCCGCTTCCCGGAAGCTCACAGCTTGCTCAAAAGTCACTTCTCTAAAAAGGAGGAACTGATTAAAATTCGCTTTAGTAAACTGTACTTGATTGACAAAGCGCACATCAGAAAAATCAGCATTTTCTTGCCACTGCACACTATTGAATTTAGCCAACTGCTTAAAAGTTGCTTGCTTGAAGTTGGTAGTTTTTTCAAAGATGCTACCTTGAAAATCAGCGAGTTCCTGAAATTTGGTTTGTTTAAAATTAGCTTTTTCAAAAAAAATACTGCCCTGAAAATTGCTTTGTTGGCGGAAGTTAGCACTGGTGAAACTAACGGAACGACCGAATCTGGTTTCAGTCCAGTTAGTGCGTTGGAGAAAAGTTGCACCTTGGGCATCCACAGACTGAAGAAAGAATGTATTGGGGAACTTCACTTCCCCATTGAAGCGAGTTTGCACCAGTATCAATGCACCACGAAAGACGGCGATTTCACTGGATGGGGTTGACTGTGTTCCCAATAGCGATCGACAATCTTTGGAGTTGGGTAAAGCGTAGGCGTAGCCCATCGTAGACATCGTGAGTGACTGCAAGCAAATGAAGCGCAAACGTTCTAGTTCTTCTTGTTCAGTGGTGGTGAAAATGGGAGGAATGGCTTGAGCGTACAAGGGTGTTCTTAAACTCAAATCGCTGCCCACAAAATCCCCCAGAATCAAAGCATAGCTGAGGTCTAAACCCAGAGGTTTTGTACCTAGTTCTTTTCGCAGCAGTTGGTAAAAAGCATCACGAAAGCTGGCGTTTTCTGGGCGCAAATCAATCACCATCTTCTGCAAATCTACGGTCAAATTGCCTTCGCGGAGTATCGGTGTGTGTAGTCGTTCTTCTAATAATTCTAGAGTTAAGGGTGTGCGTTCTGGTTGTGCCTGTGCTGCCCAAGCAGGGAGGAAGAGGAGAAGAATTAAAAAAACGCAAAGGAACGCAAAGGGAAGCGCAGAGGAGCGCAGAGAAACCCCTCTGTATAACTTCTGCGTGCCTATGCGTTTAAAAAATAATTTATGCAAATTGTTCGATCATTCGTTGCTAATCAGCAGAACAATTTTACCTGTCACAGTCCCGCTTTCAATTAATTGGTGGGCTTTAGCCGCTTCTTTCAAGGGAAACTTGTGATTAACGTGAATTTTTAACTTGCCTTCATCGATCCAGGTGGCACATTGTTCGAGAATTTCTGCATGATGCTGGAGGCTCTCTTCTAATCCTAGCAACGCTGGTGTCAGCATTAATTCAAAACCAATGCGGAGATTACGTACTCTAGCAGTTTTCCAAACAGTATTGGCATCTGGTTCGAGAATCGTCACAATATCGCCATATACTCGCACTGCGGGGAAGCTTTTGTAAAAGGTTTCGCCGCCTATGGTGTCAAAAGCCAAGTCTACGCCTTCGCCACCAGTCCAATTTAATATCGCTTGCACAAAGTCTGTTTGTTTGTAAAAAATTACATGGTCTGCACCGAGTTGTTTGACGAAATTAGCTTTTTCCTCAGAACTGACTGTGGTGGAAACAGTAGCACCTTTGAGTTTCGCCAATTGAATTGCTACATGACCGACACCACCAGCACCCGCATGAATCAAAACCCGTTCTCCAGGTTCCAATCGTCCCCGTTCATATAAAGCTTCCCAGGCGGTGATTAACACCAAAGGCGCTGCTGCTGCTTCGGCAAAGGAGATTGACGCGGGTTTACGTGCCACAAACCGCTCATCCACAACGGTATATTCAGCATAATTTCCTTGGTGTGCGCCAAACCCACCATAGCAAAAATATACCTGATCACCTGGGCGAAAACGCTGGACACCAGCACCTACCGCTTCGACAATACCGGCGCCATCACATCCTAAAATTGTTGGCAAGCGATCGGGGTAGAAAGTACCTCGGCTACGAAGTTTAGTGTCAATGGGATTAATGCCAGCCGCCACCAAACGCACTAAAAGTTCAGTATTACCTACAGGAACAGCAGGGTTTGGCACTTCCTGTTCTTGCAAAACTTCGGGACTGCCAGCTGCTGTCATTAAGACTGCTTTCACAACTCTTTCCTCCTGGCTTTAGATGCACGTTCATTTGCAACTTTAGCGCAAGAGGGTAGATATAAAGCTATGTTTTAGGGAAAACTGCGTAGGCGTAGCCCGCACTTCGACAAAGCTCAGTGGCGATCGTAGACATCGCGCTAACGCTATATCAACGCCTACACCAACGCCTACACCGACACCAGACTCAACATCAGCATCACCACCGACTGCTATCAATATTAATAAGGCTGATAAAGCATTACTAGTTATAGCTTTTAAGGGTACACGTGTAAATAAAACGACTATCGATAAGCTGATAAACCTTAGACAACGTAAAAGCTATATTCGCTTAGAAAGTCTGGCATCTGATCTAAAATTTACCGATGCAGTGAGAAAAAAACTTCAGGAAAAATTGAATAAGGGTGAGATTTGTTTTTGAATGGAGCGATAATTCTTTAGAAGAGGTAGAAAGATGCGAACCTCTCCCTGTCTACGCCCCCTAGACCAATTTTGAAAAAGGAAAAAACCGTGAAACATAATGTTTCACGGCTTTCAGTCTGGTGTGAGGAGCTTAACTAAATATCATGATAAAATAACTGCCCAACAACAACGCACTCGTAACAATTTTGGTAACAGACTTTTTTTAGCGATCGCACTTTCACATATAAATCCGGTCAGTCAAAAATTCCCAATCGCTTGACCAGCTTTGAATGTGCAGGTTTAGTGGAAACAAGCCAGTCTGAAGGATGAGTTCAAAATCTGACCGCTTCTAACTTCACTCCTTTAGCTAACTTTCAAGCAAAGCACCACCACAACTAGAACCACACCCAGCAGTACAACCATAGCAATAAGCAGCAGTTTGTATCTCACTAATCAGGTCTAAACTGCCAGCTTCTAACAGTTTGCTAACTGTCAAAGTTTCGCAATTGCAATTTTTTGCAGGCAAATTCATCATTTGGTTAAAGTCACAATCATATACATTGCCCAGATAGTCAATTGAAAGTTGATCGCGACACATTAAATGTTCAACTGTGCTGGGATTAAAATGCGACTCTAAAAACTGTAAATAGCTGGTATGCAGTTTTCTCCGTTCTAAATGCATTTTGGTTCTACCAACTGGTAGGTTGGTAATGGTGAATAGATTGTTAAACACAATATCAAAATGTTCTTGCAAGAACATTTTGTAATCTCGTTCTAGGTTGGTCTGTTCGGGGGCTAAAGAAAATTTTTCACCCGTGGGTAACTGGGGATTAAATACCAAGTCCAAAGTTAAATTTGGCTCTTTACCATAGCCAAGTTCGTTAAGCCACTGCAAAGCTTTGACTGAACTATCAAAAACACCAGCACCGCGCATTTTATCAACATTATCTGCTAGGTAGCAGGGTAGGGAAGCGACAATTCTTACTTGGTGTTTAGCAAAGTATTCTGGTAAATCAGCAAATCCATCTTCAAAATAAATGGTCAAATTAGATCGGACAATCACTTGTTTATTGGTTGCTCTTGCTGCTTCTACCAGTGGCTTAAATCCATAATTCATTTCTGGTGCGCCACCAGTCAAATCTACAATTTGAATTTCGGGGAATCTGTGAATTAGCGAAATCAATTGTTCACAAATTTCAGGAGAAAGTTCTTCTGTACGTTTTGGACTAGCTTCGACATGACAGTGTGTACAAGCAAGGTTACAACGCTTACCTAGATTAATTTGTAAAACAGTAATTCCTTTTTTTGTCAAAGGTGAACTGAGTTTGTGGTTAAACGGTTTGACTGCTGTATCTAGTGTAATTATTGATTGAGTTTGCATTAGTTACTACTCCTTAAAGATGGTACAAATATATAGTAATCCTATTTGATTTGTAAACACCGACAGGCTCAGATCCCCGACTTCTTCAAGAAGTCGGGGATCTTTTCGTCCATAACTGATTTAGGATTGCTATATTCAAATTTTATAACCTTGCAATAATCTGTAGGTTATTCCACTAATAATTGCAGCAGTTGGTAAAGTTAAAATCCACGATAGTAGTATCTGAGAAAAAACACGCATATTGACTTTTTTACCAATTAATCCTACTCCAAAAATAGAAGCAACTGAAACATAAGTAGTGGAAATTGGAAGCCCAAACCAACTAGCTGCAATGACCATAACTCCAGTTACTATATTTGCTGATAAGCCTTGAGTATGATTCATTGAGGTAATTTTTGTACTCATGGTGACAGCAACTCTTTGGGAGTTGAGTAAACCGCCAAGTGCCATTGCGATCGCTATCGTAATCATTCCTCCCTGAATCGAGAAATACTCAATAATCAAAATTAGTGAAACAATCTTAGGAGTGTCATTTAATCCTCTCACAAAACTGACAATTCCCGCGCTGATAAAATGGCAAGTATCAATCATTTTTTCATTGACTGGTAGATACCATTTTGAATTGATATAGCTAGATAAGCTGTAAATTCCTGCTCCCAAGAAAATAGCAATGATTGGACTGAATAATAGAGGCAAAATAAAGGAAGTTCCCAAAGCTGCAAAATTAACTTTGAGTCCGATCGCAACTAATCCAGCGCCAACAATAGCACCTGTTAAACTGTGAGTTGTGGAAATGGGAAACCCCACGAGGCTGGCTATAAGCACAGTTAAACCAGCTGCGATCGCTACTGCCATATGAAAGTGTGGGGTGTTAGCGATCGCATCAGGCACTAATCCTTGTCCAGAGAAGTTTTTAATTAGTGTACTTGCCAAAAAAGTCGCAGTTACTGCACCAGCAAAAGTTGTAAAAGTTGCCCACAAAATTACTGTTTCATAGCTGCTTGTTCGGCTACCAAACAGCGTTGCTACACCTTTAAAGTTGTCATTTGCACCATTGGAGTATGCTAAAAAAAGCGTAGCAATAAATAGACTAATTAACAACATTTTGGGGTTTTTGAAGAAGTATTCAGAATTCAGAATCCAGAAGTAAGAATCCAGAATCCAGAATTAAGAAATTAACAGCAACCACCACCGCTATAGTGCCAGGTTGAATTGGTAACAATTATTTCTGCTGGCTTGATAGCAGCAAGTTTAGCAGCAGTCTTATCACACACTGCTGCGGGAATACCTCGCTGAAGTAGATGACCTGCTGAATCGTCAAAGAAGGGTTCCAAACCAGCATAAATTGCTGTTTTACCCGTGAAAATGCAAGCACCATCTTCTGGAATAGCAACTTTAAAAGAGACAGAATCCAGACTTTCTAAAAGTAGGTGTTCTTCTAAATTATAAGTCTGGGAATCTAGGAGACGATAAGGACGACGGGCGCGAATTTCAACTTGACCAAAGCCAGCATTGGTAATCCGTTCAGTATACTCTTGATATGTGAGTGCGCCTGATAAACACATGGCTCTCAGTCGTTCATCTTGTTGGAGATGTGCTGGAATTTGACTAGTGGCAATTGGGTCGCTCATCTGCAAGCGTCCGCCGGGTTTTAATACCCGATAGGCTTCTTTTAAAGCCCGGGTTAAATCTTCTGGTTCAAAGATGTTGAAAAGACAATTTTGCGCCACGATATCGACGCTAGCATCAGCAACGGGTAAGTTAAAAGCATCGCCTTCACGGATTTCTACAAAACTGGTGTCAAACCACGGGTTTTCTTGAGCAGCAATTTCCAGATTACGTGCGGCTGCTTCCCGCATGGCTGCAACTGGTTCAACGGCAATTACAGCACTTGCACGGCGAGAAAAATAAGCGAATTGCAACGCTTCTAAGCCGCCACCAACACCGACATACAGCACAGTCGGTTGCTTTCCTAGTTCGGTGGGGTGAACAGTGGTGCCACAACCATAGTTCATTTCCTGCATTAGCAAAGGAATTTTCAATCCTGGTAATTGCAGGGGTGTACTTTGCACACAACAAAGTCCAACTTGCGGGGTTTGGGCAACTTCACGGTAGAATTGCGCTGCTGTTTCTAGATAGGTCATGCCATTTTAGATTTTAGATGATCATAGTTTTGTGCATCCTAGTATCATTAAAACTCTGAGTTGGATAAGTTTTTGCTGAGATTGCCAAAAACGCCAAATCTTCATAAAACAGAAAAATTTGACGATTTCAACTCAGGTCTTCAAATTCTAAAGCATCTGCACCATCTGCTTGCTGGCTTCTTCGCAGGTGAGCGCCGACTCTGGCTAATAATTCATCAACGCTGAAAGGTTTAACGAGGTAATCATCAGCACCAGCGTCTAAACCTGCAATGCGATCGCTTACTTCATCTTTGACGGTTAATAAGATTATCGGCACTTTATCACCAATACTTCGCAGGCGGCGGCAAATTTCCAACCCCGACAAACCTGGTAACATCCAGTCTAAAATTACTAAATCTAGATGTAACTCACGCGCTGCGGTGAGTGCAGTTAATCCATCGTAGGCAATACTGACTTGATAGCCTTGATAATTCAATTCCAATTCGACAAATCGTGCCAGTTTGACTTCATCTTCAACCAGTAAGATGTGCGTCATGATGATGTTAATGATTTCAGCAGGGTACGGTAAGTAACAATACGGTCTGGAAACACTGTCTTTGAGGTGCCAGCTACTGAATAGCCAAACATCTAATTAGGTATACGTTAGCTTAGTATAAACCTGAGTAAGTAACAACCGTAAGTATGCAATTAGCGCGATCGCTGCTTGATCAAAGAACCATCCAACTGGCGCTTTAGCAATAGGCTGTGACATCTTCACCGCATTCATCGGCAAGATAACAAAGCGCTTTAAAACGCAAACCAACCACTTCTTCGTATAGGGGATTTAATTTACACATCGGAGGAATGTGAAATAGCTTCCGACCAAACAGCGTGATATCTCGCTCAAAGGGACACTGAGCAGGAATAGCTTTGCACAGGAAATGAGCAAATTTGGAGTTATGAATTTCCATCGTTTCCAACCACTCGCGGACTGGGTGCAGTAGATCATTGTGTAAGCGGACTTGAGTAAAGCTTGTCATAATTGTTCACCTTAATAATTTCTAACTAGATTCAGTTTGTTCTATTTGAACTTCTATAAATACATACGCTTCGGTTCTATAGTTTTATGCAGTAATTGCTAATTATTTGGTTCTCTACAGAGATAGAAGAGTTTTTAGGCACACTGTTAACTACACATTCAAGTGCTACAGTTCCCGATGATTTGTCAAGGCGAACATATCTTTTGTGCCAAACTGCATTTTCGTAGGGGTTCCAGTCTGCTACTGAGATAGATGTCGGACTAGAAAAGTTTTTAACTACTGCTGATGGGCAAAGTATTGCAGTGCCGCAGTATTACCGTAAGACACAATCCACATTAAGCCCAGGGCGAACGCCAGCTTGCACGAAAAACGAACTTGAAGTCTCCCCAAGTATCGCAACTGCCGTTTTGAACATTTTGTACTTGTTCAACTGTGCAAAGGGGCATCTCTTGCAGTATAAGCAAAGCGAGAGTTTTTGTCCGACGGGATACCGGGAGTCACTGACAAGCCTACACTGTACTGCTTGCAGTCAGTGTAGGAGTATGTCACTCTAGGATATATCACTGTTTCGCTGTATTGGGAGAAGCAAAAATGACTATAATATTCCAATTTGCTCTGATCGGTCTAGTTCTATTATCTTTTGTCCTGGTTGTTGGGGTTCCCGTTGCTTACGCGACTCCCCAAAATTGGGTTGAATCTAAAAAACTACTCTGGGTTGGTTCCGGCGTCTGGATTGGTTTGGTATTTTTAGTTGGTTTGTTAAACTTTTTTGTCGTGTAGGCGACGGCTTGGCTCTGGCGCAGGCACATAATATAAGAACTAGAGGGGCAGAAAAGCCAAGGTCAAAGACCAAAGTAAAAAAGGAGAAATTTTTTTCTGATTTCCTTTTTTATGACCGTGCTTTCCTGCTCTTCTACATTTAAATAAGAAATGTATATTGGTCAGAACTATATTTGATTAAGAGGCAGTCATGGCAGTTTTCGAGGGAACTTTTACCCAAACGGAGCCTTTGCGGTTTGCAGTGGTGATTGGTCGATTCAATGACCTTGTTACCGGAAAGCTGCTAGAGGGATGTCAAGATTGCTTGAAACGCCACGGTGTAGACCCTAACCCCCACGGTAATCAGGTGGACTATGTTTGGGTTCCAGGAAGTTTTGAGGTACCTCTAGTAGCTCGTCAACTAGCTCTTTCCCATCGTTATGATGCGGTAATTTGTCTAGGTGCAGTCATTCGAGGGCAAACACCCCATTTTGATTATGTATCCTCAGAAGTTTCTAAAGGCATTGCCGCCGCTAGCTTTCAAACTGGGGTACCAGTAATCTTTGGCATTTTGACAGTAGATACTATGCAGCAAGCCTTAGAACGGGCAGGCATCAAAGGTAATCATGGCTGGGATTACGCCATGAATGCCCTAGAAATGGCAAGCCTGATGCGGCAACTGCGTTCTAACCTGGCAGAGCCATATTCTCGTAATAGCCAGTCTTTGCCGGCCTCTTTTCAAAGTGCCAGCGTCGGCAATTTAACTGCGGAGTCGGAAGAACTGAGCTAGATTCGTCATTAGTCATTTGTCCTCTCTTACAAAGTTTTGAGCGCCGGTTTCCAGCGCTCAAAACTTTGCGCTTTGTCCTTTGTTATTCACTAATGACTAATGACCAATGACTAAATTAAGGGGTTGACAATTACAAATAAATCTGAGATATTAAGATATGGTTATCAATTGCGGGTATAGCTCAGTGGTAGAGCGTCACCTTGCCAAGGTGAATGTCGCGCGTTCGAATCGCGTTACCCGCTTCCAACTAAAACCTCTTGGACTTGAAAATTCCAAGGGGTTTAGTATTTTTAAGGTGCGTTGAAGTCTTGGTCGATTTGCGCTACACTCCTGTGAGCCGCTCCCAATGTGGACAGATCGAGGAAAATAAAGAGAGAAGCCTGATCAGGCATTTACCAAAGGATTATATTCTCGCAGTTCATGTAAAACACGCTCAAGTTATTAGAACGCTTGTGCAATCTCAAAAACCCGAAAAAATCGATTTCAATGCTGAATACCCCTGTCCCTGTCGTCGTCGGGGTCAGTTAATTCCGATTACGCTGACAGAAGCATTTGGTTGCGATCGCTGTCAGCAAATCTTTGTCGTAGAAGATAATGGTCATGTCCTAGAACAGCTTTCTACCACCTATCCCTACAAACGGGCTTGGCGTTGGATGGGAAATAGTTGGCATGTTGTCCATCCCCGCTTGGGAGAAAGCTATCTGCCTATAGCGCTGGGCATTATTTTCGTGCTAGTGATTATATGGCTGCCATTAGCACTGCGATTAGCAAATGGTTCCAGCATTATTGCTTGGGCAATGGTGGCGGTGCTGTTGGCTATCCTACCAGCACTAATGGTCTGGCTTACCTACAGACGTTAACTCAATGACTGTTGAAGTTTTGGATGACCACCCCGAACCGATTACTAGTGCCCAACGAGCCTATCAAGCTTCCCTAAAGTTGGGTAGCACAAAGGGAGCAGACCGGAGTCGTGCAGTATTGGCGATGGCACAAGCCCTTGATCGCTCATTTGACGACATTCTAGAAGCCAACACCTTGGATTTAGAAGCCAGTCGGGAAATGGCAGTGCCAGAGTTGATTTTGGACTGGCTGAAGCTGACTCCCACAAGGCTAGAGATGACAGTAGACATCTTACAACGGTTGGGGGAATTATCAGATCCGCTGCGGCGCGTCAGAACTGCTGATTATCAACTGGAAGATTCCCAAAGTTACACCCAATTAATGCCCTTGGGAGTGATTGGATTTATTTATGAAGCGTTTCCCGATTTAGGAGCGATCGCAGCGGGTTTTTGTATCAAAACTGGCAATTGTATAATTCTCAAAGGTAGTACTGTAGCTAGCCATTCCAACGCGGCCATCGCTGAGGTACTGCAAAATGCGATCGCAGAAGTTGGACTAGCTCCAGGGTGTGTAGAACTGATCACAGCAGAACATGGTGCTTCAATTCGGGATTTAGTCACCCAAGACGAGTACGTAAATTTAGTGATCCCCTACGGACGTTCCAGCTTAGTACAGCAGGTAGTACGACAGTCAACTTGCCCAGTTTTAAAGTCAGCGATGGGTAACTGTTATCTCTACTGGTCGCCCAATAGCAGCTTAGAAATGGTGCGATGGATGATTCTTGATAGCCATCAGAGTGAACCAGATCAAGTTAATGCCATTGAAAAGGTACTCATTCATCGCCAAGCCTTGCCATCATCAATAGCTGTTCTGTGGAACAGCTTGATGGAAAAAGGCTTTGAAATTAAAGGGGATGCAGAACTAGTAAAAGCCTTTCCCCAGTTGCAGCTGGTGAAGGAAGGCGAATGGGGAAACCCTTATTTAACTAGGACAGTAGCTTTTAAACTGGTGGATAGCTTAGAGGCTGCGATTGCCTGGATTAATGAATACAGCAGTGGTCATGCCGATTCTATCGTGACTGAATCTTACCAGGAAAGTCGGCAGTTTGCCTTGGGAGTTAACAGTGCTTCTACCTACATCAACACTTCCCCGCGTTTTTCCCGCAACCCCTCGCGGGGAGATTCAGTGTTTCTCGGTATGTCTAACCAAAAAGGTCATCGTCGGGGATTTATCAGCCTGGAAACATTGACTACCGTTAAGCACATTGTTCAGGGGAATGGCAGATTTTAAATAATTCGTAATTTATACAGGATTATGAATTCTGAAGTAAAACTATTAGGACTTACGCAAAATTACACACTGTAGGGGCAATTCATGAATCGTCAAGACAGATATAGCGACATTGGTACTTTTTTTTTCTGGAATACCATCATGCCCGATGGAAGTATTGAAACTGGACCTGTCTACATTGCAGACTGGTTGTGATAGGTTAACCTCTCCCAATGTTCGTTACTTAAGTCTCCTCGGTTGATCATGACTATACAGCGATCGCCTTTTTTCTAGGATACAACGAGTTTGAAAACACGCCCTAGTCCTAGTTACTTGCTCTGTCCTTTAATTACGAATTACGAATTAGTAATTATTTGGTCAACAGTTCTAGGTTATGACCATTTGGGTCATAGAAATAGAAGCCACGACCTTCATTCCGGTGGTTAATTTGTCCTTTATTTTGATGCATGGGGTCGCTACTGTATTCAATGCCCGCCTCTTTGACGCGTGCAAAAATTGCATCAAATTCCTCGTCACTGACATGGAAGGCATAATGATGCTGCTCGAAGGCTTCAGCGTCGGCGAAGTCGAGCGTCAGTGCATCATTTATATGTACAGCAGCGAAGTAGCCAACGGGAACCTCAACCTCTAAACCAAAAATTTTTGCAAAGAACCTCGCCGATGCTTCCTTGTCATGTCCGGGCACTATGGTCTGATTTAGAGTAATTGTCATGTCACACCTCCCCTCCTAATTTCGGTAGTAATTCATCTCAACTCTCTATTCAGAGTCGATAAGAACAATGTTCCTTTCTATTTTATCTTTTCAGCGCTAACACCAGAGCAAATATATCTAAATTTGGTGTTTTATGTATTTGGAACACCCGCAAACACTAAAGCATGACTCTTTAATAAGTAAAACTAATAATTTGTATCAGCTTTACTGAAGTAATAAAACTTGATTAAAAATTGTAAAGCAGTGTAAAGTACTTTCACAGGCAAAAACAAAACCGCCTGATTCTTAAATAACTAACCGCAATCATAAAACAATGACAACAACCTTACAACGTCGCGAAAGCGCCAACGTATGGGATCGATTCTGCGAATGGATCACCAGCACCAACAACCGCATCTACATCGGTTGGTTCGGCGTAGTCATGATTCCCACCCTGCTAGCCGCCACCGCCTGCTTCGTAATCGC
>NZ_JBALFC010000122.1:0-42906 GCF_036917755.1 Nostoc sp.
ATCATGGGATTGAGCTTGTTGCAGATCAATCAGAACGCAATGAAATTGCGAGATTAAATTTAATCGCAGGACAGAAAGCAAAAGCTGCGATCGCCTATAGTATGGCTAAAAAATATTTAGCCACAGCAAGAGTTTGGCTAGCAGCTTCTAGCTGGCAGACAAACTATGACCTGACATTAGATTTATATTTAGAAACAACAGAATTAGCGTACTTGTGTGGCGATTTTGAGCAGGTAGAATGTTGGGTAGCGATCGTTTTACAAGAAGCCAAAACTGTTCTCGACATCGTGAAAGTTTACGAAGTCAAAATTCAAACCTATATCGCGCAGAACCAACTATTAGAAGCAATCAACACTGGATTGCAAGTTTTGCAGCAACTGGGGATCAGTTTTTCCGAAAAGCTGAGTCAGTCAGATATTCAGCTTGAACTAGACACAATCATATCTCGCTTTGACAACAAACCGATCCAAGACTTGATCCAATTGCCAGAAATGGCTAAACCAGAGAAGCTGGCAGCAATGCGAATCCTCTCAAGGATAACGCTCGTTGCCTATCATGCGGCTCCTGATTTGGTGCCTCTACTTGTGTTTAAACAGGTCAACTTGTCAATCCAGTATGGTAATACATTTGTATCTCCCTTTGCCTATGCCAACTTTGGGTTAATTCTTTGTGGAATGGTCGGAAACATTGAGGCTGGCTATGAGTTTGGGCAGCTTGTATTAAGGCTGTTACCCCATCTGAAAATCCATTCACTTAAAGCTAGAACATTGTTCATGGTAACTAACTTCATCATCCACTGGAAAGAGCATATTAGGGAAACATCGAAGCCATTCCTGCAAGCTTATCAAAGTGGTCTGGAAACTGGAGATTTAGAGTTTGCTGCCTATTGTGCTTTCACTTACTGCCTCCAACTTTTTATCGTTGGAAAGGAACTTGTGGAGGTTGAACACGAGATGGCAAAATACTGTGAAGCAATCCATCAAATTAAACAGACAACATCACTCAATTGGACTCAAATATTTCAGCAGTCTGTCTTAAATTTGATGGGATGCTCGGTGAATCCATCCCGTCTCGTTGGCGAATCCTACAATGAGGAGAATAGACTGCCATACCATGAAATAGATGCAGTGATACTCTTTCTGGTACATCTCAACAAACTTATCCTATGTTATCTATTTTCTGAGTATGTTCAGGCATCTGAGAACGCAGCCATAGCCGAAAGTTATGTGATTCGCGTCATTGCAACACCTCTCGTTCCTTTATACTACTTTTATAACTCTCTAGCAAGACTCGCAACATATCCCGAAAGCAGCGCTCAAGCGCAGTCAGAAATCCTCAAAAACGTTGCTGTTAGCCAGGAGAAAATGAAGCAATGGGCATATTATGCGCCAATGAATTATTTGCACAAATATCATTTAGTGCAAGCAGAGACTGCACGAGTTTTGGGTCAGTTGCTTGAGGCAGAAGAATTTTACGAGCAAGCCATTCAAGGGGCTAAAGACAACGACTATTTGCAAGAAGAAGCATTAGCTTATGAATTAGCTGCTAAACATTATCTGGCAAGAGGTAGAGAAAAAATCGCCCAAACTTACATGAAGGAAGCACATTACTGCTATGAACGATGGGGAGCATATGCGAAAGTCAAAGATTTAGAAACTCGCCATCCCCAGCTATTTCCTCAATCGTCGGGCATGGCTTATGCGCCAATCCACAAAACTTCTGGAACCACCTCTAATCACTCACCCATCGCTTTCGATTTAGCAGCAGTGATGAAAGCTTCCCTTGCGATTTCTAGTGAAATTGAACTGGATAAGTTACTTAGTTCCTTAATGAAGATATTAATCGAGAATGCTGGCGCACAAACCGGATTTTTGATTTTGGAAAACTCAGGAAAATGGGTAATTGAAGCGTCTGGTGAACTCAATGAGGGTGAGAATGTCTATACAACACAAGTGTTGCAATCTATCCCAACTGCAAATCATCTACCTGAATCAATTATTAATTATGTGATTCGTACTCATGAATCTGTCATCTTAAATGATGCTACTCGTGAAGGTAATTTTATTAATGAGCTATATATTCAACACAATCAAACTCAATCAATCTTATGTTTGCCTCTGCTCAATCAAGGTAAGCTAGTCGGCGTGTTGTATCTAGAAAATAAATTAGCGGCTGGGGCATTTACACCAGAGCGAGTCTCCTTCGGAGACACTACGCGAACGCAAGTTTTGAATTTGTTATCATCCCAGGCAGCTATTGCGATTAAAAATGCTAAACTCTATTCAAAGCTCCGTGCAAGCGAAAGTAAGATGGCTCAGTTTCTAGAAGCGATTCCAATAGGAATTGGAATCATGGATGCGGTAGGTCGTCCTTACTACTTCAATCAACGGGCAATTCAGCTATTGGGCAAAGGGATAGATCCTTCTGTAACACTGGATCAAATCTCAGAGATTTATGAAATTTATTTAGCAGGAACGGATCAAAAGTATCCAACTGAGAAATTGCCAGTAATGCGGGCGTTGAGCGGCGAACATACTAGGATCGACGATTCAGAAATTCGCCGAAATAACGTAACAATTCCAGTTGAGGCATGGGGAACTCCAGTATTTGATGAGCAGGGCAACGTGGCTTATTCGATTACAGCCGTTCAAGACATCACGGAGCGCAAACAAGCAGAACACCTCTTAGCCAATTACAACCGCACTCTAGAGCAACAGGTAGCTGAACGAACTGCGGCTTTACAAAAAAGCGAAGCCGCACTGCGCGATGTCTACGACGAGCTTCGCTTACGCGAACAAGAATTACGACTAATCACCGACGCTCTACCAGCTCTTATCAGCTATGTAGATACAAATAGGCGCTATCAGTTTGTCAACCGCACTTATGAGGTTTGGTTTAACCTTAGTCGAGATGAGATTTTGGGCAAGTATGTTCATGAACTCCTGGGTGAGACGGTTTATCAACGGGTTGAGCCGTTTATCAATCAAGTGTTTGAAGGGCAAACTGTAACCCTGGAAGCAGAAATTCCCTTTTCACTGGGTAAAAGGTGCATCAGTGGTACCTTGATCCCCGATTGCGATTGCAATGCTCAAGTGAAAGGCTTCTACAGTCTGATCACGGATATTAGTGAACAGCGAAACGCTGCACTACGTGAACGCAAACGAGCCGAACACGCCTCCATTCTGGAAGAACGCAACCGCATGGCGCGAGAAATTCACGATACGCTAGCCCAGTCCTTCACAGGCATTCTGCTCCAAGTCGGAGCGGCAACACAAGTGCTAGCGGACGATATGGAAGCAACCCAGGTACATCTGGAAATGCTGCAAATGATTGATGAACTGGCACGAACAGGGCTTGCTGAGGCGCGTCGATCCGTAGCAGCGCTACGTCCTCATCTCTTGGAAGATGGCAATTTACAAACTGCCCTTCATCGCCTTGTGACTCAAATGAGAGCGGCTGCTGATACAGTCCTGATCTACGAAATCAAAGGCACAGCCTATTCCTTGCCAGCCGAGGTTGAAAATAACTTACTACGAATTGGACAGGAAGCATTAACCAATGCCATAAAATATGCTGATGCTGGCGAAATTCGTGTTGAGTTGGTGTATGACAATGCCCAATGTATCCTGCGCGTTAAAGACGATGGACGGGGCTTTGGGGTTGCTACGATTCCATCTGTAGGCGGATTTGGATTGCTGGGAATGAGCGAGCGGGCAGAACACCTTGGGGCACAACTGACAATTGCGAGTCAACCTGGACAAGGAACAGAAATTGTTGTGATTGTAAATCGAGATTAAAATAATTCTAGGACTTACGCACTGTACAAATTCATCGTGATGTGCGTTAAGGAAAATAGTTTGTTTCAGGCTTTTCTTAATTATCTTTTGGTCGTAAATAGACAATGCTGTAGGGGAAAAGCCATGCTAAACCCCTACGATAATAGATGTGGTTTTTTACGTTATATATATTTCATGTCCGGGCAATTAAGCATAATACCCGGAACCCCACCCCGCCAAAGCTGCGCTTTAGCTCCTCTCCCCGTAGGCGGGGAGGGGTTGGGGGTGGGGTTCTTTTATTATGGATAACTTGGCGGACATGATATAAGCCCTAATTTCTAAGTACAGTTTTGCGTAAAAGCGTAGCGTTTTTAATGCAGGGGAACGCATTGGCATTGCAAAGGAACGCATTGGCATTGCAGGGGGATGCATTGGCATTGCAGAGGAACGCATTGGCATTGCAGAGGAACGCATTGGCATTGTATTGTGATGCATTGGCATTGTAGCGGAACGCATTAACACAGCAATGCAATGCCAAATTTAATTTGCTACGAATTAATCAAATGCTGCACTAAGTTTGTACTTTCAATTTCTTAATAATTATGAGCCAATCAACAACTATTCGGGTTCTAATTGTTGACGATCATTCCATTGTCAGACAAGGATTGGCAACCATCATTAACCGTGATCCAGAGATGACGGTGATTGCTCAAGCAGAAGATGGACAACAGGCGATCGCTCTCTTTCGTGAATACCAACCAGATGTAACGCTAATGGATTTACGAATGCCGCAGATAGCAGGAGTTGAAGCCATTACTGCTATTTGTGCTGAATTTAAAGCGGCTCGAATTGTTGTGCTAACTACCTACGATGGTGATGAAGATATCTATCGTGGATTACAGGCAGGCGCTAAAGGATATTTGCTCAAAGATGCTAAACCTAACGAACTTCTGAGTGCCATTCGCATGATTCATCTCGGTCAGCAGTATATTCCACCAGAAGTTGGGGCAAAACTGGTGCAGAGGATGAGCAATCCAAAACTGAGTGAGCGAGAGCTTGATGTACTGCGTTTAATGGCGCAAGGAATGAGTAATTTAGAAATTAGCACTAGTTTGAGTATCGGTGAAAGCACCGTCAAATCTCACGTTAATCGAATTTTAAGTAAATTGGGAGTGAGCGATCGCACTCAAGCCGTGATTATTGCTGTTAAACGAGGGATTGTCAATTTGTAAGGAAGTTATACTAAAGTTGAAATTCGGATTCCAACTTTAGTTGGAGCCAACCTTCCATTTTTATATGGACTGATTTATCAATCATTCAATTGAGCAAAAGTTTCAACTTTTAGTGGATGACAAGTTAGAGTTAATTGCATATATTTAATTCAGCAAACATTCATAGCAATTTAGTTGCAATATTAGGACTTACGCAAAATATCTCTCAAACTCTGATTTCTCCGTGTCGCGCCAGTTGCTACAACGGGGGGAACCCGCCCAACGCACTGGCTTCTCTGCGCCTCTGCGGTTCGTTATTCCGTAACTCGTGCGTAAGTGCTAAATATCTAAGTTTGCTTTACACGAATAAAGTAGAAAGAGGGTTGTATGTTCAGCACTGGCGATGAGCATACAACCGTCGGAGGTATCAGTGAGCCTTGATCGTGACCGGAGTTCGTTATTTGTCCCACCTTCAACACAAGATCACATAAAAGGTGTGCTGAGTGCGATCGCAGTGCTGGTGATGTATGGGGACTATCAATGTCAAGAAAGTGCGGACGTTTACAGGCTGATTAAAGTCATTGCGCGACAGCTTAGTGTTTCTTTGGGGGAGAATTATTTGTGCTTCATCTTCCGTCATTTTCCACAGATACAGATCCATTCTCATGCTCAACGTGCGGCTGAAGCGGCTGAAGCGGCAGCTGTCCAAGGTCAATTTTGGCAGATGCATGAAATGCTGTTCACTTATCAACAAGAGTTGGGAAACGGCTATCTAGTAGAGTATGCCAATAATCTAGGACTTGATATTTCTCAATTTCTCCAAGATATATCCAAAAAAGTGTACGTTGATCGCATCAATGAAGATATTCAAAGTGGATTATACAGTGGAGTAACGGCTGTCCCAGCACTGTTTATTAATGGAATTCGGTATAGCGATCGCTGGAACATTGAGCAGTTGATGGCAGCTATTGTTACTGCAAATCATTAAGTTTTCTGATTCTTAACCACACAAGCAAAATTACTGCTTATTACGCAAGCAATTAATCAACAGGAGCAATCTGATGGCAGAATCTCTCTGGCTTTTTGGCACTCGCCTCAACATCATTGCCGATCACACCACTACCGGAGGTCAGTACGATCTGATCGAAGGCTACTTCCCTCCCGGCGCACAAACACCCCCCCATCGCCATACGCGCTATTCGGAACAACTCTATGTGCTGGAAGGAGAGTTTACAGTCTGGGCGGGTGAGAATAAAGCTGTGCTGAATGCTGGTGAAAGCTTCCTGATTCCTGCTGGTACACCCCACGTAGTCGCCGCCCTCAGCGATCAGCCAGCCCGTGGGTTGGTCGTCGCTGCGCCAAGCAGCTTTGCTCGGCTAGTCGCAGCAGTTGGTACACTGGATGAGAATGAAACACCTGACATGGCGCTGTTTGAGCGTATTTCCACCGAGATTGGCGACGAAATTCTGGGGCCGCCCGGAGCCTTACCCTCGGCATGAGGGGATGTTGACTCAAGGACAACAATATTGCCGCGAGCGAAACTTTCCTCTCTGACGTTGATCGCATAAACCCTTCTTTATCTAAAGCTAATAGTTAGCAGAAGTCACTGGTTATAGTTCCAAATCTCATAGTCAAATATAGATATCACCGAAACCGTTGAGAAGTTCACCACCATGAATGAAAATAACGGCATCATCAACCAACCCAGCCCGTATTCAGTCCCTGCGACCATTGATCGATTAGAAGCTGTCCTTCAGGCAAAAGGCATCACCATTTTTGCCCGCATTGATCAACAGGCTGAAGCCGAAAGAGTCGGACTAAGCCTACCTCCGACGCAGTTGTTGCTGTTTGGCAACCCCCAAGCCGGAACTCCTTTAATGGTGGCAGAACCGACGATCGCTCTGGATTTACCCCTGAAAGTACTGGCATGGAAAGCGGCTGACAGCAAGGTGTGGCTGAGTTACAACGATCCCAATTACTTAAAACAGCGATTTTCTCTCTCCGATGAGTTGGTTGAGAACATTGCTGTCATTGCACCTTTAATCAATCAAGCACTCCGATAAACAACTGACTCTGCGGATAAATCATGGAGTTGCATCTTTGATCATTTCTTTACTCGTTCCGGTCGGTTATGGATGGGAGACTATATGGTATCGTTCGTCAATACAAAATTCATACAAACGGAGAAATTTTATGGCGGGTAAACTTACAGGTAAGATCGCACTGGTGACGGGTGGTAACAGTGGGATTGGACTTGCGACAGCGCAGAGGTTCGTAAAAGAGGGCGCTTACGTCTTTATCACTGGTCGTCGTCAAAACGAACTTGATGCGGCGGTGAAGAAGATTGGAGAAAATGTCACTGCTGTTCAGGGTGATCTGTCAAATCTTGCAGATATCGATCGCCTGTTCGCCACCATCGAACAAGAGCAAGGACATCTTGATGTGATCTTCGCCAATGCTGGCGGTGGAGAACTCGCCCCACTCGGTTCAATCACCGAAGAACACTTTGACAAAACGTTCAACACTAACGTCAAAGGTTTGCTGTTCACCGTGCAGAAGGCATTGCCTCTGTTGCCAGAGGGTGCTTCCATTATTCTGAACGCCTCCATTACTTCTATCAAAGGCACTCCAGCCTTCAGTGTTTACAGCGCCACCAAAGCCGCCGTGCGATCGTTTGCCCGTAATTGGACACTCGACCTCAAAGAGCGCAAGATCCGGGTTAACGCCATTAGTCCTGGCGTGATTCCTACTCCTGGTTACAATCTCTTGGGACTGAGTGATGAGCAGGTGCAGGAATTCGTGACCAGCCAAGTCAGCACCATCCCGTTGGGAAGAGTAGGCACACCCGATGAGATTGCCAAAGCCGTTGTCTTTCTCGCTTCAGACGACAGCAGCTTTGTGAACGGCATCGAGCTGTTTGTCGATGGTGGTATGGCACAGATTTGAAGTGCTTTAAAAATACCCATCAGCGAATTTAAGATTTTAAATTTTGGATTAAAGATTCAAAATGCCGTCCAAAAGTTTGGAGTTAAAGATGAAACTCATCTCTGTCAACGTCGGACTTCCACGTGAAGTTACCTGGAAAGGGAAAACAGTTAGCACTGGAATTTTCAAAGAGCCAGTTAGCGATCGCGTCATGCTGCGATCGCTTAATTTAGACGGTGATGGACAGGCTGATTTAACCGTTCATGGAGGAGCAGATAAAGCAGTCTATTTATACCCGTTCGAGCATTACGAGTACTGGCGAGGTGAATTGCCTGACACACAACTGCCGCTAGGTATATTTGGTGAAAATTTCACGACCACTGGACTCAGAGAAGAAGAAGTGAACATTGGCGATCGCTTTCGTATCGGCAATGTCACGTTAATGGTCACACAACCTCGCCTACCCTGCTACAAACTGGGGATTCGCTTTGGAAGACCTGATATGGTTAAACGATTTCTCGCAAGTCGTCGAACCGGATTTTACTTCCGTGTTTTGCAAGAAGGTGAAGTCGGAGTCGGAGACACTCTAGAGTTAGTGAGCCGGGATGATCACAACATCACGGTTGCCGATATCACTCAACTTTATGTGCGTGAGCAAGACAATCCAGAGTTACTTCACCGCGCTGCTCAACTTGAAGCCTTACCCGAAAGTTGGCGCGACTATTTCCAGAAGTAAGTAGGTAAGGGCAATCGGTCAGTAGACCTTTTGACCGAATTTTAAATTTTGGATTTTGGATTTTGGATTGAATATTCCATTTCACCTTCACCTATATAGGTATAGGAATCATATTTGATTTTTGAAATTATTTGCGTAGACAGGGAGTAGGGAGTGGGGAGTGGGGAGTGCAGAAGAAGCCTTTTCGGGGTGTACTGATTTTTTTTCAAAAATCAAATACTAGTCCTATATGTCAATACAGTTCAGTTAAGGATTTCTTCCTTCTCTTTCCTCTCTTCCTTTGCGACGGCAGTCGCTACAACGGGGGGAACCCCCGCAACGCGCTGCCTCTCCTTTGCGTCCTTTGCGGTTCGTTAAAAAAATTGACTTTGACAAAGAGTTAAGCCTTCTATATGTAACCTTACAAAGAGTAAAGTCATGACCACATTTCGCACGGTTTCCATCGATGGTTTAGATATCTTTTATCGAGAAGCTGGTTCCCGCAATAATCCGACAATTTTGCTGTTGCACGGCTTCCCGACCTCATCTCACATGTTCCGCAATCTGATATCTGCCCTTAGCGATCGCTTCCATCTGGTTGCACCCGATTATCCGGGTTACGGCAATAGTTCAATGCCAACTGTGAATGAGTTTGATTACACGTTTGATCACCTAGCCGAGATCGTGGAGAAATTTATTACCGCGATCGATCTCAAGAAATATAGCCTTTACGTCATGGATTATGGCGCTCCCATTGGCTATCGGATTGCGGCTAAATATCCAGAGCGAGTGGAAGCACTCATCGTCCAAAATGGGAATGCCTACGATGAAGGTCTGCGCGAATTTTGGAACCCGATCAAGGCGTACTGGCAAGACCGTTCGCCTGAGAATGCGGACAAGCTCAAACACCTTGTCACCCTGGAAGCTACAAAGTGGCAGTATACCAACGGCGTTCGCAATCTGGAAGCGATCAGCCCTGATACCTGGAATATGGATCAACTCTTCCTCGATCGCCCCGGCAACGATGAGATTCAGCTGGCGCTGTTGTATAGCTATGGCACTAATCCACCATTATATCCGCAATGGCAGGAGTATTTCCGCAAACATCAACCACCCACCCTGATTGTTTGGGGTCAGAACGACTACATCTTCCCTGCCGACGGTGCTTATCCCTACAAGCGCGACCTGAAAGACGTTGAATTTCATTTACTCGATACCGGACATTTTGCCCTGGAAGAGGAAGGAGATGCGATCACAAACTATATCGCTCAATTTCTCACGTCACGCCTGCAAACCATCCCTGTCTAATCAATCGAAAGTTTGAGCGACTGTAAAACGCCAAAATTTCGCTGACAACTGATGTTGAGTAATCAAAATCATGCCAACCTACTTTGATCTCGATTTTGATCTAGATAGGAATGGCACTAAGAAAAGCTCTAAGCTATGCTCCGTAATTATTACAGGCATTTGGTTCTGAGTCATTCATCTATGCTGTACCTAAAAAAGCTGCGGTAACATTTAAGTGGCTTTTATTGAAAAATTAAGGAAGACTGGTCATGGCAGCAATCGATACAGCACCCTTAGAAAACAGCCTGGGATTTCTAGCTTTAGGAGCTTATATTCTCACTTTAATGCCCACGAATCTCAGAATCATTTTTCCTGAAACTAAACAAGCGAAGCTTCCCAAATGGCTGTTAAAATATCGACGACTTATCGGTATTCTGGCTTTCTGTTTGGCTTTGCTTCACGCTTTCCTCTTAGTGAAAAAGAGAGACCTTGATTTTTTAGATCCCAATACCTATTGGATTTATATCCAAGGTGTATCTACCTTTATAATTTTTACCCTATTGGCAATTACTTCTAATGACTGGAGTGTCAAAAGACTGAAAAAAAATTGGAAGCGATTACATACCCTGACTTACTTAGCTATGTTCCTGCTCACTTGGCACGTTTGGGACAAAATGTTAGAGCATTGGAGCTATTTAACCCCGATTGGGCTAGTAGGGATTGTCACGACAACCCTTTTATTTCTGATGGGACGCTGGATTGAACATCGGAATAAACAACAAAAAGCGAAAGGAAAAGCGTTCTCATCTCAAATTCCAGAAAAAATTACTCTATAGTACCGCTAGTCTCCGACACCATTACGCAGTGGGTGCAAGTCAGATTATTCTCCGACTCGCACAAGGAATGTCCTGTTATGAGATCGAAACAAATTATGTGGAAATCTTCAGCAGCATTGGCAATCAGCACCCTAACGATCTTGGTTGGTAGTAGTAGTTGTGCTAGCTTATTGTCTTCCTTCCGAAGGAAGAGTGTTGCTAATATCTCTGTTGCAACCACTCAACCCTTACGTTCTGTCCAAGGAAATTCAACTTGGGTTTACGCGATCGCAATCAGCCCTGATGGACGCTTCCTCGCCAGTGGCAGTTACGATAAAAAAATTAAAATTTGGGATCTGCCTAGTAACACCTTACTTTATACTTTAGAAGGACACGGCGATGCAGTAGTCAGCCTTGCCATCAGTCCAGATAGCAAGCTGCTCGCTAGTGGCAGTTGGGATAACCGGATTAAACTCTGGAATTTAGAGACGGGGCAACTGCTTCGGACCCTAGATGGCCATACAGATGATGTAGAAGCCGTTGCCATCAGCCCCAACGGAAAGTGGTTAGCCAGTGGTAGTGCTGACACAACCATCCGCATCTGGAACGTGCAGACTGGCGTACAAGTTCATCAGTTATCGAATGGAAAGTGGGTAAGAACTGTTGCTTTTAGTCCAGATGGGCAGACCTTAGCTAGTGGGAATGAGGGTGGTACACTCAAAATTTGGCGGCTCATGGATGGTGCTGTTCTAAAAACCCTGAATGCTCATTCACAAGCCGTGCGCTCAGTGGCTTTTAGCCCTGATGGACGGACTTTAGCGAGTGGCAGTGCTGATCGGACAGTCAAACTCTGGCACATGCCCACTGGTAAATTGTTGCACTCCCTAATTGGACATGATGGAGTTGTGTGGTCAGTGGCTTTCAGCCCCGATGGCAAGAGATTAGCTAGTGGTAGCAATGATAGCACTATCAAGTTATGGGGGTTGCCTTCAGGCAAACTCTTGGAGAATTTGATCGGGCATGAGCGAGGCGTGCGGTCAGTAGTTTTCAGACCGGATGGAAACATGATAGCCAGCAGCAGTGCCGACAAAACCATCAAACTCTGGTCTCTTCCTAAAGAGTGACAAGAAGCTTTCAGAAAGTAAACAAATCTATAAGGAGGAAATCTGAGAAATGAATGTTTATTAACACTACACCCTACCCCCAACACCCTGCCCAGACGAGGTTTCACGTTTTCTTAGTGCCATTCGATCTAGATAGTGGATAATTGCCATTCCACGATCGCGCCAGCAGGTGGTTTAACAGTACCACTTCAACAGATCATTCACCCTTATCAACAAAAGGAGACCATTATGGTTAGTCAAGTAAAATCGCCAGCAGTAAAAGTTTTGGAAGTCGCAGATGATCCGCGTCTTTCTACAGGAGTGAAGGCATTTTTGAAATTGCTGAATTCAGGAGGTGTGGGTTTAGAGACGTTAACTCCACTCGAAGCGCGTCAAGTACTCGTGGATGCACAGGCTGCCGTTGAAGTTGATCTTTCAGGCATTGACGAGTCTGAGAAGACAATTACTGCTGACGGTTATCCAATCACGCTCAATATCGTGCGACCAGCAGGTGTTCAAGGCATATTGCCTGTTTTCATCTTTATTCATGGCGGCGGTTGGGTACTCGGTGATTATCCAACACACAAGCGGATGGTTCGCGATCTCGTCGTGCTTTCAGGTTTTGCGGCTGTCTTTGTCAACTACACTCGCACTCCAGACGCTCAGTACCCACAGGCGATCAATGAGATTTATGCTGCGACCAAATGGGTTGCCGAGCATGGTGAGGAGATTGGGGTGGATGGCAAGAATCTGGCAGTCGTTGGCAACAGTGTCGGCGGTAACATGACAACTGTCACTGCTTTGAAGGCGAAAGAAAAAGGAGGACCACACATCAAGTTGCAAATCCTGATGTGGCCCATTGTAGATGCTGATTTTGAAACGAATTCTTATCACCAATTTGGCGATCAGCGTTTTCTGACTGTACCAACGATGAAGTGGATGTATGACATGTACATCGCTGACCCAGAAAAGCGTAAAGACATCTATGCTTCTCCCCTACAGGCGACGGTTGAGCAACTCAAAGGCTTGCCTCCAGCGTTACTTGTGGTTGCAGAGAGCGATATCTTGCATGACGAGGGCACAGCCTATGGACGCAAGCTCGATGAAGCTGGGGTCGAGGTGACAACTGTGCAGTACAACGGCATGATTCATGACTTCGGACTATTGAATGGTTTAGCCGAATTGCCAGAAACCCGTTCTCTGTTTGTTCAAGCTGCTGCCGAACTGAAGAAACATCTGCAATAGGATGCGATCAATGTTTTTGGGGAAGGGAAAAGACGCTCTTCCATCGCTTTCCTGCTTACCGAGTTAGCGTAGGGGAAAAGGGGAATATGCTCGGCGGTTGCCTTCAGCACAGTGCTTTGTGCAATCGCCTCATTAATCAATCCTTTGACGAAGCAACGCTCGATCAACACGCCAGCGCCTTCGACAACCCCGATTATGTGGAGGTCGTGATTCATTCCTACCGCCATCGCCTTGGACTTGCTGCCGGCTATCCCATGTATGAGGAATTTGAGCAGCGACTCGCCGCGCAACCGACCATTACGGTGCCGACGATCACGCTGGACGGGGACGCAGATGGTGTCGTGCCAGCAACCGATGGAAAATCGACGGCAGCGAAGTTTAGCGGCGAACGTCAGCATCGGGTCATTCCAAACGTCGGTCATAACCTGCCCCAGGAAGATCCTAAAGCATTCGCAACTGCGGTCTGGGAACTCGCATCAAAGAAACGTTAATGGCTTTTCTGGAGCGATGACTCTGCGCCGTTTCACCTTCAAATGGATCGTTATATTATAAACTACTCTCAGGTACTTACCTGCTATGAACACTCACACACCGAGCGCTAGGGACATTATCGGACCATCACCCTTGATTGCGATCGAAAACGAAGCACCACCCAAGCTGATTGTTGATCCACCGCTTCCCGAACCGCTAGCACAGGGACGCGTCTTCATCCAGTATCGGACGGAGAACCTGCGTGTGTTGCCAGTGTTTGGCAAAGATGCCCTCGAAGTATCGCCGCGCATTGGCCATATCCACGTCACCGTCGACGATGCGCCGTGGCACTTTGTCGATACTAGCGGCGAAACGTTGATCCTGGTCGGACTGGAACCTGGCCCGCACAAAGTGCTGATTGAACTAGCCGACCCCACGCACAAAGTAATCACCAGTGAAACGGTAAGTTTCACAGTCCCCGATCCTAAGAAACCATCATGAAAAAACTAGACGGAAAAATCGCAGTTGTGACGGGGGCATCTAAAGGAATTGGTGCTTCAATTGCCAAATATCTGGCAGCCGAAGGTGCAGCAGTGGTCGTGAATTACGCCTCTAGTAAAGAAGCAGATTAAAACTGCTGTAAATATGGTCTAGCGCATGTTCATACAGAATTGGTATGAGACGATCGCCATTTTACCACTTCCATACTATGAACAACCCCGAAAATCCTCGACTACCCCTGCCGCCTTTCGATCATGAATCCGCCATCCAAAAAGTCCGAATCGCAGAGGATGCTTGGAACACACGTAACCCTGAACTAGTATCACTCGCTTACACGTCGGATAGCGTTTGGCGCAACCGCTCAGAATTTCTATCTGGTCGTGAGGCGATCGTCCAGTTCTTGACACGTAAGTGGCTTAAAGAATTGGACTACCGTCTGATTAAAGAGCTTTGGGCTTTTCGGGACAACCGAATTGCTGTCCGGTTTGCTTACGAATGGCATGATGATTCCGGCAACTGGTTCCGTTCCTACGGCAATGAGAATTGGGAGTTTGACGAACATGGATTTATGCGGTGGCGTATTGCCAGCATCAACGACCTGCCAATTCACCAGAGCAATCGCAAATATCACTGGATACTTGGTCGTCGTCCCGATGATCATCCCGGATTGTCCAACCTCAATCTTTGAGAATTGGATTGCGCTTGGGCAAGCATCTTGAGTTACCCTCGCCAAATGCGCGATCGCTAAAACCCTCTTCAGAAGCCAGTCTTTTTTGAAGTTCATAACACCTTCTAGACATCGTATTCATCAAACTCAAAGGAGATGGAAGTGAACACCCAATACGACGACGACATTATTATCGGCGGCGGTAAAGCGGGTAAAACACTTGCACCAGCGCTGGTCGCTGACGGACGTAAAACCGCTCTAGTTGAACGCAGTTTAAACATGATTGGTGGCGGGTGCATTAATATTGCCTGCATTCCTACTAAAACTATGGTGGCGAGTGCCAATGTCGCAAACACAGTGCGAAACAGTGCCGCTTATGGTGTTAAAGCCAATACACCCATCGTTAATTTAGCAGAGGTGATCCAACGAAAACGATCAGTTGTGCAATCTGCGCGTGAAATGAACTTGCACAATTTAGAAACGGCTCTGGATAACAACTTGATCACTGGCGAAGCAAGGTTTGTTGCTCCCAAAACGATCACAGTAACGACAACTGAGGGGAATAATCGCTTACTTACCGCCGAACGCTTATTTATTAATACAGGCACACGACCGTTAATTCCATCCATTCCCGGACTCACAGAAGTTGAGTTTTTAACCAGTGAGTCGATTATGGAGCTAGAACATCTGCCTGAACACCTGATCGTTCTCGGTAGTGGCTACATTGGTTTGGAGTTTGCCCAGATGTTTCGGCGCTTTGGCTGTCGCGTCACCCTGATTGGGCAAAGTAACCAAATCCTATCACAGCAAGATCCAGATATAGCGATCGCGGTTCAAAGGCTACTGGAAGGAGACGGGATTGAATTCTTACTGAAGACGAAGGTGTTAAGGGTCGATGGCGCTGGTAATGAAACCATCCTGCAAATCCAAGTCGCTGATCGGCAAATGAGCCTCCAGGGGTCGCATTTGCTCGTAGCCGTTGGTCGTGCGCCCAACACCGATAGCTTAAATTTAGCTGCTGCTGGTGTAGCAACCGATACACGCGGATTTATTCAAGTCAACGATCGCCTGGAGACGAACATACCCGGTATTTGGGCGTTAGGCGATATCAATGGCGGTCCGCAATACACCCATGTGTCCCTCGACGATTATCGCATTGTCAAAGCGAATCTGATTGATGGGGGCGATTCTCCAAAGGAGAGGCTACGCCAACGTAGTACAGGCGATAGGCTGGTTCCATCCTGTCTGTTTATTGATCCAGAACTGGCTCATGTAGGTTTGACCGAAACCGAAGCACGGCAACAAGGGTATGCTATCCGAGTGGCGAAGTTGGATGCGTCAGCCATTCCCAGAGCGAAAACACTTGGTCAAACCGATGGACTACTGAAGGCGATCGTGGATACCGAGACAAGTCGTATTCTAGGGTGTTCTCTCTTGTGTCATGAAGCGGGTGAAGTGATTTCGACGGTGCAGATGGTGATGCAAGCTCAGATGCCCTACACCGTTCTGCGCGATGGTGTTTTGACTCATCCCACGATGACCGAAGGGTTAAATATGCTGTTTTCAAAGTTGTAAGGAGGCAGCAAGTGCAGACCCAACGACTTACCAACTACCAATGAGCAGTTGAATTATGCAGTCTAATTCCCAGGAAAAATCTACCCGCCTGATCGCTTTTGCGGTCAGTCATGACTGTGAAAAAGCACGATGGGTATTAGAAAGGCTAAGTATTCCTCTTGGCGAAGAGCGTCATGTGCCGGGTTTTCATTGGCTTATTACTCTTCCCAATGGCGAAAAATCAGTGCGATTGCTATTAGGAGTTACGAAAAACTACTGCTGGAGAATTCGTGCTGCGTTTATTTAGAGAGGAAAGGCAAAATAGTTATCGCTTAAGTAGCCCGGTTCAAGCATGAAGGAGAAAAACCATGAACATCAACAAGAATGATACCGCAGTAGTCGTCATCGATCCGCAAAACGATGTCTTGAGTGAAAAAGGGGTTTCCTGGGATTTGGTGGGTGACAGTGTTAAGGATAACAACACCGTGGAGAACATCGAGCGAGTCTTCAAAGCCGCGAAGCAGAACGGCTTTGAGGTTTTCATTTCCCCCCATTATTACTACCCCACCGACTATGGATGGAAATTTGCCGGAACCCTGGAGCAGATGATGCTTGAGGTTAAGGAGTTTGTTCGCAGTGGACCATTAAGCCTCGATGGATTCCTGGGATCGGGTGCTGACTGGCTCGATCGCTACAAGCCCTTCATTGAGGATGGTAAGACGATCGTGGCCAGTCCCCACAAAGTCTATGGACCGCAAAGCAACGACCTCGTTTTACAACTGCGTAAACGCAACATCAGCAAAGTCATTCTGCTGGGAATGCTGGCAAATCTTTGTGTTGAAACTCACCTACGCGAATTACTCGAACAGGGATTCGAGGTGGTCGTCATCAAGGATGCAACGGCTGCCCCTCGGCATCCCGATCTGGGCGACGGCTACAAGGCAGCACTGATCAACTTTCGGTATATTGCCAATGGCGTTCTCTCTACAGATGAGGTTGTAAAAGCAATGGAGTAACGGTTTCGCAACCTGTTTCGGATGGCTCTTGCAAACTCAACAACCACAGCACTCATCATCATGAAAAAACTAGCAGGAAAATCAGCAGGCTCAACATCTTGGTTAACGGGGAGGTATCAGCGTGTTGAAATCAAACAATCGCAAAGGAGGATGTCATGACTGAATATGACTACATTGTAATTGGTGCCGGTTCGGCAGGCTGCGTTGTCGCCAACCGTTTGACAGAAGACAGTGAAACAACTGTGTTATTACTCGAAGCTGGCAACCCAGATACTAAACCGGAGATTCAAATCCCCTCGAAATGCCTCAGCTTACTAGGCTCCGAAGTGGACTGGGCATACTTCTCTGAGCCAGAACCATACCTGAGCGATCGCAAAATGTTTTGTTCCCGTGGGAAAGTCCTGGGGGGCAGCAGTTCGATTAATTTCATGATGTATGTCCGAGGCAATCCTCACAATTATGACCACTGGCAGGCACTAGGGAATCCCGGCTGGAGCTACCAGGATGTTTTGCCCTATTTCAAGAAATCTCAGCATCAGCAACGCGGTGTCTCCGAATACCACGGAGTTGATGGGGAGTTGAGCGTCACCGATATCAGTTCCCCTGCTGTAGTATCTCAACGTTTTGTAGATGCCTGTGTAGCAATGGGATATGACTACAATTCTGATTTCAACGGTAAACAGCAGTCAGGAGCGGGGTTCTATCAGTTGACGGTTAAGGATGGTAAACGGCACAGTGCTGCTGCTGCCTTCTTACTGCCCATTCTCAAGCGTCCCAATTTGACTATAACGACAGGTGCATTAGTGACTCGGTTGCTGTTTGAGGGTATCCGGGCTGTTGGGGTGGAATATCTGCACGAGGGTATGCAGCACCAGGTCAGAGTCAACCAGGAAGTGATTTTAAGTGCCGGTGCATTTGATTCGCCGAAGCTGCTGCTGCTTTCGGGCATTGGTGATGCAGAACACCTGCAAGCAATGGGGATTTCTGTAGTCGCTGATTTGCCGGGTGTCGGTCAAAATCTCCAAGACCACATTCTCGTTACTGTAGTTCAACAGACCGCTCAAGATGTACATCCTGCGATCGCCAGTAATGGGATCGAAGCCGGATTGTTTTTGCATAGTCAGGGCAATTTGGAGGCTGCACCAGATTTACAGTTCTTCTTTGGTCCGATTATATTCGCACCTCCTGGTTATGCCCACCCTGATTCGGGATTCACGGGTGCAGTCAGTTTGACTTGTCTCCAAAACATTGGTAGTGTCAGTTTGCAATCGCTTGACCCCAAAGATCCACCGATGTTGCGGATGAACTATCTGCAAAGTCAATCTGATGTGCAAAAGCTGGTTGAGGGAGTTAAACTGATCCGCCAATTGTTTCAAACCAGTGCCTTTGATGAGTTTCGCGGTGAGGAAATCGCTCCGGGTGTTAACATTCAGAGTGATGATGCGATCGCAGCTTACATCCGGGACGCTTGCAGTACTGTTTGGCATCCGGTCGGCACTTGCAAAATGGGGACTGACCGAATGGCGGTAGTAGACCCGGAATTACGGGTACATGGGGTTGAGGGGTTGCGTGTCGTCGATGCGTCAATTATGCCAACAATCACCACGGGAAATACGAATGCACCCACTATTATGATCGGCGAAAAAGCAGCCGATTTAATTAAAGCGAATGGCACTCGACAAACTCTTTTCACCAAGTATAACGTCCAAAATCTCAGGGTTTGAATAATTAGATTCGCGGGCATCATGGCGCAGTTTGCGATTTGTTCTATGGCATCGCGTGTGAACGGTAGAAGCAGCAACATGAATTTAGTTGCTGCCTAATCCCCGATTTCAGCAGCTAATGGTTAAGACTGCGGATTCTGCCGAAGCCCCAACAAGTTTCCGTCAATATCCTTGAAAACAGATAATTGCACTCCATGACCGACATCTGTAATTGGCCCAACTTCAACTCCTTTTTCAATAAGGCTTTGACGAGCAGTAACTATATCGTTTACAACAAAGGTACTAACAGTACTACCTGGTTCAACTGAGTTACTTAAGTTCAGTCCAATTGCAACGCGCTCAATATCAGGGAGACTAAACTGCCTCCAGCTAGGAGTGTCATATTTTTGTTCAGGAACTAATCCGAGCTTGGACTTGTACCACTGGACACTAGCTTCCAGATTCGTAACGTCTACTTTAGTGACAAAACTATATTCACCAAAGCTGTTTTTCAATGTCATAATTTACTGTGTTAATCCAAAACTTTTACAATTATAGATATTTTGAACCTTTTTGATCATTAAAATTCAAGCCGCTACCCATCTATGCACTTCCTCAAAGTACTTGACGATTGAAATCGCGGCGATACAAACAAAACCTGTCTTTATTTTCAGAACGCTACACAAACGCAGGTTTCAAAATTAGGAATACCTTTAAGTAATCGGACAAAAATATTTAAAGTCATTATATTTATTCAAATTTGATTACCATAATTAACTTCTTAATTGAGGAAATTTTTCGGGATTACCCTATTATAGAATAATTTTAAACCTGAGTAAGGTGATTGGTGAAGTCGAAATATGTGCATTCGTATTCATCAATTGCTTTTGCTATGTTTATAAGTCAAGTAAATAGTTCACAAATAATTGCGTAGACGCAAAGCGGCTTGTCGTCAGACATCGCTTACAGTCCGACTTGAATATATTTCATCAACAATTTGTTCTGCGGTGCGTGTATCTTCCCACGTTCCAAAGGTTTCTATAAATGTGTCTAGTGGATGCGGTTTTGGCTGCTGCTCAGATGAGAGAATGATTTCATTCGCTATCAATTGATTTGCTTCTGGGACTCCTAATTTTTTGGTTTCCTCTTTAGCTATAACCATAATTTGCATCAAGGTTATAGCCTGACGCAAAACATCACTTTTATTTGTGCCTATTTTCTTTGCTAGTTCGTCTAATATCTGATTTAGTTCAGGTGACAAATCTAAGTTTAAGCGAACCATCCTTTGAGAGTCAGTCATGGTTGCATCCTTGTGTAAAATCTTAAGTACATTATAGTTGGCTGAGGCTGTAAGATTAACAGCGATGATTCAAGAATTTCATAGGGTTATTCTGACTAATATAATGATGGTTGTCTCTGAGTTCATTTGTTTTTGAGGAATTCATCAACTGTAATTCCTGCCTGTCGAATCAAACTTATAAGTAACCCAGGTGCTAATTCCCAATCATCGGAAATTGATAAAGTTGGTTTTGATTCACACCAAAGTATCATGTGGCTTCCCGTTTGGTGATCTAATACATAACCAAATTTTTCAAAAATCTTCAGAGCTTCCTTACCGGAGATATTTGATAAACGTCCCATTTATACTACAACTTCCCCGATAAACACTTGCGACTCCTTAACAATATAAGATTTGCCATGTTTAGCTTGAACGTGGAGATATCCCGTAATGGCATCTTTAATATTTTTAATTGCCTCATCTAGTGTTTTGCCTTGACTCACACAGCCTGGAAGTTCAGGAACCTCAGCAACATAGCCTTCATATTCTGCATCAAAGGTAAAAATTACTTGAAATTTCATAATAAATTAATCTTGGATAGTTGAGGTCTAGAATAAATATAACGCTCAAAAAGAGTTTGTTACTTCATACCCACTAAAACGGAGAGAACAATGATTCAAGAACTTGATAGGGTTATTCTAACTAGTGATCTTCCAGAATATAGTTTAGAACAGGGTGATATAGGCACAGTTGTTTTAGTACATCAGGGTGGCAAAGGATATGAGGTTGAATTTGTCATATTAGATGGGAAAACTGTGGCAGTTGTTTCACTCCACAGCATACAAATACGTCCCATTGGTAGAAAATAAATTGCGCGATCGCAGCTAATAAATTAATCCTATATTGATGGCTAATTAATTACAACAGAAGACGTAATCAACGATGATAAGAAAGTAATTATTTCTTGGATTAATGGATGTCGTTGTAGTATCCTAATTTCTTCATCATTTATATTGCTAAATATTCTAGCGTTTATTTCTTGATTATTACCAAATACTGTCTCTAAAAACTCTTTAGGTTTACTTTGAGATAACTGCCATTCTAAATCATTAAATTGGCGTTGTGCTATTTTCTCAATTAATGATTTATTTTGGAGAAATACAATTTCTAATTGGGGAACTCCAAGAAATACTTGAAAGGGAATTCCAGATGATACTTGCCTTAAGACATAATTAATTAAATCACGTTTTTCAAATATTTGAGATTCGTTATCTGTGTCTGCATCTAAGACAAGAGCAACAGGTGTTTTATGAGCAGCAAGAAGTGAAGTACCTAAAGAACGCGCTCTGTAAGAACTTTCACCTGCGATAAATTTGATATCTTGACTCAGATGTTTCGGCAGTAATTTCTGTAAAATTTCTATATCTTTATTACTTTTTGTAATCATGTATGCTAATGTCATGAAAAAATCTCCGTCTTAGAAGTTGGGAATATGAATCATTATATTGTTGGCTTTGCTCAACTCAATCTACTTACTATTATTGGTTTTAAGCAGCGAAGATATAGAATTAGATTGTAGCCATACAAGTAGTTTTATACTTCCTTTGTCATGGTGAGTTGATATATACTCACCCTTTAAAATTTGTTCTAGAACTTGACTATTAAACCTTGACTTGTCTTTCATTAGGTCTTCAAACATAGCTAGTGGAAATAATATACTCTCAACTTCTACATCATCTTCACTAAACCTAATCATCTCAAATCTAAATTTATAACCAGACCATCTGATAGTAGGTAGTCTATCAACTGAATTTTTGGTATTTTCTATTATTCTGTTATACTCAGGACTAGGATTTTTCTGATTGTGCATTATCCACCAGTAAACATTGTGTCTAACAAAATGCTTTCCATTGTCGTTAGTACATACTTCTATTTCTATATCATCCACATAAACAAACTGACGAGTCATTATTCTAACTTCACCTTCAGCCATTGGTTCTAATTCCTCCCAAGGTTCAACTTCAACTTTATTTTTGTAATTACTATTTAAAGGTTGATTTTTATAAACATTTTCTACTGGAATAGGATCATCTTCTAATGCTTCTAAACCTGATGTATTCTCATCGTTTTCTTCTTTTTTATCTAAAATTAATTCTAGCTGTTCCCCACTAAATGCCATAAGTTCTATTCCAGCTAGAGTCCGACGGTTTGAATGTTCCATGAAGTAAACTAAACTATCAAATGGAGATAAATCTATTCTTAAACCGTTGTATTCAGTCTCCCAAAAACCGAATTTACCTAAAGATTTAGGATAAGTTTTGTATTCTTTCCACTTTAGCGAACTAGCCTTTTTATTAATGTTTTTTAATGCAGTTCTAATACTTCCAGAAAATCCTTTCATCCCATAAACAGGATATACTAAATATATTGTTGGTGGTTCTCCATCTGATATTGGATCAAAACCAACTATCATAACATTAAACTTGGCTAGCTGCTGAAGACTTTGCTGTAAAGCAGTTTCGGTTGGAGTTATTTTTCTAATTGGTACTACTACTTTAGACCAATTAAGGGGTGGTTTGTATAACTTGATAAACTCATTTTCGAGATTTGATAGATTTCCTATATCACTACTACAAGTAAACCAACTAATACTAAGGGTATTTTTTCGATTAAATCTTTTTAGCTGATTAAATCTATGATGTGCTTTCCATCTTTCAACTAAATTAAGAGTTCTACCTATATAAATAATCTGACCTTTACTGTCAAATACAAAGTAAATAGCTGCACAATTAGGAAGACGATCTTTGTCAAGTAAATAAACTGATGGTAGTTCAGATATCTGGATGTTTTCTAGCAAAATTAGACACCCATAAATAAAAGATATATATTTTAAATTATACTTTAGTCACGCTGTAATTTCCCCACGCTTCCAGATAAAAGTATCCCGCTTCTAGCTCAAAAATCAAGTTTTGCGACTTGTAAACTAAGTTTCTGACTTCTAAACTAACTTTTGCGACTTCTAAACCAGCTTTTGCGACTTCTAAACTAACTTTTGCGACTTCTAAACTAACTTTTGCGACTTCTAAACCAGCTTTTGCGACTTCTAAACCAGCTTTTGCGACTTCTAAACCAGCTTTTGCGACTCGTAAACTAACTTTTGTTAACGGATTTCAGCAAATTTACGCCCATTTTTCTGTCTGCTAAGTTCTCTTCAAAAAAAAAACGCAAATATACGCATTCCAACGCCATTTTCAGCGTTAATATACGTATAAATGCGATAAAAGTAGAAACAATTTTACCTTTAATGCACTAACGCGATCGCACGTTTTGTCAACGCCTCAGCAGTCAATCCATTAAACGCCATCAACTCACCAGCACTGGCTGTAGTTTCCCCACGCTTCCACGCAAAAGTATCACGCTTGGCTGTACTACGTAACAAAATTGGTTCCAGCATCGCCGCCGCACCACCCGTCACCGCAATTAACGCATCACCATCAAATAATTCGGCAAATTTCGCATCATCCAAGAAACCGCCTTCCGCTTGGGAACAAGTCTCCCACGCAGTATCGTGACTACGGTACAATTGCCGAGGATTGATCACAGTAACTATCTTCACGCCAATACCTTCAGTTTCCAAGAAAGCAGCAGCTTCAAATACTGGTATTAATGTTAAATCGCCAATTACAGCAAATACAACTTGTTTATCACCAGCGACTTCATGTAACAGCACCGCACCATCGCGTAACCCTTGGCGAGTTTGTTCTAAAGTTGTGCGAATTGGCAACGGCGATTTACTTGCAGTAATCACAATTCCCTTATTCTTAGTTTTCAACGCCCAGTCATAACAGACTTGAATACTGTTAGCATCAGGGGGAAATAATGGAAAAACATTTCCATTTCGCATCAACGAAGCAAAGTAAGCTTCAATTTCTGGACGTTGGTGAGTCCAACCGTTGCGCCCTTGCTCTAATGCGCCTGCTGTGAATAAAGTAATAGTCGAGGGAGTTTGACGGCGTAATTCTGCCATTGCTTGGGTAACAGTTTGCCAAATTGGTAATCCATTGATAGCAAAAGATTCGTAGGAACACCACAAAGTTCTCGCACCCATTAACGCCAAACCCGCAGCTAAACCGGCACAAGCATCTTCACTCAATGGTTCATAAACTTGTCCATTTGGTGCTTGATAATATAAATCGTCGGTTGTGGGGTGGATAATTTTTAATGCTTGGTTGATGTTGGCAATTCCTGATGCTTCGTTACCATCGGCGTTGGTGACAAGGAAATTTTGATCTTTCTTTCCAACTATTCCTACCAATCGTCCCATTGCGGTTGTGGAAACTTTGGGTTCACCTCCAACTGGATATTCTTCTAAAGGTAATTCGCCTAATTCTGGTAATGGGAACTCAAATTCTGTCACCACAGTTTTTGCTGCTGGCCCACCGCCAGCGCGTTCTGCATTTGTTCTGACTAATTGCCAAGCCTCGGCTGATAAAGCACGGGTTTGCAATGCACTAACAATATGAGGTGCATCTAGCGTATCTTTGGGATAAAGGTTGTGAGATTTTGCACCCCGCGCGTGGACTCCTGCACCTTTAAGTTGTTTAATAATGAAGACGGTAAGTTTTCCGCCCAGTGCAAATCGCGCGGCTTGATCTACACCCGAAAGTACTGCTTGAGTAAATGCTAGCCGCTTCTCGAAGGAAAAGGCAGTACTATCAACGAAATTCCCTGGTTGGTTTTGATCGTCGAAATCTTTGGCATCCACTAACACGACTTCATCAAAACCATTACCTTGCCAATATGCTTGCATCTGTTCATTGGTTTTTAGGGAAACCATACTGTGATGTTCTTGGCTGTAACCGTTCCACACCAACACCGGCAAAAAGTTGGTGACAGCAGGATAAGCAGTATGGAAATGCGCGATCGCACTTACAATATAAGGCTCACCCAATCCACCATCACCAACTGTAAAGGGGAACAACTTATCTTTGTGTAACAGTGCAGCCGACATTGCAAAGTGTTGTCCTTGTCCCAAAGGCCCCGCAGGTGCGAGAATACCGGGGATAAAACCAGAAAGATGTCCTAAGAGTCCGTGCTTTTCTCGGAAGCGATCGCGCAATTGTTGGACTGTAAAAATTCCCATATCCTCTAGCGATCGATCCAAGAACATGGCACTATAAAATCCAGGGGCGTGGTGTCCGACTTCAGTAATAATGTTCTTGTATCCCAGCATGACAAGAGATGCGTAAGCTTCTGCTTGGCTAGCGAATCCGCCGGGATGCCCAGAAGCCTTACTCGCGGTAACTTGCAAAGTCAGGTAGCGGAGGGCATCGGCAGCAAGTAAAGTTTGATATACAGCTGTGGAATCTGTGGGAGATGCGATCGCTATTTTGCCCAACTCAATAGCAGGTGTTGCACCATAAGTTTCAAAATCTGGTAACGCTTCACCAAAATATTGAATCCCTTCCGAAAAATCGGGAAGCGCTGAAGATGCCTTTGGGGAGATTGCAGTCATGCTGAGTACCTTTTGACGATTAAGTGAAACTGTAGATGCTTGTTGAATTTAACAAAAATTTTACATCTTCGAGGTTGTAACAGTTTATTGCTTTTTTACAACGTTAGAATAAGTAATTTAAATAGTCACGCCAGCAAAATTTCAGTTAGTTTCAGTAGCAAAAAAAATTATGAAATTACCAAATGAAGCGCAAATCCCAGCACTTTTACAGCTGGTGCGCTGGATCACCAATCCGATGACATTTATGGAGGCTTGCGCCAAAAGCTATGGGGAGATTTTTACTATTAAATTAGAGAGAAATTCTCCTCCTATGGTGGTTGTCAGCAACCCCCAAGCACTACAGCAAATTTTGACAAATGATACCAAGCAATTAGAAGCGCCTGGCGATCCGCGGCTTGAACGTTTGCTGGGCAAGCATTCTGTGATTACCATTAGCGGCGCAGAACACCAGCGTCAACGCCAGTTGTTAATGCCTCCCTTTCACGGCGAAAGCATGCGAAACTATAGCCAAGTGATTATCGATGTCACCAAGCAAGTTATCAGCCAATACCAGATAGGTAAATCCTTTAATATTCGGTCTGCCACCCAAGTTATTACCCTGCGGGTGATCATGCAAGCTGTGTTTGGGCTACATGAAGGGACTCGCGCCGAAAAACTACAGCAATTTCTGGGTGATCTTTTAGAAAAGGCTAGTTCTCGGTTAAGTGTGGCTTTGACTTATTTTCCAGCTTTACAAAGGGATTTTGGCCCGATTAACTTCTGGGGAAAACAGATGCGCCGTCAGCAAGAAGTTGACGAACTCATCTACGAGGAAATTCGGGAACGTCGAGAACAAGCAGATTCATCACGCACAGATATTCTCAGCTTACTCATGGCTGCTAGGGATGAAGCCGATCAACCCATGACCGATGAAGAGTTGCGCGATGAATTGATGACTCTGTTAGTCGCCGGTCACGAAACCACAGCTACAGCGCTAGCATGGGCATTATACTGGATTCACAAACTACCATCAGTGCGCCAAAAGCTACTACAAGAATTAGATAGCTTGGGCGATGACCCAGACCCCAGCATCATTTTCAAGTTACCCTATCTCAACGCTGTTTGCTCCGAGACATTACGCATTTACCCAGTAGCTATATTCACCTTTCCCAGAATAGTAAGAACACCCATATCACTGGGCGGTTACGAACTAGAACCGGGTACAGTCGTACTTGGTTCTATTTATTTGACCCACCAGCGAGAAGATATTTATCCAGAACCTAAGCAGTTCAAGCCAGAACGCTTTTTAGAACGGCAATTTTCTCCCTATGAATATTTGCCCTTTGGGGGTGGTGCAAAGCGCTGTATTGGGCTAGCATTTGCCCAGTTGGAAATGAAGCTAGCACTTGCTAAAATCCTTTCCAGCCTCGAATTAGAGTTAGTTGATAATAGTGAAGTGCGACCTAAACGCCGTGGTTTGATCACAGGCCCAGATCGTCCCATCCAGATGGTTGTCAAGAGTCAACGTCAGGTGAAGTCTTCCATCCTACAGACAACCACTGCTTAATGCTTCGGGGGGTTGATGGTTGCGTTCAGCAAATTTTCAACTCCCATCTATACCGTTTCTCAAGAGACCTAACCCCCAACCCCTTCCCTTGTCCGGCAAGGGGAGTAAAATTCAAAGCCTCTCTCCTTTTAGGAGAGAGGAATGGAAGTGAGGTCAAAATCTATTGCATACAAACGAGAAACACTATATATATATTATGAAATTACCAAATTTGCCCCGCCGTCAAATTCTCAAAACTGCTCTCACCTTTGTGACTGGCTTAACCGCGACATCGCTGGTATCTTTTTTGATGACCAAATCCACAAAGCCAGCACAAGCAATTGTTGTACAACGACCAAATGAGTTTGAACTTGAGGGCGAAGGTACTCACATCAAGTATTCAATTGTCAATGGAGTTCCACAGCTTGATTACAAAACTCAAAACATTTCCAAGCATTTCAGTGGGGATCAAATTCAGACATTAGCTACTGATATCGGTACACTAGTGACGATAATTATTAGCAAACCACCAAACCCTGACCTTGGAGGAAATACAGTCAAACTGAGCTTCCTGGTACCAATTATCAACCTAGCTATCGGGAATCCACCAACTACTGTCCAAACCGAAGCAATTTTAACTACTCAAAAAACATCAGGATTTATCCGTACTCCCCTGTTTGGACAATTACAGTCATATCAAACTATAGTACTCCGGGGAACCGCTAGATACCACTAGCACCGCTTCTCTACGAGACGCTACGCGAACGCGTAATTCGTAATTCGTAATAGAGCCTCCGGCACGCTACGCGAACGTAATTACGTTTTAGCAAGGGTTTCAGACATTACAAATGGTGAACCAGCGCTGCGGGAGGGTTTCCCGACCCAGGCGACTGGCTTTCCCGTTGGGATGGCTTATTTACGCCGTGCTGTACTAGTACCGCAAGGCGGATGTCAAAAGTTACCTATGCTTTACAGCAGAAATCATGTATTTGAACCACATTTATCGTAGGGGCACAGCAATGCTCATGCGTGTCAACTTAAGCCAAAACCCTTTTCAAACCTCGTTTCCAGCCTCTGGCTGGAAATGCAGATCGTTGCGGCTCTGCCGCAAGTCTTGAGGCGGAGCCTCTCGGAATGCATTCCCAGTCAGAGACTGGGAACGAGACAAACGAGACAATCTTAAAAGCTGCTTATAGACTGGCTTTCACGTTAAGTTGACACCAATGAGCAATGCTGTGCCCCTACCGCGTGGTCTATTTACCTGAAAATAGCTGTAATTATGGGGATTTGAATTTTGAATTTTGAATTTTGAATTCCCCGTTCGCGTAGCGTCTCCAAGAGTTGGGGTTTTGTTTGTGTAGCCAAGCCAGTGCGTTGGGGAGCCAGGCGGTAAGAGCGGGCTTCCCGACTTGATGCACCTGGGGCGCGACTTCCAGTTGTCCGGTGAGTAACCAAACAACTGATGAATGTAGCATATTTTGAATCGGAGGATATAGCAGTCATAAATCATTTGTGAAAATTTATGTTGATTTCTCTCTCTGCGCTCTCTGCGCCTGGAGCGGTTCGTTAAAACAGTAATTTTCACAACTCAGATAGGATTGCTATATAACGTTTTCTACTAAAGATATAAAATTAGAAATTGCTAGTTTAATACCTATGGTACAAACTGAAGTGAAGCAAATACCATCATCGTCAGACATACTATCTCCTTAGTAGTATTGACAGGAGTAAAAGATAATTTTTGTAACTAGGGAGTGATGTAAATTTATTAAAAGTTTTATAAGCTTTTGAAAGTTACTTATTTATTTCAAAATAACAACGTATGCAAGAGTATGATGTTGTCCTGATCGGTGCTGGACACAATGGCCTCGTTTGTGCAGCTTATTTGCTAAAAGCTGGTTATAGCGTCCTCTTATTAGAAAAGCGTTCTGTTCCAGGTGGTGCAGCAACAACTGAAGAATGTTTACCCGAAGAAGCTCCAGGATTTAAATTTAACTTGTGTGCTATTGACCATGAATTTATTCATTTGGGGCCAGTTGTTGAGGAATTAGAACTAGAAAAATACGGCTTGCATTATTTGGAGTGCGATCCAGTTGTTTTCTGTCCTCATCCTGATGGCAAGTATTTCTTAGCACATAAGTCGGTAGAAAAGACTTGTGCAGAAATCGCCCGTTATAGTGAACGTGATGCCAAAAAATACGCCGAATTTGTAGACTTTTGGCAGCGATCGCTAGGTGCAATGATTCCCATGTTTAATGCACCGCCAAAATCAATTATAGACATCCTTGGTAACTACGACATCACCAAACTGAAAGATTTATTTTCGGTTATTGGTTCTCCAAACAAAACGCTGGACTTTATTCGCACCATGTTAACCAGCGCTGAAGATTTACTTAACGAGTGGTTTGATGAAGAATTTCTGAAAGCGCCACTAGCCAGACTAGCAGCAGAACTTGGTGCGCCGCCATCACAAAAAACCCTTGCCATTGGTGCAATTATGATGGCAATGCGTCATAATCCGGGGATGGCCAGACCTCGCGGCGGAACTGGCGCACTTGTGCAAGCTTTGGTGAATTTAGTCACAAGTAAAGGTGGCGTTATTCTCACAGATCAGCATGTTGAAAAAGTTTTAATTGATGATGGGAAAGCTGTGGGTGTGCGGGTTGCTGGCGGTAAAGAATATCGAGCTAAATACGGGGTTATTTCTAATATTGATGCCAAGCGGTTATTTTTGCAAATGACTGATAAAAGCGATGTTGATGGAGCCGATCCAAATTTATGGGAAAGATTAGAACGCCGCATCGTTAACAACAACGAAACCATCCTCAAAATAGATTTGGCTTTAGACGAACCACTGCACTTTCCACACCACGCCCACAAAGATGAATATCTCGTCGGTTCTATCTTGATTGCAGATTCCGTGGCTCATGTAGAACAGGCTCATAGTAAATGTACCTTGGGAGAGATTCCTGATGCTGATCCATCAATGTATCTAGTGATGCCTAGTTATTTAGACCCCACGTTAGCACCTCCAGGTAAGCACACCGTATGGATTGAGTTTTTCGCCCCTTATCAAATTGCGGGTGCAGAGGGGACAGGTTTGAAAGGTACTGGTTGGACAGATGAATTGAAAAACAAAGTTGCAGATCGGGTGATTGATAAGTTGGCAGACTATGCACCGAATGTCAAGAATGCAACTATCGCCCGTCGTGTAGAAAGTCCAGCAGAACTAGGAGAAAGATTAGGTGCATACAAAGGGAATTATTACCATATTGACATGACTCTAGATCAGATGGTATTTTTCCGTCCCTTGCCAGAAATAGCGAACTACAAAACGCCAATTGATAATCTATTTTTGACTGGTGCAGGGACTCATCCAGGTGGTTCGATTTCGGGAATGCCGGGACGCAATTGTGCGCGCGCATTTTTGCAGGCAAAACATCCTATTAGTCAAACTTTGAAGGATGCACGCGATTCGATTAAGTCAACCGTCGAGTCGGTGTTTGGGATTAGTTAAGCCTATATAGCAGTGATAGCAGTCCTAAATGATTTGTAAAAATTTATGTTGATTTTTCTCTCTGTGGTTCGTTAAAAACAGTAATTTTTGCAACTTAGATCGGATTGCTATAGCTACTCTAACTAGGGATTGAACGGTGCTAGTAATGTAAAAGTGGCATCATTTAAAAACACACTATCAGTGCTGTACGGGTCAATATAAAGCTCAAAGTTTTTGTGGCGTATATAGTAACCAGGAAAATTATATGACCTAAAAGAAACATTTGTTAAACTTGCTAAACCTGGTCTTATACAAAAGGTTGCATCATTTTTGAACAGTGCAGTATTGTCATTACGATCTAATCTAATCCTAAAATTCTGATGTCTTAAGTAGTATCCTGGAAAATTTGAGGATTCAAATGAAACACAATTAGAAGACGCTAACCCCAACCTTACTCTAAATCTTGCGTCTGCTCTGTCTAGAGAACTTGAAATAAGGCTAATTTCGCCAAGAAAATTGCGATGACGAATATAGAAGCTAGGAAGATTAAATGCTCGTATTGAAACAGTTGATTCAACAGGAGTTGATTGTGCGATCGCAGGATTAATTGATGTAGAAATAGATATAGGAAGCGCTGATAGGGTTAATGCTAGTGCAAAAAAACTTTTTTTCATGGTTACAATCCTTTAGATATCATTTGCAACAATACTCTTATTTGAAATTTAGTTTTATTACAGCTTTGCGTAAAATCGTAACGTTTTGAAACGCGGAGTAACGCAGAATTTTACCTAATTTCATTCGCCACGAAATTTAATTAAGTATTTTACTTAAGTTCCAGGAATTCTGGAAATTTAGCTATAAATCTTTATATAGCCCATCTTAAGATTACAGGCTTCGTGCAATGAAACTACTTTAGGACTTACGCACGAGTTACGGAATAACGAACCGCTCCAGGCGCAGAGTACAGGGAGAAATCAGAGTTTCAGAGATATTTTGCGTAAGTCCTATACTTTATTAGTCTCTACATCAAAACTGCTCTAAATTAAACTCTATTAAAGTAAATGTTACGTAAAAATCTGTTTATATTAAAGTTAAAGGCTGAACAAAGTCTCAGATCGCACCCTTGTTACTTGGAGAGAAAATTACCACACAAGTGGGATGTCTACCTATATAGCAACACCAATAATCGTTTTTTGGCTGAAATAGACTCTAAGCAATTGCTTTATGTCTATTTAATATGATAATGTAACGTACACTTGATTTTCAGAAGCTTCTATGCATCGTCAGCAAAGTTATTTCTCAAAAAATAAAGAAATTAATGGGTAAAAACTAGTGTATTTTGATAATGTTCAAAAAATGAACAACTTTTAACATCATTTTATAAGTTTTGTAGGTAGAGTATGGTTTTTCGGCGCTGCTTAGTGGCATCTGGCTTAATAGCTTTCTTTGGATTTGGCTGTAGTGGTGGGGCAAACTCATGGACAGAAAATACTACGCAAGTTGTGCAAGAAAGTAATGTAACCCAACTTTTGAGAGAAGCGAAGGCTACACAAAAAGCAGAAGATTTCTTTCATCAAGGCAATCATTTATTAGATGGACAACGTTATGAAGATGCCATAAAAGCATATAACAAAGCGATCGCTATCAAAGTTGAGAGTTCTGAAGCTTGGATTAACCGTGGTATAGCCTTAACATCGTTGCAACGCTACAAAGACGCGATCGCATCCTACAATACAGCGATCGCCATCAAACCGGACAAATATGAAGCGTGGTATAATCGTGGCATAGCCTTAACATCGTTGCAACGCTACAAAGACGCGATCGCATCTTACGACAAAGCGATCGCCATCAAACCCGACAAATATGAAGCCTTAATTAACCGAGGTATTGCTTTGACAAAGCTGCACCGCTACCAAGATGCGATCGCATCTTATGATCGAGCGATCGCTATCAAGCAAGATTTGCACCAAGTATATTATAATAAAGCTTGCTCTTATGCTTTACAAAGCAATCTGGAATTAGCAATTGAGAACCTAGACAAAGCAATCCAGCTTGTTCCTGATAAATACAAGAAGTTAGCAAAAACTGACCCAGACTTTAGCAAAGTGCGTAGTGAAAAGCGCTTTCAGGAATTACTGCAATAGTATTTTGTCATCACCACTCAGTGTAGAATATAAGCTTGCTGTGACAAGGATTTTTTATTGAGCGGTTTACAATTAGACATGAAAAAATTGTTAATTACCGGAGCAAGTGGTTTTTTAGGATGGCATCTTTGCCAGCTTGCAAGACAAGAATGGGAGATTTATGGCACTTATTTATCCCATCCTTTAGAGATTCCTGGCATCAAAATGCTAAAAGTGAACTTAACAGATTTTCAGGAATTGCAGCGTATATTTAATGATATAAAACCAACAGCAGTTATTCATACTGCTGCACATTCGCAACCAAATTTTTGTGAAACCCACCCCGAAGAATCGCACGCAATTAACGTTATAGCATCCTGCAATATTGCCGGACTTTGCGCGGATAATTCTATTCCTTGTGCTTTTACCTCAACCGACTTAGTTTTTGATGGTTTAAATGCCCCCTATCGAGAAACAGATGCCGTGTGTCCTGTGAATCTTTACGGTGAGCAGAAAGCGATCGCAGAAGCAGATATGCTAGAAAGATATCCGATGACCGCAGTGTGTCGAATGCCGTTGATGTTTGGTGCAGCAACACCTACAGCTAAAAGCTTTATTCAGCCATTTATTCAAACTTTAAAAGCCGAAAAAGAACTAAGTTTATTTATAGATGAATTTCGCACACCAGTAAGTGGAACAACTGCCGCCAAAGGACTTTTATTAGCATTAGAAAAAGTTAACGGCATCATTCATTTAGGTGGCAAAGAGCGGATTTCGCGTTATGATTTTGGACAGCTATTAGTGGAAGTATTTCAACTTCCCGCCACCGGACTTAAATCCTGCCGACAACAAGATGTGAAAATGGCAGCACCTAGACCAGTAGATGTTTCTTTAGATAGTTCCAAAGCATTTGCATTGGGTTATCAGCCTTTATCTTTACAAAAAGAATTAGAAGAGTTAGGAGTGAGTAGGGGCAATTCATGAATTGCCCCTATATGTCAATACGGTTCAGTTAAGGCTAAAACTCTTTGTAAAAGTCATTTTTTTAACGAACCACAAAGAGCGCAAAGGACGCAAAGAAGAGAAGGAAGAGAAGGAAGAAATGCTTAACTGAACTGTATTGCCCTATATGTTGTAATTTTGCGTAAGTTCTATCACGATAAACGCATCTAAATTACTCTTGATAAAAACCTTAGTTAATGTATTAAGGAAAGAATCAGATTTCTCACTTGATTTATTTTCTAGGGGTCAAAGCTATGTCTTCGACGGGCTACGCCTACGCATTCCCACCATAAGCTTTGTTTCTTAAAAAAGTTTCGTAAGTTTAGTGATGTTAAACTTTATACCAGTTTGTAGAGTATTTGAATAAGCAGTATTCATATCCCCAACATTTTAAAGGGGATATATGGAGAAAATAAACTTTTCCATTACATGATTATTTCATGCGATCGCACCGTCGATTATTTGTCATCATTCAAAATCGATTTTAATATTTCAGGCGTTAATCCTCGCTCTTGTGCTTCAAGACTAGCTTTATCCATTGTGTTTCTCAAATGTGCAATCGACTCAAGTCTTTTCGTTGTAAATTGAGACTGCATAATTGCCGTAATCTTAAGTTGCAATTGTTCCGGTTCTTCTTCCGTGGCATTGCGGTATGCCTCTGCTACCTCAGAGGGAACTTTGATAGTAATTTCTTCTTTAGTAATCATGGCCTGTTTTCTTCCATAATTTCTCATCTTTAATCATATATATCATTCAGAACCCCGACTTCTTTAAGAAGTCGGGGTTCTTGGGGGATAGGCACGATTGTAAAATTATCAAGTAATTACAACTTTAACTCTCAATAACATCCTCAAATTTAGGGAGGTTAGGAGGAATCTTTATACAACTTGATATCTTTACAAACATCCTCTAATAAGCATCCATTGGCAGACATGAGCAAACAAAATTTCTGTCGCCAAACGCTGCATCAATGCGACCAACAGCCGGCCAGAATTTATACTCACGAGTCCAAGGTGCAGGATAGGCAGCTTGTTCACGAGAATAAGGATGCTGCCATTCTCCAGTGATGAGACTTTCGGCAGTGTGGGGTGCGTTCTTCAAAACATTATCTTGGATATCCACCTTACCTGATTCTATTTCGGAGATTTCTTGGCGAATAGAAATCAACGCATCACAGAAACGATCTAACTCTTGTTTAGATTCACTTTCTGTAGGTTCCACCATGATTGTACCCCCTACAGGCCAGGAGACAGTCGGCGCATGGAAACCATAATCGATCAGACGCTTGGCAACGTCATCAATTTCGATCGCAGCTGATTTTTTGAGCGATCGCAAATCTAAAATACATTCATGGGCAACTAGACCATTTTTCCCCTGATACAAAACCGGATAGTACGATTCCAGTTTCTTGGCGATATAGTTAGCGTTGAGAATCGCCACCTTAGTTGCTTGGGTTAAACCAGCAGCACCCATCATGGCGATGTACATCCAAGAAATCACCAAAATACTAGCACTACCCCAAGGCGCGGCAGCAACCGCACCAATACGTTGGGAATTAGAAATTTCTTCTCCACTCCCCACAACAGGGTGTCCGGGCAAAAATGGCACCAAATGAGAAGCAACGCCAATGGGTCCCATACCAGGGCCGCCGCCACCATGAGGAATACAGAAGGTTTTGTGCAGATTCAAATGACAGACATCCGCGCCAATATCCCCAGGACGGCAAATTCCCACTTGGGCATTCATATTTGCCCCATCCATGTAAACTTGTCCACCGTGACTATGAACAACAGCGCAGATTTCCTGAATTGGCTCCTCAAAAACACCGTGAGTTGAGGGATATGTCACCATTAAGGCGGCGAGTTGATTGCTGTGTTTTTCTGCCTTACTCTTCAGGTCATCAACATCAATATTACCTTGTGAGTCACAGGCAACTGCCACTACTTTCATCCCGCACATCACCGCACTCGCTGGGTTTGTCCCGTGTGCCGAGGTGGGAATCAAACAAACATTACGGTGTGCTTCACCCCGACTTTCGTGATACTGACGAATCACCAAAAGTCCCGTATACTCCCCTTGAGAACCAGCATTTGGTTGCAGAGAAATTCCGTCAAAACCAGTAATTTCAGCTAACCATGCCTCAAGTTGCCTAAACAGGATTTGATAACCTTGTGTTTGGGGCAAAGGTGCAAATGGATGAATCTTGCCAAATTCCTCCCAAGTTACCGGAATCATCTCAGCAGTCGCATTCAACTTCATTGTGCAAGAACCCAAGGGAATCATCGATGTAGTTAGCGATAAGTCCTTGCTTTCTAGCTTGTGCAGATAGCGCAATAACTCAGTTTCTGAGTGATAGCGGTTAAAGACTGGGTGGGTGAGATATGTACTTGTGCGGGAAAGGGAGAGATGGGGAAGAGAGGGAGAAGTTAATTCTTCTAGTGTGAAGGGTAAATCATCTGTACCAGCAAAAATCTGCCAGAGGTCAATTAAGTCTTTTGGTGTAGTTGTTTCATTTAGCGAGATACCAACAGCAGTTGCATCAAAAACTCGCAGGTTAATTTGAAGTTGTTCGCTAGCTGCCAGAATATCTTTTAAATTGCGTCTTCCCAGTTCTACTCGCAGCGTATCAAAGTAAGATTCTGAAACGACTTTGTAACCTAAACGCTTCAGTCCTGCTGCTAACAACACCGTCAAAGAGTGGATATTTTCAGCAATTTGTTTCAGTCCAACCGGGCCATGATACACCGCGTACATACTCGCCATTACCGCCAGTAGCACCTGTGCAGTACAGATATTACTAGTAGCTTTTTCGCGGCGGATGTGCTGTTCGCGGGTTTGCAAGGCGAGACGCAATGCAGGCTTACCTTGAGCATCTTTTGATACTCCGACAATTCGCCCTGGAACCAGTCGCTTATACTCTTCTTTCGTAGCAAAGTATGCCGCGTGAGGTCCCCCAAACCCCAACGGAATACCGAAGCGCTGGGTGCTGCCGACAGCAATATCAGCGCCAAATTCCCCAGGAGGGGTCAGCAAAGTTAAACTTAAAGGATCTGCTGCTACCGTTACCAATGCACCCTTAGCATGGGCTTTTTCTATAAAAGCGCGGTAGTCGTAAATGGTGCCATCACTTGCAGGGTATTGCAGAACAGCCCCAAAAATTGGTTGATCAAAATCAAATGTTTGATGATCGCCGACAATGATCTTAATCCCTAATGGTTTCGCCCGTGTTTGCAACACGTCAATAGTTTGGGGATGGCAATCACCAGAGACGAAATAGGCATTTGCCTGATTTTTGGAGACACCATAGCTTAGGCTCATCGCTTCAGCTGCTGCTGTGGCTTCATCGAGTAACGAGGCATTGGCGATTTCCAAACCTGTTAAATCGATAATCAGGGTTTGAAAATTCAGCAGCGCTTCCAATCGCCCTTGAGCAATTTCTGGCTGATAAGGAGTGTAGGCAGTATACCAACCGGGGTTTTCTAGAATGTTACGCCCAATCACAGGTGGGGTGATGCAGTCGTAATATCCCATACCAATGTATGAGCGGAAAACCTGATTTTTGGCAGCAACTTTTTTTAATGATGCCAGTGCTGCGTACTCACTTTCTGCTTCTGGTAACTTTAGCGGTTGCTTCAGCCTGATTGTCTGTGGAACTGTTTGGTCAATTAGGGCATCCAGGCTGGGAAACCCCAAAACCTTAAGCATTTGCTGGATGTCATCGGAGTTAGGGCCAATGTGTCTTGGCGCAAAACTACTTAACTTTTGACTTTTTCCGTCCAGCACTTGCTGCTCATTAGACTTGAGAATCGGGGCGTGTGATACCACAAATTACTCTCCAGATGGTACTATTTAATATTTTGCAATAAATACTCATAATAAGTAGATGTAACTTTTCAGTTCATCTAAATTTCATGACTTATCTTTGGGCGGAGTGGGAGATGAGGGAGATGAGGGAGACAATTTTACCTTGTCCCTCTTATTCCTCTCATTCCCCACTCCCTACTCCCCTACTTGCTACAGACGCGATTAATCGCGTCTCTACACACTCCCTACTCCCCTTCTACCAGGGCGCGATACTCATCTGCTGTCAAAGCATCCTCAACTTCGGCAGAGTCATTGACGCGCACTTTCAAAAACCACCCTTCCCCGTAGGGGTCTTCTGATACTTGTTCGGGAGAATTAATTAAGGCTTCATTGCGTTCTATAACTGTGCCTGTTATTGGTGAATTCAGTTCTTCAACGGCTTTCACTGATTCAATTGTGCCAAAGTTTTCTCCCCTGGTAAGAGCGTCACCAATTTCTGGCAGTTCCAAAAAGACGATATCACCCAATTCATGTACGGCAAACTCTGTAATGCCAATGGTGGCAATTTCGCCATCTAGTCGCACGTATTCATGAGAATCCAGGTATCTGAAATCTTGAGGATATTCAAAAGACATATCACTTCCTCTCCCTTATCAAAAAATTATTACCCCAACAGTCATCCAACCCATATCTGGTCAGGACTTACGCAAACAATAGCCGAAAAGGATGATTTTCAGGTAGGGGCAATTCATGAATTGCCCCTACAGGGTGTACTTTTGCGTAAGTCTACTGGTAATGAACCTGACTGTAGATTGAGTAACTTACAACACATTATTCCTCAAAAACCTCGGCGCTTATCAGTTGGCGACACGATTTTTTGACCGATAAAAGGGACGTTTAACTACAACTGCTGGATAAGCTTTGCCGCGAATTTCGACTTCTAGCTGCTGACCAACCGTTGCTAGCTGGGTGGGAACGTAGGCTAAGGCAATGGGATAACCAAGTGTGGGTGACAGAGTGCCACTGGTAACTTCTCCGATAATTTTACCTGCGGATAACACTTGATAGCCGTGACGGGCAATGTTGCGTCCTTGGGTTTGTAAACCTACCAATCGGCGCTGCACTCCAGTAGCTTTTTGCTGTGCTAAAACTTCCCGACCAATAAATTCGCCTTTGGTATCTAAGTGAACTAGCCACCCCAAACTGGCTTCTAAAGGTGTGGTGGTGTCATCAATATCTTGTCCATAAAGTGCCATCGCCGCTTCTAGCCGCAGGGTATCTCTCGCACCGAGTCCACAGGGGATAACACCAGCATTATGGAGACTTTGCCACAATTCTACTCCCACATCTGGATCTACCATTACCTCAAAGCCATCTTCGCCGGTGTAACCTGTGCGGGCCAGGAAGGCAGGTTTACCTAGTAGCGTTGCTTCTAAATGTCCGAAGGTTTTGATTGGTTGTAAGTCTTGTTGCACTAAGGGCTGGAGATATTTAATCGCTTTTGGGCCTTGTACGGCAATTAAGACTTTATCTGGTGAAAGGTCTTGGAATTGCACTTTATCTAGGTCAAGATGTTGCAATAGCCATGCTTTATCTTTACTGGAGGTTGCCGCATTGACTATGATAAATGCTCTCTGTGTCCCAGTGGCGTCTTCACCTTGATAATAAACAATGATGTCGTCAATAATTCCGGCTTGGGGATTTAACAATAGGGTGTATTGTGCTTGACCGGGTTGCAAACGACTCAAGTCTGAAGGGACTAGAGGCTGGAGTTGGGAAATGAGGTTTTTACCTTGGAGGGTAAATTTGCCCATGTGGGAAATATCGAACATTCCGGCTGTATTTCTTACAGCCTCGTGTTCGCGGTTAATGCCGCTAAATTGCACGGGCATTTCCCAGCCGCCAAAGCTGGTAAGGCGGGCTTTGAGTTCTACACCTAGTTGATATAAAGGGGTTCGCGCCAAAGATTGGGCGTTGTCTTCTTGATTAGCCACAGGTAATTATTTTGCGATCGCACCTCAACATCTATCATCCTACGAGATGCTTTCCCCTTTTACAGACTTGTATATCGAATTTGGGCATTGGGCATTGGGCATTGGGCATTGGGCATTGGGCATTAGTTATTCTCCCTCATCTCCCTCATCTCCCTCATCTCCCTCATCTCCCCTCCTCCCCCACTCCCTACTCCCTACTCCCCACTCTCTTTTCCTCTTCTGTAAGCTTTAATAGTTAATGGTAGAAGTGTTGAGATTTATTAAGAAGAGATTATGAAATATTGGCGATTCTTAGTTAGCTTTGTCTTAGCTACGGTTCTTTTTTTGTTTCCCCTATCGGCGCAAGCTGCAAGTTCTTCAAGTATTACCCGTTCTGTAGCTAATGATCAACTCAAGGGCAAAGATTACTCTGGTCAAAGTTTAATTGGTACTGAGTTTACCAATCTCAAATTTGAGAATGCTAATTTTAGCAATACTAATTTACGTGGTGGCGTGTTTAACGGTAGCGTATTGGAGGGAGTAAATCTGCATGGTGCTGATTTTAGTGAAGGCATAGCCTATTTAACCAGGTTTAAGAATGCTGATTTAAGTGATGCTGTGTTGACTGATGCAATGATGCTGCGTTCTAGTTTTGATGGCGTGGATATTACAGGGGCTGATTTTACGAATGCCATTTTAGATGGAATACAAGTGAAAAAACTTTGTGTTAAGGCTAGTGGTGTCAATTCTAAAACTGGTGTAAATACGCGTGAGTCTTTAGGATGTAAGTAGAATCTAACCCCTCTTCTTTGCTGGTGGAGAGGGGGATATTATTTTAACTAATTACGAATTACGAATTACGAATTACGCGCAGCGATCGCTAGTGATATGCTTCTGTTAAAAAGCTCGCATAATTTGCCCGAATTGTCATCGTAGTAGGATGATTTACACCTAAAGTCCGTTCACAAATTTTCAAAGCTTGCTCAAATAAGGGTTTGGCTTTCCTGTAGCGTTTTATATTACGGTAGAGTGCTGCTAGATTGTTCAGACTAATGGCGACATCGGGATGGTTATGTCCCAGCAGGCGTTTACTCAGTTCTAACGCTTGCTGATACAAGGGTTCGGCTTTGTTGTAGCGTCCTGTAAACTCGTAGAGTTGTGCTAAATTATTCAGGCTAGTGCCAACATCGATATGTTCTTTTCCCAGCAGGCGTTTTCTCAGTTCTAAAGCTTGCTCAAACAAGGGTTCGGCTTCGCTGTATCGTTTTGTATAACAGTACAATGCTGCTAAATTATTCAGGGTAGTGGCGACATTGGGATGTTCTTCTCCCACTAGGCGTTTCCACAGTTCTAAAGCTTGCTGATACAAAGGTTCGGCTTCGCTATAGCGCCCTGTAGATTCGTAAAGTAATGCTAAATAGCTCAAGCTAGTGGCGACATCGATATGTTCTTCTCCCAGCAGGCGTTTTCTCAGTTCTAAAACTTCCTCAAGCAAGGGTTCAGCTTCGCTGTAGCGTCCTGTGAATTCGTAGATTCTTGCTAAATTGTTCAGGCTAGTGGCGACATCAAGATGGTTATCTCCCAGCAAACGTTTGCTGAGTTCTAAAGCTTGCTGATACAAAGGTTCCGCTTCACTATAGCGTTCTGTAGATTCGTAGAGTAATGCTAAATTGTTCAGATTAGCAACGACATCGGCATGTTCTAAACCAAGAGGATTTTGAGTGATTTCTACACACTGTCGCAACCAAGGTTCTGCTTGCTGATAAAGTCCTTGACCTTGATAAAACCAGGCTAATTTGGTCAATAAAGTAATTAGATTTTTATCGCTTAGATACTGGGATAGGTGGATTGCAACTTCTGTAATGTGCGGGATATGTGGAGTGAGGTTGAGAATATCTTCAGGGTTAAGCTGTTGCGGAATTAACTTTGCTACCTCTAGCATCATTGCTGCAAATTTAGTTTTTGTTTCATCCGCCTCACTTGACTTATCCAACTTCATCTGGATAAGTTGCCGAATCAGTGGATTTAAACGATAAGTTTCTTTATTTTTCCGTTGTAGCAAATGCAATTCTAGTAAATCGGCTATGGCTTTCTCATTGAGTTGTTGTTTTTTTTCATCTTGTATCGTCTCAAGAGATAAGGGAATGTCAGCTAATGCACACAAACTTAGCAAACAGCCAAAGTTTTGGGCATTCTCATCCAGATGTTCCCAACTCAATTCAAATGCTTCAGCTAGACCGGATTCATAATCCATCAATGAGTTAGCATTGACTACTGCTTCATTAAAAGTTGGCGGGAAACTCCATTCCCTTGTGGGTGGAGAGGGATAGTCGCCCGCCGACTTTGGGAATTGGGCATTGGGCATTGGTGACTCTTCCCCATGCCCCATCCCCCATTCCCCATGCCCAAAAACTCCATCCCCTTGTGGGTGGAGTTTTTCATGTTCCAGTCGCTTTTCCTCTAGTCGTTTCAGCAGTGTTTCCAGAGACAAATCTGGCATTTTATCCAGATATCGCCCCACTAACTCTAAAGCTAAAGGCAAATATTGCAAAAATTTACAAATTCTTCTCGCAACCCAAGCTTCTTGTTGCAGTCGTTCCCGAACCACCAGCGATTTTAATAATTTCATCGCCGCCAATGGTTTGAGGACATCCAATTCGCTATTATATTTCGCGCTCAGGTAAGCTTGTAACTTTTTTAGTTTGCCCCGACTGTTGGAAATAGCTAACTCAGGATAATTCTGGGCGAACTTGTCGTATACCTCACTCATCCACTTTCTAAAAGCAGCAACTTCAACGTTTAATTCGCTGGCAAGTTGAGCATCATTTTTACCTAAATTTTCAGTCTTAAAATATTTTATAAAAGCTGCGGTTTGCTTTAGAGATAAGCCATGAGTAGCAGCTTCTTTGGCTAGAAAATTACCCCATTGCATAAACAGCTTGTGAAGTTTATTTTCGATTGTACTTTGTCTGCATTTGGAAATCACCTCTCTTTAGGGTAGAAATACCATTTGTATAGAAACATTTAAAAGCAGTGGTTTGCTGTTAAATATTGCTATTTGAGCTTCTGAGGGTGGACGTTGAGCTTCTGAGGGTGGACGTTGACCTTCTGAGGGTGGACGTTGACCTTCTGAGGGTGGACGTTGACCTTCTGAGGGTGGACGTTGACCTTCTGAGGGTGGACGTTGACCTTCTGAGGGT
>NZ_JBALFC010000123.1:0-24389 GCF_036917755.1 Nostoc sp.
GAGATACGTCCCTGCATATTCTGGTTTCTCCTGCCACCCTACAAAAAATATTTTCCTCTATTTCCGACCCCTTTTTGCGGTGACGTGTACTTAGAAGAGGCGATCGCTAACTTGGACAAAGCTCTGGCAATTAAACCAGATTTGTATGAAGCCTGGTTCAACCAGGGGATTATACTAGGATGTTTGGAACAGCCTGAAGAGGCACTTGCCAGTTATGACAAAGCTTTGGAGATTAGACCCAACAAATACCAAGCATAGTTTAACCGAGGTATTACGCTGTATGACTTAGGATGCCTAGAAGATGCTATACTAAAAACGGTTAAAGATTGGACTTTTATGTAGCGGCAAAAACAAGTAGTATAAACAAATAATCAATAGGGTGGTATTAAAAGGTAAAGTCTGATGTTGAGAATAGATTTTACGCAAGAAGACATTAATAAGCTGCATTATGAAAGATATCACCATCCTCATCCATTAGTACAGAAAAAGATGGAAGTTCTGTATCTCAAAAGCCAGGGCATAAAACATAAAGACATTTATAATTTGTGCAAAATATCGAAAACAACGCTAACAATATATATTAAACAATATCAATTGGGAGGGGTAGAAGAACTTAAAAAAATCGAATATAAAGGACGACCAAGTGAGTTAAATCAATACAGTGATATTTTGAAAGAATATTTGGAAAAATCCCCGGCTTCAAGTGTTGCAGAAGCGAGTGATGCCATTGAAAAATTAACTGGTATTAAGCGCAGTCCAACACAAGTGAGAGAATTTTTAAAAAGAATTGGTTTGCGTTGCTTAAAGGTGGGTTATGTGCCGGGAAAGTCAGTAGAAGAAAAAAAGATTGAAGAGGTAAAAAAATATAGGGTCGAAACGCTAGAACCACTGCTTTATGAGGCTATGAGCGGAGAAAAAGCAGTTTTCTTTGTTGACGCAGCGCACTTTGTACATCGAGCATACTTAGGATTTCTATGGTGTTTTGCAAGAACATTTATATGTTCACCTTCTGGTCGGAAAAGATTTAATGTTTTGGGAGCAGTTAACGCAGTCACTAAAGAAATAATTACAATAACAAATGAAACTTATATTAATTCAGAAAGTATTTGTCAATTGCTATTTAAATTATCTAATTTGGTTTTAAATATTCCAATTACTCTGGTCTTAGATAATGCTAAATACCAGAAGTGTAAACTGGTACAAGACTATGCGAAACAATTGGGCATACAGTTATGTTATTTACCTTCTTATTCACCACAGCTAAATTTAATTGAGCGATTTTGGAAGTTTATTAGAAATGAATGTTTATACTCTTTACTACCAGATACAATAATTGTTAATAATCTTACATAATTCAGTTACTGAATTAAGGCAGGGGGGATGAAAGAATCCAGTTGTATTGAAAGATTTCCTCTTGCCGTCAGATGGTTTCAAACTCCTGTTTTAAAATATGGAAAACCAAGACATTACAAACATCCTCTAACACTTTGGCGACATCGATGTTTAATGACAGTTGGTGAAAATACTTATTTTGTGTTTACTTACTTTAATATTCCTTTTACATTCTACTTATAATTACTGCCCTAAAAGTAGCTAAACTTCATACTTGAGAATATACCCTACCTCTTGACTATTGCTTATAAAAAATAATATCCAGCTTCATGATTACTTGAAGTAGATGTCATTAGTTATACCATTGTCTTAGCAGCTTAAATGATTGATATTAGAGAAGTAGTTTAAAAATATCGCTTGTCTCTCTAATACATGAATAAAAAATGGGCTGCTAAACGACTTACAATCAATCTCACATCAAGCGAGGCACAGAAGCTTGAACAATACTGTTCAATCACAGGAAGACCAGCAACCGATGTGATTCGGGAGTTAATTCGCTCTCTTTGTCCTCAAAATGAAAAAGTCTCTGAAACCTAGTAAATCAGGGTCAGCACATCTGAATTTATGAGTGAAATATAGTGTTTCACAGTTATCAATTTTCCTGCAAACACGGGATATACAGCAGATTTCAAGGAAGGCGAAGTACACAACGATTCGTCTCAAAGCCAGGTATAAAGCGTGTTTTACTTCTGAATTCACCAATTCTGATGCTTCGGCGGAGCTTCCCTTGCTCCGCTCCTGAATTCTGCTGTAAGTAGCAACTGAACACAATCCAGATGTGATTCTGCTCGATTTAGCCATGCCCAATATGGATGGTTTAGAAATTAAATATGCGTTATCAAGAACCCTTGTAGAGACGTAGCAGTGCTACGTCTCTACATTCTTTTTCACTCCTATGTCTAAGGCGACCAGCTACTTATCCCTATATGCAGCAAATCGCCCAAGCTGTTGATAAATTGGGCTTTCTCTTCGTCACAAAACTTAATTACGAACTTGTACTGAGCGCAGCCGAAGTATTATGAATTACGAATTATTTTAAGGAGAGCCAGTGCGTTGGGCGGCTCTGCGGACTTGAAGCAAGTGGTGTGGATTTAGTGGGACTTAGACAAAAAACACCCATAAAAAAGCCTCAAATCTATATACAGAGAGACTTTGACATCGTTTTGCTTGGTTGATTGATATATCTGGGTTTGAGCCGTTTTTGAGCATTTGGTGTATTTCCCTTACTCTGCATGGGTTTGAGGCTTGTTTATCCCTCAAAAATGTTTAAGTCCCGTTAGGAGGAGCTAAAGTTTTGGATACCTCAGCCACCACTTTTAAAACATCCTCTAAGGCTTGATTTCGGGTGGGGTCAAAGCAGCATATTCTTCAGGGGAAAGCGCCACATCTTTAACATTGATTTTCTTAGTAATAAATTTTTGCTCATAGAACAAGTCAGAAATCTTCTGCTGCCCTGACAGAATTTCATCACTAATAGGTCTTAAGGTATAACGCCGCCGCCTGACTACCTTTTCCAATGTTGGAATATCTAGCTTGGCATCACGCGCGATTATTTCGGCAACGTCTCGTGGATTTGCCTCAGCCCATTTGCCTGCATTATTGACTTCTTCGAGGATAATTTTCACTAATTCCGGATTATCCTTCACGAAACTGCGTGCAGCTAACCAGTAGCCTCCTTGGGTCGTAATCCCCTTACCATCCCGGAGAATCCGAACTCCCACAGTTCTCTGAAACTCGGCAAGTTGAGGATCACTAATTACACCTGCATCAATACTATTACGAATAAACGCTGCACGAGTTTCTGGTGATATGAGATTTAGATATTTGACATCACTCAACTTCAGCCCTACTTCCTCCAAAGCCTTCACCACAAAGTATTGACTCGCAGTAGCTCTTTGAAAAGCGAGAGTCTTACCTTTTAAATCAGCTACAGTCTTGATTGGGGAGTCTTTATGTACTACGATCGCAGTTCCTTCACCAGTAGCAGGTTTAGTGCTAGCAATAAAAACAAAAGGAATGCCAGTTGCTTGAGCAAAGATGGGTGGAGTTTCACCGACAGCACCGACATCCAAACTGCCGACATTCATCGCTTCTAGAAGTTGCGGCCCGGCGGTAAATTTTGCCCACTGTACATTAATACCTAGTGGATTCAAGCGTTTCTCTAAAACTTGTCTATTTCTGGTTATATCCGCAGCAGTAAAATACCCTATTCGTAACACCTTCGTCTTGATGCCATTAGAAGCGGCGACGGCAGCTTTGTCTGGTGTATTTGGTGTCTTACAACTAATTAGAGTCGTGGATAGAGAAAATACTCCAGCCATTAATAACATTAGAAAGTTGCGTTTTTTAGCTACCATAATATGCTATCAATTTTCTGATGTTTAAGGTTTACTGCAAATACTCAAGGCTTAACTACCGAAGGGGTCAAAGCAGCATATTGTTCAGAGGAAAGTGTCGCTTCTTTAACATTAATTTTCTTAGTGATGAATTTTTGCTCATAGAACAAATCAGCAATCTTCTGCTGTCCTGACAAAACTTCTTCACTAAGAGGTCTTAAAGTGTAACGCCTGCGCTTTGATACTAGTTCTAGTGTTGGAACATCAATTTTTGCTTCGGGCGAAATCAGTTCAGCTACTTGATGTGGGTTAGCTTCAGCCCATTTGCCGACGTTGTTGACTTCTTCCAAAATGATTTTCACTACATCAGGATTATCTCTGACGAAATTGCGCGAGCCTAACCAGTAGGCTCCTTGGGTAGTAATTCCCTTACCATCTCGGATAATCCGAATACTGCCAGTTTTCTGAAATAGCGCGAGGTGGGGGTCGCCAATTACAGCCGCATCAACACTTTTACGTTCAAATGCTGCACGAGTTTCTAATGGTGTGAGGTTAATGTGTTTAATATCGCTAAGTTTTAGTCCTGCTTCTTCCAAAACCTTCAGAACGAAATACTGTTGTGCAGTAGCTCTTTGAAAGGCGAGTCCTTTACCTTTGAGGTCAGCGATTGTCTTGATTGGAGAGTCTTTATCGACTACAACAGCAGTTTCCTGACCAGTCCCAGGTTTGCTGCTAGCAACATAAACAAAAGGAACGCCGGACGCTTGAGCAAAGATAGGCGGAGTTTCACCGACAAAGCCGAAATCTACACTTCCCACATTCATCGCTTCCAGAAGTTGGGGTCCTGCAGCAAATTTTGACCACTCTACAGAAATACCCAGTGGAGTTAAACGTTTTTCTAACAGTCCTTTAATCTTGAGTAAGTCTCCAGCCGTCATGTAGCCCATGTGTAAGACTTTTGTCTTATTGCTATTAGAGGCGTTAGCGGCTTTCTCTGGTGTACTTGGTGCTTTACAACTGACTAAAGTCGTAGATAAGGTGAATACTCCACCTACTAAGAATAGTAGAAAGTAATTGAATAGCTTAAAGTGAGATTTGCTCGATATTTCTACCATAATGCAGTAGTAATTTTTTAATGTTTTCGTTTCTTCAATACTGAATGTCTGCCCTTTGTGCTACTGGCAATTAGCTGGAAAGTGAAATGAAAGTTGTAGCTGAGAAATTTAATTAAGCAGCTTGGCAAATGGCGCATAATCTCGGTCAGATTTTAATCTACGGTAAATCTATCGGATTACTGTATTAATCAATTGCACGGATAATATCATAGACCTGTGCAAGAATCAAGCAGCAAATGCAGCCACGCTTCTAAGAGGTTGTTTGAAAAGTCTAATTTGTTACTAGCCCTGGCGACTAGAAGTCGCGGCTACACGAGACTTTACCCACCTTCGTGGGTTAAATTGGTTGATAATTCTGGATGCGCACCTCAAATTCCGTTTCAGTGGGAGGTTCTATTTCAAAGGAAATTGAAGTTTCCCGGACAACTGGCGCATAAATTGCTAGCATTTTTAAGGCATCACTTTCATTAGCTAGTCTGATTGCAGCCTTCACAGCAGATCCTTTTTGAGCTAAAAATTAATTATGCAAGCTTAAAATACTTTATGCACTGCTTGACGGCAATCATTCAAAAGTACGTCAAGTTCTTTTACAACTTTCAAGGGATTTCTACCTCTAAAGACAGCAGCGATCGCAGCTTCATAAGGATTTCTACCTGTTCTCTTGACAGCATTTATTGCGGCTTGATTTGATAATTCTCGGACACTAACTAGCCATGCCGCTAACACATGTCCAGTACGTCCAATTCCACCAGAGCAGTGTACAACGACTTTCTCATTTTGTTTATCTGCTTCTATTAAGAAAGGAAGTATTTTCTCTGTGAGGGTTTCTAAATTACATAGATGGAAATCTGCAATTGGTGCCCAACAAACTAATCGATTACCAAATTCCTGTTTGTATGTGCCTAGAAGATCAGAGTAAGAAGCTAGCTGTTGATCTGGAAGAAGACAGCAAACTCGCTTGATATCTTGGCGCTTCATGAATTCTATCCAATCTTGAAGCTTCTTATTATTGTATCCAGGTCGTGCAGCACCAAACACTATTTGCTCATTCTCGCAAGCCGGGGCAAACTTATACATCTTTAACTGTCTGACTTCTGAATCTTGGAAGTTACTCGTTGTAGCCATAAAATAGTTATTTTTTGATTAATTTAGAATACTTTGCCGGAGCATTCAGGCGGTAAAATACATGGTGTATTCACTTATAGTGAAAAGTTTTTTAATCTAGTTTAAAGATAGGATTTTTAAATACTCTTGCACAGCAGTAGATAGTCCCATCTCCAAAGCATCGGCAATCAGCGCATGACCAATAGACACTTCAAGTATGCCAGAAATTGAACAGAACTTTTCTAAGTTTTGCAGATTTAAATCATGCCCTGCGTTCACTTCTAAACCAATTTCCTGAGCCTTTTGTGTTGCTTTTTGGTAGTCTTGGAATACAGATTCTACATTGCCATTACGAAAAGCTGTAGCATAAGGTTCTGTATATAACTCAATGCGATCGGCTCCAATCTCTTTAGCACGTTTAATTTGAGTTAAGTCAGTATCCATAAACAGGCTGACTCGAACTCCGAGGTCTTTTAGCTCTCGAATGATTGGCCTGAGCCAAGAGCCATCTGTAGCCAGATCCCATCCATGATCTGATGTGAAAGCATCTGGTGCATCGGGAACTAAGGTACACTGCGTTGGTTTGATTTTTCGGACTATCTCTAAAAATTGAGGTGAAGGATTACCTTCTATGTTGAACTCAACAGTCAATATTTGCGCCAGTGCATCCACATCTTCGGGCTTGATATGTCGTTGGTCTGGGCGTGGGTGAACTGTGATTCCTTGTGCTCCAGCTTTAATGCAGGTAGAAGCCGCTTCGATTACACTCGGTCTACCAAAATTTCGAGCATTTCTGAGTAAAGCGACTTTGTTAAGGTTAACGCTGAGATTGGTCATCTTAAAAAATTTAGTCGATTCTTAGTGTCGTTTTAAACTACTTATTTTTTTAGATATAGTAATCCGCTTTGATTATTGAACTGACTTGCCTAGGCTGGGAGTAGGGAATAGCGAGTGGGGAGTAGGGAATAAGCTTTTTCCATTAGTACTTATAAGTTCTTCAAAAATAAAATAGGAGTCCTATATTACTCGAAATCTAATCTATTATGGTGCGTTAGGTAGAGGCATAATGCATCCTACAAATTAAGATTGGATGATTTTTTTGCTACTTTCGGGTATATGATTTGATAAAATTACATTTTGATAATCGTTATTCAAGGCAGATTTTAATGTAGATGTTACATCCTTATATATATGCCATTTCCTGATATTTTTGTATTCATTTTGTACTTGCAAAGCAAATCTTGTAGCATCGTTTTTACCTATTCCTACTTTCTCATAGACTTCTACAAAATATTCATTCATATACTCCCACCATGTTTTGCCATTCAAAAATATGCTATGGGGAGTATCAGGGGAGTGCCAAGTAAAGCCAATGTTGAGAAATGGTCGAATATCCTCTAGCTTTATATTTTGGATTCCATTACTTTCTAATATTGAATGTAAAGTTCCACTCCACATTCCCTGACGATAACCTAGTGTATTCTCAAAATCCCATAATAAATATTTCATTATACATTACTCGCGCACATTTTGTTGGCGTCTCATACTGATTTACGGGCAATGAATGCTGCATGAGCTTTTGGCAGATTGTACTGACCATAACTACGCACGATCTCAATTTGGAAACCAACTTGACGAAGTTTTTCTGCAATATCTGTCGCTTCATATAACTGCTGATGATGTACTTCATCATCCCGTCTGTAGTGTTCTCCCACTTTACGAAAGGTAATAATTCGACGGGTGAGTATCCCCTGCTTTTGATCCTCATTTTTTTCGACGAGTACTATCCAATCGTCTCCTTCATTGAATCCCTTAGTTGTGATTTCCGGTGCAATCTGTCCTGGCTCTGCAATGTCGAAAATTAAGACACCTCCAGAAACTAAAGCGTTGTATATGCGGTCAAACAGATCAACCAACCTTTGACGTTCGGGATCTGGATCAAACAAGTAATTAAAGCATTCACTGATCGATATCACAGCATGACACGGTGAAATCTCAGCTTTGAAAAATGATTCGACTCGGAACTCTGCATCTGGCACTCTTTTGCGAGCAATTTCAATCATTGACTGAGAGATATCAATTCCGAGAACACGATAATTAGCCTTCGTGAGTTCTTGCGCTGATAATCCACTTCCACACCCTAAATCTACCACTAGCCCGTCCCGTATTCCGCTCCGATTCAGAATTTCTATAATGCCGGGAGCAGATTTGAGAGCGTAATTACTATAACCGACATCATGGATATACGCGAGATCGTCCTTGTACCACTCTTTCATATTACAACTCAGTTATTTATTCAATTTGCCTTGCCAAACGATTTCCTTAACTTTGATTTCTTTCGGGATCAATTTAATTTTGTAGAAGGTATCTGCAACCTCTTGTTGTTTAGTAATCACTTCATCTGTGAGCGGAAGTACATCATATTCACGCCGCTTTTCTGCTATTTCTAACACAGGAGCATCTATACCCAAAGCAGGGGAAAGAAATTTAGCAACTTCACTAGGATTATTCTTTGCCCAGTCACTAACTTTCTTCACCTGATCGAGAACTATTTTCAAGGCATCCGGCTTGGCATCAACAAAAGATTTTGCAGCCAGATAATAACCACGATTGGGAGCTAATCCCGTCGCGTCTGCTAAAGTACGTGCGCCTGTTGCTGCTTGTGCTGCGGCTAAGTAAGGGTCCCAAATTGCCCAAGCATCAACCTTTTTTCCCTCAAAGACAGCACGAGCATCGGCAGGAGTGAGAGTTACTCGTTGGATGTCACTGTACTGTACCCCTGCCTTTTGCAGTGCTTTCACCAATAGGTAGTTAGCATTAGAACCTTTGGCAAAAGCAATTTTTTTACCCTTGAGTTCAGCCACACTTTTAATAGGTGAATCCTTAGGCACCAGGATGGCTTCAGCCTTGGGACTCCAAGGATCGTAGGCAACATAGACTAAAGGAATCCCCCCAGCTTGAGCAAATATAGGTGGTGATTCTCCGGTATAGCCAAAATCAATACTACCTGCATTCAATGCCTCTAGGAGTGGGGGACCAGCAGGAAATTCTGACCAAGTTACAGAAGAGCCTGAAGCTGCGAAAGCTTTCTCTAATTCCCCTCTCGCCTTCAGCGCATAGAGGACAGTTGATGCTTTCTGATAACCTATGCGAACTGTAGTACTGCTAGCTGCTGGACTGGGGGTTTGGGTTGTCTGCGGTGTGCCAGAGTTGTTGCTTGCGCTTGGAGAACAAGCAGAGACAGCCAAAGTTAAGCCAAGTCCCACTGCAAACAGTAGCGAAAAGGTGCGGATTCTTTGTTGTTGGAACCTCTGGAGGAAGGCGATCGCAATACCCAAAAATCGACTTGGAGAGAACTTAGTCAACATCTTTACTCTGCTTTCAGGGATAAATAACTATCAGACTTCAGCAAACCTCCGGTATAACTCCGACAAGTTTATTGATTTACCGTATTATTATGGAATCATAAAAATATCACATAATTCAAGCTGAAATGCAAGTTTATTCACTTAAGAAAAAATTCTCCCTAAAAGTCATATAGCAATCCGATTTGATTCTTGTTCGCGCAGCGTGGCGTAGCCATACTTATTTGCGTAGACAGGGAGTAGGGAGTGGGGAGTGGGGAATAGGGAAGAAGCCTTTTCGGGGTGTACTGAATGAGTTTTTTCAAAAATCAAATAGGAGTCCTATAGCAATGTCAAATCTAAATTCAATCGGATCAGAAAGCACACCATGACAGATAATATTCTTCAACAACAGATTGATTACTATCGCGCTAGAGCCAACGAATATGATCAGTGGTTCTATAGGAAAGGACGCTACGATCGCGGTACCGAAAACAACCAGCGCTGGTTTAATGAAATAGCTGTGATCAAAAATACATTACACCAAATTGGCGTGGTGGATGATATTTTAGAGTTAGCCTGTGGAACAGGTATCTGGACGCAGGAGCTTTTAACTATCGGTAAAAAAATTACTGCGATCGATGCCTCCCAAGAAGTGATTACAATTAATCGCTCGAAGTTAAATTCACTGAGTGTTGAATATCACCTCATAGATTTATTTACATGGCAACCTGACACTGAATATGATTTAGTATTTTTTGCCTTTTGGCTGTCTCATGTGCCGCCAAAATTACTTGATTCATTTTTGACGAAAGTCTATCAATCTGTTCGCGTTGGTGGACAAGTATTTATCATTGACTCTCGCTTTGAACCGACGTCGACGGCTAACAATCATATTCTTAAAGACGACGGAAACATATATAAAAGCCGGAAGTTAAATGATGGTCAAGAATTTCAGATTGTCAAAATTTTTTATCAGCCTGATGAACTTCAAGAACAGCTAAATAAAACAGGTTTTCAGATTGACGTGAAGGTGACAGATAACTATTTTATCTATGCACATGGGAGAAAGATTTAAATAATTGGTAATTCGTAATGGGCTATACCCCGCTACGTCCCTTGGGCGTCTCGTAAAGAAGACAGGAATTATCGCCATAATCGGATATTTTGCGGAAGGTTTATAGATATGATTTTATTTCAGAATATCTGATAAACCTGCCTAGGCGTAGCCAGCCGTAGGCATCGCTCTAAGCACAACTACTTATGCTGTCACCATTGATCGTACTGAATCAGGGGATGCTGGCTCAAAATGTAACACCATAATTTGCTCTGGGCGTAAACCGACAGATTCATAAGTGCGACCAGAGCGATCGCTCTCAAAATTAGCATAGGCGATCGCTTCCTAAAGTTAGATAGGATAGATTGCTTCAATGTTGGTAAACTCAAGTGAATCATCTGACACTGTAGCTGAGATGTCAGCGCCTAGTTCAGCATAACAGTTTAAAACACGAGTATATGGAAAATCATCATCTATGTCTTCATAATAATCGCTGTCGCATGGTTGCGGCTAGGGTAAATCTCAGTTACACAGGGATTTTAGGGATCTTGGTTGAAGCTAAAAGTCAAAGGCTGATTTCTGCTGTGAAACCTTTGTTAGATGCTCTGATTAACCAAGCAGGATTCTGGGTGGCGCAACCTTTATACAAGAGGGTTTTGCAGCTTGTTGATGAAAATTAATTTTTGATATTCTACAATAATGCAAATCAATTTCACAGATCAATCTTGGTCTTTCGGCTCCAATACTGTGTTAGAAGCCTGGTTGCTAGCATTTCTTGCAGCTTCTAACTTTTGACGAATAGCTATCTGAACCTTTTCATCAAAATCAGGGTCGTTGAGAGATGCAATAATTCTGAGTGGACGTTGGTTAATTCTGTTTAAGTACGCCTGAAATGCTGTTTCATCTTTACGATGTTTGAGAAAATACTCTCTCAACTCGGCATTAGACATTGCATCATAGTTAACGCGGCTCATCAGCAAACTCCGCGTTGGGTAGAATTTGAAACTCCAGTTCTTCGCTATAACCAGCTAATAAATACACATTGCGAGTGCGATTATCAACACAAACTAGATGTATGGGCTGAAGCATAACATAGGTCGGTTGATAGGTGATGCGGTATAGACTCTCTACCTGGGCAGCAGTAGGCATTCTGAACATTTCCTCACCTATTGGCTATCTTAGCAAGTCTTTGCGCTTAATTTGTCAGTGATACTTCGCCCATCAATAACTTCGCCGCCACTCTACTGAGTTTCCTTTTACTCTGATTCAAATTTATGCCAGAAGTCTATTGACTTCCAACCAATATGTTGAGAAACTAATAGTTAGTTTAACTAATTAATGGAAGTGCATCAAACTTGTGACTATACTGACGGGAAAAATAAATCGGTTAGAATCTCCTAGCGAACCAAGAGGGCTGATTTTGGAAACTCAGGGACTCACACGCCGTTTTGGGAAGTTAACGGCTGTTAATAACCTGAGCATATCTGTGGAACAGGGTGAAGTATTTGGGCTGCTTGGGCCGAATGGGGCAGGTAAAAGTACAGTTATTAAGATGTTGACAACTTTACTGCCTCCCAGTGCAGGAACAGCAACCTTAGCTGGCTATGATGTGACTCGTGAATCTAATCCTGTGAGACGGGCGATTGGCTATGTCCCCCAGGCGCTCTCTGCTGATGGTAGCCTTACGGGTTACGAAAATCTGTTAATTTTTGCCAAGCTGTATGGAATACCTGCCAAAGGACGCGATCGCCGCATCTATGAGATTCTAGAATACATGGGTTTGCAAGATGCGGCGAAGCGCTTGGTACGAAACTACTCTGGTGGGATGATCCGCAAGCTGGAAATCGGCGTATCAGTTCTACATCAACCCCAAATTTTGTTTCTTGATGAGCCGACTGTCGGACTAGATCCGATCGCTCGAACTCAAGTATGGCAGCTTGTACAGCAACTCTGTGCTGATTACGGCACAACTATATTTTTAACAACCCACTTTTTAGAAGAAGCAGATAGCTTATGTAACCGCGTGGCGATTATGCAGCAAGGTGAAGTCGTAATTACAGGCGCACCGAGTGACTTAAAAGCTTCTTTAGATAAACCAAACGCAACTTTGGATGATGTCTTTATTCACTATACAGGCGACCAGTTAACATCAGGAGTCAACTACCGTGACACAGCAAGAACCAGACGTACTGCTCAACGGTTGGGTTAAAAGCCCAGCTACTCACCGAGGAAATATTATCTCTGCAATTAAAGAGCTAGTTACGAAAACTCTAGCGATCGCAGAATTGGAAGTGCGTAAACTCCGCCACGATCCCACTGATTTAGTAGTTAGATCGGTGCAACCGTCATTATGGTTGCTGATTTTTGGGCAAGTGTTCTCTAAACTTCACGAAATTCATACAGGGAACTTACCATATTTAGACTTTATGGCTGCTGGCATTCTCGCTCAAAGCGTGTTGAATGTGGCCATTTTCACTGGTGGAATGACACTAATTTGGGAGCGAGATTTAGGGATTGTACATAAATTTCTTGCTAGTCCTACACCCCGTGTAGCAATGGTCTTGGGCAAAGCTCTAGCATGTGGAGTCCGGTGCTTATCCCAGGTAGCAGTAATTTATGTATTGGCTTTTTTCTTAGGTGTAAAATTAAATCTCCATCCTCTAGCTTTTCTACAAGTGCTACTGGTAGTGATGCTGGGGGCGGCTTGCTTTTGTCTTTTTTCATTAATTATTGGCTGTTTGGCAAAAACCAGAGAGCGGATGACCGGAATTGGACAAATGTTAACCATGCCGTTATTTTTTGCCAGCAATGCTATTTATCCGATCTCAATGATGCCCGGCTGGTTAAAGATTATTTCCCACTTAAATCCCTTAACTTATCAGGTTGACGCTTTACGCAGCGCCATGCTAGCGGATGGAATCAGCGTCTATGGCTTTGGTTGGGATTTGGCAATTCTCTCATTAGCAGTAACAGTTTTGACGATCATCGGTGGACGACTTTATCCACGGGTAGGAATGTAATCCGCAAGGCGGAATTCAAAATTCAAAATTCAAAATTCAAACAGGTATACAGCGTAAGCGGTTGATTGATTTGGAATTGGTGGTTTATTTACGCTGTGTTGTATTAGCATCTATGGCTTTGGTCTGGATTGTACAATTCTCTTATTAAGGTTAATAATCTTAACCATCATGGTTGGACGACTTTATCCACAGATGGCAATGTAATCAGGAGAACAACAAGCCCATGACCTTGGATAAACCTACCAAAGGTGCAACTTCCGAAGAATGTGCCGCTAGGGTAATGGAAACAGTTCCATTAGTGATGCGGTTTATCCGAGCGGATATGCGTGCCCACAGCGCTGCTTTTTTATCTATACCTCAGTTGCGATCGCTAGCATTTATCAACCGCAATCCTGGAGCTTCATTATCTGAGCTAGCAGAGCATTTAGGTGTCACCTCTGCCACGGCGTCAGCAACCATAGAACGCTTAGTTCAACGCGATTTCGTCAAACGCTGCGATCATCCTCAAGAGCGGCGGCGGGTGCTGCTCAATCTCACTGAAGAGGGAAGGCATCATCTCAAGCAATCCCAAGATCAAACTCGCGCTCATATTACCGACCTGCTGAAAGGTCTTACAGAAGAGCAAATTTCCAACATTGAAGAAGGCTTAACTCTACTAAAAAATGTCTTCGAGCAAACAGAACTCAAATCCCCATAACTCTGAGGTTGCACAGCACGATCCCTTTGCAGCCCTGAAGTTTCGAGACTATCGGCTATTTACCATTGGACGGCTGCTGCTGTTTGTGGGATCGCAAATGCAAACTGTAGCCATCGGCTGGGAACTCTATGAGCGGACTGACTCAGCGATCGCTTTAGGTGGCGTGGGGCTGGCGCAAGTCTTACCGATGATTGCTCTCACCTTGATTGTCGGACATGTGGCCGATCGCCGCGATCGCAAACTGATCATTTTACTGTCGGTAATGTTGCTAGCTCTCTGCTCCCTAGCTTTGGGTGTACTTTCCTACACTAAGGGTGCAGTTTTTCTAATTTACGCCTGCTTGGTATTAACAGGTGTCGCTAGGGCTTTCCTCAAACCTGCCAGTGATGCCTTCATGTGGCAGTTGATACCTGTCAGCGCTTTTACCAATGCAGCCACCTGGAATAGTAGTAGCTTTCAATTAGCCGCAGTTATCGGGCCAGCCTTTGGAGGATTTGGAATTGCACTGCTGGGAAGTGCTACAGGAGTTTATGTGCTAGCTGCGATCGCTGCCTTGCTATGTTTTATTTTAACACTTGCGATCAAAGAGCAAAAAGGTATTCGCACAACTGAGCCAATCTCACTCAAAGCCCTGTCAGCTGGTGCTAAATTTGTTTGGCAGAATCAGTTAATTTTAGCAGCAATTACATTGGATATGTTTGCTGTATTGTTGGGTGGTGCGATCGCGCTCCTTCCTATTTTTGCCAAAGATATTTTACATGTCGGGCCAGTGGAGTTAGGATATCTACAGGCAGCTCACTCCATCGGTGCTTTGAGTATGGGTATTACCCTGGTGTATTTACCACCGTTACGCAAAGCAGGCCCAGCCTTATTGTGGTCAGTGGTTGGCTTTGGGGTTGTGACAATTATCTTTGGACTTTCTCGTTCCTTTTGGCTGTCTATGTTAATGCTGATCCTGGGTGGCGCACTAGATAGTATTAGCGTTGTGATTCGCCATACATTAGTTCAAATCAGAACACCGGATCATTTGCGTGGTCGGGTTGCTGCTATTAATAGCGTGTTTATTAGTGCCTCAAATGAATTGGGGGGCTTTGAGTCAGGCTTGACTGCTGCCTTGTTTGGCCCAGTGATTTCGGTTGTAGGTGGTGGAATTGGCACAATTGTAGTAGTGATTGCTACGGCGATGATTTGGCCAGTAATTCGCAAGTTAGGGGCTTTGCAGGAGTATAAATAATTCGTAATTCGTAATTCGTAATTCGTAATTAAAAAACTTTACTTAAAACATAGTTATATCTAGTCAGATGTAGTCTTTCTATCCGGCTTGGGTAGTTGCGATGAATCTGACTCGATGTGCAACTTATTCTTCGCCATTGCATCGGCTAACAATGCCATTGCATCGGCTAACAATGCCATTGCATCGGCTAACAATGCCATTGCATCGACTGACAATGCCATTGCATCAGCTGACAATGCCATTACATCGATTGACAATGCCATTGTATTGGCTGACAATGCCATTGCATCGGCTGACAATGCTTTGCATGGGAATGAGAAAAACTTCATTACAGCTATTTTCAGTTAAATAGACCACGCGGGTAGGGGCACAGCATTGCTCATTGGTGTCAACTTAAGCCAAAACCCTTTTCAAACCTCGTTTCCAGCCTCTGGCTGGAAATGCTGCTCGTTGCGGCTCTGCCGCAAGTCTTGAGGCGGAGCCTCTCGGAATGCATTCCCAGTCTCCGACTGGGAACGAGACAATCTTAAAAGCTGCTTATAGACTGGCTTTCACGTTAAGTTGACACGTATAAGCATTGCTGTGCCCCTACGACAGATGAGGCAATTGAGCAGGAACAGGAGCGGCGTGGCAATCTGCAATAAAACAAGCAAAGCGCCTATGCGTTAAAATTTAAACCCTCAATTCGCCACGATTTTACGCAAAGCTGTACTAACCGCTCTTTTAACGTTAAATTGACACACATGAGCTTGGTCTATCCCTGCTTAAAAATAAGCTTTAGCAGAATTATTGACTATGCCCAAGGTTCAGATTAACGGAATTGATTTGTTCTACGATATTAAAGGAAGCGGTGAGCCATTGCTATTAATAGCTGGCTTCCTTTGCGATCATGCCTATTGGTCGCTGATTATGCGATCGCTGACTTCGCACTATCAAGTTATTCGCTTGGACAACCGAGGTATGGGGCAAAGTTCTGCTCCCGAAAGTCCCTATAGTCTCAAACAGATGGCTAGTGACGTTGCAGCATTGCTTGATCATATTGCGATCGATAAGGTGCATCTAGCAGGTCATTCAATGGGTGGTCAGATAGCCCAAGAGCTAGTGTTAGCACATCCTCAAAAGGTACAAAGTCTGATGCTACTTTCATCGTTGGCAAAGGGTGATGCATTATTCAACAGCATTATTGAGACTTGGGGCGACCTCTGCGGTAATGTAGACTTGAAACTTTATGAAAAAGTCGTATTACCGTGGATATTTACAGATACGTTCTACTCAATTCCTGGAATGATCGAAGGTCTGATCGAATTTGCAATCAAATATCCTTTCTTGCCTGCGACTCATTCACTCTATCATCACAGCCGAGCCATGCTTGACTTTGACACAACAGACCGCCTTCAACAAATTCATTGTCCTACCCTAGTTCTAGTTGGTAAACAAGATATTCTCACCCCGCTAAAGTTTTCTCAACAACTTGCTCAAGGCATTCCCAACGCTGAACTTTTAGTCCTCGACCGTGGTGGTCATGGCTTCTTAATTGAGTCGCCGGATGCTGTGGTTTCAGCTATGCTTAACTTCTTGCGGAAATCGAAGCCAACTTACACTATGTGATATCTTCCATAGACTGATTTCAGTACCAAATGAGCGTGGGAACGAGGGTGCAAAATATTCCAAATACAGCAGAATTCAGAATTAAGGAGTCAGAATTCAGAAGTAAAACAGGCTTTATACCTGACTTTGAGACTTAGCTTGTGTACTTCACCAACCTGAAATCTGCTGTAAAAAAATATCCCAAAACTGACGCAAAAATCCTCTCTATTTCTCTTCTCTCTGTGTTCTCTGCGCGGCAGTTGCTTCAAGTCGGGGAACCCGCCCAACGCACTGCCTTGTCTCTGTGGTTCGTTTCCTTAAATAATTTACTTCTTGGAAGTCCCTAAACAAACAGAAATCAAAAATGTACACAACAACTCAACCTGATCCCGTCCGCTTGGAAATATTCAAAAATCTCTATCAATTTATCGCCGAACAAATGGGAATTGTGTTACAAAACACGGCCACATCAGTGAATATCAAAGAGAGGCTAGATTTTTCCTGTGCTATTTTTGACTCATCGGGATTATTAGTCGCTAATGCTCCCCACATTCCTGTACATTTAGGCTCAATGAGTGAAAGTGTCCGCAGCTTAATTAATGATCAAGGCAACACTCTAAAACCAGGAAATGTCTATTTATCTAATAATCCCTATAATGGCGGAACCCACCTTCCTGATGTCACTGCAATTACCCCTGTATTTCTGAAAAGTGAGGAAAATACTACACCTCTTACTCCCATTTTCTACGTCGCTTCTCGTGGACATCAAGCCGATATCGGTGGAATTACTCCTGGTTCAATGCCTCCCCACAGTACCACAGTAGAAGAAGAAGGAATTATTTTTGATAATTTTCTCTTAGTTGAAGAGGGAAATTTTCGAGAAACCGCAGTCAGACAGCACCTCTCAAATCATACTTATCCTGCGCGTAACCCTGAGCAAAATATCGCTGATTTAAAAGCACAAATTGCCGCAAATGAACGGGGAGTTCAAGAACTCCGTAAAATGGCTTTACAATACGGGCTTGAAACTGTCCAAAGTTATATGAAATTTGTGCAAGCTAATGCTGAAGAGTCAGTGAGAAAGGTTATCAATCTTCTCAAAGATGGCTCATTTGTTTATGAAATGGATAATGGGGCGATAATTCAAGTTAAAGTGACAATTCACCAAGAAAGTCGTAGTGCTACCATTGATTTTACTGGCACATCTGGGCAACTAAATAGTAATTTTAATGCTCCGAAAGCGGTAACTCAAGCAGCAGTCTTATATGTCTTTCGGACTTTGGTTGATGATCATATTCCTCTGAATGCCGGGTGTCTTAACCCTCTAGAAATTATTATACCTGTTGGGTGTATGCTGAATCCAATTTATCCCGCAGCAGTAGTTGCGGGTAATGTCGAAACTTCTCAAACTATTGTTGATGCTTTATATGGCGCTTTGGGTGTGATGGCTGCTTCTCAAGGAACGATGAATAATTTTACTTTTGGTAATGAGCAATATCAATATTATGAAACTATCTGCGGTGGCTCTGGAGCAGGAATTGATTTTGATGGAACTGATGGGGTTCATTCTCACATGACCAACTCCCGCTTGACCGATCCAGAAGTTTTAGAAACCCGTTATCCGGTACTTTTAGAAAGCTTTAGTCTTCGTCCCGATAGCGGTGGTGAAGGAAAATATTCCGGTGGTAATGGAGTTGTCCGCCGCATCCGTTTTCTAGAACCGATGACAGCTAATATTCTCTCTAGTCATCGGGTTGTCCCTCCCTTTGGATTAAATGGTGGGGAAGCCGGAATTGTCGGACGCAACTGGATACAACGTGAGAATGGAATTGAAGAGAATTTAGACAGCACAGCAACAGTAGAGATGAAATCTGGGGATGTTTTTGTGATAGAAACTCCTGGAGGAGGCGGATTTGGTCACACAATTTTGGATTTTAGATTTTAGATTTTAGATTGACCCTAGCAATCAAGATTAGTTTCACGCATTTTATTTAAAAGTCAAGAGTCTGATTTGTGTTAGATAAATTCTGCTATTTCTATGCGATTACCACCAGGATCGCGGATAAAAAAGCGATTGTATCCGCTTAGGGGGCGATCGCTAATAATTTCTACCTTATATGCTTGGAGATGTTTGGCAAATGCTTCTAAGTTGTGAACCCGGAAACATATATGTCGCCTAGATACTTCGTTATTAGCCGGCTTCTCTATACCGACGTGGATTTGAATATCCCCCAGCACATACCATGCGCCTCCATTAGCTTGGACAGCCTCTGGTTTAATAATTTCAGTGAGTCCCAAAATTTGGCTGTAAAAAAACAGCATCGCGTTTTCTACTTCCGGTGGTGATGTCACCTGAATATGATCGATTGCTGTGAGCCACACTTTTATTTCCTCCATACTTGTTTTTCTTACTTGGTTGTGGAATGATGCTTTTATAAAATACGGTAAGTTAACGTGTTTACCGTAGTATATCGATAAATATCAACAACAATCAACTCTCAACGACATTGTAGGCTAAATCCTAAAATGACAAGCACAGGAATTCGCACAACTCAAGTTAAAGTCCCAAACGGTGATTTGCAAATTGATGCTTACTTAGCTGAACCTGCAAAAGCGGGAACTTTCCCCGCCGTTATTGTGATTCAGGAAATCTTTGGGGTAAATATTCATATTCGGGAAGTTGCTGAGAAGTTTGCTAAGGAGGGATATGTAGCGATCGCTCCCGCACTTTATCAGCGCACTGCTCCCGGTTTCGAGGCTAAATATACTCCAGAAGATATCCAGCGTGGTAGAACCTATAAAGAACAGACCACAGCCGAGGAAATATTGAGCGATATTCAAGCGGCGATCGCCTATTTGCAAACTCTACCAAATGTACAGAAAGATGCGATCGGTTCTATTGGTTTCTGCTTTGGTGGTCATGTTGTGTACTTAGCAGCCACTTTGCCAGACATTAAAGTTACAGCTTCCTTCTACGGTGGCGGAATTACCAACTCTACACCCGGTGGTGGTCAACCAACTATCACCCATACTTCGGAGATTAAAACCCCCATTTACGCCTTCTTTGGTACAGAAGATAAAGGCATCCCACTAGAACACACAGAACAAATTGAAGCCGAATTAAAGAAATATCAAATTCCTCATAAAATCTTCCGCTATGAGGGTGCAGAACATGGCTTTTTCTGCAACCATCGCGCCAGCTACAATCCCGAAGCCGCCGCCGACGCTTGGCAACAAGTCTTAAAACTATTCCAAAAAAACCTCCAACTGCAAACAGTCTAAATCTCAAATACTCTCTGCGCGACCCTCCGCGAACAAGTGATCTCGCCGCGCAAACAACAGAGGTAATTTTTACCGCCCAACAAACCCTTGCAGAAGCACAGGCATTTTATTGAAATCGGCGGGAAACTCCATCCCCTCGTGGGTGGTCGAGGTTGCTCCCCCCCTCGCTTGGGGCATTAGGTAGGAAGAAAGCAACTTCTTCGCCATGCCCCATGCCCCATGCCCCATGCCCCATGCCCAAGAGTGGGTGGAGTTCTTTATTCTGGTGTTAAGCAAAGGCTTAATTACAAACTACTAATTATTTAGTTTTGGGTGAAAAAGCTGCATATTGCTCAGGTGTAAGCATCGCTTCTTTGACGTTAATTTCTTTGGGAATCAATTTAAGTTCATAGAATTTATCAGCAACTTGCTGCTGAAGAGTAATTAATTCTTGAGAAATTGGTATAAGTCCAAACTTTCTTCTATTAGTACTTTTTTGCATTGTTTCTAAATCAATGCCCAAAATGGAGGAGAGACTTGCAGCTACTTCATCTCGATGTTGATCAGACCATTGTTCAAAATTTTGAATTTCTTCTAGCAATGTCTTAATAATTTCTGGCTGTTGGCTAGCAAATTTTTGGCTGGCAAGGTAATATCCTCCTTGTTTATTAATTCCTGTACCATCAATTAATACACGAGCATTGGCAGATTTCTCGGCTGCTGCGTAAAATGGGTCCCAAATTGACCAAGCATCAATACTACCTCTGACAAAGGCAGCACGAGCATCGGCTGGTTGTAAATATATAGGTTGAATATCACTATATTTCAAACCATACTTTTCTAAAATTTGCACAAGCAGATAATGGGCGCTAGAACCTTTTTGGAAAGCAATCTTTTTACCTTTGAGATCGTTGACTGTTTTGATGGCATAATTTTTGGAAACAAGAATTGCTGAACCAGCAGGACTTGGGGCAATTCCGGCGATATATGTAATTGCAGTACCTCCTGCTTGGGCAAAAATTGGTGGCGATTCTCCAGTATTTCCTAAGTCAATACTGCCAACATTGATGGCTTCTAAAAGCTGTGGCCCAGCCGGAAATTCAATCCATTCGACAGATACACCTTCAGGTTGTAATCGCTTTTCTAAAAGCCCTTTATTTTTTAGGAGAATTGTGGATTTTTGATAGCCTATTCTGACTACTGATGCTTTGGTTTGAGTGGAATTATTGGCAGATACAGTTGTAGTATTAGTTGGAATATTTACTGTACAAGCAGCAAATAGCAAGCTGACGCATAAGCCAGTAATAAATGCCCCAGTAAATTTTATCGGGACAATAGATAAGAATCGCCTTGGATTGGCAAATCTGAAAATAACCCATTTTTGCCAATAGATTATTAGGCGCTGAAATAAAAATTTCAACATTAAGTTTTACCTCTTTTTTCGGGTGAAATACTAATCTGTTCGATTGACAGTATTTTTAGAACAAGTAATGATAATTCAGCTAAATTCGTATTTTACCATAATTTACGGTAATCCGGTCAAATTAGTGTATTATCTTCTTGATAAGATGGTAACATCCCATAAAAACTTTACTAAATCGGTGTTTACTGTTACAATTTAAATCGGAAAGTTTAGTTGCTTATCTCCGAAAAATCTGGTATTATACCGATTTTTGGATTCTAATCACAGTAAATCAGTAAAAGTGAAGTATCTTACTAAGATTGCTATAGTTTTGAGTTTTTTTGTTCGATTTTCTCAAGTGAGGTTTTTGTTGCTCGGTAAGTTTTTACTATTACTTACAATTTTGTTTCATTAGTTAGTTTTAAGTTTTATTAAGATAGCCCTTGATTTTCTAAAAAAAGTGTGCGAAGCTTTTTTTATATGCAAACTACTGTAATTCGACCGACAAACAGTATTAAGTATGAACTGCGATAAACTACGCCCCACCGTAGCCCATCGCCTACGTGGGGCGTAGTTTATCGCATGGAGTCATCATTGCTACTGAAGGCTTTGGTTTTTTGAGCTAAGCACTAAGTTGCAAAAATAATGTCTGCAACGAAATGCTTAGATGCACCACTGAAAATTTACGACAAAGCGACGTGAAGGGAGTTGTCAGCTTTGAAAATTATTCTACCAACAGACGTAGCCACAGAACTTGAGGCTCATCTACCTGATGACATAGTAGTTGTGCGTGTGGACAGCGAAGGTAACTTTGATGGTGATGCTAAAGATGCCGAGGTTTACTTTAGCTGGTTTTACCTGAAACCAACAGCATTGCATCGAGTTTTAGAATCTGCGCCGCAATTGCGTTGGCATCATGCACCAAATGCGGGTGTAAATCACATCCTTACACCCATCCTTACACCCAAATATATAGAACGTAACCTGATTTTGACTAACGGTGCGGGAGTTCACGCGATTCCCATTGCCGAATTCGTCATTGCCTATATGCTGTTTCATGCCAAGCAACTACCCAAATTACACCAACAACAGACTCAACACCATTGGCAAAAAGGTCTGCCAATTCAAGAATTGCTAGATAAAACCTTATTAATTATTGGTGCAGGTGGAATTGGGCAAGAAATTGCGTCCCGTGCTAAAGCTTTTGGGATGCGGATTTTTGGGAGTCGTCGTCACCCGCAACCACTACCTAACTTTGACAAAGTAGTTGGTGCAGATGAATGGGAAGCACTTTTGGGTGAAGCCGACTATGTTGTGATTGCCACGCCTCTGACGTGGGAAACTAAAGGCATGATTGATGCTGAGGTACTGCATTTGATGCGTCCCAGTGCTTATTTAATTAATATTGCTCGTGGTGCAATTGTAGATGAATTTGCACTAGTCAAAGCATTACAGGATGGTGAAATTGCGGGAGCTGCTTTAGACACAGTGTTTACAGAGCCACTACCAGCAGAAAGTCCATTGTGGTCTTTGCCCAACGTTTTTATTACACCCCACTGTTCTGGTAATTCTCCCAGAGTTAAGGAGCGATCGCTTGCACTTTTTCTGGATAATTTTACCCGCTATCGCCAAGATAAACCTCTGCGTAACATCGTAGATCAAACAGTAGGTTATTAATTCATTTATTTTATGCCTCACACAACTACTCTCGAACCCTCAGAAACAGACCAATGGTTTGTTGATAGTCCTGAATTATCTGAGTTTGTGGCTACTGCCAAAGAAATTATTGCTAGCACAAATTGTAATCGCACAAAAACCCTCAATCTCCTTGAACCCTATTTTGCTGCCCTACTCCAGAGACAGGATTGGCTACCAGAACATTTTGCTCAACCAAACCCTGACAGTGGTTTAGGCGGCGGTATCGGACAATGGTTGCTGTATCGTTCTCAAGAGCTAACTATTTTTAGTTTAGTGATTCCTCCTAATTCCATTACCGCTATCCACGACCATTTATCTTGGGGACTTGTCGGGTTGTATCAAGGCAAACAAGAAGAAACTGTGTACCATCGCCTAGATAATGGTGAATTAGAAGGATTTGCTCAATTAGAGATTGTTCGTTTGTATAAAATCAAACGCGGTGAAATTTACCAATTGTTGCCTCCCGATGGAGATATTCACTCTGTGAAAGCCACTACGGTATTTGCACCATCCATCTCAATTCATGTTATGGGAAATGATATTGGAAGCATTTTAAGAAATAAGTATAATCCAGAGCAACAAAGTATCCAGTCTTTTCGCTCTGGTTACTCCAATGCACCATAAAGTCGAATGGCACTAAAAAATACAGCCCATGCTGGGAGGGCTGCCGCCTCCTCTTTTTTGACCAGAGATAGAACTTCTCGGAATACATTCAGAGCCTGGAGGCTCTTAACGAGGCGACACAAGCATTTGGGCTTTTCTTAGTGCCATTCGTATAAGGGACTTCCAAGAAATAAATTATCGAAAAAAACGAACCACTCCAGACGCAGAGAACACAGAGAGAAGAGAAATAGAGAGGATTTTTGCGCCAGTTTTGGGATATTTTTTTATTTGGAAGTCCCTAAAGTCTGTTTTTCCTTTGGGGTGTTTGTAGGAAAAGATATTTTGAGTGGTAACTTTGTGATTATCGCTGCTCCCGAAGGGTAGGCGTAGCCCGCCGTAGGCATCGCACCTTTTTTGCCCGACTTCACAAAATCACGTTGCTCCTGAGAATTATTGTATAGTTTGAGGTATGCCAGATTATACTCTCCAAAGAAGCTTTATGATTGCTTTACCTGGTATTACCATCTCAAACAAGATAT
>NZ_JBALFC010000124.1:0-6810 GCF_036917755.1 Nostoc sp.
TGCTGGTTAGAGAGTTGTGTATCAAGAAGTATCAAAAGACATAAGTGTTTTAGCGATCGCTCTTTGGAGAAAAACTTTTTGGTTTACTGATTACCCGTAGCTCTGTCGAACGGCTCAGGGCATCGCTCGTAACTCATAACTACTCAATTAAATTTCTCCATTCACCTGCATTTGATGAACTTGATCCGCTAGCTCTTGACGAGCCTGATCATCTAGTTTATCAATCGCTAACATCCCCATAAGAATAACTTCTTTCAGGGTTAAACGTGTCGAATGTGCCTGTTTTTGCACAATCTCCTTAATAATAGGACTCACACCAATCGCTGTACTAGCTCTAGCCACGGAATAAAAGGAAAACACTAATGATTCAGCCTAAATATTAGCACTTTAAATGAGGTTATTCTCTAGAGTTAAAACTTAATTTAAATGTGTTTCAACTCATACTTCAATGAGTAAACATAAAAATTACCTATATAGAAAACAACGGTTCTAAGTGCTGGGCATTGTCATATTTCTCGACAATTTAGATAAAACCCTCAATCATCGCATCAAACGTAAGAGTTTACTTTTGGATGAAAATAAATTTAACTTTTGTCATCCCAGCATAACCGGTATAGTGTCTAACAGGGCTATAGATGACTCCAGAGTTATCCTAAATCTGTTTGATTGCGGGTCTAATCTCTTTTTTGAGTAAGTTCTAAAATTCTCAGCATGGCAAATCTGATGCTTGCTCATTGAGGGAACAGCATCGTATGATATCAATATTCTCAACAGTTAAACTCTAGTCATGTCAGGTTAAAAACTGATGCATTTGCACCGCTCAATTTCAGATGAGAAATAAAAAGGTGTAGACGTGAAACGGCTTGTCGTCAGCCATTGCCTCTCGGTCTAGCAAACTCTGATGCGATCGCACAATTTACTGAAATCTGGAAACCTAAAATCAAATAGTTATTTCCTACATTAGCAACATCAAATGCAAACACCTCTGTCTGAGATACTCAAAAATCACTCAGTAATCGCCGAGTTTGCAAATACTTGCAATATTTGTGACAACTGAGTTATGAAAAGTCGTCGGCTGATGATAACAGTGCTTTCAGTAGAAATATTCTCAAAAATCAGATTTATATACCACCAAGTTAACCGTACTTTAAAGAGATCGTAAATTGTCAAATATAATATCGTGAACACGCTTTACAGAGCTACACAGTGTAAATAAGAATAATAACTTAACCAAAGTAAAATTTTCCTGAATACAGGCAACTAATCCTGTCATAGGGAAAAGCAGTGAGTAGAGGAGAGACAAATCGATGAAGGACCCTTATCTGTTGGCAGCAGGTTTGTTAACAGGATTGGCAATACCCGCATCGGCTCTTCCACATCTGTCGATTGTGCTGCCACAAAATTCTAGATTCCTGTGGGATTTAAAACAGGGTTCGCAGGCAATAGTCAGTACAAAAATTATCAAGAGCGTTGATCTCTCCTTACCAGAACTCAGCGGCCAAGTGTTGCAACCCCTAAAAAGTTCGCAGCCAACAGTGGGTGAGGAAAATATCAAGAGCGTTAATCTCTCCTTAGCAGAAACCAGCAGTCAGGAATTACCAGCGCCAACAGAGTCACTACTCAACTCCAGCGGCCAAGCAGCTAGTCTCTCACTGACATCCGGCAATCAACTTTACTACCAAAGATTGGCGGCTCTGAAAACAGGTCAGATTTATACACGCGTAGATAATGATAATTTGAAATCTTTGTGGGAGTCGATTAAGAAACGTCAACTAACTTATGACGACTGGAAAAGTTTACTAGCTTTAGAAGCTAGAGCGATCGCTCAAGGTCAAGGCGTAAATCATCTAAGTATCTTAGTTGGTGATTCTTTGAGTATGTGGTTTCCTAGAGAAAAACTGCCTGCTGGTAAGTTGTGGCTGAATCAAGGCATATCTGGAGATACTTCCAGTGGCGTTTTAAAAAGATTGGGGGCATTTTCGGCAACGCGGCCGAATGTGATTTACATCATGGCTGGAATTAACGACTTACGCAAAGGCGCTAGTGATGAAACAATTTTGCGTAATTATCGCCGAATTATCCGCCGCCTCCGGCAGACTCACCCACAAGCTGAAATCATTGTCGAATCAATTTTGCCTACTCGCCTACCAAAGGTTTCCAATAGCCGCATTCGTCACATCAACATCCAATTAACCGTGATTGCTAAACAAGAAGGTGCTAATTATTTAAATATCTATAGCTGGTTTACGGATATGGAAGGGAATATGCGCCCAGAGTTGACCACAGATGGGTTACACCTGTCTCAAGAGGGATATGATGTGTGGCGATCGGCACTACAGCAGATAGAATACAAGCTGACTCAGCGCCAGAATTAAGCGATCGCTCAATTCTGGCGCATTAACAATTCCAAATTCAAAATTGTTCGCGTAGCGTCTCGTAAAGAAAAGAGTTCCGTTGCAAAACTTAATTACGAACGCGAGTGCGTGCCGGAGGCTCTATTACGAATTACGAATTACGAATTATTTAAACGCCCAAGGCTTCCCGATTCAAAACCTGATTCAACTTACCACTGCGATAACCTTCCAAATCTAAGGTTACGTAGATAAATCCAAAATCTTGAAATGCCGAAACTAATGTTTGTAAATCTATAGTCAACACAAACTCTTTAATTTGTTCTGGTGGTAATTCAATGCGTGCTGTATCCCCTTCCGATCGCACGCGCAAATTCTGCCAACCTAGCTTTCGCAGAAAAATTTCTCCTCTACCGACTCGTTGCAACTTAGCGACAGTAATCTCTTCACCGTAAGGAAACCGGGAACTGAGGCAAGGTTGAGCGGGTTTATCCCACCAAGGTAAACCGAGTTGTTGCGAAAGTTGGCGAACTTCTAATTTTGTGACACCGACTTCTGCTAAAGGCGATCGCGCCCCTCTTTCTTTCGCCGCCTGAATTCCTGGGCGATAATCATGCAAATCATCGGCATTCACCCCATCCACTACATAGGGATAACCCAACTCTAAAGCTAAAGGTTTGAGAGTATCGTGCAACTCACTTTTGCAAAAATAACAGCGATTAACAGGGTTAGAGGTGTAATTGGGGTTTTCCATCTCGTGAGTCTGGACGATTTTATGAGGAATCCCAATAGTTGCAGCTTGAATTTTGGCGTCTTCTAATTCTTCTGGTAATAGCGAAGGAGAAACAGCAGTCACAGCCAAAGCGCGATCGCCCAACACATCAAAAGCAATTTTGGCAACCAAAGTGCTATCAACGCCCCCAGAGTAGGCAATCAACGCCTGCTCCATTTCTCTAAATAAGGCTCTTAATTGCTCAAATTTTTCTGTCAGCATCATTTCCCAATCCTGCCAAAACCTTATAGCACCCTGCAAATTCTATTGTAGTCATTAGTTACGGGGCATTGGGCATTGGGCATTGGTTATTAATTCTTCTCCCGCACTCCCTCACTCCCTAATCTCCCTCATCTCCCTCATCTCCCCCACTTCCCACTCCCCACTCCCCATCAACCTCAGTTGGCGCTTTGCTGTACTTGCCCACCAGACTTTTTAAAAGTGGTAAATCAATCGGTTTAGAAATATAGTCATTTACTCCAGATGCTAGACAAATTTCGCGATCGCCTTTCATCGCCATTGCTGTTTGAACAATTATCGGAATCGCCTCATATTGCCGATTTTCTCGCAGTTGTTGCACCAACTCAAGACCATTTCCATCTGCCAGGTAGACATCCATTAAAATCACCGCTGGGTCTAACTGTGTTAGAGCTTCCCACATCTCGGCAGCATTTTTGACCCAAGTCACCTGATACCCCAATTTATCCAGATAAATTTGCATCAAATGAGCGTTGGGTAAATCATTTTCTACCAGCAAAATATCTACACAGGAACTAGGGGTGAAAGGCAGAGAAGATGAGGAAAATTTTGCTTCCCCTACTCCCTCATCTCCTCCCACTTGGGCCTCTTGCTTAAAGGGAAGTATCAGGGTAAAACGGCAGCCGTGATCTACTTCCGATTCCACATTCACAGAACCACCGTGAATTTCGGCAAGTTTCCGAGTCAGTGCTAAACCCAAACCAGTACCTTCAATATCACCAGCTATAGCCTTGGCAATTTGGAAATAGGGTTGAAACAGTAAAGCTTGGTCTTCTTGGGAAATGCCAGTGCCAGTATCCCAAACTGTAAAATGCACAAATTCACCTTTGGGAGCAACCTGTAGACCAACACTTCCAATACTTGTAAACTTTAGGGCGTTGTGGAGTAAATTCCACAGCATTTGCTTGAGTCGTAAAGGGTCGGCTACTAGGGTTGTAATCTCAGGGTCAATTTCTAGGCGCAGTCTCAAACCCTTATTAGAGGCTTTCTCTTTCACCAGTGCCAAAACATTGCTACACACCAGTGGTACATCTACTGTTTCATACTGGACTTCTAGCTGGTTTGCTTCAACTTTAGAGAGATCCAAAATATCATTAATCAGAGCTAGCAAGTCCTTGCCGCAAGACTGAATGATATTTAAATACTCTTGCTGGCGTTCTTTAGTTGGTTTATACCCTGGGGCTAAAAGCAGGTAGGTAAACCCAATAATAGAACTAAGCGGTCTGCGAATTTCGTGACTTGTATTTGCTAAAAACTGATTTTTCAGTTGATTGGTATGCTCCAATTGTTGATTAGAGCTACTTAACTGTTGATACCGTTGCTGCCAAGATCGGATGTGTCTAAGTTGTAGCAAGGTTGTCGTACATTGCTTGGCAGACCTTGCCATCAATTGCGATCTGAATTGAGCTTGTGATTCGATCAGCGACTGGCGATCGCAGCTTCGGGGCACTGCGGCGATAATTAGCCAGCCCATGATACTGCCAGAATCATCAGCCAACCGCCAAGCGCTCGGTGGTTGTTGATTCTCAAGCTGTTGCAAATCTTCGACTTCTATAACCTCTTGTAATCTCAACAGCAGCTTTTTTTCTGCTGTCAGCACTTCTAGAAATAAAGGTTGTGAGTTTGCGGATGGAGAACGAGAAACATAGCAAACTGTGGCAACAGTTTCTTGTGGTTGAAACAGAGCGATCGCTACGGTAAAATCTATCTGCGCCAGATTACTGCTGTGAACAGCACTGTTAATCTCGTTAACCACAGTTTGGAAAACTTCCCCTTGTGCGGCTTCTGCCTGTGAGACAGTGTTACAAGCAGAAAGCAGGCAATCATTAAGGCTACTTTGCAACTGGTTCAAGCTGCTCTCCAACCACAGCTGTGTGCGAAGTTGCTCAATTGTTGTCAAAAGTTTTGGCGTTGCATCTATCTGTGAGTTCTGGTCTGGTAAGCTTGAATACTGCTGCATGGTCAATTAGACCGTTGAACAAGTTTAGCTTCACATAAAAATCCGAACAGGATTCTATGTATATTAGCGGACAACTCTTTATTTATTTATAAACCATGATTTTTATTTAGAAACCATAACTTATGTTGTTATCAACCATAACTTATGATGTCCAGTTTAGCCGCTAGACCATAAAAATTATTGTATGAATCACTGAACTAAAATTTTTTAAAGCAACTTAAGACTTATGGATACACAATTCGCCCAACTAATCATTAATGGGATTGCCGTAGGGAGCATTATTGCTCTAGCCGCAGTCGGACTTACTCTTACCTATGGAATTTTACGGCTATCTAACTTTGCTCATGGTGACTTTTTAACTTTAGGAGCCTATCTGACTTGGCTGATCAACTCTATTGGAGTGAATATTTGGCTGTCGATGATCCTGGCGGCGGCGGGAACAGTAGCAGCAATGCTGTTATCGGAAAAGTTACTGTGGTCAAGGATGCGCTCTATCCGTGCTACTTCCACTACGCTGATTATTATTTCTATCGGACTTGCATTATTTATTCGCAATGGGATTATTTTTATCTGGGGTGGCAAGAACCAAAATTATGATTTACCTGTTACCCCAGCTTTAGATATTTTGGGGTTAAAGGTGCCGCAAAATCAATTATTAGTGTTGGGGTTGGCGGTGCTAGCAATTTTGGCGCTGCATTACCTGCTGCAAAATACCAAAATTGGTAAGGCGATGCGAGCAGTTGCTGACGATCTGGACTTAGCCAGGGTTTCAGGTATCAATGTTGACCGAGTAATTTTCTGGACTTGGCTAATTGCTGGCACTCTTACGTCACTGGGCGGCAGTATGTATGGGTTGATTACAGCCGTGCGTCCGAATATGGGATGGTTTTTAATTTTACCATTATTTGCCTCAGTAATACTTGGTGGGATTGGCAATCCTTACGGTGCGATCGCGGCAGCTTTTATTATTGGCATCGTCCAAGAAATCAGCACCCCTTGGCTGGGTTCTCAGTATAAACAAGGTGTAGCACTGTTGATCATGATTTTGGTGCTGCTCATTCGTCCCAAAGGTTTATTCAAAGGGACGATTTGAGCAGCACCACTCCACTTCTAACTATTGAATAATGTGGAAATAGTAGGCTGCTACCAGTAAGTTGAGAGCCAACAAGAACAGTGCCCAGCCTGTGCGATAGGCGTAGGGAGGTTTAGCTCCACTATCGGCAACTGGGGAATTCTTAGCTTTAGCAGTCATAATCCAATTCTCCTAATGTCAAGACTTTTTAAGAAATACCAAACTGGCGTACCAAATACTCAAATTCTTTAAGAATATTTGTGTGAACTTGAGAATTGGGCATTGGGTATTGGGCATTGGGTATTGGGCATTGGGCATTGGGCATTGGGCATTGGGCATTGGGCATTGGGCATTGGGCATTGGGCATTGGGCATTGGGCATTGGGCATTGGGCATTG
>NZ_JBALFC010000125.1:0-29665 GCF_036917755.1 Nostoc sp.
TACTCATGGCTATTCTCAACACCCTTATGTTGAGTTTAACTACTGAGCTTTAGCCACTTGACAAGTTTCTATTTTTCTTAACTTGACACCAATGGTATCTTGCCCGCCCATTTTTGTTACCTTCGGATTATTCTAAATTTTGACTGAGCGAATTACTTATGACTGGTCTAACCGCCGTTGCCATTCAGCGTCAATTTGTGCAGAACGCTCAACTTCCTGGTCGAGTAAGTCAGTTTCGCTAGAATACACTAAATCTTCGTTGCCAATGACTTTTTCTGTTGCAAATTGTTGAGCATAGTCGATTTTTTGTTGCAAAGGTGCATCAGGACTTGCCAATAGCCTTGCTCTGGAAATGCGATCGCGGTTGCGATCAACAATTTTGCGATTACGCCACCGAATCCAAAAATAACGCAACAACGGTATGGCTAAGAAACCTGCTCCGTAAGCCAATAGCAGCCAATAAATTCCTTGCACAAAAGCTACCAGTCCACCTAATTGGGCGGCAACTGTGCCATCTCTCAACAAACTTCCCAGTACTAAAGCACCAACAAAATTTAGTACACCCAATCCAGCACTCAGCATAATTTGCCCAGAACTTGCGGCACTAAAACGCCAGGGAAATTCCTCCAAGTGATCTGATATTGCATGACGGCGCTTTTTGGTTGCACTCACCTGCAACTCTGGGAAGTAATAAACAATTTGCCCTTCTGGACTTACCCCCGGTTGCCCATTAAATCGCGTCAGAACGGGCAGCATATAATCTTCGTACTCTCTTGTATATCCCTCCCCAATGTCATCCAAATATGGGGTAATTTGTTCTGCTACCACTGCGCCACGGTTACTCCGAATCACCGTAGCAATTTCTTGCCAGCGACGTTCTTCTAAGTTGGCGTTAGGATTCCCATCGCCAAACAAAAACGAAAACACAGCTTCAAAGAAATTCAGATTGCTTTCTTGGTGCCTTTCACGTCGCCGTTCCTGGTTGCGGGTGTCATAATTTGGGCTAAGATACCAGAATAAATTTGGAAAATAGAAGAACCCGCCACCACCGAAATTACTGCCCCGATTGTTGCCGTTCCGGTCTGAATTGGTAGAGGTAATGACAATGTAGATGGTAATAGTTATCAGGACGATGGAAACAGTTAAGAAAATTCCAAAAGAAATGCGAATCAGGTAAAACAGAACACTCCAGACCTTTTTCCACCATTCCTGCAATCGTAACTGTAAGTATTTATTACGCAAAACTGCTCGAAAATTTTGTGGAAAAAGGTAAACTATATCACCTGTATCCGCTACCTGCAAATGTCCCCCAGCATCAGATGCCAGGGCTAACAAGCTTTGATTAGCTTCAGCAACGTTCAATCCTGCCTGAGTTGCCACATCACCAACGGTGACACGGTAGCCCAGTTGTTCCACAGCTTGCATGATGGTGGGACTGGGAGCCATTGCTCTCCTCTCCTGTTGAAACTTATTTCCCTTTTCTTAAGTATAAAGTTTTATTTTGAGTGGCTTGGCAGAGGTAGGGGTAACAATTCAAAATTCAAAATTCAAAATTCAAAATTGTTTGCGCAGCGTCTCGTAGAGAAGAGAGTTTCAGACTCTTATCAGAAAAATGGGTTTAAGTGATGCCCGAAACGATTTTCTTCACAAGTTGACAACTCGATTGGTACGTGAAAACCAAACGATTGCTGTTGAGGACTTGGCTGTGAAGAATATGGTCAAAAATAGAAAACTTGCCCTCTCTATTAGTGACGCTAGATGGTCGGAATTAGTCAGACAGCTTGAATACAAGTGCGACTGGTATGGTCGTACATTTGTCAAGATTGACCGATGGTTTCCTAGCTCTAAGCGATGTGGACATTGTGGACATATTGTAGATGAATTGCCGTTGAATATCAGAGAGTGGGAATGCCCTAAATGCATTTCTCGCCATGACCGAGATATCAACGCAAGTAAAAATATTCTTGCCGCAGGGCTTGCGGTTAAAGTCTGTGGAGCGAGCATAAGACCTGATAGCCTTAAGGTTAAAGGGCAGTTGCGAAAAACCAGCAATGGTGAGTTAGCCCCCGTCTTGGCGGTTTCCGTCGATGGGGGACTACCGAACCCGGAGGGTAAGAAACAGAAACCTAATTCGTGAGGCTTAGGAATCTCTGGCATAAATGCCGGGGAAGATGTCAATTAAACTCCCACTGTAGCTTCCTTCCCGCAGGATAACTGAGTGGAGTCGGAGCCTAACCCTTCAGGATGAGCGACATGTTGACGTTCGGTCTTAAACCCTTTATGGCGTTTCCTAATCACATGAGGTACATCCAGATTCATACTTTTTCCCACCGTAGATGTTTTAATATCCTTTATAGGTATTATCATTTTTCTCTCGTTGTATGAAACCACCCTGCCCTCCTCGCTTGCTCTTAGGGGTGGGATTCTTGTACTTCACTCAAGCGAGAACCGCTATAATTTACGATAAACCAACAAATAACCTGACACGCAACATGTTATAATTATTTGCTTCAGCTTGGTTAACCAGCAAATTTTCTGCTCAAATATGGTTCAGTACACTCTCGCTCAAAGCCCAGAAATTATCCTTACTATTTCTGGAAAAGATTCAGCTAAAGCCCGCGATAAAGCAATGGATCAGCTGATGGAACTGATGGATGCAGGTAAGCTACCCACGGAACTGGAAGAGGGATTTGGCCCTCAACAATTAATTGAGGTTAAAGAGTCAATTATTGATCCTGCTAGCGGTGAGGATACCATTACACAAGCTGTCCAGGTTCTGAGTAACCTGGCCACGCTCAAGCTGAAAGTTCAGGAGTCACGAGCTGAAGCGTTGGAAATCCGCAAAGCGGTTGATGTTCTGTTCACCGACGAGTCGGTGACAGAAGAGGAAATTACTCGACTCAAGGAAGGTTTTAAAGTTCTCAAAAATTTTGCCCAAGCTAATGTGCGTTACCAGGAAGCGCGAGCTAAAGCAGAACAGGCTCGGCAGACTCTGGATCAAGCTCTCAAATCGCCTGACAAGTAACATTTGTAGAATTAGATGCATTGAGATGCATCTTGAAAATGTAATTAAATACTCTAAAAGACAGGCTGTTATGCCTGTCTTTAGATTTACTGGGGCGCTAGGATTCGAACCCAGGGATGGCGAGACCAAAACCCGCTGCCTTACCACTTGGCGACGCCCCAACGACTTTACTCTAGTTAATATAGCACTTAGTCGTGGGTTAATGTCAAGTACTTTAATAGTTGATTTCAGATAATGGGTTTTTACAACAGGACGTTGATTGGTCGAAATCCTTGCACTTAGACTCTTTCATGACTTGGGGGTGAACTCTTGAATCAACCTTTGGCTCTATCGTCGAACTCATGTTAATTTATCCCATAGTGATGAAATCCGGGTTAAGGGGCAAAATTGTGCGATCGCAATTCCTTTACCACTGACAGACTATTTCTTCTTATTGATGACTTGTTGGTAAATTGCCATCAACTGCCGATAATTAGCTTCAGGAGCATATTTAGTCTCATAAACCTGCCGAGCATTTTTCCCCATAGTTCTCATAGCTTCAGGATGAGTGGTTGCCCATTCAATTTTGGCTGCCATATCCCTATGGTTGCCGGCTTCAAAATGTAAACCAGTTACTCCATCCTCGACAATTTCTACCATGCTACCTAATTTGGACACCAGTACAGGTAGACCGCAGGCAAAAGCTTCAGCGATAGTTAAGGGAAAACCTTCGTACCAAATGGAAGGAAATACTAAAAACCGGGCATTCTGCATTAGTGCCAACACTGTTGGCTTATCCTGAAAGCCTAAAAATTCAATGAAATTTTCGGAACTAGTATTTTTAATCTGTTGCTGCAACTTTTGACGGCAAGGACCATCACCGACAATTTTTAGTGGTATGCATAATTTCTTCTGTACATAGGCATCAATTAAAACAGAAACTCCCTTTTCTTCAGACAATCTACCAACAAAAAGTAAGTAATCACTATGTTCACCATTTTGGTTTCGAGAGTCTGGAGCAAACACAAAATTAGGTTTGATGTACAACTTTTCTGCCGGTAGTCCAGCCTGTAACATTTTGTCTTTTTGAAATTGGGTAAAGACAATATAAGCATCTACCTGTTCTTGCCAAGTACCTCGCAACCGATGCCAGCTGTTCATTGCTGCTATCACCGAGCTTTGGAGACGTGAGTTGCGGTAGCAGCCATGTACAACACTAGACCACGGCACTGTTTGTCCAAAGCAATCAACACAAACCTTTGCATCTCGAAAAGGCATTGCTTTGGGACAAGCAAGCCGATAGTTATGAAGAGTTTGAACAATACTTAGCCCATGCTCTCGACAAGCATCATATATCGAAGGAGAGAGTAGGGGAAAAAAGTTATGTACATGGACGACATCAGGGCGGAGTTGGGAAATTTTGATGCGAACTTGTTGTTTTGCTGAATATGAGTAAATTGCACTAATAGCAGTTGCAATTTTATCCCAGGTATTTTTAATGTCAAGATTACTGACTTCCAGTAAAGATACCTGATGACCATTTGCTTTCAGTAAGGATTGTTCAGCTTTCACTACTCCATCCTCACCGCCTGCAAGTCGATAATGGTTATGTATCAACAGCACTTTCATGCAGTTAAGTCTCTGAATAGTGGAAGGAAAGAACCAACTAGTAGATCATGCAAAGCAATTACACCCTGATTTCCAGTAGTTTTACTGTTCTATAGCCAGTTTTCCTACAATCGGTAACACTACAGCTAATTTTTGATGAAATTTAATTAGTTTTTTACGTATGCTACCAGTATCGCTAAAGGAGCTATTGAGAAGATATATACTATGACGTTATCATTAATCATCGCTAGAGCTATAGCTCTAACTCAATTTCAAGCAGGATTTATTCTGGTTTGAAATTTCTTCGTAGAGTTGAATTAGCTGCCTCCCCTTACTTTCCCAACTGAAAGTCTCCCTCACCCTCTTCTGTCCGGCTTGACCCATCAATAATCTTAGCTCTGGGTTACTAGCTAAATACGTCATAGCCTTAGCAATATCACTTACTGCTTGCTCAGGTGTATTTGCCTTAATTTTAAAGCCAGTTTCCTCTGTAACCTGAACTGCCGGTCCTCCTAAATCTAGGCAAATCACTGGTCGCCCTGCTGCCATTGCCTCTAAACACACAAATCCTCCAGATTCATGCAAGCTGGGATGAACTAACACATGGCAGTTCTGTATTTTACTCCATGTATGTTCACGAGACAAATTACCTAAAAACTGGACTTGTTTAGCAATATTCAGATATTCAGTTAATATTTCTAGCTGTTTGCGTTCAAATCCTTCTCCGACAATCCAATACTCAGCATTATGTAGGTTTGCTTGGGCAAATGCTGCTAATCCCAAATGAAACCCTTTCCAGTGCAAAAGCCTACCTACGCTGATAAATCTAATTGCAGAATTGTCGAGAATTACGGAATCTGAAAGCTTTGCTATTTCATCTTGAGATAAACCTAATGGAGAATAAACTTGGACATTTTTTGTCCCCATTTGGCGTAAGCGTTTAGCTGTATCTTCTGTGGTAGAACGGGCTAAGACACTTTGTTGTGCAGTGAGGCGAACCAAGGGGTCACACTCCCCTATCCAGCGAGCCAAATTTCGCAAAACCTCGTATATCTTCCCACGGAAACTAAAATCTTGACAAAAACTTTTGGGAGATGATTCCCCGCCCCCAACTGGACCCCAGATGAAAGGAACTGGTAGCAGTGAAATTAAACTAGGGCTTGAATACTTCGCATAAGTTACATGATGTAGGATATCAAAACCAATCTGCTTGTGGAGTGAGCTACTGATAAAATACGCCCAAATTTGCCAAAGGTAATAGTGAACATAAACCCCCCATTGTTTTCCCATCCTCTGATGACTCCAGTCGATGATCCAGCCTAGAGGATCTAAGTAAACAACATGCAGGTTGAACAGGGGATTACGTGCTAGTTCAGTTTCAAGACCTTGACGGTGACAGTTTGATGTGAGTACCCAGATTTGGTGATACTTGCTTACCTCCCTAACAAGATTCCAGCCTACTCCTGGTTCAGAACCTTTTCCCGGTTCACAAGCATATGCACAGATGAGAATTTTTAACTGTTTCATGCCCGACATTTCCTTAATGTCGCGAATATCGTTCCAAGTATTGCTCCAGAAGCTGTTAATCCCCAGTCTCGTGAAGAAAGACGGCTGCAATTCGACTTGATGATAGTAGTTGCTTCGTAGCCAGCCAGATAAATAGTGGAATGGTCTTAGCATAGCGGCCACAAAGTCGGCGCGGTTCTTGAATCCATCGATACAGCCATTCAAGTCCTAAGTCTCGAACTATGCGGGGTGCCCGCTTGTGAATTCCTGCATAAACGGGGAAAACTCCGCCCAGTCCAATCATTACAGCTTGTATCTTACCCTTATGTTGAGCTATCCAATTTTCTTGCTTAGGACAGCCCAGAGATACTAAGACGGCACCAGCACCACTAGAGTTAATCTTTTGAATCAAAGCTTCGTCTTCGGTTTCACTCAGAGGACGAAAAGGTAGAGGTTCCATCGCCGAAATCTTCATTTGGGGAAATTCCTGCTCTAACCTTTTTCGCATCCTAGAAAGAATTTCTGTTTGAGAACCTAGAAAGAAAATACTCAGATTTTGTGTTTGAGTTAGTTGACACAATGCTAGGAAAATATCCATTCCTGCCACACGGTCTTGGTAAAGCGCTCCCATTTTTCGCATCATCCATACCAGAGGCATACCATCAGGAGTAACTATATCTGCATTTCGTAATACTGTGGCAAACTCTGGATTCCAATGAGCTTCAATGAGCATGTGTACATTCGCTACGTATACACTTTTACTCTCACGCCGACTCGACCATTTCAGTATTGTTTGTACTTGGTCGTCAAAGCGTAAAGCAGTAATAGGAAAATCAAGCACTTTTTTAGTAGGTAGAAGCACTCTCGCCACCATCAATAACTCCTGTGTCCGAGAAAAAAATCCATAGATTACCTAGACCAATCCGAATATTGAAGAATTCGGATTGGATTACTCCTGACTTTTTGTAGGCTTGTGTCATCGTTGGAAGTTAACACATGGAGATGCAATTGCCTTCTTAGTATACTTTTGGCTTAATCGGTAATACTAGAATTATTTGCTGTTGTGTGTTAGTTTACCGTTTTCACCAAGGGATTTCACACACTGCTTGGTAAAATTCATACTTCCTTCATAATTAATTTTTGATTTGTTCATCTAAGCATTACAATTGCGATATGTTCCTTATAAATATGTGTTTATTTGCGTAATATTTGCTACATATAAATAAAAATTAGATGACGAAGCAAAATACTAGACACTTAGTATAGCTTTGCGTATAATCGTGGCGAATGTAGGGTTGAAATTTAAACGCATAGGCGCTTCGCCTTCCCGGAGGGTAGGGGCGCAGAGGCACGCAGAGAATTCGCTATGAATTAATGAAATGTTGTATTTGGTTTGATGATTTTGATACGTAAGTATCCGCTTAAGAGGTTCAATTCAAAGAAAATCGGCTATTCCTCCCATCCCAACAAGAGGGGTGGGAGGAATAGCCGCCCGCCGATTTAGTCATTAGTCAAAAGTCATTGGTCATTGGTACTAATGACTAATGACTCGAAATCCCCCGGCTTCAAGCCGGGGGATGAGTTAAATTAGTATATTTTGAATAATAGGCTAATAGTTTATTCTTATGATTTTCCAAATTTATGAAAAATCTAATTTACCCTATGTATTGAAAAATCCCTAAAATTTATTTTTTTATGAAATAAAAGCCCAAAAAATAAGGGAAAGATAAACTTATCTTTCCCTGCTTTATTGTTTTTGTTGTTGTCTAGTTTGTTACTTTCCTTGAGTCTTTGCCGTAACATTTGCCTTTGCTTTTTGAGTTGCCGCTTTCTAGCAGAACCGCCTCTACCTTTCTCATTCCTGCCTTCTTTACGGGGAGACTCCCATCTTTTCAGGCGCATAACTTTTTAACCTTTTTAACCTTTTTAACCTGTGTACTAGTTGTTTGGTAGTGGGCAGGAGGAGAATCGAACTCCTATGACCGTAAGGCCGCCACATTTTGAGTGTGGTGCGTCTACCAATTCCGCCACCCGCCCTTATATCCAATCTTAACTATTATACTCTAATTGAGGGGTTTTGTAACAAGTGAGAAAATTAATTCTCAAAGTTTTTCTGGAATAAGCTCTGATAATTGTAAGGCTTAAAGGCGTGGCAGGGTCAATAAACTAGGATCAATATCCTGTAGTTTTGCACAGCCGCTAAGTGCCATTCCCACATTTAACTCATCTTGTAGCAGTGAGATGACATGAGATACACCGGCTTGTCCTGCTACTGCTAGTCCCCACAAAATGGGTCGTCCGATCAGTACCGCTTTTGCTCCTAATGCCAGAGCTTTGAGAATGTCTGTACCCCTACGAATGCCTCCATCTAACAGTACTTCTACTCTACCATCCACTGCTGCTACTATTTCAGCTAGGGCATCTAAAGAAGCGATCGCACCATCGAGTTGTCTGCCACCATGATTGGAAACAATAATTGCTTTGGCTCCATATTCTACAGCCCGCACAGCATCATCTGGACGTAAAATTCCTTTGATGACTAAAGGTAGTGGGGATAAAGACTGTAACCATTCTAAATCGTGCCAAGTTACTGCTGGGTCTAGCTGTTGGGCAAAATAGGTAAATAACCTAGATTCGCCTTTTTCATGGGGAATATCTAGCCCTGAGATGGTGGCGAGATTAGCCAGATGTAAGTTTAGGGGTAAGGCAAATTCGTTACGTCTATCTCTCTCGCGCTGTCCGAGAACAGGTGCATCTACAGTCAGACAAAGTGCTTTGTAGCCTGCTTTATAGGCTTTTTCTACCAAAGCACGAGTTAATCCCCGATCTTTATGGATGTAAAGCTGGAACCATTGCAGAGAATCTGGAAATTTATCAGATGCAGTCGCTACTTCTTCAATGCTCTTTGTTGCCATTGTACTTAACACCATGCCCACACCAGCTGAGGCGGCAGCTAGGGCTGTAGCAACTTCTCCGTCTGGATGGGCTAGACATTGAAAAGCCATTGGCGCAATTAACAAAGGTAGTTGCAGGGGTTGTCCTAAAATGGAGGTGGTTAGATTGCGATCGCTAACATCAACTAAGATCCGAGGTCGCAGCTTGACTCGCTCAAAGGCTGCATGATTATCCCGCAATGTGATTTCGTCCCAAGCACCACTGGTATAGTAATCAAGTGTAATTTGAGACAAATACTCTTTTGCTAACTTTTCGTACTCAAAGAGATTTATCGGTTGAAAGCGATCGTCGTTGGATAAATCGGTAGACATAGTAAAATGTAAGAATTTTTATTCGTAGTGAGCGGTTTATCGCTCTCCATAAGATTTTAAAAGACTAGAGCCGCTTACCCTTCGGATGTTCTCTAATCCGATTGTCGGATTGAACAAGCTTAAGTAATCATCAATTTATTAATAAAGATGGAAAACCCAGTATCTCCGATTGAGTTATTCTAAGGGAGTTCCAAGAAATAAATTATCCAAAGAAACGAACCACTCCAGACGCAGCGAAAAGTCGGAGCGCCGGCTTCCGGCGTTGGCGCAGCCCGCCGCAGGCATCTGAACTTTTCAAGACAGAGAACACAGAGAGAAGAGAAATAGAGAGGCTTTTTGCATCAGTTTTGGGATATTTTTTTATTTACAAGTCCCTAAAGAAACCTATCCAATAATTCTTCCCTCGATAGTTGCAGTAATAAAGGAGTAAATTCCTCTGGAGATAATGCCGACAAAGCTTCAATAATTACTCGGATTTCTGCATCTAAAGAACCAAAGCGAAATTGCAATAAATTCTCTATAACATTACGACGTTCTGCTTGGATTCCTTCTTGGATTCCTTCTTGTTTAGCTTCTGCTAACTTTTGCTCATAAATAGGTGATAAGCGCATAATTAAATCTCTATCCTCCTCGTCTATATTTTGATTGAATTCTAATGTAGTCTTTAAACTCAATAATAAATCAATTGCTTTGGAACGTAAGAGATTATTTTGAGGAAGTGCTTCTAGTTCATCTATCGCTTGTTGCTGGACTCTTCCCTTACCTAAAATTCTCAACCATAGTGTTTCTTCTGTACACGGTAATTGGTGAATTGCCACAATTCCTGTTCTCAAATAATCCCCTAAAAAATGTACTCCTATTCCCCAATTTTCCTCATCTAGATTAGTTCTAAAACCATCCAATATAGATTCAGAAGCTGTCGGTGAAAAAATCCATAAACGTGGTAAATCTGATTCCGCAATCCGGTTTTTATCACCTTTAGTCTGACGCTTTACTTCTGCGAAAATATCAAATAACTTACTCATACAACTACGAATTTCCGCAATTGTAGCTGCATTTCTAAATGGTTCAATTAATGCAGGTTCAGCCGCAAATTTTCCTAACAGTCCTAATTCTATTCTATTGCTTGTGGATTGCGGTGAAGGTACAAAATAAACATCAATCTCTCGGATTTGGGCTGGAACTTTCCGACTTGTTTCCACTTCTCCCAATGGCTGTAATAATTCTTTAAGATAGTCTTTTGCAAACTGGTCGTAGGGAAACCTGGTCATTAGCTGATTTTCTGGCTGTACCAATATTTTACATGAGTGGGTAGACGCATATTCCTACATAGAAGCAAGCTACGCGTTGGCGGAGCCTCTCGGAGAGAAGCGCCTGTCTGCCACACGCTGCGCGAACGTAGAGAAGCGGCTTGTCGCCAGACACTGCATTCATAATATTGACAAATGCATTAATTAATGCCTAAAACTCCTGCTAAAGCTTTGCTAATATTCTGCATTTGCTCATCTGACAAGATTAGCAGTTAGGGAATTAATCTCTGCTGCGAGATTGAACTCGTTACTAGCGAAGTTGCGTCGGGTTAAGAGACTTCTAATCCTACGGAGCGGGTGAGGAGGGTCACGCTTGTCCCTCCACAAAGTATAAAAGTGGTTATTATTAGTAGCTCTACCAATTGCGCCACCCGCCTTTGGGTGTAACTTCATTAGTATACTTAAGTCCGTGACTGTGTAACAGAGTTTGATATTCTGTGCTGCTTGCCCATCGGTCAATTTCTCGCGCCCGTAGCACTGGTACTGGATGGGTTAATTGGGCTGTGCGGGCGGCTTTGACCATTTCGCCTAGTTCGGTCTTGCTAATATCATCGTAAGCGCGGACTTGGGCAACAAAGGCATCGAGATTCAGTTGTGGCGCTAAGGTGGGGGAACCACCCGCTAACTTCATCAACACTGACATGACAACTTTCGGGTCTTGGGTTGCTAGTAATGCGGCGCGATCGCAGGTAAACTCAGCACAACGTACCCATTCTAAAAGCTGTGCCTGTATCGCTTGAGCAACGAAGGTTCCGACATTGGGCACAATCGCCGCAGCTAATATTAATAAATTTACAGGAGTCAAGTAAACGCTATGGTCACACTTGAGATGCCCCAACTCGTGGGCAATTACTGCCTGTATTTCTACTGGTGTGAGGATATCAATCAGGGATGTGTGTAGCACAACAAAGGGCTGCTTACCCCGCACAGCAAAAGTATAGGCGTTAGGAGCCGGATGTTGCCGGACGTACAATTGGGGAGGCTCTATATCCAGGATTTTACAGGCATCTAACAACAGTTTGTATAAATCGGGCAGTTGCTTTTCACCCACCAGAATGCTGGAGGCAATATTTTCCACATAGAAAACCTGCTCTGCCATTGGCCCGAGCCAATTTCGCACCAACATATCTATGCCTGGTATCTGCTTGAGCGCTCTGGTAGCTTCCAGGTCTAATGGATGACGAAATGAGTCAGCTTTTAAACCAATTAGCGGGGTTTGGATGAAGGACATAGTGCAGCAAGCTATAAAAAACACAACTATGGAAGCTGGCTGGTTAGATTCACAGCCTCCCACAGTTAGTATAACGATTTCAGTCGGGTGGGCAGGGGACACCCAAAGGTAGATGGCGACATTAGAAAGATTGCGCCACAAATATTGAGTTGGATTTTTTGAATCGCGCCTGAGAGCAAAACCCATTCTTGCAACTGATTACGAAGGTTAGTCCAGTATCAGCGCTCTATGGGTTTGACCTCAGTTACTCATTTTCAACCAGAACTGTTACAGCTGCGATCGCAATCAACATTTCGTCATTTTTATCGTTGAGTTCGGGAATCGCCCGCCCTTGAACTACCATCCCCCCAGATTCTACGGTGAGGGTTTTCCGACCAAATGGCAGTACAGCTAGTACTTCTTCTTCCTTAACTTGTTCTGGATATGGTACTGCTACTTGAACCTCTATAATCATTTCATTGGGGTGACTTAAACCTGCAACTTCCCAAACACCAGGTAAGGCATTGTGAGCGATCGCATTGCGTACTGCCCTAGATGCTGCTACAGTTGGTTCTTGTCCATGCTGATCTATTCCCATCCCCATCTCAATAATCAAGCGTTTACGCGCCATTGCTACCTCCGGTAAATCTTGCATCTTTCATTAAAAAGGCAGAAGGCAGAGAAGCCACTTGGGAAAAGACCACGTTGCCCAAAATCCTTGGTAGGCACAATTGATGAATTGTGCCTACGTTATTTCACGCCTATCTCTGATCGTTGCACCCTCCTGCACCCTGCCTCCTAAAGTGCTTTAGACCATATGCTGCAAGCGAGTCAGACGCTCTGAATAACTTTTCATCACCTGTAGGGCAAACATGGGTGTTTCCTGAACGGCAAAGAGAAACCCTTCCTCATCAAGGAAACCCAGTTTGCTATCCACCTTGGCAATAGCTGTGTAAGTTCTATTTTGGACTCCTACAAGTACCCCGATACCAAAAACTTCGCCCGTCTCAATGGTTTCTATAATCTTGCCATTGACTAATATATCTACCTCTCCTTCGAGAATGCCATACATATTATCGCCAGGCTGTCCTTCTTCAAAGATGACTTGGCCTGCTGAAAATACTTTAGGGTCGGATTTTTTTTGAAAAATACTGACTGTTAGAACAGGACTTAACATTAGAGCAACCCCAAAATTCTTTGTTTTTAAACGAAACGTTTGGATAGCTTTAGGCGAACCTAGTAAACTATACTACTTTCTGTTGATTAACTCTCAACGTCCGCAAAATTCCTGATTAGACATCTGTAGGACTTACGCAAAATATCTCTCAAACTCTGATTTCTCCGTGCCCTCTGCGCCTCTGCGGTTCGTTATTCCGTAATTTGTGCGTAAGTCCTAATCTGGTGAAAAAGAATTGTTTTGACGTAGCAATGCTACGTCTCTACAAGGGTTCTAGATAACCCATATTTAAGGGACTTCCAATAAATAAATTATCCATATTCAGGGTGGGCATCCTGCCCGCCCTGAGTATGGGACGGGTGAGGACACCCATCCCACAAGAAAATTTGAGATGTTTTTTTATTTGTCAGTCCCTTAGTTCAAGGCAGGGAGAGGTTTATCAAAAAAGGTAAATAAAATAGCAAATTTTGGTTTTCATGTCATCTTCTATAATTAATAAAACCTGCACACCTAATTCTAGGCATGAGACTGTGACCGAATCAGGAAGTTACAAAGATACTGTAAACCTACCCAAGACTAACTTTGAGATGCGGGCAAACGCCATCAAGCGGGAGCCGGAAATCCAAAAATTTTGGGAAGATAATAAAATTTACGATCGCCTCTCCGAAAATAACCCCGGCGAATTATTTATACTGCACGATGGGCCTCCCTACGCTAATGGCTCTCTGCATATTGGTCATGCTTTAAATAAAATTCTCAAAGATATTATTAATCGCTATCAACTGCTACAAGGGCGTAAAGTTCGCTACGTCCCTGGTTGGGATTGTCACGGTTTGCCAATTGAGTTAAAAGTTTTGCAGAACATGAAGTCAGCAGAACGGCAAAATTTAACACCTTTACAACTGCGGCAGAAAGCGAAAGAATTTGCTTTAGTTACCGTAGATGACCAGCGTCAAAATTTTAAACGTTACGGTATTTGGGGAGATTGGGACAACCCTTATCTCACTCTGAAGCCGGAATATGAAGCGGCGCAAATTGGCGTATTTGGTCAGATGTTCTTAAAAGGCTACATCTATCGCGGTTTGAAGCCGGTTCACTGGAGTCCGAGTTCTAAAACCGCTTTGGCGGAAGCTGAGTTGGAATATCCAGAAGGTCACGTTTCCCGCAGTATCTATGCAGCTTTTCCCATCACAGGTTTAGCGGAAGCTGTAAAACCACTGTTGGCGGAATATCTGTCAGATTTAGGTGTGGCTATCTGGACAACTACACCTTGGACGATTCCGGGGAATTTGGCTGTGGCGGTAAATGCAGATTTGAATTATGCAGTGGTGGAAGTGGAACCCCACCCCCCAACCCCCTCCCCGCAAGCAGGGAGGGGGAGTGAGGAAGTTTCTTCTCATTCTTCGTTAACGGAAAGAGTGAGGTTTCGCTATCTCATCGTTGCTGCTGATTTAGTGGAACGTTTATCTTCGACGTTGGGAGTTGAGTTAACTCTCAAAGCCACGTTTAAGGGGAATGATTTAGAGCATACTACTTACCGTCATCCTCTATTTGACCGCGAAAGTCCGATTGTTGTGGGCGGTGATTACATTACTACTGAATCGGGTACTGGGTTGGTACATACTGCCCCCGGTCATGGTCAAGAAGATTACATTGTTGGTCTGCGCTACGGTTTACCCATCCTTGCACCAGTGGATGACAATGGCAATTTTACCGAAGAAGCGGGACAATTTGCGGGGTTGAATGTTCTGGGTGATGGGAATCAAGCGGTAATTGATGCATTAACGGTGGCTGGTTCTTTGTTGAAAGAAGAAGCATACCCTCACAAGTATCCCTATGATTGGCGGACGAAGAAGCCGACGATTTTTCGGGCGACTGAACAATGGTTTGCTTCCGTGGAAGGATTTAGAGAAGAAGCATTAAAGGCGATCGCCACGGTAAAATGGATTCCAGCCCAAGGTGAAAATCGCATCACGCCAATGGTGGCGGAACGTTCCGATTGGTGTATCTCTCGTCAGCGGAGTTGGGGTGTACCCATTCCCGTTTTCTACGATGAAGCCACGGGAGAACCACTACTGAATGAAGAAATTATCAACCACGTTCAAGGAATTATCGCAGAAAAAGGTTCTGATGCTTGGTGGGAACTGTCGGTTGAAGAGTTATTACCAGAATCCTATCGCCAAAATGGTAAGTCTTACCGCAGAGGTACAGACACAATGGATGTATGGTTTGATTCTGGCTCATCTTGGGCGGCTGTTGCCAAACAACGTCCAGAGTTACGCTATCCTGCTGATATCTATTTGGAAGGTTCCGACCAACATCGCGGCTGGTTCCAATCAAGCTTGCTCACCAGTGTAGCAGTGAATGACATTGCGCCTTACAAAACTGTGCTAACTCACGGCTTTGCTTTGGACGAACAAGGACGAAAGATGAGTAAGTCTGAAGGAAATGTGGTTGACCCAAATATAATCATTGAAGGCGGGAAAAATCAAAAAGTAGAACCGGCCTACGGTGCAGATGTATTGCGACTGTGGGTATCATCGGTAGACTACTCCGGCGATGTCCGCATTGGGAAAAACATTATCAAGCAGCTGAATGATGTCAGAGGTAAGATTCGCAATACGGCGCGGTTCTTGTTGGGTAGCTTGGATGATTTTGACCCAGAAAAAGACGCAGTACCTTTTGAGGAATTGCCAGAACTTGACCGTTATATGCTGCACCGCATCACCGAGGTGTTTGAGGAAGTGACGGAAGCCTTTGAGAGTTTCCAATTCTTCCGCTTTTTCCAAACAGTGCAGAATTTCTGCGTGGTGGATTTATCCAACTTTTATTTAGATGTTGCCAAAGATAGGCTGTACATCAGTGCAACCAATGCTTTCCGCCGTCGCAGTTGTCAAACAGTGCTGAAGATAGCGTTAGAAAATTTAGCACGAGCGATCGCATCAGTATTATGCCACACCGCCGAAGATATCTGGCAATATCTCCCCTACAAAACACCTTACAAATCGGTATTTGAAGCCGGTTGGGTGCAAGTAGAGGAAAAATGGCGTAATCCTGAATTAGCGGAATTTTGGACAGAGTTACGGAAAATTCGTACTGATGTCAATGGAAGTTTAGAGAATCTTCGAGTAGCGAAAGAAATCGGGTCTTCTTTAGAAGCTAAGGTTTTGTTATATGTCTCAGATTTGGAAGAGCGTAAACAGTTACAATCACTTAACCCCCATTCTATTGACCAAAGTAATGGGGTAGATGAGTTGCGTTATCTGTTTTTAGTATCTCAAGTTGAACTACTAGATTCCCCTCTTAAAGAGGCAGAAGAACAGATAAAAGTAGCTAAATTGTTAGGTACTGAGAAAATAACAACTATTGATGTTGTAAAAGCAGATGGGGAAAAATGCGATCGCTGTTGGAACTACTCCATTCATGTGGGAGAATCAGCAGAACATCCGCTAATTTGCGATCGCTGTGTTGCAGCCTTAGCCGGAGAATTCTAAAAGCAAAAATCCCACAAACCTCACAGACATCCCTCTCCTTACTAAGGAGAGGGACAGGTTTTGCGTAGCAGAACCAGGGTGAGGTTTTCCATATCCCGTGAAAAATCAGATAAAGAATAATCTACTTATGAACATAAATCTTGGGTATTTTTACTGAAATTTAATACGTATTTTCACCAATAAAAAATCTGAATTCTGCATTCTTAAGAAAATATAAAGGTATTGATTAATACGTAGAATTTAGACTAAAAATTCCTTAAATCAAATTTTCAGGTACAGAAATAATGTCCTCAGATAAAGTTGCTAAAGAGTTGGCAGATTTTTTGCTGCAAATAGAAGAGCGATCGCAGTTTCATGCCGGCTATCCATATAATTTAAGTTGTGATTACAGTGCGATCGCAGAATTTTTCAATTTTCTGTTAAATAATGCTGGAGATCCATATATTGAGCCAGATTTTGGTCTTCATTCTCGGAAGTTTGAGCAAGAAGTATTATCTTTTTTTGCTCAACTTTATAAGATTCCAGAAAATGAGTTTTGGGGTTATGTTACTGCTGGTGGAACTGAAGGTAATTTATATGGAATGTTCTTAGCAAGAGAAATCTACCCTAATGGGATTCTTTACTCATCACAAGACTCTCATTACTCAATTCCCAAAGCAGCCAAATTATTCCGCATCCAACATAATGTTGTTAATTCGCAAATTAATGGAGAGATAAATTATCAACATTTTGAACAACTCATTAGCGAAAATCTGAATTATCCAGCGATCATAAATTTAAATATTGGTACTACTGTCAAAGGTGCGATTGATAACTTAGACCAAGTTCTAGAAATTTTAGATCGCAATCAAATTAAAGATTACTATATTCATTGTGATGCTGCACTTTCAGGATTAATATTACCGTTTCTAGATGGCGCTCCGCAAGTTAACTTTCAAAAACCCATAGATAGTATAGCTATTTCTGCTAAATTCATTGGTTCTCCATTGCCTTGCGGTGTAGTTTTAACTAAGAAAAAATGGGTAGAAAAAGTTGAAACAACGATTGAATATATTGGTTCAACAGATACAACAATTCTGGGATCTAGAAACGGTCATACCCCTCTGATTCTCTGGTATGCAGTCCAAACAAGAGGTTATGATGGATTAGCTAGAGAAGCAAATATCTGTATTCAAAATGCCCAATATCTTTTTCAACAACTGAAAATTAGAGAATATCCATGTATGCTCAATAATTTTTCCAATACCGTAGTGTTTCAAAAACCTTCTCAAAAGCTAATTAAAAAGTGGCAGTTAGCAATTTTTGAAAATTGGACACATGTTATAGTCATGCAGAATATTGATCGGGATAAAATCGATACTTTCGTTAATGAGCTTTTGCTAGAAGAAGGGTTACTTAATAACGCAGAGGATTTCCAGCTACAGCCAGTACTACACTAAGATACAGCAGATTGCAAGTTATATCATGTCCGCATCATCACTGTGGACATGATATAACTCGTGATATAGATTATCAAGTCAAATTACAGCTATTTTCAGGTAAATAGACCACGCGGTAGGGGCACAGCAGTGCTGTGTCCCTACGACAGATGTGGTTCAAATACATGGAAACTGCTGTAATTGCCCAATTTTACGATGTGTTTTTCTAAACAGAATCCGATACCAAGATTTTTATATCTTTAAAAAGTTTTTGCTACACAAGTTGGCAGCAAGTAGTATTTCTACCTCTGCACTTTGCATAGGTGGTAAGAAAAAATACCCTTGTCCATAATCACATTGTAAAGCCTTTAACTGTGCTAATTGCTCTACAGTTTCTATCCCTTCTGCTGTTACAGACATATTTAAATTATGAGCTAATGTCACGATCGCTCGAATAATTTTTAAATTTTCTCCTTGACTACCTATATTGCTGACGAAAGAACGGTCAATCTTAAGAGTTTTGATTGGTAGGTGGTGCAGATAACTTAAGGATGAATAGCCAGTACCAAAATCATCCATGTGCAACTCGACATTCAGCGCTGTTAACTGGTAAAGCACGGTGGTAGCTAATTCAAAATTATCCATCAACAAGCTTTCAGTAATCTCCAATTTCAAACTGGATGGCTGGAGTCCAGTTTTCTGCAAAATATATTGAACTTTTTTAAACGCATCGGGTTGCGTGATTTGTTTACCAGAAAAATTTACGCTAATTGTCAGGGGTTCTGAGGTGGGAAATTGTTTATGCCATGTGTGCATTTGGCGGCACGCTTCATAAAGCACCCATTGCCCGATACTAACAATCATTCCACTTTCCTCGGCCAGGGGAATAAAATCTTGAGGGGAAATAAGTCCTCGTTTTGGATGATCCCAACGTATCAGCGCCTCAAATCCAATAATTTTGCCAGTTGTCAGTGAAATAATTGGCTGGTAATCAAGACGAAATTCTTCTTGCTTGAGCAGCACATTTCGGAGAGCAGTTTCCAACTCCAACAGCGAAGATGCACCCTCGTGCATCTTTGGGTCAAAGACCTCATAGCGTGCCTTACCAAGTGTTTTGGCAGAGTACATTGCCACATCGGCATCGCGTAGAATCTCCTCTGCTTGGTCATAATCTTTTCTACTTAAGGCAATGCCAATACTGGCATTAGCTAACACCCTATGCTCATTTAATTGAAATGGCGAAGCTAGCACCTTTTTAATTCGCTCGGCTACCTGTATGGCGGTGCTGATATCCTCAATTTCCTCAATTAAAATTGTGAACTCGTCTCCCCCAAAACGGGCAACTATGTCTCCGACTTTCAGAATTGACTTTAGCCGATGAGAAATTGCAATCAAAAGTTGATTTCCCACTAAATGTCCAAGGGTGTCATTAACAGCTTTAAAGTGGTCTAAGTCTACGAAGAGTACGGCAAATAAATAATTATTTTGTTGTTTAGTACGTTCTATCGCCTGCTGCACCCGCTCCATAAATAATCGTTGGTTAGGTAATCCAGTTAGCCCGTCATGAAGACTATTGTGGAGTAATTGCTCTTGTACTTGTTGACGCTTGATAATGTCTTGTTCAAGTTCTTGATTAACTCTAGTAAGTTCAATGGTGCGTTCTAGAACCAGCCGCTCAAACTGATAACGATACTGGACTAATTCTTTCTCTACTAGCTTACTCTTAGTGATGTCACGTACAACAACAACATACTCCCGTAGCCAATAATTAAATTGCTGTGAAATAGTCGATTCAACAATTCGTAGACCTTGGTTAATTTTTAAGGTTTGCTCACTCCTAATAGACCATTGCTCAGGTTTGCCACGATAGGATATTAAGAGTTGATTCAAGTTTTGCCCAAGTAACGGCTGAATAGTTGTTTGAAATAAGTCTTCAGCAGCGACATTTGTCTGACAAATTATACCGTTTTTATCTAAGAGTAAAACACTATCTGGAACGGTATCGAGAGTAGTGATAAATAGATTTTTTGCTTGTTTGCGTGCCTCATTAATCGCAACAATTTGTGGTAGAGTTGTCCAGGAAGCGATCGCTACCCCCATAAAAGAAAGCGTCACTAACAGAATAGCTAGTAAAGAGTTTGAAGGATTATTAGAAAGTTTGTCTAATAAATCGCGCAGAAGCCAACTGATTGTGGCAGTAATACAAATTAATGATACTAAAACAATCATCTGTAGTATCACAAAGTCTGGGTTGTTTCTACTAGACCTAGTGTTGTAACGCTGTATCCACCATTTTGGGTGTAATGGCGCAAATCTTAAGTCACGCAACGCTATATCTCCGATGATTAGAACAATGGGTAATAATAATCCCACTAACAAATGTCTCCAATTCCAAGCTAAACCTCCCACGATTAGAACTACCGCTTCTACCAAGAAAAAACCAAGTGACCACCAAGGCCATAACACCTCCGGTTTACCTCGACACAGCCATAATCCCAGATGTAGTCCCATAATGGACGTGAGATAACAAGTGCCTGCTACTGTGACAAGTTGAGATATATTTCCCAAATTTAGACAAAACAGACTGAGTATAAAGGTAACTAGGATGCCAGGCCCAAGGACACCTTGAGGAGAAACTACTGCAAATATGGGAGAAAGTTGTCTGTCTAAGGCCAGTTGGTATAATATCCGAGGAGAATTGGAAACTGCCGTAGCAGAACTTAGAAGGCAGGATACAGAAATCAGAAGTGTGACTAGAAAGGGGGCATATTCACCCCAAAAAGGCTTAGAAGCCGCTACCAAATTTAAGAACACATCGCTATCTATTTTTGGATTTGGAGCTGAACACATTAATACCCAAGAAGCACCTAAAAACACTGGAGGAATTAGCCAAGCAGCTACGGTTAAGAACCTTAAAGTTTTATATGGATGGCGGCTATCAGCAACAAAAGAAGAAGTGGTTTCACAAGCATAAATTGAATAGCTAGCCAGAAAAAACCACTTTGCCCATTCTTCAAAGCTCAAGCTATGTGTGCTAGTTGAGATAAATTTAAAACTAGCAGTTGAGAAGGCTAACCATATTACACCTTGAATACAAAACAAAAGCAGTAATAAAATCGCTGGAAATACAAAAAATAAATGCAGGAGCGCTAAAGCACGGGTACCACTGAATGCCACAATAAAAGGAATCGCTGTAAATACAAATTTTAATAAAGTTTCTGGACAAGAAATACCTAATGGTTCAAAATTGACCTTAATTAGGTTGGTGAGAATAATTGCATACAGTGCCGGTGCTGCTGCCCAGCTAAAAAAGTATCCTAATGCTACATAACGGCCTAAGCCAGGAAAGTTCTTTAATAGCCTTGTGGTATAGTTTGGTGTTCCTCCTGAGACATTTATCCAATGTCTACCTAGACTTTTTACCTGCAAGTTAAGTAAAAAGGAAATGATCGTGCCAAAAAACCAAACTAAGATTGCTTTAGGCCCTAACGCTGCATGAATAATCGGGGCAGTACCAATCCATCCCACATGACCAGTTAAGCCAAAGCCCCAGGTTTCGAGATAACTCAGAGTCCGTGGTAGGCGTGTTACCAAGTCCTGATTTTTCTCTGCCTGTACAGAATCGTTACTAACCATTATTTCTTAGCTAGATTTACTAACTTTGCATCGGACTCAGTAACTGAGTTTCGGCGTTTTCAGCTTCAGTATAACTGCTGAACTTCTGGAAAGGATAACTTACTTATTACCCATAATCCACAATTCCAAATGTATTATATTAATCTGAAAAATAATTACCAATAATGGTCATGTTGTCAAGTATTAATACTGACGATTATTGGTGACAGGGTTATGCTTGTGTTTAGATAGCGTAGGCACAGCCCAGCCTCGCCATCGCTATATTTCGTAATCTAATCTTCGTATATTACAAAATGAACTACGCAAAGTGGGTTATTACCCAATACAATTCAGTTAGTGCCAAAAACCTTGCGGAGATTGAGTTGAGGAACGAAACCCAACATTTTCGGGGCTTTGTTGGGTTACGCTTTGCTTAACTTGGCGAATGGAATAGAGCCTCCGGCACGCTGACGCGCTAAGCGAAGCTATGCCGAAGGCTTTACGCCGCTATACAAACGAAGTCCACCTTCGTGGACTAATACAAAATCAAGGATTCTTAACCCACGGAGGTGGGTTTTGTCTGTGTAGACGCGGTTTATAACCGCCTTTTTGCTGTAACTCCTAACTCCTCACTCTAAATTAAAGCTTCTGCAACAACTCCTGAGTTAACTGAAAGAAGGCTTTTGAACCAGCTGATTGGGGAGCAATTAAAACAGCTGGCATAAAACTATCAACAGCCTTAGCAACATTGACATCAACTGGTATTTGTACCTTACAAATTTTTTCTACACCGAAATCTTCAACAACGCGGTGCATCACTTGTTTATAGTATCTGCCAGTCAGAAGGTTAGCGCTGGACATACTAAATACAATTCCCAGCATTTTTATATCTATCTTGCTTTCATGCCCGTGACTATCTTTTAATTGGGCAATCCGTCTTTCCAGCAGTTGAATACCCACTACAGATAAAGGTTCTGGTTTAGCAGGAAGTATGTAAAAATCGCTGGCGGCTAAAGCGCTACGAGTCAATAGATTATAGCCAGGGGCACAATCGAGAAGGATAAAATCATATTCTTGACGTACTGGTTTTAAGATGTTATTAATCAGGACTCTTTCAAAGCGATTCCAAATCATTTCAAAATCCTGTTCGCCCAAAGCAGTTGCTTGTTGATGCAGCATTTCAGAGACAACAAATTCATCATACAAGTCGATGTCTCCTGGTAATAAATCTAGTCCTGGAAGATTACAAACCTGCGATTGAATGATATCTTGAATTGTCAGTTTTCCTTGTGGGTCTGGATTAATAACTTCGTCTATTAGATACCTAAATGTCTTACTTTGTTTACGACGCTTGGCAAAATCTAAAGGCGACATTAAACTAAGTGTGGCGCTAATTTGGCTATCTAAATCAAGGACAAGCACCCGCTTACCATGATTTTTAGCTAAACAGGTAGCTAAGTTGACCGTGAGGGTGGTTTTACCAACGCCACCTTTCATATTTGCAGTAGCAATTACATATCCCATTGGTTGAGTCCTCTGTTGACACATTCCCATCTAGGTAGCGTACACCTATCTCGATCGACTAAATCTTCCATTAAATTTAATATTTCCGCAAACTTATTTGTAGCCGTTGAGGTAGGTGACACGATTTAATCTCAGCCGTCGTCCTGTTTTTTGATGAAATGGGCTACTTATACCATTTCACCCAAACCCTGATACATATAGATTTATCGTAGGGGCACAGCAATGCTGTGCCCCTACCAACGTATTTGTATCATTATTAAAGTAAAACGGTATTACAGCTGTTTTCATTTATTTGAACCACACTACTCCCCACTCCCATTCGGCTACGCTCACGGCAAGCCTACTCCCCTTCTCAGTTGTGGTCTATTTACCTGAAAACAGCTGTAAATTGCTGTCACTTTGGTTCAAAGCTAGATAACATTAGATTCGGGCGTGTTTACTAGTTCGGGAGTGCCAAAATGTCTAAACAGCTGGGTCAAAAAATCGCACCGACACCGATATCAAATGATATCAATGTGGTGGATTTGATTGATCAATACTTTACCGCTTACAACTCAGCGCGGTTGCGGGAAATCTGCCAACTTCTGAGTCGTGATGTGCTAAAGGAAGGTGTCACGGTGGGAGTTAGCCTTTCCGGTGCGATGACACCAGCAGGATTTGGGGTTTCAGCACTTGCACCCTTAATTCGCAACGGCTTTATTGACTGGATGATTAGCACTGGTGCAAATCTTTACCACGATATGCATTACGGTTTGGGTTTTGAACTCTTTGCTGGTAATCCGTTTTTGGATGATGTGAAACTGCGCCAGGAAGGTACTATTCGCATTTATGACATTATCTTTGGTTACGATGTGCTGCTGGAAACTGATGCGTTTATCCGCAAGATTTTGCAAGGGGAAGCATTTCAGAAGCGGATGGGAACTGCTGAGTTTCACTATTTATTGGGTAAGTATGTTCGGGAAGTAGAAAAGCAGCTGGGTGTGCAACATTCCTGCTTGCTGGCGACAGCTTATGAGTATGGTGTGCCGATATATACGTCTTCTCCAGGAGATAGCTCAATTGGGATGAACGTGGCGGCTTTAGCTTTGGAAGGTTCACAGTTGGTGATAGATCCATCAATTGACGTAAATGAGACGGCTGCGATCGCATATAATGCCCGTGAATCAGGAGGAAAAAGTGCAGCTGTAATTCTCGGTGGCGGTAGTCCGAAAAACTTTTTGCTACAAACGCAACCGCAACTTCACGAGGTATTGGGACTAGAAGAACGAGGACACGATTTCTTTGTGCAGTTTACCGATGCGCGTCCAGATACAGGCGGTTTGTCTGGAGCAACCCCATCGGAAGCCGTCAGCTGGGGTAAGATTGACCCGGAAGAATTACCTAACACAATTGTTTGTTATACCGATAGCACGATCGCTCTACCATTGGTGACAGCATACGTCTTGAATAAGTGCCAGCCTCGCCCCCTGAAGCGAATCTACGACAGGCGAGAAGCCATTTTGGACAAACTGCAAAAAGACTATCTAGCAGCCAAAACCCGACCATCGGATCAGATTCCAGCAGCAGTGGCTGATAGTGCTTCACAGCAAACAGCGACTTATCCCTGTGGGCGGCTGATTCCGAATACTCACTAGGGAGTGCGTCAAAATTTATCGAATAGCCCAAAGAAACCTCACCCTGGTTTTGCTATGCAAAACCTGTCCCTCTCCTTATTAAGGAGAGGGATGTCCGTCAGGACACAATTTTGCAAATATACCAGATGAGAAACAAGATTCTTGCTCCCTCTGCTTACCAAGGAGAGGGTTAGGGTGAGGTTTTACTTCCGTCCGATCAACAAATAAGTTGTCATTTTTCCTTTGCCTTTAACTTCGATTTCGCCCCGCTTTTCAAATAAAAATTGATCACACAAACACTTATAAGTATCTTCTGTAACTTGGATTTTACTAGCAATACCTTGGGATTCCATACAGCTAGCGATGTTTACCATGTCTCCCCAGAGATCATAAGTAAAGTTGTTGAGGTCAATTACTCCCGCCACTACGGAACCGCTATGGATGCCGATACGAATGCTGAAGTTTTGGTTCTTCTCAGTATTAAATAGAGCGATCGCAGTTTGCATCTGGAGTGCCATTTGAGCGATCGCTTGAGGATGATCTGGGCGGCGCGTGGGTAAGCCACCAACTACCATATAAGCATCGTTAATGGTTTTGATTCTCTCTAAACCATGTTGTTCGGTGAGGCGATCGAAAGCTGAGAAAATTGGGTTGAGTAAGTTTACCAGTTGAATTGCACTCACAGAAGCAGCAATTTCGGTAAAGCCGACAATATCTGCAAATAAAACTGTGACATCAGCAAAGTCTTCCGCAATCTTAGCTGGTTGTTCTTTCAAGGGTTTCGAGATTGCGACGGGCAAAATATTCAGCAATAAACGTTCGGTTTCTTCCTGCTGATGGCGCAGCGCTTCTTCTGCTGCTAGTCGCTGGGTGACATTACGAAAAATGCCGCGAGTCGCAACTGGATGACCTTCGATAAATTTACAGTTAATATTACCTTCTAGAAAGATTGTTTGACCGTCTTTAGTCACAAATGCGGCTTTTACTTGCCCAAACTTTTCTCCTGACAGTACGCGATAAAACCTTTGCAAACAGTCTTGCTTAAACTCTGGATGTATAATATCAAAAACATTCATATTCGCAATTTCAGCTTCGCTATATCCCAAAGTTTCTCGCCATGCACGATTGACATACAAAAAACGACCAGATGCATTGACGGATTGAATCAAGTCATTAGCATTTTCAAATAAATCTCGATATCGTTCTTCACTTTCTACAAGAGCATCTTCTGCTTGTTTACGTTTGATAAACTGAGCGATTTGACTACCAATAGAACCGACCATTTGCAATAGGTCTTTATCTTTTGGTTGGATGTCCCGACTGAAGAAAACCATCACTCCTAAGATTTCACTATCGTCTAAGATGGGGAAGCCAAAAGCTGCGTGCAATCCAGCCTCAGCCGCAGGTTGCAATCGCCGAGTGTCTCCATCTTCTGTGATATCTTGAATCCACAAAGGCAAACGTCTGATCCAAATTCGACCAGGTAAGCCAACACCCGGTGTATAGGTAGTTTGCCAGGTGATTCCTTTAAACTCTCGGACAGAAATTACCCGACTTGACCAAATTTCCACACACCTCAGTACTGCATTGATGCTATGTCCCTGTACCGAAGTGCCAATATATTGATTTGGTGTCCAAAGTTCGCCTAAATCCCATTCTAAGTTTTGACAAATCGACTGCAAAATTCGCGGAATTACCTGCTTTACGCTCTGGGATTCTGATAATATCCGAGTGATAGCATACTGGGTACTTGTACGCTGTTCCCGGTGCTGCCGAGCAGTAATATCCCGACCAATGTAGACAATATCTTCTAATTCTTTGATTTTTTCCGGAATTACTGAACAAGAAAAAGCAATCAACCGCTTTTCTCTAGTCTTTGTTCGACAAACTACCTCGAAATTCTGAAAATTTTTCTGAAAATAAGAATGCTGATGAATGGCTGAGATTAATAGTTGATTATCATCAATTATCAGTGATATTGGTTGATTAATTAATTCTTCTTCACTATAACCAAATAATTGTAGAGCAGCACGATTTACTTTTTTTATTTTTCCTATTTTACTGGTTATAAACAAAGCATCTGCCATTGCAGTAATTACTTGTTCCATATTCAAATTTATATTTCTTTTGGAGGATTGACAATTGAATATAATATTTATATTTAGTTGCATCCGCGATCGCCTTTGTCAAAGCTACCACATCGGCTTTAGCCGCAGATCATCAGTTTCGCATACTTGAAAGTCCATTGTTCAACATAGCGCGATCGCAGCCATCCGGTAAAAATTTTTCAGGTTATTATCTTGGCTTTTAATGTATAACATATTACAATGTATTCCAGCGTCAAATTCAGATGTAAAATTGCAGTGCGATCGCCTAAAATTTAAGATTGAGAAAGTCATATCTATAAAGTTAGTCAAAACCCAATGAATCACCAGCGTGCTAATACTCTAAGAGATGCATTTCAAGTTTGTAATGTTGAACCGCTAAAGGGTGCAGACATGGAGCGTTACTATGTTGATTTATCAGCAGTACGCAAAACTTCAGCAATTGACAGCGTTAGTAAGATTTTAGAGTTTCAAGAACCCGCAGATTTCCGCACAATTTTGTTTACCGGACATCGCGGCTGTGGCAAAAGTACAGAGTTAAAACGCATTCAAAACCAATGGGAAAAACAATACCACGTAATTTATTTAGAAGTTAATCAAGAAACAGATATTAATGATGCTCATTATACAGATTTATATTTAATCGTCATTAAACAAGTAGAATTTGAGTTGCGTAAATTAGGTTTAAAATTTGATTCTCAACTTCTGGGAAACTTTGAATCTTGGTTTAAGGATATTACCAACGAAACCGAAGAAAGTGTGGAAAGGTCTGTGAGTATTGAAGGAGAAGCGACTCTCAAACCAGAAGCTCCATTTATCGCTAAATTGATGGTGAAATTACTAGCACAAATTAAAGGTTCTTATAAGCAAAAAACTACTATTCGCCAAACTTTAGAAAAAGACCTATCACGTCTCAAAGCAGATATTAACCTTTTATTAGGAAATGCCTTTGTTAAACTCCGAAAAAAATTCCCTCAATATAAAGGTTTATTAATTATTTTTGACAACATGGATCGTGTACCACCGACGATAGCAGAACATTTATTTTTTGACTATGCGGCTCAGTTACAAGAATTAGATTGCACGATAATTTATACAGTCCCAATTTCTGTGCTTTGTTCCCCGAAAAATCCACTCAATCAGTTTAAGAGTGATCCTCATATTGTACCAATGGTGAATATTTATGAATTTGAACGCGATCGCTGCCATTTAAACTACAATCAAACGGGACTAGAAGCAGTTGCCAGTGTCATTGAAAAGCGGGTAGATATTGATGCTGTATTTGAATCTCGCCAGGAATTGCTAAATTTAGCAAAAGCCAGTGGCGGGCATGTCCGCCAATTAATGCAGATGATACAGACTGCTTGCCTAACTGCTAGTACTCGCAAACATCCCAAAATTATTGCCGAAGATATTATCTATGCTGTGAAACAACAGCAATTTAATTTTGAAAGGTTTATTCCTGAAGAACATTATGCGTTTTTAGCCCAAGTGTGTATACCCAAGAATGTCAGCAAAGATGATATTGGTCAGTTAATGCTGTTTAACACTTCAGTTTTGGAATACAACGGCGAGAAACGGTGGAATTATCCCAATCCAGTGGTGAAGCAAAATGAATTCTTCCAGAAAGCCATCGAATCCGCACTTGCAGCACAACCTTAGCTCAGAAAGAGGAGCGTTTATCGCGCTTAATCAAGAGATATTTGCTCAATTACTCACCTTTGTGGACTTTGCAGAAAAGTTTACCATTGGTTTTGTGGAAATTAATTTTCCCCCAGATGCAGAAATATTAGTTGAGGCGCTAAAGACAAATCCTGAGTGTCGGGATATTCAATTTGTGACTCTGAGTTTTTCTGATGCAAATTTGCGATTTCTCCGGGATGAAATTGTCAAGATATTACCAACTATTGAGATAGAAATTAATAAAAAATTAGTTTTGATTGTACAAGGTTTAGAAAAGTCTATTGGTTTTGATGGAGAATATCCGCCAGTTTTACAAGACCTCAACTTTGTCCGAGATGCTTATAAAAGAACTGTTCCTCATCCCATTCTGTTTATTCTCTCAGATTATGCCCTGACTCGGTTAGCCAAATTTGCTCCTGATTTTTGGGCTTGGCAATCGGGGATGTTTCGGTTTCAAACACCTCAAGTTACCAAAGATCATGCGATTCATGAGACTCAAAATACTGAGAGAATTATAGACAGATTAGAACCTCCAGAAAAGCAAGAGCGGATCGAGTTATTACAACGCCTGCTAATGGAATATAAACCTACTGGACATCATCCGACAGGAGAAAATCTTCGCAACTATAGTAATATTTTGCATCAGCTAGGAGTCGCGTATCTAAGTAAGATAGAACCTATCAAAGCTAGAGAATATTTAGAAGAAGCCGAAAAAATAGCTAATGAGTTTCAAGATTCCACCTTCCATGCTGAAGTTCTTAACACATTAGGAAAGTCTTATTCTCAGCAAAGGCAATTTGATACAGCGATCGCTTATTATCAAAAATCTTTAAATATTTCACAACAACTTCAGAATGCTCGCGGCGAAATTGCTGCTTTGTTTAAACTGGGGAATGCTTATCTAGACTTGAGACAATTTACACAGGCGACAACTTTCTATCAACAGCGTCTAGAAATTGAACAACAAATAGGCGATCGCTATTCTTCTGCCAGCACCTACCACCAGTTGGGAATGGTTGCCCAATATTTGCGGGAATTTGAGGAGGCGCGGCGCAATTACCAACAAGCTTTGGCTATCAATATCGAATTTGGCGATCGCTATTCCCAAGCTAGCACATACCACCAGTTGGGA
>NZ_JBALFC010000126.1:0-36952 GCF_036917755.1 Nostoc sp.
TCGCGGATACTTTAAGCCTGACAAGATAATATTTTTAATCTGTAATTCTATTTGATTTGCGTTCTCTCATATCGCTTTTAGTCTAAACTCCAGTTGGATAGGAATGACATAAAAGCTTTCGTCATAACGCAGATCGCCCTCACCAAATAGAGGTGTCAGCTTTGGTGCTAAATTGTAGGGGCTTCGGTAATCTTTAATATCCACAGCCCAGGTTGATTGGTCACAGAAGCGTAGTTGTAAGTCATAGCGATCAATGCCTGGATAAAGATGGATGGCACATAGCTGATCTGAGTATTTGCTTTGAAGTTCTTCCAACACTTTAAATAAGCGCATCTCAGGTATACCCGGTAAACAAATACGCAAATGGATACCAAACTTCAGACGACGCAACCCTTGTTTCCAGGTGATTTGTCGAATAAAGGGCAAATTTTGGCGATGATCGTTGCAAGCACTGGGTTTAATACCACGTAGCTTTCCATACTTTTTAAACAAAGGGCCGCAGCGATCGCAATTCCAGCAAAGCTCATCTACTTGACAATTTTCGTAGAGTTCGCCGACTTCTTGAGTATCAATATATCGGGTCTTGGAAAATACCTTGCGAAGTTGCGCCGAAGTTGTGTATGGATTCTCAATCAAAAATCGACGCAACAAAACATATTCTTGTTGAATGCGCTCAGGATCGTTATCGTTGTTGTACACTTCTTGCAAACTTTGCAAAATTTTCTTAAAAGAAAAATTCTCTATTGCCATCTGCTTAGTTGCAGCAGTGGCGAACTCAGGTATTTTGCCTTGCTCAAGCAATTCCTCATATAAGTATCGACTTGCTTCTTCGCTTAATCCCCCTTCGTAGAGCAAACCAAAATCTGAGTCAAACTCTTTTGGTAGTAAGCGCTGTGGATACCAAGTTTTCACAGGTTTTTCGAGTAAACCTAAAAGACCTGTTAAAGTACGCGGATAAGTTACGGCCGTTACCTCTAGAGCTAGTTTATTAAGAGCATGACGAAGCAGTTCAGGATATGGATACCTGCCATCTCGACGGACAAACTCTGCTAAACCAAGAACGAGGCTATTAAATTCATCACTTTTCATTAAAGGTAATCCATCATTTAGAGGATTTTTTTAACAATACGAATTTTTTCATCCGTGATACATTTGTTTCATAAACCGTACAGCATTATTTATTTTGTGTCAAGCAAGAAACAATTTATTCTTTTGTGAGACAGGAGCAAAGGAATGGGAAGTTATCTAGATATAGAACGGTTAGCAAGCCTAGTCCGCAAAAAACGCGGCAGCAGAGGACTACGGGAAACATCGGCGGAGATTGGTAATGTTAGTCCATCCACTCTTTCACGAGTAGAGAGTGGGAAAATGCCGGATATGGAAACTTTTCTGGCACTTTGTAACTGGCTAGAAGTGCCACCTGCGGAGTTGTTTAGAACCTCAGAGGAGGATCAACTGGATACGCCTGAAGCGATCGCTATTCAACTACGGGCTGACAAAAACCTTGATCCAGCGATCGCCAATGCTTTAGCATCTTTAGTTAAAGCAGCCTATCGCGATTTGTCTCAAAATGATGGCGAATTGAAGTAAGATCCCTAAAGATATGTCATTAATTCAAAGTCTATCGTCGGAATTTAGGCAACGCTGTGAAGTGATCGCAACTGAACAACGAAGCTTACTTCGAGTGCGATCGTTTGAACCATTACCCGCAGACACTCTAGCAGCCAAGCTAGGAGCAACACTTTTTACACCAGATCAGGTGACAAATTTTGAGCCAGAGCAAGTAGCGGTATTACTTGCTAGTGATGGGTGGTCAGGAGCGATTATAAGCGATCGCCCGCTCTGGATTGTATACAACCCCGGTCATGCACCTGCACGATATGAATCAAATCTGATGCATGAAATAGCTCATGTGTTGCTGAATCATAAACGTGTTGGCTTTGATCCTGTAACCGGACTACCAAAACGTAAACAAAACAACGAAGATGAAGCAACATATCTGGGGGGATGCCTTCAAATTCCCAAACGTGGTTTATTATGGGCAACACAACGAAAGATGCTGTTACCTCAGATTGCAACACATTTTGGTGCGAGTGAAGCGATGGTGCAGTTTCGCAGCAATGTGACTAATGTGCTTGTCAAATGCTAATACTAGGTGATCAGCCAACGAATAAAATTCTTTTAATGCTTGTCGATGGGGTTTTCTGCTGCGATGCCTAACAGCAAGCGCTTCGGGTGATGCTCGTAGTCGCTAACGCTACTGCTACGCGTTTGTGTGCTAACAAAGAATCAAAATTTTAGAAGCTGCATTGGTCAATCGATAATTAGTAACTAATAATCTTTAGCTGAAACTGTGGTGATTTAGTCTCTTTTTCTGAAATTAAAAACTGCTCTTGCTGAAAGTAGACAAGAGCAGTTTTTAATAGCAAAGTCCAAAATAAGAATTTAGGCATCTTCAAGTTCAAATTGAGCCACCGTAACCGCGTTAAAAGCAAAAGCTAAAACTAATGGCATCGGCGACTGAAACCAAAAGGTAAAAAAAACAGCTAAGATTGTGCCAATTACTGCGGACATCGACCACAATCGTTCTTCAAAAGTCAATCCCTTTTCGGCTTTAATCAATCTGAGAACATGAACTGGAATTGGTTCCGGCATTACCCCACCCGGAGGGAAAGCCCAGAAATTGTTACGTCGCTCTACAAATAAATCTGTCCAACCATTTTCTTGGCACCATGCCTCAATCCATTGAAGTGAGTAATGATTCATCATCGGGTTTCGGAGTTCGGTTTGTGGAAGTTGTGTACTTGGTGAATGTAAACTCTTGGAGATTCCTGAAGAACCAACTAATCGTTATAAGATTAACGCTAATTATCGGACTTTTAAGCTTTGTTAAGCAATTGAGACGCATATAATTACGCTCAAACCTTGCTTTGATTAATTAAAAGATTAACAGTTGATCGGATCTGTTTACTTTGAAAGACAATAAACTTTACTTTCAAGTTTTCAAGTAAAGTTATGTAAATAAGTTAGTGAGTATTACTGCTCAAGAAAACTCTTCATGTCCTGAAATTCAAATCTAAAAATGAAGAATTGTGAACAAATTAACGAGTGTCACCGAATAGCCCATCATAGACATTGCTTTATCCGGCTAAACCATTCCTTTAGAGTTAGGCGCTCAGGGGCAATTCATGAATTGCCCCTAAGAAGAAAATGAGGGTTTCGGCTATTGTTTGCGTAAGTTCTGTTTGACTTTCGAGCGATTGCATAACGGCATTGCCCCGATTGCAATCGCGTTCGATACAATAGCAGGCTGGCTTCATGAAATAGAAGTGGTTGTATCTACTTCCTCTAAGGATGGTGGCGATTCAGAAGAACTATCGCTACTTTCTGGTGTTGAAAGCTCATCACCTACAATTCCATCCCATGAATAGTTGCAGATTTTAGTGCGAAGCAATGTACCAAACGTCAAATTAATTACCAGGGCAAAGGAATCGATAAAAATTAAATTCACAAAGCGATCAATCATTAGACCCCCTTAAGCTAAATTGAGCATCAAGTGCTATTTGCTCTCTGACTACACATGCCACAATCTCTTTTCCAGAAATGCATGGTATCTTAATACTTCTCTGTTACCCAAAACATCAGGGAGTAGTTTACGCTGAACTGAAAAGTATTGCCGACCGTGTGATGCTCTAGTTGACCCATTGCTACCAACAGGTGCTGATAAGTAAAAAGCAGTAATCGCAAATTGCGATAATTGCCCATGTAATTAATTTTCTTTCTCAAGAAAGATGATTTAAATTTATATACCTCTCTGAGGATAAATAGAATCAAAGTGAAGCTAGGAGTAAAATCTATGAGAAAATTAAAACTTACTAGACTTAGAGCAAATATATGTTGAGTATACTTTGGGGTATTGTTGTTGTACTGATTGCTTTTTGGGCATTAGGACTGGCACTTCATATTGCTGGAAATTTAATTCATGCAGTATTGCTTTTAGCCATTGCCCTTGCTATCTATAATTTTTTCAAAGCGCGTGATGTGTGAATATAGTGGTTCCCGACTTGGTGAGGTACGTTTTAAAAGTTACTAACCTTGGTAAAAAAAGATTTGAGTGTACCTCAGTTGCTACCCAAACGCTATATACTGAGTGCGATCGCTCCTAATGTTGTCGCTCTTTAGCTAAAGGTAAGAAGTGATGTCCGCGAAGGGCTACACCTATGCCGTTTTTGCGTTACAAAATATTAAGCAAGGGAAAGACACATTCCCCAAGTCGGGTAGCAAGGCTGCGAGTCTCAATTAGGATAAGCCAGTCTTGCTAATATTCAAATGCGGTAAGCTAAAATGCAGCGATTAGACACCAAATTGACTCTCGATATATTTTGGCGGCAAGGGTTGGCGTTCCTTCTAGGAATTATTATCTGGTGCGTGGCTGATCCCGCATTGGCAGTAGACTGGACTCATCCACTGTCATTTAGCAATGCAGAGTTGTCAAGACGTGATTTTTCTGGTGAAAGTTTACAAGCTGCGGAGTTTTCTAACGCCAATATGGAACTGGCTAACTTTGCAAATGCTGACTTGCGGGGAGCAGTCATGAGCGCTTCGGTGATGACAAAAGCAAATCTCCACGGAGCAGATTTAACTAATGCAATGGTTGATCAGGTAAACTTGACTAAGGCTGATTTGAGCGATGCAGTTTTCAAAGAAGCTCTTTTGCTGCGCGCCATCTTTAATGATGTGAATATCGACGGTGCAGATTTTACAGATGCAATTTTAGATAGGGCGCAAATCAAAGAACTGTGCGGTAAAGCCAGTGGTGTGAATTCCAAAACAGGCGTGCAAACTCGTGATTCTCTAGGATGTCAATGAAGCGTGTTGGTGTAATTGGTGGCGGACAACTTGCCTGGATGATGGCGGATGCAGCACAGAAGCTAGGAGTAGCATTGGTCATACAAACTCCTAGTGAACACGACCCGGCCGTGTCAATTGCCCAGGAAATCGTTTTCGCCCCGGTAGATGATGCCAGTGCTACAGAGATATTAGCTCAAAAATGCGATGTCATTACCTTTGAAAACGAATTTGTTAACCTGCAAGCTTTATCTCTTTTAGCACAACAAGATGTTTGTTTCCGTCCCAGATTAGAAGCTTTAGCTCCTCTTTTAGATAAATATCATCAGCGTTGCTATTTACGCGACTTGGGCTTACCAGTTCCTCAATTTTTCGCCCTTGACGAGGCAGAAAATCTTAAATCAAAAATAGAATATCTAGGTTTCCCCCTAGTCCTCAAATCCCGACGCCACGGTTATGATGGTCAGGGTACTTTCATAATTCAGGATTTTGCTACTTTAGAGCAAAAGCTAACTTTAAATCAATCACTTTTCTTGTTAGAAGAATTTGTCCCATTTGAACGAGAACTAGCAATAATTGCAGCGCGTTCTGTGGAGGGAGAAATTGTAACTTATCCAGTGGTGGAAACCCAACAAGAACAACAAGTGTGTCGGCGGGTGATTGCGCCAGCCCAGATTACGCCCAATCAAGTAGCAGAAATCCAAGCGATCGCACATACTCTATTAAATAGCCTAGAAGTAGTGGGAATTTTTGGAATTGAGTTATTTCTGGGTGCTGATGGCAAAATCCTGGTAAATGAAATTGCGCCCCGTACTCACAATTCTGGGCATTTTTCCCTAGATGCTTGCGAAACTTCTCAGTTTGAGCAACACCTGAGAGCCGTTTGTGGTTTACCTTTGGGAAATCCGGCTTTGCAGTGTGCTGGCGCTGTGATGGTGAACTTACTGGGGTATGAAAATTCTCACAGCGACTACCAAAGCCAGCGTCAACAAATAGCAGAAATTCCCCAAGCGCACCTTCATTGGTATGGGAAGACAGAATCACGTCCGGGGCGAAAGTTGGGACATGTCACCGTTTTGCTGGATAATCAAAATATAGAGTCGGGAAGTGCGTATGCCAACAGTGTCGGCGCAGCGATCGCCCACACCATAGAATCCATCTGGTATCCCAGGTAAATTTTTCAGAAACTTTCGATATTGAACACACAACATCTTTTTGAAAGTTATAATGAGTGAGTTGCACTACGACGTTGGTGACTGCCATCAAGTTTTTTGATCTATGCCTTTAAAGACAAGGGAGTCAAACAGTTCTCGTGGCAGTAAACCGGGCATGTACCCGGAAACTTTAAACGAGGAATTTAGGTTCCCACCTGGTTAAACCAGGTCATAAACTTAGGTAAAACGGCGTCGCGGTGAACTTAAAATTATTAGCTCCCAAAGTCAGTTACAACTTGGGAGCTTTAATTATTTAAATCAGAAAAACTTATATAGCGGTTATCGGTTGAGTAAGGTACAAAGTTTTCGATCTACTGGTGATAGACTTAGAACAAAATGGCTAGTCACTGAACGAGGTTGGTATGAACGCAGAGTTCACTCAGATTTTTGAGTTAACCCTCTCAGGAAAAAAAATTGCAGCTTGTTGAAGACTTATGGGATAGCATTGCCCAAGTTCCAGAGCAAATTCCTGTGCTTGACTGGCAAAAAGAAGAACTTGCTAAGAGAAAAGCAACCTATTTACAAAATCCTGACTCAGGTAGTTCCTGGGAAGAAGTTAAGGAGCGAATTCGTAGTAGACAGTATGGTGCTTAGAAGATTATCTCTTCTCAAGATCCAAAGAAATGGCGTGGTAGGCTACCATAAAAGCCAATAATCAGTAAACTGAAAAGTTCATCGCTAAAATATAGTACTTTATGATACAGTTTTTTGAGCAATAGGATTGTAAAAAATTTCTTCTGCGATCGCTTGTGCTTGCTGTTGTCAGTCCCAGAAACATCGGCACAAACCCTGATTATTTTGTCAACTTACAAAAGAGTTAGGTCTACTGAAGTTAGCAATAGCTGGTGATAAAAACAAAATCTGTATAACTTGATTCTAAATTAGGTATCGTTCAGAGTTAAGATAACAAAATTATCTGAAATTGTGGTTAAAGCTACAAAAAATTGTTAAAACAACTAACTAATAGCGTATTTCCAGCCTCGGTCTTCCGACTAGAGAGTGGTTTAACCTTTATTCATCAAGAAATTCCCACTACCCCTGTAGTTGTGGCGGATGTTTGGGTGCGGGCTGGAGCAAGCCTAGAGCCAAAACCCTGGTTCGGCATGGCGCACTTTTTAGAACACATGATTTTTAAAGGTACAGCGACGCTACCCCCTGGAATGTTCGATTATAAAGTTGAAAACCGGGGTGGCGTGAGTAATGCGGCGACAAGTTATGATTATGCTCATTATTCGCTGACCACAGCTGCCCCTTATTTAAAAGATACTCTGCCCTACTTGGGAGAACTACTGCTGAATGCGGCAATTCCAGAAGATGAATTTAGCCGCGAACGGGACGTGGTGCTAGAGGAAATTCGCTCTTGTCAAGACGATTCCGACTGGATAGGATTCCAAGCTCTGATTCAAAGCATCTATCAACATCACCCTTACGGACGTTCGGTGCTGGGTACTGAGCAAGAACTGATGCAGCAGTCACCAGAAGCAATGCGTTGTTTTCACCGCACTTACTATCAGCCGGAAAACATGACGGTGGTAATTGCTGGAGGTATAGCCCAGCAACCAGCTTGGGAAATGCTAAATCATTCATTTGCTGATTTTTCCGAACGCTCGAATTGTCCGCAGTTTGAGAAAGTGGCAAAGCCAGTGATAACAGGAATTCAGCGTCAAGAACTGTGTTTACCACGCATAGAGCAAGCGCGATTGTTGATGGCGTGGCTAGTACCCGGAGTAGAGTCAATCCGCACTGGTTATGGTTTAGATTTGTTGTCGGTGTTATTGGCAGAAGGGCGGACTTCGCGTTTAGTGCGCGATTTGCGAGAAGATTTGCAATTGGTACAGGGAATTTGCAGTAGTTTTTCTCTACAACGGGAATCAAGTTTATTTACAATAACTGCTTGGTTGGAACCAGAAAATTTGGAGAAAGTTGAGTGCTTAATTTGCGCTCATTTGGATGATTTGCAGACTAGAGGAATTAGTGAACAGGAACTTGCCCGTACACGCAGGCTGCTATGTAATGAGTATGCGTTTTCTACCGAAACGCCAAATCAGTTGACAGGGCTTTATGGGTATTACAATACCATCGCCCAAGCTGAATTAGCTGTGACATATCCCCAGCAGATTCAGTCTTTTGATGCCCAAGAACTGCAAAAGTTAGCTAAACAGTATCTTTCACCGCAGAATTATGCGGTTACTGTACTTAAACCGTGTTAGGCATTGGGCATTGGGCATTGGGCATTGGGCATGGGGCATGGGGCATGGGGCATGGGGCATTGGGCATTGGGCATGGGGCATGGGGCATGGGGCATGGGGCATTAGTTTTTCACAAATGACAAATGACAAATGACAAAGGACAAAGGACAAATGACAACCTTGCTGCAAAAATCTCCTATCCATCGCACCGTATTGAACAATGGCATTGTCGTGCTGGTGGCAGAAAATCCTGCTGCTGATATTGTTGCGGCGCGAATCTTTGTGCGTGCTGGTAGTTGTCACGAAAACCGGGAGCAAGCAGGTTTGGCACATTTGCTATCAGCAGTGATGACAAAGGGGTGCGATGGTCTTTCTAGTTTGGAAATTGCCGAAATTGTCGAGTCTGTAGGGGCGAGTTTGAGTGCAGATGCCAGTACTGATTATTTTTTGCTATCTTTCAAAACTGTAACATCCGATTTTGCAGAAATTTTAACATTGGCGGGACGGATTTTGCGATCGCCGACTTTTCCCGAAGCTGAAGTGGAACTAGAACGGCGTTTAGCACTCCAAGATATTCGTTCCCAAAAAGAGCAACCGTTCAATGTCGCCTTTGAACAAATGCGGCAGGTAATGTACCAAAATCATCCCTACTCTATGTCAGTGCTGGGTGATGAAACCACCATGAGCCGCTTAACTCGTGCGGATTTAGTGGAGTATCACCAAACTTATTTTCGTCCAGATAATCTAGTAATTAGTATTGCTGGTAGAGTCACATCTACAGATGCAGTCGCATTGGTGGAAGAAGTTTTTGGTGATTGGCAAACTACAGCCCAAGCACTGCCAATACTGAGTTTACCTGAGATTAAGGTGGAACCACAAGTAAGGGTGAAGCCAATACAGACACAACAATCAATCGTCATGCTTGGTTATTTGGGAACATCGGTGAGTTCTGTTGACTACGCCCCACTGAAGTTGCTGTGTACCTACTTGGGAAATGGGCTTTCTAGTCGCTTGTTTGTGGAATTACGAGAAAAAAGAGGTTTAGCTTACGAAGTATCTGCCTTTTACTCCACAAGGCTATTTCCAGCGTCATTTGTGGTTTACATGGGTACAGCACCGGAAAATACCAGCATCGCCCTGGAAGGACTGCGTACAGAAGTAGATTTATTGTCTACCGCCGAAGTCACCGAAAGCGCACTCCAAGCTGCTAAAAACAAGATCCTGGGGCAGTACGCCTTGGGTAAACAAACGAATGGGCAAATTGCTCAGATATACGGCTGGTATGAAATTTTGGGCTTAGGAATTGATTTTGATACAAAGTTTCAAGAATTGATTGCGGCTGTGAGTGCCAAAGATGCGATCGCTTCAGCTTGTAAGTATTTAAAATCACCTTACTTATCTTTAGTTGGTCAAGAAGAAGCAATTAATAATGCGATCTTATAGCTTTGCCTTAATTCTCTCTTTTTTGAGAACGGTTAGAGATATTGGATTGTGTGCCGCAGCTACGCCCGCACTTCTCTACGAGACGCTGCGCGAACGACAAAGCTCAGTGACCGTCAAAGACATCGTAAATGCAGCTGTTTTTTAGACCAAGCGGCTGTACTATTAGCATGAGAATATTCTGGGAGTAAATTCCATGCAAAGCAGCCTGACAGCAAGTATTTTGAGTTACTTAAAATTACTAGATCCAACTGTAAATCGCTGTAGGATGGAAAAACGGCAAAAAGGTTGGTGGACAAAAAGCTCTAAATCTTTATCAGCCATTGAAATACTCTTGTTCTCCACCACGCCTCTCTTGATTGCCTCAATGCCTGTAGTTTCAATAGCTGCACCACAAAAAATTGCCCAAGTAAATCCTGGAGTTGCGATCAACCGCCCTACCCTGAAAGTTGGTAGTCAAGGCGAACGCGTATCTGAACTTCAAGGAGCTTTAAAACTTTTGGGTTATTATTCTGGTGCCGTCGATGGTGTATATAGTGAGAATACGGCCAGTGCTGTTTCCCGCTTTAAACAAGCAGCTGGCTTAAATCCAGATGGCGTTGTTGATGCCAGCACTTGGCAACGACTTTTCCCTAATGAATCGGTAGCAGCATCAACCGTCCCTTCATCCCAGCCAAGATTTAACTCAACCACGAATTTTCCTGTTCCAACCCAGGCTAGCAACCTCACTAACGTTGCAAATCCTAATCCCAACGCCCCAAGACAAGCTGTAACAGCAGTTGCGGCTAGCCCTCAACCAAAACCTACTACCCCAAAAAAAGCTGTAACACAAGTTCCGACCAGCCCCAAGCCAAAACCTACTACCCCAAAAAAAGCTGTTGCGACCAGCCCAGAGCCAAAACCTGCTACACCAAAAAAAGCTACAACTTCAAGCACATGGAAAACGCCGAATCGTACTACATCAACTACTCCAACTCAGTCAAACACAACTACTAAGCGAACCCCTGGTGTTCAATACACCTCAGAAGGATTGCCAATTTTGCGTATAGGGTTACGTGGTTCAGAAGTTGTTAAGTTGCAACAACAGCTGAAAAAGCTTGGTTTTTTGAAAGGCGATGCCGATGGAGACTTTGGCGTGACAACCGAGGAAGCTGTGAAAGCTGCACAAAAGCGGTATGGTTTAGAAGCTGACGGTGTAGTTGGTGGCTCTACCTGGGAGGTTCTTTTGCGGCGATCGCCCCAACAGCGTTAGGCTGATGCTAAAGTTGCCATCCACTATAGTGCAATTTTGCCAGTTCCCTTATTGACTTTGGAACTTGCTAGTGCTATATACCCTCTTTTAGATACGGAGGTTTTTCGACCGAGAGCAATCTCTGTAGGAGTTTTGCTGCTCAGATCATTTTTAATGAATTTAATTCGTGGTACATCCTGCAATACGATAAAGATACCCTGATTGAAACTATCTCTCTCTGCGATCGCTGAAAAATTACATTGTTTTTGGGCTGATAAAAGATGATGGCAACTTTCGGAGCTAAGTACAACGACACCTGATAGTGTTACAGATTACAACTGGCAATAGTCAAATTAATTAAACTGCTAATTCCTCTAAAAAAACTTATGCAACACTTTTTATTAACTTGGCTCGGTAGTGCGGTGGCGTTATTTATTACTGCTAATATCGTTCCGGGATTCTTTATCAAGAATTTTGTGACTGCCTTGGTCGCTGCCCTTGTTATTGGTCTGGTTAATGCATTTATTAGACCAATTTTGCAGATTTTGACGTTTCCGATTACCTTACTCACCTTTGGTTTATTTACATTAGTGATCAACGCCTTAACCCTTTGGCTGGCAAGTGCCTTAACTCCTGGTTATGGTTTTGAGATTCAGGGTTTTTTACCTGCTTTGTTAGGTTCAATTGTGCTAGCAATTGTTTCTAGCATAATTAACTATTTGTTGAGAGTTGTTGACTAGAAAAATTAATGATAAGTCCTGCTGAAAACAGAATTCAGAATACTCCACGCCTGAAATCAGGGCGAAGAGTCAGAGGATATTTTAAAAGTCCTCTTGTCGGTAACAAAACGTTTTAGATCCCCCTAAATCCCCCTTAAAAAGCAGGGCTGTTTCATCCCCTAAAATTTGATCTTTCATCGCAAACCGAATCCCTAATTAGATAGTGGGACTTAGACAAAAAACACCCATAAAAAAGCCTCAAATCTATATACAGAGAGACTTTGACATCGTTTTGCTTGGTTGATTGATATATCTGGGTTTGAGCCGTTTTTGAGCATTTGGTGTATTTCCCTTACCCTGCATGGGTTTGAGGCTTGTTTATCCCGAAAAAATGTTTAAGTCCCGATAGGGAACTGTAAATAACAAAATAAAAAGCCCACATCAGTGGGCTTTTTAAATCAATTAAGTTATTGCTTTACTTACCGTTTCGCCAACTTCTTCGACATCTTCCGCAGACGAATCGATTGGGGTGTTACTTCCACCAATTCATCGGGGCCAATGTATTCCAAAGCACGCTCTAAACTCATGTCTATCGGTGCTTGCAGTTGCACGAGTTCATCGCCACCAGCAGCCCGGTGGTTAGTTAACTGCTTGGTCTTACAGATATTTAGTTCTAAATCTTGCGAACGATTGTGTTCTCCTACAATCATCCCTCTGTAAACCTTTGTACCGGGAACAATAAAGAATGCTCCTCTATCTTCGGCATTTCTCATGGCGTAGAAAGTCGAAACCCCTTCTTCAAAGGAGATTAAAACGCCTTTGTTACGGGCTTCAATGTCGCCACTGAGTTGACGGTAATCCAAGAAGCTGTGGTTCATGATGCCTTCACCACGAGTCATCCGCATGAATTCACCCCGGAAACCAATCAAACCACGGGCGGGTATGACAAACTCTAGTTGGGTGCGATCGCCACTACCTGGTTGCATATCTTGCATTTCGCCTTTGCGTTGTCCCAGGCGTTCAATACAGCTACCCACACCATCAGCAGGAATGTCTAACACCAAGAGTTCGTAAGGTTCGCAAGGTTGACCGTTGATTTCGCGGTAAATTACCTGTGGCTGAGATACCTGAAACTCGAAGCCTTCCCGACGCATGGTTTCAATTAAGATACCCAGGTGAAGTTCACCACGACCGGAAACAAGGAATTTATCGGGAGAATCGGTTTCTTCAACACGCAAAGCAACGTTGGTTTCAAGTTCGCGGAATAGGCGATCGCGTATTTGTCTTGATGTCACCAATTTGCCTTCTTGACCAGCAAAGGGCGAATCATTCACCCAAAAGGCCATTTGCAAGGTTGGTTCATCCACTTTTATTAGTGGTAAAGCTTGCGGATCATTGGGGTCAGTAATCGTTTCCCCAATATAAGCATCAGCGAAACCAGCCACCGCAACAATATAACCTGCGGTTGCTTCTTCCATCTCTACGCGCTTCAGTCCATCAAAGCCCATCAGTTTGGTAATTTTACCCTTGACAATAGTACCATCTTCTGTTACTAAAGCTGCTTGCTGTCCTGAGCGGATAGTACCGTTGTGAATTCTGCCAATCACAATCCGTCCCAGATATTCAGAATAATCTAGGGTTGTGACTTGCAATTGCAAAGGCTTATTGCTGTCGCCTACTGGTGGTGGAACGTGTTGCAGAATCGCATTAAACAGGGGTTGCATATCTACCGATTCTGCTTCCAAGCTTTCCTTGGCGAAACCTGCCATACCGGAGGCAAACAGATAGGTAAAATCACACTGGTCTTCATCTGCCCCTAATTCCAAGAACAGATCCAATACTTTATCGACAGCAACGTGGGGGTCAGTTTGACCACGGTCGATTTTGTTGATGATAACGATGGGGCGCAGCCCTTTTTCTAAAGCTTTTTTCAGGACAAAACGAGTTTGGGGCATCGGGCCTTCGTTGGCATCGACAATCAGAAGACATCCGTCAACCATGCCGAGTACGCGTTCAACTTCGCCACCAAAGTCAGCGTGTCCAGGAGTATCAACAATATTGATTAGTGTTTCTTTGTAGCGAACTGCTGTATTTTTGGACAGGATAGTAATACCCCGTTCCCGTTCTAGGGCGTTGGAATCCATAACGCAATCCGGAACGTCTTCGCCTTCGCGGAAAATGCCGGATTGTTTGAGGAGTGCGTCAACCAGGGTGGTTTTGCCGTGATCAACGTGGGCGATAATGGCGACGTTGCGAATTGGGAGCGTCATAAGAAGCTTTTGGTGAACTCTAGAGGGGGTTTTGAGATTTACATTGTTAATGCTAGGCTGTTTTAACAGAATTAAGTATGATTAGCAAACTCTGTAAAGAACCTTTAATAATTCTAGCTTAATCGTCACAATTGCGGTGAGGTTTGTCAAGGCTGCATTGCGATCGCCTGAGTATACATCACCGTAAATAGTATAAATGTACTAAAATAGTATCTGTAAGTGACCGTTAAAAATAGCTAAGATAGTTAACCAGTCTTAATTTGCGAGTCTGATTATGATTGATTGTCTAAATGTAGCTCGCTACTTCATTATCAGAGCTTACGAAGACTGTATAGAAGCAGAAATGACCAACATGAAGGTTCAAAAGCTTCTGTATTACGCGCAAAGCTTACATTTGGCGATGTATGATCAGCCATTGTTTGAAGAAGAAATACAAGCATGGCGCTATGGCCCTGTTTGTCCTCCAGCTTACAGGTTTTACAGTGAATTTGAAGCTAAACAATTACCTATTCCTAGTCAAGAATTAGTGTTAGAGATGGCTGAGGATAAGAGACAGCTTCTAGAAGAAGTATGGGAATATTTCGGTGGCTACCATGCTTATCAACTTAGTGGTATGACCCACTTGGAGTTTCCTTGGAAAAAGGCGCGTAAAGGTTTGCTACCTGAAGCTAGCTCAACTAAGCCAATTCTTCTTGAAGACTTGAAAGCATTGGGACATCAAAAACTAGACCAAATAGAGCGTGACCATCCTGCCTATCAATTCGTAATGCGGGAAATTTTAAAGGACGCTTGTACTTCGGAACCATCAACTCGTATTCGGAAAACAGAAGTGCGTGACTGGCTCAACTCCCTTCTCGATTGAAAAATCCGATAATTTCAAAGAAAATCGGCGGGAATCCCATCCCTTCAAGGGATGGGAGGAATAGCCGCCTGCCGATTTAGTCATTAGTCATTGGTCATTGGTACTAATGACTAATGACTAATGACTAATGACTAATGACTTCGATTTGCCCCCGGCTTCAAGCTGGGGGATGAGTTAACCGTTCTTTCAAAAAACTCGCAAAAGCCTACAGGTCGGATTTTGTTGAGTCTGTCGCAGAAGTTTTGGAAGATTTAATTGAAGATCAATATCCGATCAATTCTCGTAACGAACCTTTACCTGGAAAGATTGAATTACCTCAAGGATGGTCATTTCACAAGCTAGAGATGAAGGTATCCAAAGGCGCTTCAGGATAAATTAGATTAATGTATGTATTTAGTCAATACAACTGATTGTGTAATCAAGCTTGTGTGGATTTATAGCCATGACCAATTTGCAAAACGCCCTACTGAGGTGGATTTAAAGAGCGTTCTTAAGCAAATCTTAGATTGTTAATATTTGGGTTTTTAGAATTATCAACAATATATATGAGTGTATAAAACTAGTATTAAAGTTTTATCCGTCTGGGGATAGAATACAAATTTAAATATTATCTATCTAAAGGTATAAAAGCAGAATTTGTAACGAAAAGTTTTGTTTATCTACCCAGAGTTGTGAGAGCGATCGCTCAAAAGAAAGAGGCAATATACCTAACCCCTATGTCAAGCTTATATTAGTTAAGAATTATGAACACTTTGCCGGGGAGAACACGGATGGTAACTACTTTAGATGATACGAAACGCAATGCTATTGCTGTAAAATTGGCAAGTATCAAAGCACTCCAACAGTTGGTAATTGAAAATGAAAAATCGCTTTTGAAAGAAGGACTTGATGCCGAAATTGCTGATCGCATTCGGAATTTTATCAATGATGACGAAAAAAATCTTGGTGTTCTAGAAACTGTAATTGGTCAGTATGGCATTCAGGCTGAACCCAAAAAAACTGTTACACAATTCATTGAAAAAGCTGGCGAATTGTTCAAAGGTTCCGAGTTGAGCCTTTATGAAAAAGTATCTCAGCATGAATTGCTCAAACATCAACTAGTAATAAGTGGCTTGATAGTTCACAAGGCTGCTCAAAAAGTTGGTGCTGACATTTTGCTAGCGATCGCACCTTTGAATACGATTAACTTTGAGAATCGCGCTCACCAAGAGCAACTCAAAGGTATTCTGGAGATTCTGGGCGTCCGCGAACTGACTGGACAAGATGCAGATCAAGGAATTTGGGCACGGGTTCAAGACGCTTTGGCCGCAGTAACTGGTGTAGTAGGTAGTGCTGTTACCCAAAGCAGTGATAAAAAGGATCTAAATATCCAAGATGTCATCCGCCTCGATCACAACAAGGTAAATACCCTATTTACCGAACTCCTGCAAAGCGAGAATCCACAAAAGATCCAAGAGTACTTCGGTCAAATTTACAAGGATCTAACTGCTCACGCTGAAGCTGAAGAGGAAGTAGTCTATCCAAGTGTACGTCCTTTCTACGGTCAAGATAACACCCAAGAACTGTTTGACGAACAAGCTCATGCGAAGCTGGCGTTAGAAGAAATTAAGGCTCTCAGCCCATCTTCACCCCAATTCAAAGATAAAGTGAAACAGCTATTTGATGCTCTCGGCGATCATATTCGTCAAGAAGAAACCACACTGTTTGCTGCCATTCGCAACAACTTGACCACTGAGCAAAGTGAACAACTGGCTACTGAATTCAAAGCTGCTAAGACTCGAATTCAACAAAAACTCGGTGTTGTTACCGAATCGAATGTGTAGGATGCTTTCGAGCTTTCTATATCCGCTAAAAAAGGTTAGTTAAACAAAAACTCCCAGCACATCAGCGCTGGGAGTTTTTGTTTACAAATTTTGTTGACAGTATTTATAAGCGGCATAAGCCATAGTTACAACCCCAGTGATAATGGCAGATTCATCGACTTCAAATTGGGGATGGTGTAATGGGTGGTTAATAATTCTTTCTTTGTAGCCTACACCCAAGCGAAACATAGAACCGGGGGCGTGTTCCAAATACATCGAAAAATCTTCAGCACCAAGGGAGGGTTCGAGTAAGACTTGAACGCGATCGCTACTCCAAGCTTCTTCGGCGGCTGATTGTAACAATTGCGTTAGGGCGTAATCATTTTGGACGCTGGGTACGCCCTGGCGATAATTGACTTGATACTTTGCTCCGTAAGTATGGCAAACATTAGATACAATGTTTTCAATCCAGTTCGGAAGATGGGCACGGGTTTCGGGGTGGAGCGATCGCACGGTTCCCAATAACTGCACTTTATCAGCAATTATATTCGGCGCTCTGCCACCGTTAATCTTCCCGATGCTCAATACTACAGGACGCAAAGGATTCTGCGTCCGGCTGATGGCTTGTTGCAGTGCAGTAATGACTTGGGAAGCAATCCAAATTGCATCAATCGCCTCATGGGGACGCGCCCCGTGCCCAGATTCTCCCATAATCATAATTTCTAAATCATCGGCGGCGGCTGTCAATGCCCCGTAACGCACCCCAATAGATCCTGCGGGTATAGAAGGGAAAACATGAACCCCTAATAAAGCTGAGACATTTTCCATCGCCCCATCTTTCACCATCCAGCTTGCGCCTTGGGCAATTTCCTCGGCGGGCTGAAATAAAAACCGCACTTTCCCACCCAACTCCTCTGCCACTTGGGACAGCACCATTGCCGTTCCTAACCCCACAGTGGTATGGACATCGTGACCGCAAGCGTGCATAACACCCTCTGCGCGAGAGGCATATTCCAAATTGGTGCCCTCTTGAATTGGCAAGGCATCCATATCGGTGCGAATTGCCAATAAACGGTCATTTTCGCTAGTGCCTTGCAGTTCTCCAATGACGCCCGTTTTGCCAACTCCCTCTTGTACGTGCAGACCACTGGAAGACAAAACACCAGCTACAAAGGCTGCTGTTTGGTACTCCTGACCGCTGAGTTCTGGGTGAGAGTGGATGTGGCGGCGAATTTCAATTAAGCGAGGCGCTAATTTTGCTGCTAAGTCTTTAATACGGGTAAGCATCGATTAAATTAATCTACAAGCTTTTTTCCCATGATAAAGAACTGTTAACAAAGAAAATGCTTTTGCTATACAAGCAGAAGGACAGAGGGTAGGAAAGGATGAGGGAGATGAGGGAGATGAGGGGGATGAGGGGGATGAGGGAGAAGAATTAATGCCCCATGCCCAATGCCCCATGCCCAATGCCCCATGCCCAATGCCCAATGCCCAATGCCCAATGCACCATGCCCAATGCCCAATACCCAGTTTATTTTGAAGAACAGGTTGTGCCTCGGGTATTTTCGGGTTTAAACTCGTTACATTCTCTGAGATTTTGACGCTCTAACGACCAATCATAAGCTTTGTCGGAGGTGACGATACCATTAGCCAGAGTTGTTAGTCGGAAGTTTGCTCCCCGAAAATTGGTAAACTGCAATTTGGCATCTTTTAAGTTTGCTGCTTCCAAATTGGCGCTGATGAAACCGGCATAAGATAGGTCGGCATTTTCCAGGGATGCTGATTTCAAATTCGCTCCTGTTAAGGAAGCACCACTGAGATTCGCCGAATTCAGAATCGCACCTTCTAAATTTGCACCGGTGAGATCAGCATTCGTGAGATTAGCTTGAGATAATGTAGTACTACTCAAGTCAGCCCCTCGCAAATTTGCTCCAGTTAGATTCAGTTTACTTAGGTCAGCACCACTTAAATTACACCGGGGACAGGCACTTGTTGCCTTCAACTGATCTAAATCTAGCTGATTTAACGCAAAAGCCTGCTCTGCAAACCCGAAACAAGCTAACAGGGCGACAGTAGCAACAATCTTAAGTTTCATATTTTTTACAGATATCCACAAAAATGACAATTTACGCACATTACGTACTGTCATACTTACATATACCACTTCTCTAAGGAAGAACAGGGATGAAGCATTGATTAAGAATCTGTAAAAATACTATAAATTCTAATGTTAAGACTACTCAAACTGAAATCTAGGCTATAGAATCGAGTCGTAAGCAACTATACCGAACCAATTATAGACTACCACATATATGATCCCCCTAGCTCGATTCAAAAGACGACTAGGGGGATCTTGTTTTTGGGTTAATTACGAATTACGAACTTGTACTGAGCGCAGCCGAAGTATTACGAATTACAAATTATTTTAACTAATTCGGCGGAATTCCCCGTCCCTCTACAGGGCGGGGATGGATAGCCGACTGACGACGAAACTCTTGGGCGAAAGTCTAAGTTTAGGCACTCCCCTATGATTACAAAAGCCCCAACTTCAACCGTACTCGGTAAGTTGGGGTAGTTCACCGCCACCCCAAAAGGCGCAATCCAGGAACAATTAGGTAGTAACTCACTCCTAACCAGAAGCTGATAAAGAAGCCCACAGAACCAAAAAAAATCAGAGGCTTGGATAACTCTGACCATCCTGGTTGACTAGAAAATTCCCAGATAGTCGGTGCTAACTTCAACAGAATTAAAACTGCATAGCCGATCGCACTACCAAAGGCAGCGAACACAGCGTACACTATGTGATGGCTGCGAAGTCCTAAGCTCAAGGTGAGTAGGCAAACTGCCACTAAAATCACTGCCACTAAGCCCTCGCCGCTATCTTTTGGGGTGATTAATTGCAAAATCAACCAGCCGAAGCCATAGCTAATCATGCCCATCAGCGACGCTACTAAAAACCGCCGCCGTTGACCAAAACACCCTGAGACTGTCAGTCCCCAAGCGGTTCCCCAGCCGGCTGCAACGAACACCAAAATATCTGCCCCGAAGACGAATTGAGTATTTGGTACTAATTCGTTTAGCTGAGTCAACATAAATTCCCCAATCCGGCGGCCTAAACTTGTCCGATAGGCCAAAATAAAACCAGCGATCGCACCAAAACAAGCGCCGATACTACTCAGGATGATCGCCCAAATCGTCGCCAAACAAGCTTGGAAAATTTTGATAATTGCTTGAGCGATGAAAATAACGGTTTTGGTGACAGCTTGGCTAAAGTTAGCTAAAACTTGTTCAATAGCTAACTTTAGCAGTGTAAATCTCCGGTAAGCTTGCGTTAAAACTTGCTTAACGTTGTGCCGCAGTTGGGAAAACAACCCTGGCGGCGGTAATGGTTGAGAAATCTTCGCCAAACGTTTTTGAATTATCGCTGCATTTGCCGGACGCGATCGCACATCCGCCTGTACCATCTCATCTAGCAAATCTGCTAATTGCGGGTTGACATTTATCGTAGTTCGCCAGTGCAATTTCCCCGTTTGCTGATCTTCCAACTCTAGCGGGTATTTGCCTGTTAGTAGTTCAATTATCGTTCGACCAAGGGCATAAAAATCGGCACCTGGCCCAACAATCCCTCCAGTCACTTGTTCTGGTGGACTGTAGCCAGAAGAAAATAATCGGGTGGAACTCGACTGAGAACGCAGCTTAGAGGGGCTAAATTGTTTTGCCCCGCCAAAATCAATTAGTACCAAGCGATCGCCCTCTGTTTGCCCTTTAAGTGGGGTTACAGTTAGCGAAGAAGTGCCTAGCATTAAATTAGAAGGTTTGATATCCCGGTGAATAATCTGACGTTTGTGTAATTCCTGTAAAATTTGTACAGCTTGGGCAAACCAGTTTAAAACCAAATCCTCTGGACACCCTTGAGGAAACTTTTTTAATATCTCCTCTAAAGTCCGCCCATTGATTTTTTCCATTACCAGACAGGGGAGTTGGTGCGGTTTGGGATTAAACAGGTTTACGTTAAAATACCCATCGGCATCGACCGTGGGGACACCCGGATGCTGCAAGCTAGATAAAACCGCCGCTTCTTGGGTAAATAATTCCAGTGCCTTTGGCGAATCTTCTACCAACACTTTCAGCACTTTCTCGGATTGAGTTTTTTCATCCCAAACCGTGTATATTTGAGCAAATCCTCCCGACCCCAAGGGCTGAAGTGGAACATAGCGGTCTAACAACTCTAGCGGTGTGCCACAGCTGTTGCAAAATTTGTTTCCCCAAGGCTGAGGATAAGGACGTTGACAATCAGGATTTATGCAGTGAACCGCACTCTGAGTGATGTGGGACACAACCGCTACAATACAAAGGCTGACTTGATTTTAGCGTTTCTTGAGAAAATACCATTCTGAGTTTTTGATTACCGAAGAAGAATTCAGAATTCAGGAGCCTGAATCCAGAATGGATTCTATACGACTGGATGTATAAGAAGGGGTTTAGAGCGAGCGATTTTAAACGCAAAGAAGAAAAAATTCTTTCCGTGACTCTTCGCCCTGATTTCAAGCGTGGGGTATTCAGAATTCTGAATTCTGAATTCTGTTTTCAGCAGGACTTCTCATTAGTGTTGATTCCCATAAAGAAAACCCTCATAAAATCGATGAGGGCATTCGTTTATATCTATGTCAGTCCTTAATTACGGAAACTTCTCTTACTCTGTCTGTGCTTGGCAACTTCTTTGCGCTTGCGTTTTTCTAGGGGCGTTTCAAAATGGCGATGCTTTCTCATGTCTGGAAAAATTCCAGCCTTGGAAACTTCTCGTTTAAATCGTCGTAAGGCTGACTCAATGTGTTCATTGTCACCTACAATTACTTGGGTCATTATCTCTCCTACTAAGTTGACTTAATCAATGAATATGCAGATGGTAACAGTGCAAAAAAAAGACAGACTCCTTGTCTGACTTAAGACTCTAGGTCAATTTTTTTGGTTCCAAGGTTAGTAGCGAGAGCGTCCGCCGCCACCGCCGCCGTATCCTCCTCGATTACCACCAAACGAACCTCTATCACCTCTGTCTTCCTTGGGTTTAGCCTTATTAACTTTCAGGTCACGACCCATCCACTCAGCGCCGTCGAGAGCTTCAATGGCAGCTGTTTCTTCAGCTTCAGTTCCCATTTCCACAAAAGCAAAGCCTCGCGGACGACCTGTTTCACGGTCGGTAGGTACTTGAACTCGCTTTACAGTTCCATATTCTGCAAAAATACCACTTAAATCCTCTTGTGTAACGTCATAAGAGAGGTTACCTACATAAATTGACATCGATTCTCTCCAAAATCATCACTGTGTAGAGATTTTAATTTCTCTCAGAAGTCTGTAAATACTAAAAGGAAAATGCCTTTCAATACTAAAACCAAAGACATCACTAAATTAACTCTCCTAATCTAGGATGACATAGGAGCCAACTCTCTGCATCCAGTAGATAGTTGATAGATAGTTAACCAGTGATGCGATCGCACCTAAGCCATCGCCCGCCCCCACCTACCCTAAGTACAGCCCATCGTCAAAAAGGGTTGGAAATGGAAGAAGATAAATTCTGTAGGGTGATCAAGGAAATCAGACATGGAGGGGCGCATCTTTAATATCCGAATTGAACGTTTGACTGCATTAACCATGAAGCATTACTCCCAAATTTTAATATGAAAGGCAAAGTCAGGCAACAATTCAAAATTCAAAATTCAAATGCTGTTCATCACCTTTCCAAGCTGTTGACAATTCCGCTTTGACAACTTGAGCAGCCTGATCTTTGCCCAGTGCCTGCAAACTTGCCTGCAAGCCAAATAGAGAATGCCCATTATGGGGATATTTTTTTAGATCAGCACGAAAGACTTTCTCGGCCTCTCTATAGTCGCCCTTAGCCAAAAGCACAGCGCCCAAAGATTCCCGCGTGGGAAAATACCAGTCTGGTGGTTCGACGTAATCGAGAGCATCTTCTGCTACTACTGCTTTTTCTAGCAATTGAATGGCAGACTCATAATCATGGTTTTCTCTGGCAATTTTGGCATCTAGAACTTTTGAGGCAATGTCTAAAATGCGGCTGGCGGGACTGAATCCAATGGTTGCTTCGGTGGAAATTATCTGTTTGGCAGCCAGTAATGCCCGACTTTCACTTGCTGCATCTTCAAGTTTGCCTGTAGCTGCGTTTGCCATGCCGCGAGCAAAATGCCAAAGTGCTGTAGTGGTGGGCAATTTTGCATCGGGGGCAGGAGTTTTTAAGATGGCATCCCAATCACTAAAGCGTGTCTGAATCAGCATTTTGCTGCCCAGGAATCCCTCAAGCATTGGTGCATACGGGTCAATAGCAGTAGCATTTGCGACTAAAGTCTCTGCGGCTTGGAGAGCATCTTGATATTTTCCTGCCATGCTGCTGGCCACCATGAAAAAATGTATGTTGTGGTTGTAGTACATCATGGGGTAAGTGCCCTGGACTTGATATTTTTTGATGTAAATATCATCTTGAGCGATCGCCTGCTTATTTGCCCGCATTGCCTCTTCATAATCTCCCACACGAAAATAAATATGGGAAGGCATGTGTACCAAGTGTCCCGCACCTGGTGCTAAGGTTCCGAGTCGTTTAGCACTCACAAGCGCCCGTTCTGGCGAAGGTGAGGCTTCCACTGCATGAATATAGTAATGATTAGCTCCCGGATGATTTGGGTTACGTTTGAGAACTGATTCTAAAACAGCTACAATTTCTTCTGTATCTGGCTGTGGCTTGCCATCTTTAGTCCAGTGCTGCCAAGGATGCAGATCCATCAAGCTTTCAGCGTAAAGCGTCGCTGCATCCAAATCATCAGGATAGCGCTTGACTAAGTTTGCCATTGCTTTTGCGTAGTAAAGCGCTAGTTGATACAAGTCCGCATCAGGATCTTGGGAGTAACGTTTTGCTAAGGCGGTAATGTAGTCTCGTTCTTGGGTAGATGCTTGGGTGGAAAGTGCCAAAGCTTGCTGTACCGCTTGGTAAGCAGCTAATTCCCGGTTGGGGTCTATTTCTAAGTTAATATTAGGCCCCAGAGCCAGAGCAATACCCCAATGTGCGATCGCTAGATGTGGATCAAGTTTGGCAGCGTATTCAAAAGAACGCACCGCCTCATCATGATTGAAAGCGTAAATTAAATTTAATCCCTGATCGAAAAACTCTTGCGCTTGGGGATTAGAAGTGGAAACTGGATGGTGGGTTGTGCCAAGTCCAGATATTAAGGTGTAGGGCTGTTTTACTTCAGCGATCGCTGCACTAGGAGCGACTAAAGAGAGTATAAGCACCCAAACTAGAAATAAGTACTTCATTGTCTATATTCTTTTTCTTCAAGCTCTTTTTTTATTAATATTCAAATATCACAGTTTCTCTAAGAACGCAATGTGTTGTTCTCCAGCTTCAGATTCACTGTAATCATGAGTTATATTTTCGATATATCTCTTTTTCAAGTTCCAGCTTTTCTTCATCTATTCGTATTATCATGTCATCGTCTTCTCCATATTCATCTGGTATAAGTTGATATAAGCCCAACTCGCAGCACTCTGCAATTACAGATATCATGCTGGTGAGATTGTTATATGCTCTTAATGGATTATCAATAAAAATATAATCGACAACATAAATTGGAGATGGATCGAGATCGCCAACTATATATATATATAATTATTTTGTTCTCGAATGAGGCAATAGGAAACCATTTTTTATACCATCCTTTATAATTATCATACGGTTTATTCATCATAGTTGATTGTTCAAGTTGCCATAAATCATGATAATTTGAAACTGAGTCTTGTAAAGTATAGAATGAAATAGGTGAATGATTCATAAATTGCTCAGGAAACAAAAAATAGAGTGGTAGATAGCCATTGTTATAACCAAGATCGGCGGTTCCATTGCGCCATTGATAAAGTTCGTATACTTCTTCGGATAACCTGAATGGTAAATCCTTAGTAATTTCGTCAATCTGCTGGCGAGTTAAACCTGGATTGTAACAATCAAAGAATTTAACATTGGTGGATTTTAACCAATTCAAAATATATTGAAGTTCATCCGTAAGTTCAGACATTTCACTAACCTCATTTAGTGATTAAAGACGAAAGTATTTTAAACTATAGCGGTTCTCGCTTGAGTGAGGTACTCTAACCCCAGCCCTAACCCCCTAAGAGCAAGCGAGGAGGGGACTATGATGTACCTGATGTGATTAGGAAACGCCATAAGCCAAGTTGCGGTTTATCATCGCTATCTATCTGAAGTCATAAATGATTTTATCTCAAGATAGAACAATATAATGATATCTTTCTCTCTTTTGGATATTACTTGAATTCTTCAAGATGAATTTAACCGTTAAATAACTATGTACAACGGACACAAATATTTGTCATAAAAACATCGTCAGATAGAAGAATTAAAAGTTGTCTAAAAGTAATCTATAGATAATAGATATTGCAGCGCTTTTCGAGCAAGCAACAACTAATCAACACCTAACATACTTTAGGAACAAAGAATATGAGTATCGAAGATAAAGCCAAAGCTTTTGCTAAAAACGTTGAAGGTAAAGTACAAGAGGCGGTTGGCGAAGTAACTGGCGATCCTAAAGATAAAGCTGAAGGTAAAGCTAAACAAGCTGAAGCCCAAGTCCGCCATACTGCTGAAAACATCAAAGATGAAGTTAAAAAGACTTTAGACTAGTACAGGCGGAAGTTTCCCTACCTTTAATAAGTTGCTCAAGTAAGGGCAGGGCTATTTCGTTCTAGACAGAAACCGCCCAGAACTGAAGTTCAGGGCTAATAGCTAAAGTCAGTTTTAACGGACTATAACCTTTTTTTAGTCGTGTTTAGACGACTTTCGCTATTAGACTCACAATTCATTCTGAGGCGGGCTAGATGAGAATGAAATAGCCCTGCAAGTAGGGGTAATTCATGAATTGCCCATACTTGTCTGGTTAATTGAGATTGTAGCTGGATTTACACCGTACTATACTAGGTGGAAATTTATCTAGAAAGAAGGTTCAGTAAATAATTATTTACTGAACCTTCTTTCTTATAGGACTTACGCACGAGTTACGGAATAACGAACCGCAGAGGCACAGAGGACACTGAGAAATCAGAGTTTGAGAGATATTTTGCGTAAGTCCTGTCTTAAATCTGTGTTTTGTCTGCCTACTTTTAGTTTTCACCAGCGACAGGTAGACGTATAGTGAATGTGCTACCCTTCCCTGGTTCAGATGTCACATCGATCGCGCCTTGATGTGCTTCGATAATGCAGCGAGAAAGATATAGTCCCAAACCACTACCAGAACGTTGATGTTTCCCTTGACGAAATCGCTCGAATAATATTGCTTGATCTGGTTTAGAAATTCCCGGCCCTGTATCTTGGATATCAATATTCACAGCTACCGGAGTGAGATAGCAGTGAATATCCACAGAACCTTTATCTGTAAATTTGATGGCATTGCCGATGATATTTGTCAAAACTCGACGCAGTTCTACGCGATCGCCCATGATCGTACTTGCAGTTTCGCCTCGATCAAGATTTACAGCTAATCCTTTTTCTTCAGCTAAAGGAGTTAATTCTTGGGAAACTTCACTAACTAATTCCTGAATATTGCAGGGAGAAATTTTTAAGGTTTTACAGCCCGCTTCATGACGATAAACTTCTAGCAAAGTATTTACCATTTCCAGCAGGTCTTGATTACTGCCAATCATGGTATCAATTATTTCTTGCAATTGTGGCGAAACTTCGCAAAACCTGCCTTCCAGCAATAATTTTAATACGCGGTTGGAGGCTACTAGTGGTATGCGTAAATCGTGAGTAAAACGGGAGACAAAATCTGCCCGGAGGTTAGCCATCTGATCTCGTTCGTCGATACTATGTTTGAGCCGCAGGAGCGATCGCACTCGTGCATGAAGTTCATCAGGATCGAATGGTTTACGAATAAAGTCATCTGCACCCGCGTCGAGTCCTTCAACAACGCTAGACTCATAGTGAGCCGTGAGCAGCAGAATGGGAATAAATGGCAACGCCTGATTCTGTCGGACACGTCGAGTAAATTCATAGCCATCTATCTCCGGCATCATCACATCTAAGAGAATCAAGTCTGGCGGTGACTCCTCAAGCATAGCCAGAGCAATTTTGCTATCTTCCACCAAGCTAATTTCATAGTCCTCATCTTCAAGGACTGCTTCTAAGACCAGTAGATTGTCAAAAACATCATCGACAACGAGAATTTTATCTTTTTTGACAGTTTTAGTTAAAGACATGGCTAAATAAAAAAAGAAGTGCTTGGCTATCCCTAGCAAATCTAGTAATAGCTTACTTTACCAGCGCTGAGATTATTAAGGATTCACATTTTCCTTTAAAGTTTCCTGAATTAAATATCGGAATTATATACGTAATTGCACTGAACTTATATTTAAAAATGTATTAATTAAATAATTCGAGCTTTTTACAAGTATCTTAGCCGTCTGATTATCCAACCAATATCTATGCCTGGGTGCTAGGGTGAGGTAGTTTAGTCCTTTTTCTGTGCATAATTCTAGCTACTGCAAGACAACTATTTAATAGTCACCTACTCTTGCTTTAGAAAAGCTTACGAGATCAGGTTATTTATGTCTAATGGTAGATGAAGTTCAGGGAATAATACCAAACGTATTGCTTTTTGTATAAGATACCGAATAGAAGAACGAGATTATTTTAATCTGTACTTGAGATAGATAACAGTAAAGTTAAGTAACTATGAGTGAAATCAAGATCCTTGTGATTGAAGATCACAACCTGACAAGAATCGGCTTACGGTCTGCCTTACAAACCCAGCCAGAGTTAAATATTGTTGGTGAAGCAGCCAATGCAGCCGAAGGTATCAAGCTTCTGAAAACTCTCAAGCCGGATGTTGCTACTATTGATATTGGTTTGCCTGACATGGATGGTATTGAGCTAACACGCACATTTAGGCAATATCAAGCAGAGAATGAAGATTATACCACAAAGCTGCTAATTTTAACGATGCAGAATAGTGAACAGGCAGTTTTAGCAGCATTTGCAGCAGGTGCAGATTCTTATTGCATGAAGGATATCGAAACTGAGAAACTAGTGGAGGCTGTGAAAACGACCTATGCAGGTAGCTCATGGATCGATCCAGCGATCGCAGACCTTGTACTACAACAAATACGTCAAGATTTCCCCGATGGTAGCAGAGGCGCAGCTGGAAAAAGAGTCTTGATTGAAGGTATTGACCCAGATGTTGAGAAAAGTATAGTTGGCTATCCTTTAACTAATAGAGAGATGGATGTTTTAGAGTTGATTGTCGCTGGGTGTGACAATGCAGAAATTGCTAAAAGGCTCTATCTAACAGTCGGTACTGTCAAAACTCATGTTCGAGGTATTCTCAATAAACTCTGTGTTGCTGACCGGACACAGGCTGCTGTCCGTGCTTTACGTGCTGGATTAGTACCGTGAGCAAGTAAGTAGTCATCAGTAACTGCGTACACAAAAACAGTTAACAATTCAAAATTCTTGCATTAAAGACATTTTCAGACGCAGAGCAGCGCCTTCGTATTTTCCCACGCCACTTGACGCCAGTCCGCTCAAGTCGGGAGACCCGAAAGAGCGGCTGGCTCCTTTATGCCTCTTAACCCGTCCACCGCAGTGGCTCCCCCTTGTGGCGACTGCTCTTGATTTAAACCCCGATTGAAACCGAGGCTAGGTTTAGATGTAGGGATCTTAAACCCTTTAATTTACGATAAAAATCTTTCTTCCCCATTCTCCACTCCCCACTCCCCATTTTTAGCGATTAACTGAAACAAAGATTTATGAGTAAATTGTTACAAAGTTTAGTAGAATAGCATCATTCACAAATAAGTATTTTTTATCATATACATGATAGCGGATCAATTTCCCTGGCTTACCGCGATCGTCTTACTGCCACTCGTTGCTGCCTTGCTCATCCCTGTGCTGCCTGATAAAGATGGCAAGCGCGTGCGGTGGTATGCACTGGGTGTAGGTATCGCAGACTTTGCCTTGATGTGCTACGCCTTTTGGAAACATTACGATGCCAGCAGTGCTAGTTTTCAAATGGTGGAAAATTATGCCTGGGTGCCTCAGTTAGGTTTGAACTGGGCGGTATCAGTTGATGGACTTTCAGTGCCACTTGTGCTTCTAGCAGGATTTGTCACCACACTCTCGATATTTTCGGCTTGGCAAGTTGATCACCGACCCCGCTTATTCTATTTCTTGATGCTGGTGCTGTATTCTGCACAGGTAGGGGTGTTTGTTGCCAAAGACTTGCTGCTATTTTTCATTATGTGGGAAGTAGAGCTGATTCCCGTATATTTACTAGTCTGCATTTGGGGTGGGCAAAGGCGTCGTTATGCGGCTACAAAATTTTTGTTGTATACCGCAGCCGCTTCTATATTTATTTTGGTGGCAGCCCTGGCAATGGGGCTATACGGGGGCGGTGATATGACATTTGATATAACCGCCCTCGCCAAGAAGGAATATCCCCTTGGTCTACAGCTGCTACTTTATGCAGGGTTGCTGATTGCATTTGGTGTCAAGCTTGCTGTTTTCCCCTTGCATACCTGGTTGCCTGATGCTCACGGTGAAGCATCTTCTCCTGTGTCGATGATTTTGGCTGGTGTGTTGCTGAAGATGGGCGGATACGGGCTAATTCGTCTGAATCTGGAACTACTCCCCGATGCACACATTTATTTTGCACCGGTTCTAGCCATTCTGGGTGTTGTCAACATTATCTATGGTGCATTGAACTCCTTTGCTCAGACCAATATGAAGCGGCGTTTGGCTTATTCGTCGATTTCCCACATGGGGTTTGTATTGCTTGGGATTGCATCGTTCACTGATTTGGGAATCAACGGCGCGATGTTGCAGATGATTTCGCATGGTTTAATTGCATCAGTGCTGTTCTTCTTAGCAGGCGTTACTTACGATCGCACCCACACAATGGTAATGAAAGATATGGGCGGTATTGGTCAAGCCATGCCCAAAGTCTTTGCGCTGTTTACAATTGGAGCAATGGCATCCCTAGCGCTTCCCGGTATGAGCGGCTTTCCTGGCGAACTCTCGGTATTTGTTGGTCTGACAAGCAGTGACGTTTACAGTTCGACCTTCTGCACCGTCACGGTTTTTCTCGCCGCAGTTGGAGTCATCCTCACACCTATCTATCTACTTTCCATGCTGCGAGAGGTATTTTATGGTGACGGTGCAGCACTCATCTGCGACATTAATAATGCCGGCTTGGAAAATCAAGAAGATGACGGAACAGTTTGTTTTGGTACAGACTGCTTCGTGCCAGAAGATGCAGTCTACGACGATGCTAGACCGCGTGAGGTGTTTATCGCTGCCTGTTTTCTGCTGATGATTATTGGTATTGGTTTCTATCCCAAGATGGCGATGCAGATGTATGACGTGAAGACTGTCGCAGTCAATGCTAATCTTCGCCAGTCTTATGCCATAGTCTCGCAAACAAATCCTCAGATTTATGCTAAGGGTTTCTTGGTTCCGCAAATTTCAGAGGTTGAGGTAGCGCCCCTTTTGGGAACTTTGAAGTAAGCTTTTTGACTAATAAACTTGTCGAAAAGAGCCAATGCTAGGTATTTTTCTCAGGAAGAACAAAATATTGATAGCCGATCGCTATGGGTAGGCTATCAATGCCAGATTGGAGTTATAATAATAAACTAAAAATCAGGCTATGAATACCACAAAAGAAAAAGTTCAATCTCTGCTGAACCAATTGCCAGATGATTGCTCAATCGAAGATATCCAATATCATCTGTATGTAATTGAGAAAGTTAGTCGGGGATTAGAAGCTGCCGACATAGAAGGAGCGATCGCAGAAGAGCGTTTGAGCAAATAGCTTATCAAGTAGTTTGGTCTTCCAAAGCAATAGAAGTGACATTGACATATTTGTTTTCGGAGTAAGAAACCGATGGGAACGCAATCATATTGAACTAGCAGTCTCCCTAGCAGTTTCTCGCAGCCGCTCCACATCGCGCATCGGTGGTGAACCAAAGAGCCGCTTGTACTCCCGGTTGAAGTGCGAGGCATCGTCGTACCCCACTCGGTAGGCAGCACTGGTAGCGTCAAGGTTTTCCCCCAGCATCAGACGGCGAGCCTCCTGGAGCCGCAGTTGCTTCTGGAACTGCAAGGGACTCATTGCAGTGACAGACTTGAAGTGATGGTGAAAGCCCGAAACACTCATTCCCATTTCTCGTGCGATGTTTTCAATCTTGATCGGCTCGTTAAAGTCTTTACGAAGTCGCTCGACAGCCCTGGCGATGTGGTAGGTGTAGCCGCCCAGAACTGCAATATGACGGAGCCGATTACCTTGCTCTCCCATCAGAAGTCGGTAAATGATTTCCCGCTTAATCAGTGGTGCGAGAACATGAGCTTCAGCAGGGGAATCTAGAAGCCTGACGAGCCGCACCACAGCGTCCAACAGATTTGCATTCAACGAACTTACATCAATCGCTTTCACATCAGCAGGGCTGCGCGATGAGGGATACCCTGCCTCGACCATGACTGAGCCAACGAGGGTAGGGTCAAGATCGAGGCGAAGGCTAAAGTACGGTTGCGCCTTGGACGCTTCCAGAATTTGGCTGACAATCGGCAGTTCGACCGTAGCAAGCAGATAATGCATAGGGTCGTACTGATAGCGATCGCTGCCCAGAAGGACTTCTTTGCTGCCCTGAGCAATTACACAAAAGGCAGGGATAGAGACACTATGAATGCATTCCGAAGGTGAGGAGGCGCGGTTGAAGTGCAATCCTTTCAGCGGCTCAATCGTCCCATCATGACGGATAGCCTGTGCAATACGCTCTTTCAGTTCGTCTCTGTTGGCTTGCGCTCTGTCTGCCTCGCGCTTTGCCTGCGGGTCGTTCATTAAATCGATATTGGACTTTTCACTCGTTTTTGCCGCGTTCATTTCTAAGTTTGCAGGATTGTACAACAATCTTAGACGATCGTCCTATTACTTATTCTTCAGGATTCTTAGAATGAAGCTAAAGCAACGAAAAATGATTTCGGCTTCTTGTAAGCATTCTGGATTTTTATTTAAGAGAAAACTCAGTTTTGATTGGGCAAGAGACTTGCCTGCTAGCCACCAAAATGGCATCAAGTGAAGGAATTAAGAAAATGGACATCAAAAGAAGTGGCACACAGCATTCCGCCAAAGGACCGGCTGAGTATTTTACCGGTACTGTCCGCATTGACCCCCTGTTCGAGGCACACGATCCAGCACGCACGTCTGGCGCCAGTGTCACGTTCGAGCCCGGCGCTCGGACAGCATGGCATACCCACCCGTTGGGACAAACCCTGATCGTGACAGCTGGCTGTGGTCTCGTACAACGCTGGGGCGGCTCGATCGAGCAAATTCGACCGGGGGACGCGATCTGGATCTCGGCGGGTGAGAAGCATTGGCACGGTGCTACAGCAACCACATCCATGACGCACATCGCCATTCAGGAATGGCTCGACGGCAAGCCCGTGGACTGGATGGAAAAGGTCAGCGACGACCAATACCAGGCACCAAACGTAAACCAATAAAAGCATCAATAGAATATGTTCTCACATTCCTTTAATTCAAAGACAGGAGTTTAAAAAATGCAGAAGCGCAAACTTGGAAACAGTAATTTGGAAGTCTCGGCGATCGGTCTGGGCTGTATGGGCATGAGCTTTTCCTATGGTCCAGCCAAAGACATACAGGAAATGACCGATCTTCTCCGAGCTGCCGTCGAACGCGGCGTTACATTCTTTGACACCGCCGAGGTCTACGGCCCGTTCACAAACGAAGAACTGGTGGGCGAAGCCCTCGCTCCCTTCCGTGGGCAAGTGGCGATCGCCACCAAATTCGGGTTCGACATTAGTCCTAATTCCGATTCGCGCGGGACGCCAGGTTCACATGGACTGAACAGCCGACCGGAGCATATCAAGCAGGCCGTGGAGGGATCGCTCAAGCGACTCAAGGTCGAGACAATCGACCTACTCTATCAGCACCGGGTTGACCCGAACGTGCCGATCGAAGAGGTGGCAGGAGCGGTGAAGGAACTGATTCAGTCAGGTAAGGTTAAGCACTTTGGACTCTCTGAAGCAGGAGTGCAAACGATCCGTCGCGCGCACGCGGTTCAGCCGGTTACTGCTCTCCAGAGCGAATACTCGCTGTGGACGAGGACTCCTGAAAAGGAAGTGATACCGACCCTTGAGGAACTCGGAATCGGCTTTGTCCCGTACAGCCCTCTGGGCAAGGGCTTTCTCACTGGCAAGATCGACGAAAACGCGACCTTCGACAGCTCCGACTTCCGCAGCACCCTGCCTCGCTTCACACCCCTAGCTCTCAAGGCGAATCAAGCCCTGATTAATCTGCTCGGCAGCATCGCAGAACGGAAGCAGGTGACACCTGCTCAAATAGCGATCGCCTGGCTGCTGGCCCAGAAGCCGTGGATTGTTCCGATCCCAGGTACCACGAAGCTGCATCGCTTGGATGAAAACATCGGGGCAGTCTCAGTCGAACTCACGCCCGACGATCTGCGTGACATCGATGAAGCCGCCTCAAAGATCGCGGTGCAAGGGGCTAGATACCCCGAAAAGCTGGAGCAAATGACCGGTCGCTGAACGGCAAAAAATCTGTTCTCTGGTTGCATTCCTTAGCTCACTAAGCAAGACAGATAGCTGGCAGCGATAGACCTTTGGGCTATTTTTGAGCATTTGGTGTATTTTCCTTACCCTGCATGGGTTTGAGGCTTGTTTCTCCCGCAAAAATGTTTAAGTCCCGCTAATGACTAATGACTAATGACTAAAAACTCCATCCCCTTGTGGGTGGAGTTTTTTATGAGCAAATCAACCCTTTACATGGGATGCTGGTTGAGGATTAGTGAGTTTTGCCAATGTCTGTTGTTTCTGCTATCACTGTTACGGTTCCCGCCACAACTGCGAATTTGGGGCCTGGTTTTGATTGCATCGGTGCAGCATTAAAGCTGTATAACGAGTTCAAGTTCACTCGCCTAGAACAAGGCGGGCTAACTATTCATGTCACTGGTACGGAAGCTGAACGAGTCCAAACTGATGAGAGTAATCTTCTCTACCAAGCCTTTGTTAAGTTCTATCAACATATAGAGCAGACGCCGCCGACTGTGAAAATAGAAATTAAGTTAGGTGTACCACTGGCGAGGGGTTTGGGTAGTTCGGCGACAGCAATTGTTGGTGGGTTGGTTGCTGCTAATCAACTTGAGGATGCGCCTCTCTCTCAGTTGCAGGTGATGGAGTTAGCGATCGCAATGGAAGGACATCCTGATAATGTAGTTCCAGCTTTGTTGGGAGGATGTCGTCTAGCTGCTACCAGTGGCGCAGCTTGGGAAATTTGTGATGTTCCCTGGCATCAAGATGTTGTACCAGTTGTGGCTATTCCTAATTTTGAACTTTCCACTTCAGAGGCGCGGGGCGTTCTCCCAACTGAAGTCAGTCGCGCCGATGCGATTTTCAATATGGCACATCTGGGGTTATTGTTGCGCGGCTTGGAAACTGGTAACGGACAATGGTTAAAGACAGCTTTGCAAGATAGATTGCATCAGCCCTATCGCAAAGCTTTAATCCCTGGTTATGATGCTGTCAACATAGCGGCTGTTAGTGCTGGTGCTTATGGTATGGTGATTAGTGGTGCAGGGCCGACACTGTTAGCTTTGGCGGATAAGTTACACTCAGAGGCAGTGGAGGCGGCGATGTTAGCTGCTTGGCAACAAGAAGGAATTATAGCCGAGGTGCGATCGCTTTCTCTCGATACCCAAGGCGCAAAAAGCTAAAAGATAAGGGAGGTGAGGAGCAGCAGAAAAATTTTTAACTCCCCACTCCCCACTCCCCACTCCCCACTCCCCACTCCCCACTTAGCCACAGCAGATGGTTGCATAATTCCTAGCTTTTAATACTTGCTAAAAAATCATCTGTGGATGAATTAACTGATATCCAGCCTCTTTAAGCTTTTCATTCGACACCCAAGCATTATATGGGCGGGTACTCTTGATAGAAGTATCCCATTTAACTTTGGGTAAATTATGTTTTTCAAATAAGCTATCTAGCAAGTCTCGGCTGGTGAGATGTGCATCATCTACCAAATTGTAAATCCCTTGCAAACGACGGTAACGGGCAAATTCTATCGCACCAACAATATCATCCAAATGAATCCAATTTGTGGTATCGTCGCCATTGCCAGGACGGGTTGCACCAGAATATCTGCTAAATATTTTCAACAGTTCCCTGCCAGTCCCATAAATCCCTCCTAAGCGGAAGATACAAACACGAAGATTTTCGCTAGATGCTGATAGCAACACATCCTCTGTTTTTCGGAGAATTTGTGCATTTAAATTAGCGGGTGCAAGCGGTGTTTCTTCATCTACCCATACACCATTTCTGTCACCATACACTGCATAACTTCCTGTGTATATTAATTGTTTCACACTCTTAATCTGCTGCAAGCATGAAACTAAACTTTGGGCAGTTTGTAGATAAGTTTCTTCATAAACTTCCCCACCTTTTGCACCAACACTCAAAAGTACAACATCTTGATTGTGCAAAACTGATTTTAGACTATCTAGGTCATTCCCACGGGTAACTACAACTCTTTGGGATACTGATTCTAGTGCCGGGACACGCTCAGGGGAAGTTGTAGTTACACTGACAACAAAATCCATTTTTTGCCGCCAATATTGAGCAAGTTTATAACCAACATAACCACAACCAATGATTGCAACGTTCATGACAAATTAGACACAAATAAATTAAACTACTCATCCAGACTATATTCTCAATTATGAGAGGGATTTTTTACCATCAATACCAGCCGTCTTTTTACCAGCGTTTAGCTGAGATACTTGTCTTATTGCAAGAAATCGAGCCGAGGTGGATTTTAGAATAAGCTTTTGGAGTAACCTAGCTTTCCGCTTGTCTCCAACTTGAACAGCTTTAAATACGCGCTTTTGAAGGCGGAAAAGATTTCGGCGGAATTTCTTCCACGGTAGGGCTTTCCAAGATTCACTAGTATGTTTACTGTGTCTAATCATTTTCTCTTCTGGAGTTTGTATTTTCTGAACACCTCAGACCAATTACGGTCTGTCCTACCCGACTTGTGAGGGTTCCGCTTCTCGTCTAGCCTACCTGGGGTTCGACTGCCCCAAGACTCACAAATCGTTTTTATTCGTTCCCTCGGAGAGATTGATTGTTCCGTTAGATGTAGCCAATTCGACTACTGGATTCCCTAGACTCTTGCCGTTAATCAACTCTTATTTCGGCGGGAATGAACTCCAGTGGGGTCAGGGTATTTTGAGTTGCGCCCTGCCTGCCATTAAGTCGCTTTTATAGGCTCTGTTTCATCGTATGAACTTCCTGTTAGCGCCAGTGTCAACCCGCAACGGCTGTCTGATTGCACCCTGTTCCCAGCTTCACTCTGCAAGAGCCGAGCTTGTTCGGTGTGGGCAGATAAGGAGTCAATTCTGAGTCTGAATGGCAAGGCTTGCACTTGCATCTGACCGAGAGTTCAGCCTTTATGACAGTAATCTGCTGTCGGGCTGGATTAGTTATTTACGGACTGATTACCGTGATTCACTAATCAACGAATCGCACGAGTTGTATAACCGCAGTAGGAAGCCACATTCACAATTAAGAGTAGCTTCCCGGTGTAGTCGTTTAATTGCTTATCCTCACCGTTGATGGTCTTGACTGCAATATCCGTAATTGTGTTACTCATCTAGAATCTGATTTATAGGGAATATTGCCAAGTCTCCCATATTACAGGTACTCTAAACCCGGTTTATTTAAGGAAATTAGGTTTGTTAGTCTTGTTACCTCTACGATTCTGCCTATTTTCGGCTAAATATTCTGGGTATGGTTTTTAGCGATGTCTACGACGAACTCAGCATCTATTAAGCTCAAAGAATCAAAACAAAAGGGAGAGGGGAGAAATGCCCCAATCAGTTGAGTACATATATCTGTTAATTTTTTGCAAAATTGCAGTGGGTCTTTTGTTTACAATATCGTTTTTCTCCAAAATTAAGAGTTTCTCACAGTATGTGGATACTGTGCGTAACTTTCGACTATTGCCTGAGTCATTTATCCGGTTTGCTGCCATATTGATTTTAATTAGTGAGTTACTTCTCGTACTCTTGTTGTTCAATTGGCAGGTAATTGCTTTCTGGTTAGCTTCGAGTCTGTTAAGCTGTCGGACATTTAACTTGCAATAACAGCATTACCCTTATTCTTGATTTTTCTGCCCCACTTAATAATTAGTTCACCATCGTTTAATAATCTGTCTAGTAATTCTTGCAAGTCCGGTACTGATTTAAATAGTCGATGTGCTATGTATTCTTTCAC
>NZ_JBALFC010000127.1:0-12185 GCF_036917755.1 Nostoc sp.
TTGCGGTTTAATCTGATTGCTGCTCTCTACAATTACGAGCTTTTTCTCCCCAAAATCAAATCTTCCTGAGTGACTTTTGCAAGAGGTCTAATGTACCTACACCATAGCGTCCAAGTTGCTCGATAACCCAACTCCCCGTCCCAGAGCAACCAACAATACCAACTTTTAGACGTTTAAGCTTGGCAAACGTCTCTTCACCAAAGGTTTGTGCTGTTCGTTTAGCAAATTCCGGTACATTTTGCAAATCTGTATTAGCATAATAAAATTTCAAATCTTCCCCGACCACTTTCACAACGTTGAGCGATTCAAACATTCCTTCTGGAGATACAATGCGTCCAATAATCTGCTCATTGGGCAGCATAATTGCACTGGCATGGGGATTATCATCTTCCATCCAGCCATAGATAGAAGGAAATAGTTCACGGTCAGATTCATCATCAACTTCAGAGTGCCAAGGGTAATTCTGGGGATGCCCATGAATTTTAACAATTGCCATTCTTCGTCTTGAAGCTTCCCCTAGCAACGGAATCAATAGATCGGTTGACCAAGAAACGCGATTAGCTTCTCGAATTGAACAAGCTTCGTAAGGAACAGGGATAATTTTGTTGACAAGCAGACGATGGCTTGTCGCTCCAGCACGACGACCACAAAGAGCGATCGCTACTGCTTCTTTACCATCAGCAGGCAGAACGTGTGCTTTAATTTCTGCCTGCTGTTGATCAGTCATACTTAGAGAGTATTTCATTACTTATTCACCTTAAGTTGTTCACATTCCAGCCAGTGTTCAACCAACCCTAAATGTGTACCAATATAGTCTTCTCCTGCCATCCAGGGATTAGCAGATGTACGGTGTCTTGACCAACGTTGCCAAGCTTTGCCATCAAAACTAAAACTGTCATCGCGGATTGCTGCGATCGCTCTTCCATTACCTAAGATCAAAGGAGGATGGAAATACACCATGTCAAGCTGGGTATCGGGATACCCTGTATCAATCTGAAGATTTAAGTCAACTGTACTAACGTTATATCCATCAGGTACAGGAAAATTATAGACAATGACACGTCGCTTATTAGACTCAAGAACTGTTTCCCACAGTAAACCAGAAGCATTAAGATATTCTTCATCCACTTCAGGAAGGCGAAATTGACGACGAGCAGTATACCCTTCGGTCTGGTCAAGGGGTAGTGTTTGGAAACGCTCTACACCTGGCGTAGCAAGGTTGACCGTTTCTTCTAGCTCAACTCGCTTCGTTTGCCCACCACGAAACTTCTGGTCAATACGGAACCGCTCTACTGGGGTTTTCTCTGCTAATTCTAGCAGTTCACGCCCTGTCATCGTTGAACGGGTTACAGTATAGAATTGCTTACCAATCCTGATTCTGTAACCACGGCATCTTGTAGGGGGCCCCACCTCGGGAAGCTCCGTTCCCTGTAAATTCACTGAGAGATGCCGAGTTTGTGGCTGAACGTCTGCGTATTCATTGGCAATTAGGGACTGACCCGATTCTTAATTTGGCTGAGTTTCTTGAATCTCAAGGTATTAAAATTTTGTCTCTATCCCTAAACAACAATGTTTCAGGATTAACCTGCTGGGTAAAACGTCGTAACCGTAACCAAGTGCCAGTAATTGTGATTAATGCAGACGATAATGGTGAACGACAACGCTTTACATTGATGCATGAACTTGGGCACATGCTACTCATTACTTCCCCTGACCTTGATGTGGAGAAAGTTGCTCATCCAGTTGCAGGTGCATTTCTCATGCCAGCTTCAATTTTATGGCTTGAAATTGGAAAGCGTCGTAGTCGCTTAACAATTGCAGAGCTTGCTCAGTTAAAGCAATTGCTAGGAGTTAGTATGCAAGCATTAACTTACCGATGTAAAGATTTAGAAATCATTGATAATTCAACTTTTCAAAGTTTATTTGCGGAATTTGGGCGAAGAGGGTGGCGGACTCCTCCCTATGAACCATTTCCAGTTCCTAAAGAAGAAGCACACCGCTTTGAACGGCTTTGTTTTAGGGCTTTAGCAGAAAATGCTATTTCTGAAGCAAAAGCAGCAGAACTGTTAGGTCTATCAGTGTGTGATTTGACAGCCAGAATGGATAATGATTGGAAAGGGTGAAATCACCGGAGGCTGTGTTTGTGGCAGCTTGTAACGAGGGGAGGAAACCGGAGACACAACAGGCTAAATCGGACGTGGTTGCTTGGTTTAAGTGGGCAAGGCAGGAGAGAATTGTCATTGCTATATCGGGGGCAGATGTGTATACACCGGAGGGTGAGGTGGTGGCAATTGGGGAGATGATGCGGTGGTTTCCGTTTTAGGAGTAAGAGCGAAAGTGTTCCGCCGCGCCCGTTAATCAAAATGAAAAATGGTCGAGTGAAACGATCACTGCTAGGTCTAAGGCTCGACCCTAGTGCATTGAAAAGTTGAAAATGGCAGAACAATTGCGCGAAAATTCTGGGGATAAGTTTTTGATGGAGTGCTGGGAGGACGATCCTGCTTTGAGGATTGTGATTAAGAAAATTAGTGGAGAAGTGTCCGCAGTGGGGGTTGGTGGCCACTTATAAGCAGTGTCAACTAGAATTTCTTTCCCGTTTCGGAACTTAATAAATTCCTGCCCGTGGTCGTCAAATATATCTGCAACCAGTTGATTACGCTCGTCGTAACCCCACATATCCACTGCTGCCCTCCACCAGCGCTTTCCGGGTGAGAGCAACTGTTCAAGTTCTAAATACTCCGGCTTCCAGTACTTGGTGCGCCATTGATTTGCCAGTGCCTCGATTAGTATGGCAGTCGGGTAGATCGGCTTCAGGTTTTCTTCGAGCCAGAGTATATAAACGATTGCGCTCCTGAAAGCATCTTCTAAACCTAAGCTTGATGCTTCTAGAGTGTCTTGGAGTTGCTCGTCACTGAAATTTACACCGAGCGATTGCAGGGCTGGAGCGTATAAATCAAATAATTCTTGTTCTACTGAATCGGCAGACCAGAACCACATAAGAAAAAGAAAACTCCTACTGGGTGGCTAAATAAAATTTAGCATTTAGTGTGGGAAGCGTTGATGTGGGGACAAGTAGCGATCGCAAATCAAACATAGGCGCAGGTAGAACAGGGTAAGCCCACTTCGTTGTTAGTTGAAAATTCAGTTACGGGTGGACAAATGAAAGCGGCTCATAAGGGTGAAAGTTCCGCCGCGCCTGTCCCGGATTTCTCACAAACAATAAAAAATCAATTTACATGACCTGATATAAGAAATTTTTTTGATACATCATGAATTCAAATTTATGTGGTGTAAAAATTAAGTATAAGCCAGTACTTATGAAGCTAGAATAATCACTATATTTATCTTTGTACTGAAAAGAAAATGCTCTGTTCAGAAAAATAAGCATTTCAAAACCAGACTTAGATCAAACCAAGTCCAAAGTATTATTAATTATGAGAAATTAAATGCAGTTTGAGTTTATATTAAGCAGTATTCGGGAGCATTTTTAAGCATCTGTAAGCAGCAGCAAAAATATGTTTGGAAGGACTTGAGCTACTAATCGCAATTAAAATTCGCCGTGCGCTGACAGTAATCAGCGCTCCCAGTTTTAATAATTTGGTACGAATAGTTCCGACTTGAGCGGTTTCTAATTCCGTCTTTGTCAAACATTGTGACCGCAATGCATTCATCAAAACGTAAGCTATAGAAGAGAACCACAAACGTAATTGATTCCCCGCAAATGTGTGGGTACTGGTTCTATCACTAAAAAGTTCCAGTTGTTGTTCCTTAAAGCGATTTTCCATCTCACCTCTCGGACAATATTTCTGGGTATAAAGTTCACCTAGAGCTATCTTATTCGTCGGAATTGAAGTGACAATAAAACGAATATTACTCCCCTTTACTCCATGCTCAACCTTACAAACAACACGACGACTACGACTCCAAGATTCACGGGTTTGATAGTCTAACGACTTATACCAAATTGAGTTATTAATCAAGTCAGAACCAAGAGACGGAAGTTGTTCATCTGCCTTAAATACAGTTTCTAAAAATGAAACTACTGTTGATAATTTCTGCTCATACTCAAGCGAGGCTCTATTTTGAGTCGTGGTAGTCATCTGAATTAAACGACTATTTTGCGCCAATCCAAAAACGTAGTCAACCCCAGTCTGTGACTCACACCATGTCATGATATCGTCTCTGGAATAGGCACTATCTCCTCGTACTAAAATTTCGACATTCTGCCATTGTTGACGTATTTGTTTAATAACTCTCTGCAATTCTTCTAACGCCCCAAATGCTGGGTCTATATTAGAAGGACGTAGTTTGGCTGCCAATAAATGTTTACCACAAAAAATATAAAGTGGAGCGTAACAGTATCCTGCGTAATAAGTATTGAAGAAAACTTGCTCCTGATTACCATGTACTAAATCATCAGTTACATCCAAGTCTAAAATAATTTTTCGTGGTTCTTTGGAGTAAGATTCTAGAAATATCTTCACAAATAGACTTTCAATTTCTGATGAACAATGCCCTATTTTATGATAACGACTGTCTGCTCCTTGTTCTACATCTTCAGGACAATGTTCGAGACGATTTAATGTACTTTTCCCGGCTATTTTGACTGGCTCATTTTCTATACCAATTCTTTTTCCTAATGCTATAGCAAACATTGGATCATGACGTAATTCTTCATGGTCGTTTAAATCTTCATATCCCATGATTAACCCGTATATCCGTTGTGCAATTAAGCTTTTTATTGGATGCAACATTCGGTTTGCTTGACGGTAATCTTGGAAACATCCTGCTAATCGTGATGTTATTTGCAGTTTTCGGTCTAGTTCCGCAATTAAGCTTAACCCCGCATCAGATGTTACCTGTCCACCGTCGAAATTAACTACGACTGGGGGTGATTTTGGCTGTTCAAATCTGAACTGTTTTGGGAGCGATCGCGAAGCTTGTTGGGTCATGCTTTATAACTGCTGAAATACCTACCATATATACATTCTAACAATTTATTACACCATTTTTCTCAGAGTTTGTGAGAAATCCGGGCTGTCTCCAGTGCTGAAAAATGGTCGCATGAGGCGATTGTTGCGAGGTCAAATATGCGACCGGAGCGTATGCAGAAACTCAAAGTTGTAGCGAATTCGGGGGCGAATCCGGGGTTTGACTTTTTGCAAGAGTGCTGGAATGATGATCCGGCTTTGCAAATTGTGATTAAGAAGTTGCTGGCGAAGTTTCCGCAGTGGGGTATCGCTTGTGTGGATGGGGTGCTGGGGAAGTGGGATGAATAGCGTTCATCGTAGTTTGAGAGATATGTTTGTAAAGGTTTGTAAAATTTTTAAGTTTTTGCAAAAAATTTGAGTTTAAGAATGAAATTTGATTAGATTAATTGCTACATAATAAAAACTTTGTAACCTGATTGATGCTTGACTAGTCTTTAATAACATTTTTACTTGTGTGACTGGTATCAATATTAGAAATATTGATGACTTAAATCGTACTAATTGCACATAATGTGTTTTTTGTAAATCCCAATGGCATCTTTTTTGGTTCTAATGGCAGTTCAAATGTCGGTGGTTCATTTGTAGCAACCACTGCCTTCGATAAACCACTTATATAAAGAAAGTACCCAACAAAACAATGATGACTGGCTTTACCCAACTCAAACCCCAGTTCGGAACTCATTTAGGATTGCTATATCAAAAGTTTTATGGCTCTCCTAGACTAGTTATAGAAAATTAATACTTGATATCAGGTTAAGTCCTTACATGGTAGGGGATTCAAGAATCAAAAAGCATATTTTTATTAAATCTTTGATTCTATTTTAGCGAAACCTAGTTATATCAGGTATTTTAGGGGTTTTTTAGTATTAATTTATCAAACGAAGTCTAGGAGAGCCAGTTTTATTTAATTTATTTGACTTGTGTGAATATTAATCAGCCGCTTCACTATATTCTCAAACTATGCCTTCTGGCAACAATTGTTAACAGTCTAGCTGTCAATGTTGTTGCTGCTGAAGTACAAACTTTTGGCCAAGCTGGTAGAAATGGTGTAGATGGTCGGTCTGGACGAGATGGGAACTCTGCATCAGATCAAATAATTCGCGCTAGCGAACAACTACAACCGATTGACATCTTCGGTACTGATGGCGAAGCAGGAGAATCTGCTACCTCTGGTGAACAAGCTTCTGGATGCCAACAGCCGCAGGATGTAACAGTGAATGTATGCGGTGCTAAAGGCGGAAATGGTGGTAATGGCGGAAATGGCGGTCATGGTGGTCATGGCGGTAATACTACTGTTTACTTTGAGTCATTATCTCAACTCAAGAATGTGGTGTTACGTAATCGAGGCGGGAGGGCAGGTGTTGGAGGAAAGGGAGGACAAGCAGGTAGTGGATGTAACTGTACTCAACCGCGCTGGAGTGTAAACTATTGCACTTGGGCATTGATGGTGCAACAAATCAATGTAGCTAATGCCGAATGGAAAGAAATTAAAAGAGAATTATTTCGCTGTACGGGTGATGCGTTCTATGACGAACAACAAAATCGACCTCAGCTAGCAATTTTAGATCCAAACTACCGTTATGGTTGGAAATATATTGGTCTATCACAGCAGAGAGATTTTACTTGTGAGAATGGCCTTGTTGGTCAACCGGGACGCAACGGTAGAGATGGGAAACCTGGTAGTTACGGTCAAGTATTGTTAGTCAAGGGTACAGAAATTCCTCAAGAACAAATTAGTTATAGCAATCGCGTTAGCCTGTTAGTTGATCGAAGCATTAGGCTGATCAAGAAAAATTTGTCGAAAAAAACGGGACTACGGAGTTTACTTGGTATTGGTTCGGATGTCCGAGATAGTTATCGTTTATTAGAAACCGTCCAAGGTTCTTTTAAAGTGTCTTGGCAAACTGTTAAACGCCCACAGGATTTAGGAGATCCTCTGCTAAAAACTGAAATTACTGAATCGGGGAAATTACAATTTTATATTCCAGGCACATTGGATTATATTCTCAATAATTCGCAAAACCAAACCGAAATTGCGATTACTGGAGGTATTCACCCTAAACGTTTAGGACGTTTTAAATTTAAAGGATTTGATCGCTTCGCCGATCCCCGCAATTTTACTCTTTTAGATGAAGGTAAGCTTCTGGGCGAGTTAAAAACGGTTAAATTGACAATTATTTTCTTCCAGAACAACTCCAAAGTCAGCGAGATGTCTTACCCACTTGTTCCACATCGACCCTATCCTCACTGGGCGGATGCTTACCAGATCAATTTGGGCGATCGCTTTGATTCTTGGCTTCAACCAGGGCAACCTGTTAAGTATGAAATTCGCATTGAACAAACTACCCGTTCTGGAGTTACCTATACATCTGGAATGAAAATTGGTTTCGTTGTAAATAAAGTTACTCATTCTCCCGATATTCAATACTACTCAGGAACGACACTAACAAATCTCTTAAGGCTTATAAATAAGTAAGCAGGAAAAGTTTCGGAATTCAGTATTTTAACAAAGAGATTTTAAATATACTTTGGACACAAATATTATGGATGCAAAAGAACGAAATTGGAATTATTGTATTAACCATTTGCTCAATTGGCATGGAATTTGGACGCGATATACACCAGTTGGTGATGTCAAAGAATCATTTCAAAGTCTGAGAAGTTTCAAAAGCAATCCAGAAAAAACTAAAATCATCCATACCAATACTTATATTTATGAAAATGGCGAAACTAAGCAAGAGAGTTGGGAATTTAATTTTCTGTCAAATAGCTTAGATAATGGACTATTTCACCCATCACGCGAGACGATGCGAGGATATTTTTTTGCTGAGGGTCATGCTACTTGGGCAACAGTGAAGTTAAAACCCAACTCCTATTTTGGTATAGAATTATTCTTTCGATATGAAGATTTACGGCATAGTGTAGGTATTGTTTACGACGAGAGCGGAAATTTATTTCATACCGCAAATATTCGTGAAGATTGTAATGGATTCCCTAGTAAATACTGGTCAACTGAATTAAATCAATTACCAGAACGGAATTTTAGTGATAATTGGCAAGGGATATCTATGACTATTACTCGCAATCTGAAGATTTCCGAACCAATAGTCACCCAATTTAATTGGCATAGGTCAGGGCATAAATATTACTATTTACCTGACGGTGTTTCTATTAATTGTCCTAGTTCAATCAGTATAGGCACTCCTTTTTCTCTAATCGCCAATTGGTTGATTAATAATTACGAAATGTCTCAACTAATTACTAATTATGATGAATTGGGAGTCTTTTCCTCACTGACGCTAGAAACATTCCTGATATCCAATGTTTAAGAGCTTGTTTGAAAAGTGTTCTACTATGACTTTAGGCACTTTTATAAGGAATCGTTTATCGGTGGTAAATAGGGAATTAAACCTCTGCGGAATACCTCCTTTTGAATCGTATTATACAGGATTATTAATCCCTTTCTCATGAAGGCAGCTTCGCATCTACTTTAGGTTTCGGCTTAAACTGTAGTAAATTGAGCCATAATCACAATGATTACTAATATTAGTTTATTAGCAAGGAATAAATGAGCCAAAATATTGCCACAATGCAAGCGTTAGTTTTAAGTAATATTAAGCAACTCACACTGTGCCAAATCCCTTACCCAAAAGCACAGAATACCAAAATAAAGTGTCTCATTAGACTTCTTTTCTCTCGAACTCTGGGGAAACTGTATACACCAGGGCAAACGCATCTAAATTACTCTTGATCGCAACGAAGGTTAAGAAGCAACCAAAAAATCAGGATTTCGCGTTTGATTATTTTTTAAGCCCAAAGCGATCGCCTAATTTTTTCGCAACAAGCAAGGGTTAATGACATTATTTTTTAGTCTATTGAGAATTAACTTTGCTTATTGACATGATGCGGCCGCCCTGCTATACAGTTGAACCAACAAGCGATCGCTTGGAACAGACAGTAAACTGATACTATGCCGAAACTTCCAGAGTGCGATCGCTGTCTCTTGTATGCCCATAACCCTTACCTCGTCTGTGCTGTCCATCTTGATGGGGTAGACGGCGGCAACTGCTTGGACTTTCGAGAAGACCCCAACGCCGAACCAGTAGAACTATGGGAACCAGAAGGAGCCACTTATTACAACGGCGAGTCAATTGTGCAACCACAACAGAGGTGGACACAACAGCAAAAACTGGAGTTACTTGATTGGCATCCGATGTTTACTGGTAGATGTCCACAGTGTAGTAGTGAATTTGACCAGGGCGACACTTCAAGGGTGCATTGGGATTGTAAGTGCGGCTGGATGGATGATACTGTTTAGAGCGTTCATCGCAGACGTTGGCGTAGCAATCGCTCTAATTACTTCCTTGCGCTTAATGCCTGCTGACTTAATTGCATCACAATATTTTGGGGTAATGGGTCTATGACTGCATCAGTAGGCAGTGATTGGATAAAAGCTGTTACCTCTTCCTGGGTTTTGTATTTCCCCTCACTCCAAGCCGAAGCCATCTGTTTCGCTACCCGATCAGCATCATCTCGATTGGCATGGGCGGTAATACATTGAATATCATTACCTGTAAATGATATCCATGTCTGCCAAAGTCCCGTAACTGGATGCTGAACAATCCCTGTGGTCAGTTCATTGTCCTCAAGTACTGATTTTTTCTTTGGGCCACCGAATCCTTTAAACATGATTTTCTTCAGTAAACGCTATCTTTTCAGAATGCCCAAAATAAATGCAGCGATCGCGCTTGTGTAATATCTGCAATTCAACACTCACATTTCCCCTAACATTGCCATATCCTGTCTTGAGAACAGCGAACACTACAGCTTTGCAGTGATTGGATTGCTAGTGGTAAAGCAATTCATCTATGGCGCTACTTTTTCTTTAAACTGTTTTCCAGCAGAAAACGCAGGCACTTTGGTCGCTGGAATAGTCATTATTTATCAATACTGCTGACAGTAATTCTGTGAAGCTAATTCATTGGTCAAGCTTGATACATGAACCAGAAACGAGCATTATTGATGAACTTCAGCCATATATACATAATATTTTTGATAAACCTTATTACTCTGCATTTACGGAAAATTTTTCGAGTTTTATTTTGATTAATCAAATCAGCAAAATATATCTTTGTGGAGTTGAAACTGATAGCTGTATTTTCAAGACAGCAATTGACTCTTTTGAGCGCGGTATTGAACCAGTAATTATCGAGGATGCTTGCTTTAGTGCTGGTGGTCAACAAGCGCATGATGCAGGTATTTTCTTACTCAAACGTAATATCGGAAAAAACCAAATTCAGATGAGTAATCAGATTCTTGAGAAGATATCATAAGCTGTTCCACAGAAACTATCCATTGTGAGAAAATGTTCACTTGACTTCAAATAGGCACGGCTTCAAGGAGTAACAGCGATGGAAACGCGATTTTTAGGAAAGTCCGGTCTTAAGATTTCGGTTCTCAGTTTCGGTACAATGACATTCGGTGGTAGCGACTTCTTCCAAGAAATTGGGGCGACTCAGGTAGATGAGGCGCAACATCTGATTGATATTTGCCTTGATGCAGGTGTCAACATCTTTGACACAGCAGATGTTTACTCGAATGGACTTTCTGAGGAGATTCTTGGTAAAGCTCTCGGAAAGCGTCGTTCTGATGTAATTATTGCAACTAAGGCTTATGGTCGTATGGGAAAAGGAGCAAATGATACTGGATTGTCACGTTATCATCTGATTCGAGCCTGTGAGGACAGCCTACGTCGATTAAACACAGATTACATCGACCTCTATCAAGTTCATGGTTTCGATGCTCTAACTCCACTAGAAGAAACACTTCGCGCCTTAGATTCACTTATACGTAGTGGCAAAGTTCGCTACATTGGCTGCTCTAATTATTCAGCTTGGCATTTAATGAAGGCGCTGTCTGTATCAGAGCGTTTGAACTTGGAGCGCTATGTGTCACAACAGGTTTATTACTCACTTGTGGCGCGAGAGTTGGAATTTGAACTAATTCCTCTAGGTTTAGATCAAGGTGTGGGTATCTTAGTGTGGAGTCCGCTTGCTTTTGGTTTCCTCTCAGGTAAGTATCGTCGTGGTCAGCCCCAACCGGAAGGGACGCGACGAGCAAAAATCGGTGATATTGGCACTGTCAGTGACGTGGAAAAGGGATACGACATTGTGGAAGTTCTGCATGAAGTGGCTAATAACCGTGGTGTCAGTGTTGCTCAAGTTGCGCTCAACTGGCTGTTACGTCAGTCTGGTATTACATCCGTTATTATCGGAGCGCGGAATGAACAACAACTTCGAGACAACCTTGGGGCTGCTCAGTGGGAGCTAACATTAGAGGAAGTAAATCGGCTCAATCAGGTTAGCGCGATCGCGCTAACCTATCCTTACTGGCATCAGCGCAAGTTCGGAGCTGAACGCATTCCACAATAAAAATATCTCAGTTGCGATCGCATGAAGGCAGTGAGCTTGGTGCGATCGCTCCCTATCTGTAAGTCCTAGCCCAATCGAGGAAAATCAGAGGTAGACAATAGAGAAGCGGATGCCGTCTGCAATACGCTGGCTTGTGCTGACTTCTAACCTTTATAATGCCAACTTCAAGATTATTCGTTTTTTGCGTAAAGACCCCATTAGCGTTATCAGGAGCAAAACAAGAATTATTTCAGGCGTGGCTATGGTAGTGTTGATCGTCTCAAATAATTATGCCTTCTCATTTTCTTCTGGCATAACTCGGATGAGCGCGTTTTCTATCTCATCAAGTGCTTTGTCTATGGCATCCAATTGCTTGCGATTTTCCCACTATTGAGATGTACGGAGTTTTTTCAAAAATCAAATAGGATTACTATATTATGGTTGGTCATTTACTCAAAAGCTCCCAATAAAAGGGAGGTATATGGCATCTTACATTAATGGTGCTGTACAAGCAGCGCAACATAATTACGAGTTATAACCTACGGTTGGCACTAAATTGGATCTCAATTGCTACTTTGAACAATGGCAATGTTCACCTCAACTAGATAAAAAAACATTTACTCAGATTCGCAGACACTTGGCACTTAAATGCTTTAAGTGGGATGCCCAAATCGGTGATGTTAGTACCCTGGCTCCCTTTGCTTTAATCCTCCCAACGTTGGTTTGGCAGCAATTAGCAACACTTGCTGAAAAACTGACATCTGAAGCAAATACTGCTGAATTG
>NZ_JBALFC010000128.1:0-1785 GCF_036917755.1 Nostoc sp.
TCACTAAGAACATCAATTCCGATGTTCTTAGATTACATCTTAATGCTGCCTTTTTGCTTAAGTTGACACCAATGCGGCATGCCGTGCCCCTACACCTCGCAATATAATCTTGTACCGCATCTGAGTGGGAACCGCTATATAACAAATTTAAATAAAATCCGATTCCGATAATCAATTGAACATGAGTATCTACCCGATGAATCACCTTTTAGCTTGTGACTACGTAAACTGAGTTGAAATGGGTCTTCAGCGATTTGTTGTAATACTTGCTCAATTTGAGAACGTAACTCAGGATTTTTCTTGACTACACGCTTAAAAGCACGAACAAAAGTCGGACTCCAAACCAAATTTTTCACTCGTCTAACTCCGCCATCAAATCTGCAACTGAACCACGCCGGACATTACCTTGAGCATAATCACTCTCTGCTTGCGCGATTTCTTTTAATAGGTCATCCCGTCGCTGTTGTTTGAGGCGCTTCTGGATAATATCTACAAGAATAGCCTGAGCTTCTGGATCTAATGCTTCTACCGCTTCTATGGCTTTCTGGAATGTAGATATTTTTTCTAGCATGGGCGTCAAAGAATTTGGTGATAAGCCTAATTTAGCTGGTGATGTGTGTAATCTGTTTACTCAATAGTATATTTGTATTATGAAAACAAAAATTTAGCATTAGCAAAGCTTAACGAAGTTATCGCTCTTATGAACCGAGATGAATTACTCAAACGCTACGCCGCAGGTGAGAGAGACTTTTCAGGAGTTGACCTAAGTGGTGTCAACCTAGAAGGTGTTGAGTTGTATGGTATCAACCTCAGCAAGGCAAATCTCAGTAATGTCGATTTATGCTGTGCTGACATTATTTGTAGCAACTTGCAAGAAGCTAACCTGAGTGGAGTAAACCTAAATCATACTCGAATTGATAAATGCGATTTAACAGGTGCTAACTTGAGAGGCATGAATGCATTTCAGTCATCTTTTGAGGGTTCTAATTTAACTGGTGCTGATTTGAGTCAGGCTCGATTAAGAGAAATCGGTTTGCAGGGTGTAAATCTCAGTGATACTAACTGGGAAAAAGCAAATATTGATAGTTGGTTTGTAGTCGAATTTAAGCATTACTTGAAAAAAGTTTATCTTAAGCGTACTGTTTTGTATGTTGACGATACCAATGAAATAAATAACTGTGGAGCAAATTTAACTGACGCTATTTACTACAATTCTGATGGTTTTAAAGACACAGCAGCAAATGATCCGCCAGGTGTAATTCGCATATATCCCGGTGCTGACTTAAGTGGACTAGATTTTAGCGGTTGTAATCTCCGTGGTCTTGACTTGAAAGGTGTAAATCTAAGTGACAGTAATTTAAGAAGTGCTAACTTAATAAACACAGACTTAAGGAATGCTAACCTCATAAATACAGACTTACGAGATACTTGTTTGAGATATAAAGACTTGCAGGGCACTATCTTCTGCAACACTATCATACCAGAAAAGAGAATTGAAGAAAATCAACTACATGAGGTTGAAGATTATGAATTGGTTGATGAATCTATGTTAGAAATCGAGATGTTAAGTGATGACGAATTCACTGATTTTGATGATCAATAATTTATGCGTTTGAGGAACGAAACCCAACATTGGATTCATGTTCATGTTGGGTTTCACTGCCCTTCAACCCAACCTACATTGATAGATTTTATGGCTCTCCCAGACTAAATATGTTAAATTAACAACAGAAATGCCAGTTTAGTAAAATCCTTCTCCTAAAACTATTAAAGTTAGTTAAGCCA
>NZ_JBALFC010000129.1:0-31811 GCF_036917755.1 Nostoc sp.
CGCGGATACTTTAAGCCTGACAAGATAATATTTTTAATCTGTAATTCTATTTGATTTGCGTTCTCTCATATCGCTTTTAGTCTAAACTCCAGTTATTAGTAATCAAACCTTGTAAAACTGAGTGACGTGAAGTGTTTTGTCCCATAATTTTTACTCGGTAGTGTAATAGCTGCTTTTTTAAGTCAACACACTGACAGTTTTTAGCGTTTACGCTCACAATCCCCACCTCATCTGTGCAGTTCACCCTGATGGGTAGACGGTAACAGCAGTTATTATGGGTAAACCCACGCATGGATGTGGACTCTCAGTGCTAGAGACATCATTCGTGCTGGGCTTGCTTTAAAGGTGATCCCGCTTGGTTGCCTAGACAATTAAGAATGTTGTTGGCTGTTGGCATTGCACACTTCCGGCACCTTGAAAAAGTCTGTGGGGTAGCTGAATTTCTCTCTAGACTCGCCATAGTGATCGTAGAACTCGAAGGTTGCAATTTTCTTGAGAATAGGAGCAAATTCGGGGTACTTGTCGGAGCGATTGCAGAACCGAACGGGTATCTTCGTTCCGAAAATAACGCCTGTCCAGCAATCAGCAGCAAAACCGTTGATGGTGCTTGTGCCCTTGTAAACCATGTTGTTGGCTAACCACCAGTCGCGACTGAAGACATTAGGTAGTGGTAAGGGATTGAGGGTACAGGTGGTCACTCCGGTCTTCGGATCTTTTTGGATGAAGTACTCTTTGTCCGGGTCTGTACCATCAGATGGGTTGAGGTCATATACGTTGTAGATCAGAACCTCCTTGTCAATATAGTAGCCAAGTTCGCGATTGATGCCCTGCTTTATATCGAACTCATAGGTGGACACCAGTTGATTTCGGGGATTGCCGACCTCCTTAAACCTTCCCGAACCAAAGTATACCAAGGGAAAATTGGGAAACGCCTTTGCGGTTTGGTTTTTGAGAGCTTCGTCTGTAAAGGAACTCTGTGTACTCTTACCCTGACCAACGGCGGGGAGCGAAGTTGCTACCAAAGCACACAAAGCACAGATGACAACCCACTTAAAGATACCGTTTTTCATTTTTGAAACGACTACTGGATTGCTTCAAAATCAATCTTCATTTGAAGGCGATCGCCTGATTTTGATCTCTTTACATTTATTTAGAAAAAGAGTAGCTGGTAATTATCTCAGCTTCTGTGAAAAGGGGGTCTGTGTTCAATCAGACCTCCTATTTTCTTCTTTGAGTTCAACTATGAACCGAATGGCACTAAGAAAAGCCCAAAGGCTTGTGTCGCCTCGTTAAGAGCCTCCAGGCTGGGAATGTATTCAAGAAGCTCTGCCTCTGGTCAAGCTACTGGAGGCGGAGCCTCCCAGAATGGGTTCCCAGCGTAGAGGCTGGGAACCAGTCAGGGCAAGGGCTATATCTTATCTTAGTGCCATTCAACTATGAACCTATTACAATCGCTACAACAACGGGGATGATCGGTTTGGCTCGATGATTTTGAGCGAAGTTGGATTACCAGTGGTCAGTTGCAGCACCACATTGATAATGGTTTACGGGGTGCGCTACCTTATATACGCTGAACTGATGAGATCGAATCGTTAGGCAAGCCTATGTCAAAGAAAAGATTCGGATAATTTCCTACTCCTACCCGCCTAGACGTTCCCGTGAAATTCGCGCCTGTCCATAATAGCCATGTACCACGCTTAACTTTAGCTGAGGTAGTTAGGTCATTTGCGGTATCACCTACATTCCGGAGGCTTTTGTTTGTAGCCACTATCTTACCCCTAAATTTGTCGCCATTGTAAAGTTCTAAGTCCGCACCGCCTTGGATGACGGCTCCTTCTTCAGGAGTTAATTCTGTAAATAGTTGTTGAGCAGAATTACAAATTGCTTTGTCGGTGTTGGACATTGTTTTTCTCCTATTCAAGTATGAATTGTTCTGCAAGAATTTATCAAGCAGATAGTGCAAAGCACTTAATAACAATGTTAGACAAGCTACTTTGTTTGAAAAGTAAGCTGTATTAATAGGAATCCGGTTTGATTACTGAAAGGTTTCCAAAATATGAGCATTGTGGATAAAGCTTTTAGTCTTAGTATGCTTTCAAGAATCAAGTTGCATTCCTATATTTAATAGTCTAGGAAATAAAAATTTTAGGGACAATGCACATTTTGTGCTATGAACTTGCTGCAAAACTTGTTATTTTGAGTTGCTACCTATTACTCGGAGAATTATGCCCGTGTTTTACACAGGGCATTAGTTATTGTAATATTTCTTCACAAAACTAATGGCAAAGGTGCGTCACTACCAATTAATGAAATGCTCTACTAAGAGAACCTCTAGACGCGGTTACTTGGTACTAGCTTAAATCCACGTTCCTGAAGATGCTACTTTCAGACATTCTTTAAGAAACTGCTGAGGAATTTCTCCACTTTCTCCCCAATGTAGATGAACATAAGAAGCATGAACATTTGCGGGAAAACCCCATCCCTCGCATCCCATATTTTCCTCACAATCGTAGCGAGAAGTTTCAAATAAAGGCTGAGTGGGAGTTAAAGTTAAATGGGAACGATGAAACTCATGTCCGTAAACTGTTGTACCTGCCTTAACTAACAAATTATCTTGCAAAGCTACTGCACGACGATAGCCCAAAGTTAAACGCCCACCCATCACAGCAGATGTTGGTAAAACTCCCGCCATCGACCAAGATTTTCGCTCAAAATCGATAATTTGCTCACACAAATACATCAATCCTCCGCATTCGGCAATTGTCGGCATTCCTTTAAGTATTGCCGTTTTCACTGCATCACGAACGCGGGTATTTTCTGCTAGTTGCTGGGCAAAAACTTCTGGGAAACCACCGCCAAAATACATTCCCTGCACATCTTTTGGTATGCCAGCATCTTCTAAAGGACTCCAGAAAACCAGTTCTGCGCCAAGCTGTTGCAGCAAATCGAGATTATCTTGGTAGTAAAAATTAAAAGCGCGATCGCGGGCTACTGCAATCCTAACTGGGGATGAGGGATGAGGGGGATGAGGGGGATGAGGGGGATGAGGGAGTGGTTTTGATTTTAACAAAGGTAATAAGCGTTGCCAGTCGAAGCAAGTATCTCCTAAATCGGCGAGGCGATCAATTAAAGCGTTGAGTTGAGGAAGTTCTGCTGTGGGGACTAAACCCAAGTGGCGATCGGGAATTGTGATGTTATCTTGACGCCGCAGTACGCCGAGAATGGGTAATTGTAAGGGTTCTAGGGAATCTTTGAGGAGGGAGAGGTGGCGATCGCTTCCCACGCGATTTAATACTACCCCAGCTATTTTAATTCGGGGATCAAAAGACTGGTAGCCGTGAGCGATCGCAGCTACAGAACCAGATAAACGACTGCAATCAATCACCAACACCACAGGTAAATCTAAAAGCCGCGCGATATGTGCCGTACTCGCAAAATCAGTTAATTTTTGCTTTTCTTGCCCATGCCCCATGCCCGATTCCCCATGCCCAATTCCATCAAATAACCCCATTACTCCTTCCACTAGGGCATATTCACTCAATTGACTATGACGGGCAAAACATTGCTGAACGTAGGCTTCGGAAGTAAGTACTGGGTCTAAATTGCGACAGGCACGACCAGTTACGTGTTGATGAAACATCGGATCAATGTAGTCTGGGCCTACCTTAAAAGATTGCACCAGGCGATCGCGACGACGTAAAGATGCTAAAAGGGTCAGCGTGACTGTTGTCTTGCCCACTCCACTACGTTCCCCGGCAATGACTAAAGCCATAAATGAAACAAATAAGATTTTTATGCAGTAACTATTATAAGTATTAGTTAAAATTTGACTGTTAAAATGATTCGGTGTTTGACAACATCTGCAAAAGAGGAACGTTTTATGATCGTTGTTCATCATCTTAACAACTCGCGATCGCAGCGTGTGCTATGGCTGCTCGAAGAACTAGGTATCGAATACGAGATCAAATTCTATGAACGCGATCCAAAGACGATGCTGGCACCAGAGTCGCTGCGCCAAGTCCATCCGCTTGGGAAGTCACCAGTGATTACAGATGCAGACCTGACGATCGCTGAGTCGGGTGCCATTATCGAATACGTAGTTGATCGCTACGGTAATGGTCGGCTAGTTCCAGCATCCGGTACGCCGGAACATCTGCGCTATACGTATTGGCTACATTACGCCGAAGGCTCTGCAATGCTACCGCTAGTGATGCAGGTGGTATTGAACAATTTCGGGGCAGGTGACAGCAACGTAGTTAGCGGATTCGTCGCGCCCCAGATCAAACTTCACTTTGACTACATAGAAGGCGAACTCAGTAAAAGTACGTGGTTTGCGGGTGAGGAATTTACCGCCGCCGATATTCAAATGAGCTTTCCACTTGAACTAATCGCCATGCGAAGAGAAGAAGTCGAGAGTCGGCCAAAGCTCAAAGAATTTATCGAGCGTATTCATGCGCGACCTGCTTACAAACGTGCGCTTGAGCGTGGAGGCACATACGACGTATCTTTTCAATAATATCTGTAGTTGAGGAACGAAACCCAACATTTGATCCTTGTTCATGTTGGGTTTCACTCCCGTTCAAACGCCACTTTGCTCAAGTCGGGAAACCCACCCATACAAGTAGCTCCCCAACCTACATTGATAGATTTTATATTCTTTTTCACTAATACCAATTCTGTATGAAGATGCGCTAAACCATATTTAAGTACAAGAAAGAAAAACGAACCGCGTACTCCTGCGGAGGACAAGCTACGCGTTAGCGTCTCCCCTTGGGAGAAGGACGCGAAGGACAGAAAGAAAGAAAGAAAGAAAGAAAGAAAGAAAGAAAGAAAGAAGTTAAAAGGCTTTGGCGCAGCCTCACAAAGAAATGGTATAAGTTCAAAGCTTCTCTGGTGAAACCAAGGAAAATAGAAAAACCCTCCAGATTATTGAAATATCCAAAAATCTGAAGAGCTTGTGTGTAACTTTTATTCTTTTCAGGCGAAGCTAACTATTTGTTTCAAGTTTGAAAATATTCGCTGTCACTCCCAGGCTTTCTTCAAAAAGTGACTCGCGACCCCAACGTTGCACCTGCTGACTCAGCAATGCTTCCGCCTTTTGTTCCGAAAGTGAAGTCACTTGTTGAAACAAACCGGCGGATTGGGCACCACCGTGGGTTTCCATCCGCATACAACCACCAGTTTCCGAGCAGATTACTGTACCACAGTCTGCCTGCGGATTTGTCGAACTGAGGCGCAAGGCAATCAAGTCTCCCATAATCTCACCCACATCAGCAACCGGGACACCCGCTAACTCGGCTTCGACTTGTCGTTGATCTTGGGCAACGAAGGCAATGCGAGTGATGTCATAATCTCCGATTTCCTTTTGATAGGAAACTGGCAGCCATTCTAACCGACTTGCTAACCAGCCCAAAAATAGCAAAGCTTGGGCGGGGTTGCCTTTTTCGTAATCAATAGTTACTCGATCAACTTCTCTAAGCGCAGCGCGACGGTGGGGTGAGTCGTAGGCTTCAGCCGTCAACTCTTGCCATGCTGAGAGGCGACGCCAGTTCAAATCAGCCAAGGGAACACCACTTTCTACCAACTCTTGTAGGTGGAGTAAATCACTTTCTGGCTCGTTAAAGCGGCAAGAATCCACAATCACATTATTGCAGACTGCTGCCAGCCGCTTGAATAAACTGTTGTTTGGGTCTGGTGTTGCTTTCCACCAGAGAAACTTTGGTAAGCCGCCAATCAACAATGCTGGAATCATGCCGCCTATCCGTTCCAAGGCAGTAGCAGTTCCACTGAGAGTTATATATTCGCAGCAGATTAGTGTGCTTGACGATTGCTTTTGGATGGGGCAATAGGCAGAAACTTGAGCCTTAACTCCTTCATCTTCGCCAGCAATGGGAAACAACGCAATGATGCGGCAGGGGTTGCGGAGGGCGATTTCATCGGCAATTCTGGGGCTTAGGGTATTTAAGCTCGGAATACTACCAGAACCATTATCCCCCGTAGCCTCGTTTCCTTGACGTTTGGCGAATTCTTCTCTCAAGATAGCCAGGGTTTGAGGTGTTGCTATTCCAGTATCTGGCAGTGCATATTTTCTCTGCACTTGCCGCAGCGCAGCTTCCATCTGAGGCCCTAAAATTCCGTCAAGCGGGCCGTTGTAAAATCCCAAAGTGGCCAAAAGATACTGGGTTTCTTCCGGTTCGTAAACCACTAAGGTAAATGTCGTAGCACGAGTAGCAGCAGGAAGCCCACCGTCTTCGCCAGTAATGCCGTAGCTTTGCCAAATTTGACTCAGTTCCGCATCTAATTCGTCAAGCGAAATATCTTTTGGTGCCTGAAGTGAAAAAATTGTAGAAGCTTGGGGAGCCATAAGGAATTTTGGATTTTGGATTTTGGATTTTGGATTTTGTCATTCGTCATTTGTCATTTGTCATTTGTTTTTACTAGTGACTAATGACTAATGACTAATGACTAATATTTAGAGTCTGCGCCAGCGGCGGCCATCCTGGTTAATTAAGAATTCGGCTTCTGCTGGTTCCCAAGTACCGGCTTCGTATTGGGGAATAGTAGTTGCGTCGGCGGGTGCATCCCAAACGGAAAGGGCTGGATTTACTACCTGCCAAGCTGCTTCTACTTCGTCCGCCCGTGTGAACAATGTTTGATCGCCCATCATACAATCAAGGAATAGGCGATCGTAGGCATCGGATGTTGCTTGGATGCCAAAGGAACCATAACTAAAGTCCATGTCAACGGAACGGGTGCGGAATTCTGCCCCCGGCATTTTGACATCAAAACGTAAGGAAATTCCTTCATTCGGCTGAATCCGCATCGCCAAAATATTGGCGTTTACCTGTTGGGCGGCAGATTGGAACATCCGAGACGGAACTTCGCGGAAGTGAATCGAAATCTCACTGACTTTTTTCGGCATCCGCTTGCCGGTACGCAAGTAGAAAGGAACACCTTTCCAGCGCCAGTTGTCTACCAAAAACTTCATCGCTACGTAGGTGGGCGTGGTGGAGTTGGGATCAACGCCTGGTTCTGCCCGATATCCTGACACTGCTTGACCCTTCATCCAGCCAGCACTATACTGACCGCGTACTGCTGACCGTGATAGGTTGTGAACATCAGCTAACCGCGTAGCTTGGAGTGCCTTCACTTTTTCGGTGCGGATGCTGTCGGCATCCATTGCGTTGGGTGCTTCCATCGCTGTTAGGCAGTAAAGTTGCATGAGGTGATTTTGCAACATATCCCGCAGTGCGCCGGCACTTTCATAGTAACCAGCCCGGTCTTCCACTCCCACAGTTTCTGCCACGGTAATTTGTACGTGGTCAACAAATTGACGATTCCACAACGGCTCAAAAATCGCATTCGCAAAGCGAAACACCAGTAAATTCTGGACTGTTTCTTTACCCAAATAGTGGTCAATGCGGTAGACTTGGTTTTCTTTGCAAAATTTCTGTACCACTTGGTTAAGACTCTGGGCAGAAGCCAAGTCCCGACCAAAAGGTTTTTCAATTACTAGACGATGTTTGTAGGGATCTTCTAGCATCCCGATGCTTCCTAGCTGCTTAATGGCTTCGGGAAAGAATGAGGGGGCAACTGAGAGGTAAAACATCCGATTCCCTCGCGTACCCCGTTTTTCGTCTAATTCAGTCAATAAGGTTTTCAGTTTCTGGTAGCCTTCGGGGTTGTCTATATCCCCAGGACTGTAGAAGAGTCCTTGAGAGAAGTCTTGCCAGAGTTCCCCTAAATCGACGTCGGGATGCGCCTCTTCCATGCCTTTTTGCATCTGTTCACGGAAGTATTCGTGGGTCCACTCTCGACGTGCCACACCGACAATGGTAGTTTCTGGTGGAATACGCCGTTCTCGCCGCAATTTGTAAAGTGCTGGCACTAGTTTGCGCCAGGTGAGATCACCAGAAGCGCCAAAAATAACTATAATCTGGGGTTCGGGCATCCCTTGTTGTTGCAGACCAACGCGCAAGGGATTTTCTAGCAGACTAACCATAGGAATTTTGGATTTTGGATTTTGGATTTTGGATTTTGAGATTGGGTATTGGGCATTGGGCATGGGGCATTGGGCATGGGGGATGGGGCATTGGGCATTGGGCATTGGGCATTGGGCATTGGGCATTGGGCATTGGGAAAACACTTTCTTTATTCCCTTGTCTCCCTTATCTCCCTTATCTCCCTTATCTCCCTTATCTCCCTTATCTCCCTTATCTCCCTTATCTCCCTTGTCCCCCTTGTCTCCCTTGTCCCCAATACCCAGCCCCTACACTGGTGACAATACCTTGATCTTTTCTTCTAAAGAGTTCATCAAGGACTGGAAGGGTTGGATGAACTTGTCAATACCTTCAACTAACAGTTCATCCATTACGGCATCGAGATCGATGTTAATGTCGGGATCTTTGAGGTTTTCGATCAGCGTGTAAGCTTTGTCTACATCTGTTTCTAAGCGATCGCCTACGTTACAATGATCGGCACAAGCTTTAATTGTCGCTGGTGGTACGGTGTTGACGGTTTCACGGCCTATCAACTCTTCGATATACATCACGTCTCTGTAGTTGGGGTCTTTGGTGCTAGTGCTAGCCCAAAGTAGCCGTTGTACTGTCGCCCCTTCTGCTGCTAAAGCTTGCCAGCGCTCGCTTCTAATGATTTTCTTGTATTCTTGGTACGCAATCTTCGCGTTAGCGATCGCTATTTTCCCTTTAACAGCTCTGAGTTTTGCTTCCACGGCAATATCATCAACGCCTTTTTTCAACTTAGCATCAATTTTGGCATCAATGTTGCTATCGATCCGACTGAGGAAAAAACTAGCAACTGAAGCAATTTTACTGATGTCTTTACCCTCAGCCAGCCGTTTTTCTAAGCCTCGAATATAAGCCAGTGCTGTGTTGATGTAGCTTTCTACAGAAAACAGTAGCGTAATATTCACATTTATACCATCAGCGATCGCCTGTTCCACTGCTGGCAAACCAGATTCTGTACCAGGAATTTTAATCATCAAATTTTCCCGACCAATTTCTTGGAAATAGCGCCGGGCTTCGGCGATTGTTGCTTCAGTATCTTGGGCAATGGTTGGGGGTACTTCCATACTCACATAACCATCTAGTCTATTCGAGGCTTCATAAACAGGGCGTAAAATATCACAGGCATTACGGATATCTGCAAAAACTAGGGATTCGTAAATTTTGTATGTCGGTAAGCCAGCCCGAACTCCGGCTTCGATATCGGCATCATAAATGACATTACCAGCGATCGCTTTTTCAAAGATAGATGGGTTAGAGGTAATCCCAGATATACCTTGATTTTCAACCAGGTCTTTGAGTTCACCTGATTGAATAATGTCACGGGTCAAATTATCTATCCAGATACTTTGACCGTATTGCTTAATTTCTAGTAGATGATTGGTAGCCATAGCTCTAATTTGTTTCACTCCTGTATAATGATGTTTCCAAGTGAAGTCAGCAAAACCCATCAATATTTATTTGATGGTCACTTTTGAATTGTGGCGTTGCCAATCACTTATCGCATCGGCCAGCTGAGATAATCTTTAATACATCTTTAAGAAGTGCTATTCTCCATTTCCAATCCTAAATCACCATGATTAACTTTTAATTAATGCCATAGGCTAGACGCATCCTTGATGCTTTTGTCACCGTCTTCTAATGCAGTATGGCAAAAATAACTATCCAGTTGAAAAAGGTTAAAAAGCTTGTAAATAAAGCTTCAATTTCTTTTGTCTTCTACCTTGGGATACTAATGTCCGTTTTGAGTAAAAGACTCCACCTTTGCGACATCCTCTTTGCTACCAATAATTAAAGGCGTGCGCTGATGCAGTTTTTTTGGCACTACATCCAAGATATCCATCTGTCCTGTAGTAGCACGACCGCCTGCTTGCTCAATTAAAAAGGCCAGAGGAGCGGTTTCATAAAGCAAGCGCAATTTCCCTTCTGGGTTTTGAATTGTACCTGGGTAGAGAAAAACGCCGCCTTGTACTAAAATTCTATGGATGTCGCTCACCATTGCGCCGCTATAACGAGCGCTGTAGCCTTCGGTGCGATGAACGTAGCGGATGTATTCTCGAATCGATTCTTCCCACTGCCAGAAGTTACCTTCGTTGACGCTGTAAACAGACCCGTGGTTAGGAATCCGAATATTTTCTTCTGTGAGAATAAACTCTCCTAAGCTGGGATCAAGGACAAAGGAATGAACGCCCTTACCTATAGTATAAACCAGCATTGTGCAGGGGCCATACAAGATATATCCAGCAGCGAGTTGCTTACGTCCGTTGGTGAGGAGGTCAGTTGCTTTGCGATCGCTATCAGTTCCTTCTTGTTGGCGAATGGCGAAAATGGAACCTAAGCTGAGATTGTTATCAGTGTTGGATGAGCCATCAATTGGATCATACAGCAGAGTATAGCGCCCAATTGGGCAATTTTCCGGGATGTAGTAGGGATTGTCCATTTCCTCAGAAGCGAGGCGACAAACTAAGCCGCTTTGCTTAAACACCGAGATAAACACATCGTTGGCATAGACATCCATCTTTTTGACGGATTCTCCTTGCACATTAACTTCCCCAGTAAATCCGAGAACACCTTCCATTAAACCGGCGCGACTCATGCGACGAGCAACCAGTTTCCCGGCCAGGGCGATGCGATTCATCAGCGCACTTAAATCCTGTGCATCTGGCGAAAAACTCTGAAGTTGTTGTAAAACGTGACGCGATAAGGTTGTACAATCACGATCTAGAGATTTGTCTGTTGCCTCGTAGGTAGATAAGTCTAAAGATTCTGGCGCTTTAGTCATTTTTGTGTTATTTCCAGCCACTAGCTGTTAATTGGGTTTTAGTCGTGTATGGCAACTTATAGTAGTTGCTGCCTCTATCTTAGAAAGGTAATTTGAGAACTTAGATGCGACTTTAGATAAACTAAAGAAATGAATTTTTAGTGACTCCTGCGCCCAAAGCGCAGATACGTAGTTGCTTGTCGTGAACATTGCCAATATTGAGTCAATGTTTCCCCTAAATCAAGTGACTACAAAAAGTAATAAAGGCAACCAACCCACTAAGTATTATCTGTAGCCTGAGCTACCGTGAAGTTATGGTAAAACAGATTTAGATTTATCGTAAATCAAAGGGTTTAAGACCCCTACCTCTAAAGGTAGCGTCATTTTCAGTCGGGGTTTAAATCGCCGTCTGAAAATGTCTTTAATTTTGAATTTTGAATTTTGAATTTTGAATTGTTAATATTTGGGATTGAGAACTGCTTATGTTCAACTACAATCCATTAGAATGCCTACCTTCATCAGCAGAATTGCCAGATTCTGATGACATCCCTGTGGATAACGAACTGCAAATATTAATTCCCAACTTATTGTTAGCTATATTAGCTGCTATTTGGCAAGCCCGTGATGATTGGTTTTTTGGGATCAACATGGGAATTTATTATACAGCCGATAAAGCTGCTATTGTCCCCGATGGGTTTCTCAGTTTGGGTGTAGAACGTTTTGTTGGAGAAAATGGGCGTTCTAGTTATGTATTTTGGGAAGAAGATGGTATTTCTCCAATTTTATCGTTAGAAATTGTTTCCCAAACTTACAATTTTGAATACGAACAAAAGAAAGTAGATTATGCCAAATTAGACATTTTGTATTATGTCATTTATGCACTAACCCGCTTACGTCGTAAGCGTCAGCGTTTAGAAGTTTATCGGTTAGTTAATGGTGAATATATTTTACAACCAGGCGATAAAATCTGGATACCAGAAATTGGTTTAGGTATTGGACGTGAACGCGGAACCTACCAAGGAATCACGCGAGAATGGTTGTATTGGTATGACGAAAATGATAAGAGATACTCAACACCAGAAGAAGTAACAGTTAAGCAACAGCAACAACTAGAGCAAACACAACAACAGCTTTAGGAACTTTTAGCTAGATTACAACAGAAGGGAATCAACCCGAATAATCTGTAAGGTGGGGCTTTTGAAAGGATTTTTACCATCTGCGACAATCAGGCGATCGCACTTGAAGCGATGATTGGACTAATTTGTTAAAAGCTATTGATTTGTCATAATTTGCCTGTGCGCCAATTGTTGCACGTTATGGTTTGGAAAAATTGTGGTTTCAAGAATAAAGTGGCCGCTTTTAAATGATAAAATGTCCGCCAAAAGATTGCTGTAATGCTTATTATTACGTTGTGCAGGATCTAGAGCGATGCCTCCGGCGGGCAAAGCCAATCGCATTCAAATGCCTCAAACTCCCTTAAGTATGAAGTTCTGCCCTGCGGCCACTTTATGGTTAAAAAACGCCCACATTATCCTTTAAGTTACAAAGTGATTTGTAACCGTAAACCTGCTTTGCGCAGCAAACTTATATTGGAAGACTACAGGGAAGACAAGGAGGGTCAGGCAGAGGATTTACATCTGATTGCAAGTGGTTAATTATACTAATTACTTTGGTACACTTATCATTAAGGCTGACGCAAAGAAAAAGAAATGGTCTTCCACTTGGACTTCCTCCGACAATTTTTTCAACCTCTACACTGTGATGTTCTACTCAACAATTGATTCAATATTGGATTGGGAATGGAAAGCAAGGGAGGAAGAGGAGGGATAGGCAGAGGCTCCGCTGGAGAGATTACTGAAACTCGACTTAGAGAGGCTACTGGAGATCCACTTACAATTCCTCCGACAATTTTTTTAGGGACTACTGGAGACGCACTTACACTTAGTGTTCCTCCGACAATTTTTTCAGCCTCCACATCTGTGATGTCCTGCTCAACAATTGATTTAATATGGTCTAAATCCAGGATTTTTATTTTCAAGGAATGATGCATTGTAATCACCTAATTGATTGTTTTTCCTTAGAGGTAAAATCACCTCTATTTAATAACCCAAGTTGCAGCAGAAATTTTTCTGCCAATTATCCCATTTCTTCACAAAAGTTTATAATTTGTGCTGTCCAAACAGCACAAAAAGTCACACTTATTTCTGTTGTTAAGGGAAATTCATCAAATGACTGAAAACTTGCGCACTTCCTGCTGGCTTTTAAGGCTAATGATTTCTTTAGCTATTAGTAGTGCATACCTGAATGCTGGGGATTGCACCTTTGCTCAAATTACGCCTGATAGCACTTTACCCACTAATTCCACTGTCAAATTAGAGGGGAATACCAGAATTATTGAAGGAGGAACTCAAGCTGGAAGTAATCTTTTCCACAGTTTTGAGCAGTTTTCTGTACCCACTGGCAGTCAGGCTGACTTCAACAACGCTTTATATATTCAAAATATCATCAGCCGCGTCACGGGTGGTTCTGCTTCTTTTATTAACGGTCTGATTAAAGCCAATGGCTCTGCTAACTTGTTTTTTCTCAATCCCAATGGAATTATTTTTGGGCCTAATGCCCAATTGGAGATCAATGGTTCTTTCATCGCAACTACAGCAAACCGTCTCAAATTTGCAGATGGCGCTCTGTTTAGCACCTTTCCTCCCCAAAGCACACCTCTGCTAACGATAAGTGTTCCCATTGGCTTGCAATTTCAGGGAGCAGCAGGAGGTATTCGTGTAGAAGGATCTGATCTCAAAGTGCAACCTAGTAAAACTTTAGCACTTGTGGGTGGTGATGTGATCTTGCAGGGAGGTGAACGAGCAGCTTTAGAACCACGACAACCGAATTTGACAGTTCCAGGAGGACGGATTGAGCTAGGTAGTGTCGCTGGTGTTGGAGAAGTGAGCTTGAACCAGAAAGATAACGATTGGGTATTGGGGTACGCCTCTGTCAAGAATTTTGGCGATATTCGGCTGGAAGACAAAGCGTATGTTGATGTTAGCGGTGCTGGCGGTGGTGATGTTCAGATTCAGAGCAATAATTTGGCTTTAACTCAAGGCTCATTGATTTTTGCCGACACACAAGGTACAGAGGCTGGTGGACAAGTGCTTGTGCATACAACAAAGGCGGTGACTCTCACTGAGGGTTCGCAGATTACAGCCGATGTTTATCCAGAAGCGACTGGAACCGGGGGAGACGTGACGATTGAAACTGGACAGTTGAGTATTCAGGGGGATGAGTCAAGGATAAGAGCTGGCACCAATTTGTTGAGCAAAGGACGGGGGGGAGATCTTACCGTTCGCGCCTCGGAGTTTGTGGAACTAGCAGGAACAAAAAGCGGCTTGTTTACTGAAACTCAAGGTGCTGAAGATGCTGGAAACTTGACAATTACCACTCGACGGTTAAGTTCTCAAAATGGAGCGCGAGTATCAACTTCTACTAAAGGCGAGGGACAGGGGGGAAATTTGACTGTAACCGCCAGCGATTCCGTGGAAGTTATTGGTGTTGGTAGCGGCTTGTTTACTGAAACTCAAGGTGCTAAAGATGCTGGAAACTTGACAATTGATACTAGACATTTGATTGTCCAAGATGGATCACAAGTATTAACTTATACTTCAGGCAAGGGGCAGGGGGGAAATTTATTTGTGGCTGCTAGCGATTTGGTGGAATTACAAGGAACAGGAATATCAATAGATGGGCAGGAATTCCCTAGTTTTTTATCTACTCAAACAACAAATGTTGGAGATGCTGGTAATTTGACGATTAACACTAGGCAGTTAATTGTGGAAAATGGCGCACAAATATCAACTGCTTCTATTGGTCAAGGAAAAGGTGGAGAGATAGAAGTTAATGCAACTGAAGCTGTTAATGTTTTTGGAGTTGGCATTAATAGAACGGCAAGTGGATTATTTTCACGTACCAATCAAGGGGGACAGGGGGGAAATATGATTATTAATACCAATGCTTTTCGGGTAGCAGACAATGGGGTTCTAGATGCCCGCACTTTAGGTGAGGGAAATGCTGGTAATATCACGGTGAACGCGGATACTTTGGAAGCGGTTAATGGTGGACAAATCCTTGCTAATGCTTTTAAAGGCAGCAGTGGGTTTGCAGGTAATATCACAGTTAATGCTACTGATAGGGTGACTATATCTGGCAGTGCTCCCTTCAAACGGCGTGTCCGAATTCGTGGGAGTCTTGTTGAGGATGAGTCTCTTAACAGTGGCTTGTTTGTTCGCTCTCAAGGGTCAGGGAGGGCAGGCAACCTTCAGGTAGGATCTCCTTTCATTCGCTTAGACAATCAAGGGGAAATCACTGCTGAAACTGCATCCGGTAATGGGGGTGATATTACACTCCACGACCTAGATTTATTGTTACTAAGCGGCAACAGCCAGATATCTGCTACCGCAGGCACTAATCTACAGGGTGGAGATGGCGGTAATATCACCATCAGTGCCCCTGACGGCTTCATCGTCGCCAAACCAAATGAATACAGCGACATCACCGCCAATGCGTACACTGGTAAAGGGGGAACAGTCACAATCAACGCTACTAAGATTTTTGGAATTGCGTCACTAACTAGCGAAGACCTTAAAAGGTTGCGCCCTAATGATTCAGACCCGGGTAAACTTCAGACAAATGATATTACGGCAATTTCTCAAATAAGTCCTAATTTAAGCGGTATTGTAAAAATTAACACCGTCGATGTTGACCCCTATCGAGGATTATTAATAAACTTACCAGCCGTACCACTTGATACTCAAGTGTCGCAAGTCTGTCAAGCACGCAGAACACAAAATCAAACCAGTTTTACGATCACTGGACGTGGCGGTTTACCCCGCAATCCCTATGACCTTCTTTCTCCTAATGCAGTTCTGGTAGATTGGGTAACTCTCGACCCAAAGGGTGAAAACCACGTTAGTACAGATGTTTCTAATCAGGCAACTAGCCCGACACCAGCGCCGATTGTGGAAGCGCAAGGGTGGGTGAGAAATGCAAAAAGAGAGATTGTACTAACGGCTGATGCGCCCACAACCACGCTTCATAGTTCGTGGCAGAAACCAGCTAATTGCCGTAGTGATTTTTAGATTTTAGATTGCGGACTGGCTAGTTGCTCTGTTACTATTCTTGAAAATAATCGTTTTTGGCTTTTCCCTCCCTCTTGTCAACTCAGGATCTGCCACAAACCAGAAATCTTCGTGGGAACGACTGAAAACCCGAACATTAGGTGAAGGGGCTATGAGTAACCAACGTAGTTTACCGCCGTAGGCATCGCTATCAGCGATATAGCCAATTTCCCTTAGTTAATGGTGAATATATTTTACAACCAGGCGATAAAATCTGGATGCCAGAAATTGGTTTAGGGATTGGACGTGAACGGGGAACCTACCAAATAATCACGCGAGAATGGTTGTATTGGTATGACGAAAATGGTAATAGATACTCAACACCAGAAGAAGTAACAATTGAGCAACAGCAACAATTAGAGCAAACTCAACAACAACTTCAGGAACTTTTAACTAGATTACAACAAAAGGGAATCAACCCAAATAATCTCTAATTGACCGAATTTTAGATTAAACCTATAGGACTCCTATTTGATTCTTGAACAAATTAAGTACTAATCGAAAAGGCTTATTCCCTACTCCCCACTCCCTATTCCCTACTCCCAGCCTACGCAAGTCAGTTCAATAATCAAAGCGGATTACTATAGATTTTGCAGAAACAAAAAACAAAAAAAGCCTTCAATAATAATATCGTTGGCTTTTTTGTTTATATGCTTAAACAAATTGTTCAATCCTTATCAATCGTAACCTCGCTATTTTCTTCTGCGTTTGCATCTATTCCCCAATATGATTTTCCTGACAATAGTTACATATCCAAAGAAGAACTGATAAACCAGTTAGTTATAGTTACTACCGTCAGACATCCATTTGTTGTCATCTCTAAACGGCTTGTAAAATGGTCTGAATATGCCGGAGACAAAGACAAATTTGTTTCTCCTAATCGCTGGATCTGGGAGGTAACAATCGTGGGATGTAAGCCATCGCAAAATCAAACAAGGAAATATTATTATCTGGCGTTTGATGCTGAATCGAAAAGACTGATAACCCAATCTTCGGTTAAAGAATACAAGCAGTTTGTTGCGGTGCAAACCGACTGTGGTAAGTAGGTAGGCACGAATTAACCTAACTATATAACAAAATGTAAAATATTTTTTACTGTATCGATCTCCATATATTAACGCTCTTTAATCACTCTGGTCAAAGAGCGTTACCTGAAGTTATGGGAAAATAGGTTTAGATTTATCATTTGGGATTGAGAACTGCTTATGTTCAACTACAATCCATTAGAATGCCTACCTTCATCAGCAGAATTACCAGATTCTGATGACATTCCTGTGGATAACGAACTGCAAATATTAATTCCTAACTTATTGTTAGCTATATTAGCTGCTATTTTGACAAGCCCGTGATGATTGGTTTTTTGGGATCAACATGGGAATTTATTATACAGCCGATAAACCTGCCATTGTCCCCTCAGTGTTAATGCTGGAGGTTGGTATTAGGAAATTTGTGAATGCTGGGGAGAGCGATCGCCTTGTTTTGTTTCTTAACCAAGCTGATCTTTGGTGCTAATTGCTAGTTAAGATCAACAGTGGGAACACTAATTTATCCGAGAGTAACGGGCATGGAGACTATTGAAGGCACCTCTGGAAACGACTATCTAACTGGTGGGACTCAAGGAAACTATCAAATATACGGCTATGAAGGCAATGACACTCTAATAGGTGGGTCGGGTGACGACTACTTAGTTGGAGGAGATGGTAATGACATTCTCACTGGTGGTACTGGTAGAGATACCTTTGTCCTGAATTACTCAGGTGGCGGTATTGATACAATTACAGACTTCTCATCTGACGACGATGTTCTTAAAATTACTACCCCTACTATTGACTCCTCTGAATATGTTATAGGTACACCATCATCTCTGACCAATTATGAACTGCCTGAAGATGCTGCTATTGACTCTACTAAGTTTACAACTAGTTCACTAACGCTTGGATTGAGTAACGCTAGCAAACCTTCTGATATTTTTACATATAACGCAAATACGGGTGCTCTATTTTATAGGAATCAGCAGCTAGCCTGGCTACCTCTTAACCTTGACTGGAATAATACTCTTCTAGTGCCTGCGTCGAGGATTCATAATGTCGAGTAATGAATCAAATGAATCAAAATTCTAACTCCCCAGCAGGGTTTCCTAGTAGAGTTGGAGGGAGCCAAACTCCCCTTCTACCGTGTATGCACAAGCGAGGGGTTCGCGCTTTGATTACGGAATTGGTGTTCTAGCTAGCGATGAAATAACTTTGGTGGTTAAGGAGATAAGTTGAGTGAGTTTAAGAAGTTGGTTTGATCGCGTTTGTCACTTAGGGTTGTCAGGTCTGCTGATTATAGTGGGTGCGATTGGAACACAAGGAGGCGATCGCACATCCGCTCAGGTGACTCCTGATCCCTCTGTGGGAACTAAAGTCAGGACAATCGACGACACTACCTTGGAGATTACAGGAGGTACAACCGTTGGCAATACAAATTTATTCCATAGTTTCAGCAACTTTAGTGTTAAAAGCAAGGAGATAGTAGATTTCCATAACGCCTCTAACATCAACAATATTTTGGTGCGAGTTACAGGGCGAAATCCCTCTGACATCCAGGGAACACTTCAAGCTCAAGGTAATGCTAATCTCTTTTTAATAAATCCCAACGGCATCATATTTGGAGGAAATGCCCAATTAAATATTCTCGGTTCATTTATCGGCACAACAGCTAGTGCGATCCAGTTTCCGGGTGGTGGAGAATTTTCTATGACTTCACCCGTCAATCCGCTTAACCCCTTGTTGAGAGTGAATCCTTCTGCATTTCTATTCAATCAAATTCTATCTCAGCCTATTAAGCCGATTCAAGTCAATGAAGCACTTCTATTCGTTCCTGAGAGTCAAAGTTTAGTGCTATTGGGAGGCGATGTGAATTTAGAAGGAGCGATACTGTACGCTCCAGATGGTCGAGTCGAATTAGGAGGATTGGCAGGAGTAGGAACGGTAAAATTGAACATTGATAACAACAATTTCCGCTTAAGTTTTCCTGATAGTGTAGCGCGAGCAGATGTATCTCTTACCAATCTAGCTACAGTAACTGCTAGTGGTGAAGGCGGTGGTGGTATTCAGGTACAAGGCAAGCGCGTTACACTCGCTGATGGTTCAGAGATTACGGTTAATACTTTAGTCTCAAAATCGGGAGGAACATTAGTGGTGAACGCATCGGAGTCAGTAGAACTCTTGGGAGGAAGCCGTCTGTTGACTGGGACAACAAACTCTGGAACTGCTGGAGAATTAAGGATTGAAACTGGGCGGTTGATCGTTCAAGATGGCTCGCAGGTTTCAGCTTCCACTTTTTTACAATCTACTGCACAGGGAGGAGCGTTGTCTGTAACTGCGGACTCTATCCAACTCATCGGAACCTCGCCAGACAATAAACCCAGTGGCTTGTTTACTGTAACACAAGGCACTGGCTCTGCCGGAGAATTGAAGATTGAAACTGGGCAATTAATTGTTCAAGATGGAGCGCAAGTTATAGCTTCCACTCTTACTCAGGGAGGGGGAGGAAAATTGTCCGTGAGCGCGGACTCTATCCAACTCATTGGAAGCTCACCACAAGGTGCGACTAGTGGCTTGTTTAATGTAACACAAGGCTCTGGATCTGCCGGAGAATTGAAGATTGAAACTGGACAGTTGATTGTTCGGGATGGGGCGCAAGTAGTTGCTCACGCATTGGGAGTGGGCAACACAGGCAGTATAGTTATAGATGCGGATGTAATTGCGCTTGATGCTGCCAAAAGCGGTGTATTCAGCACCCTAGGTTCTACAACCGCGCCAATCATTAAAGTCATTATTGATGACTTTGGGCTTCCTAAAGTCATAAGTGAGCCTCGCAAACAAACTATCAATCCAAACGCTCAAGGTAATAGTGGAAACATAGATATTACATCTGGGTTACTCAGTATCACTAATGGCGCTCGACTGACCGCTAGCACTTTTGGCAGAGGAAACGCAGGTAGTATTAATCTTAATACCCAAAATGCAGTATTCAGTGGTACTGATATTAGCGGTTTATCAAGTGGTGTTTTTAGTGCAGTGGAAAAAGGTGCAGTGGGAAATGCCGGAACCATTAAAATTACCACAAATGAACTAACACTCAAGGGTGGCGGTCAATTAGTTGCCAGCAGTTTTGGAGAAGGAAATGCAGGTACTGTAACAATTGAAGCCAGCGATAAATTTTTAGTAAATGGATCTAATAGCAATGGCTCACCCACGGGTGTATTTGCAGAATCCAGAACAGGTCGGGGTGGAGATATTGGGCTACAGATAAAAAATTTACTGATGTTACGTCATCAGGGTTTAATCTCTGCCACTAGTGGTGTTGCTGGCAGTAATGGAGTTGACGGCAATATAAACATTGGCACTAAATTTTTAGTTGCTGTCCCTTCAGAGAATAGTGATATTATTGCAACTGGCTTCGGACGCAGCCCCGGTAGTAATATTCAAGTCAATGCACAAAAAATTTTTGGCACCCAATTTCGGCAACAATTAACTTCAGAAAGTGACATTGTTGCAACTGGACAGGTCACATTAAACACGCCCGATATCGACCCTAACAGTGGCTTGCTAGAGTTGCCAACAATACCAGTTGTCACCAAGATAACACAAGGCTGCTATAGTGCAGGTTACGCCCAAAACCGATTTGTGATCAGTGGACGTGGCGGTTTACCCCGCAATCCCTATGACCTTCTTTCTCCTAATGCAGTTCTGGTAGATTGGGTAACTCTCGACCCAAAGGGTGAAAACCACGTTAGTACAGATGTTTCTAATCAGGCAACTAGCCCGACACCAGCGCCGATTGTGGAAGCGCAAGGGTGGGTGAGAAATGCAAAAAGAGAGATTGTACTAACGGCTGATGCGCCCACAACCACGCTTCATAGTTCGTGGCAGAAACCAGCTAATTGCCGTAGTGATTTTTAGATTTTAGATTGCGGACTGGGTAGCTGCTCTGTTACTATTCTTGAAAATAATCGTTTTTGGCTTTTCCCTCCCTCTTGTCAACTCAGGATCTGCCACAAACCAGAAATCTTTGTGGGAACGACTGAAAACCTGAACATTAGGTGAAGGGGCTATGAGTAACCAACGTAGTTTACCGCCGTAGGCATCGCTATCAGGGATATAGCCAATTTCCCTTAGTTAATGGTGAATATATTTTACAACCAGGCGATAAAATCTGGATGCCGGAAATTGGTTTAGGGATTGGACGTGAACGGGGAACTTACCAAATAATCACGCGAGAATGGTTGTATTGGTTAGGACTTACGCATTCACAGGAAAAACTAAATATGTAGTATGGATTTCAGCCATTAAACCTAGATTTTTCGACACTTTTTAGGCGATGCCTAGGTTGGGCTGCGCCTACGAGAAATCTATATGTATCAGGGTTTTCGTGAATTTGTATAAGGAGACGAAAGATAAAGCTTATAGCTTTTCCTAATCAAATGCGGTACATCATAGCCCCCTCTCGAAGAGCGGGGAGGGGGTTAGGGGTGGGGTTCAGTACCTCACTCAACTGAGAACCGCTATATTCTTTATCGAGGTGAGGTTAAGTTGTATCTGATTCTTATTAGGAAACGCTATATTTGTACGCAAACGTAAAACCATGAATTTCTCTAGCGATCGCCCCCAGTCTCCAAATTACAACCAATTGCCAATCAACACATAGGCAGACCAAAAACTTGGTGCTTTGTAATTAGGATGTTTTAGCAATTGTAGCTGGGCACGGTGGACAGCCTCGGCTTTGGTGATTTTGCCACTCTTGAGTTCTCGATAGAAGGCACTAACAAACATTGCCGTCGATTCATCATCAATCTGCCACAGGGAAGCGATAGTACTGCGTGCCCCAGCTCGTACAGCTGCTCCTGCTAGACCGAGTGTTGCACGACTGTCTCCTGTTGCTGTCTGGCAAGCACTCAAAACCAGCAATTCTACTATGGTTTTACCCTGACTGCGGAAGAGAGTATCAAAATCCTTGACATTTATCTCACCATCGAAATCCAAAATAAAAGTGTCTTCCAGGCGGGAACTAAACTGACCGTGGGTTGCTAAATGCACTATGTTGAATGAAGCAGCACTAATTTCACTCTCTAAATTCTTTTTCTTAAAATCTCCATCTATTAGGCTAGTTGTCGAGACTCCTGCTTTGATAATGCCCTCGAATTCAGATTTGATCGCTAGCAAGGGTGCAAAGTTGGAAAACCCTGGCGGTGGCTGAGTTAATCCGGCGGTTAGCGCTTTTAGCTGCTGTTGTACTAGCGGTTTGGGGTCGAGGAGTTGCAAACCGACGCTCAGAGCGATCGCATATTTCTCTACCAAATATTGCTTACCATCGTAGAGAGCTGCCATTGGTAAATTGCGTAACGCGCCATCCAGCACGAACACTAGCGTATCTACCCCACTTTTTTGCAATTGTGACTCAATGGGTTTGAGCAGCCAGTTGTAAACTTGGTGCGCCTGGGTTTGGACGGCTTTGGTAGCGGTGGGATTCACAAGATTTTTTCGCAGTTCTACTAAGAGTTTCTCTACTTCTGTGTGGGAAATCTGAGTAGTGTAGTTTTGCAGGGGCTGTTTGGGAATTTTGACAATTACCTGGAGTTGGTCAGGAAGAATAATCGGATAAAGGATGGCAGCCGTGGGATTATCTTGGTCTACGACTTGATCGAGGGCTACTCTTTGACCTTGTAGGCAAGCTTCCCGAAAGAAGTCATCCAATTCTGCTAGTTGGAGTGCTTCAATCCTCTGGCGGACTTTCTCCAATATTTTTTCCTCTGGTTTTCCTTCTTGGGATTTCAGCAATAACTCTACTGACTGTCGGTAGATGGGTTCTACGCTGTCTCGGAAGTTGAATTGCACATCCTGGTTGACTATATCTTTATTGACTACTAAATCTTTGCGAAGAGACTGAAGAGTTTCCACAGCACCATCATAGGCCGCGATCGCCCCATTAATATCTTTTTGTGCCGAGAGCAATCTACCTAACTGCCACTCCAAGATATAGCTAATTTCTGGTGCATTGCTGCTCTGTGCCAAAGCTAATCCTTTGCGGGTAAGGTCTTGCGCCTCTGACCACTGTCCGGTTTTTTCGTATAAGCCGCCTAAACTTTTCAGAGCATAGGCTTCTGCACGCTTGTCCCCTAAAGTCTGGGATTGCTGGATGGCGCTGGCAAGTAATAGTGCTGAGTGGGAAGCGGGGAGTTGGGAGTGGGGAGTTGAGAGTGGGGAGTGGGCTTGCCGTGAGCGTAGCCGAATGGGAGGGGGGAGTGGGGAGAAATAATTTTTACTGGATGCTTGGAATCCAGCGCTACTGACTTTTTCTATACTTTGTGCAAAGTTAACCTGAGCGTAAATACTAGCACGGCTGAGGGGAAGTTGGTCGAGTTGCGACTCAATCAACGGCAAGAGAGTTTGAACCTCTGGCCATTGTTGATCTTCAATGAGTAGACCCAGGTGATTCAGTTGCGCTTGGACTTTTGTCAGAGGTGAGGGAGATGCTGCGACTGTTTGTTGATAATAGGCGATCGCCTTTGCTTTGTCTTGTTGTTTACGGGCATTATTCCCCAGGCTGAACAGACTAGCGCCAATATCAGCGCTTGATTGCAGATTTCGAGCAATCCTCAGACTTTCTTCTAGCGCTTGCCGTGACTTTTCCAAATCGCCCAATACCAAAAGGGCATCACCGAGCGATCGTAAACTCACTGTTTTTTCGATCGAGTCTGGTTGAGATTTTAATGTCTGACTAACCTGATCGAGTGTTTTGACAGATCGAGGGTAAAATCCTTGGGTTCGCCATGCCTGTGCTTGATTGATTAGCGATCGCACCACGCCACTTTTATTATCTACTTCCTTGTAAATTTTTTCCGTCTGCTGCCAAGTTGCTAAAGCCGCCTCGGCCTTTCCCATTGTCAGTTGGAGACGACCTTGAATATCCAGTGATTGGGCAAATATTTGCAGATTTTGATTTCCATCCTGTCCTTTGAGCATATTTAAGCTCTCTGTAATTGCCTGCTGTGCCTGACTCCATGCACCGAGTTGCTGGTAAGCTAGGGAAAGATTACTCAGTGTCGCTGCCAGTCTCAGGGTCTTCCCTTGCTGCTTATATGCTTGGACAGCCTGTTGTAACACTTCTACAGCCTTAGCAAAGTTTCCGGTATTGTATAAAACTTTGCCCTGTTGTAGTAGTGAGGCGGGGTCAACGGCCAGAGTCAGCGACATCAGACTGTTAATTGGGAGTTGGGATGAGGAATTACTTGAGCCAGGAACTTTTGCCAGCACGGGTGAACCAAGGATGCATAACAAAGCGATTAGGAAGTACAAAGGCAAACGTAAAAACTGAGCCAGCGTGGTCTTCTCCCAACGCGAAGGCGCGTTTTGTAGAGAAGGGGAGCTACGCCCTGGCTGCTTTTGCCTTTGAACTTTTACAGAATTCGCGCCAAAAATCTTAGTTGTTTTAGTCATAAGCATGGCTTGAGGTAAGTGATAACCAAGAACGCACAGGATTAACTGTAGGTGTTTGTGCTACCAGGGTAATGTTACCATTGGCATCCCTTACCAGAGAGGGGGAAAGATTAAAGAAGTCGGAAGTCGGAAGTCGGAAGTCGGAAGTCGGAAGTCGGAAGTACAGTTCTGAATTCTGACTCCTGAATTCTGACTCCTGACTCCTGACTCCTGAATTCTGACTCCTGAATTCTGTTTTGATAAAATACCAAAAACCTGGTCAAGGTTGACCAGGTTTTATCGAGTTCACAGGTTTCAAATTGTTAAACTAATTAAGTAATTGAAAGTTAATAACTAGGGTGGACTAAACAACGAACAAACTCAGCATCATTGCGTTTTTCCGCTTTGGGATTTGGCTTTGCCTTCTACATTAGGCTTTTTACCACTTCTATATTTGATATGCTGAAATTTGCTTGGGTTGATGACAGGGGACACTAAGTCATTGACCCTTTTAGTTTGGTTTCCTTTTGTTTGGTGTCCTAATTATTTAATTTACTACTTAGTTTGTGAGTTGCAACCCTTGGTTTACTAAAGTTGACCTTTTGTTAGATTTTGCAATCTAGAACCAGAAGTTTGATCCCCAACTCTCTTTTTAAGAGAGCTGAAGGCATCTTAAAGAGATCAGCATGGCTAACTAAACAGCATTGTCACCAATTCCACATAATCTGACTGTTATCCAGATGGTCAGTGAAAATACGTGCAATGGCATAAATTTCTGCTAATTGGGCGGCTAATGCGTTGTCTAGTGCTTGTTCGCGATAACGCGCCCCGGCGATGTCTGACGACAAGCCGCTACGCGTCTACGCATTTGTTTGGGGTTGAGCAATTAACCACGCCAAAGCTAACTGAGCAAGGGTACAATTATGAAGAAGGGCTATGGGACGCAGTTGTTGTAGCGCTTGTTGAGCATATTCAAAGTTTTCGCCTTGAAACAGTTTATTTTTAGCACGATTATCTGTTGGGTCAAATTTATGACCGTGAGCAAATTTCCCTTTCTTAATTCACTTCCTTGGATAGGTGCATACTTTATCGGTTTTAGATTGAAATTAAATCAGAGTTACAGTAGATGCTGATGGAATTGACTACAACTTTTCATGCTCTCAAAGAATGGGCAGTCGCCGTAAATGCCTTGGAAAGCGGCAAAACAATTATGTTGCTCCGCAAAGGCGGTATCCATGAACGAAATGGACATTTCCAAGTTGCCCACAAGGAAATTTTGCTTTATCCTACTTATGAACATCAGCAAGCTTTCATGCTGAAATCTGAGTATGCCAATCGTGTTTATCCAGTCACATCAGGTTGGCATCCTGAAACAGTTCGCATCGGCAGTTGGGCTGAAATTACCGATATTTTGCCAGTGAGTGACGAGTCTATTGTCAACACTTTACTTCCCTTCCATATTTGGAACGAGCATTTTATTAGCGATCGCCTCAAATGGAAACCACGTCAACCCCTTTATATTCTCCTCCTGCGGACATATAAACTACCACAAGAGCAAGAAATTCCCTATTACGCCAAATACGCTGGGTGTAAGTCATGGATTGATTTAGATCAACCAATTCAGTTGCAAGCAGCAAAACCAGTTTTATCTAACTTTGCATACAGCGAATTAGTAGAGACAATTCGCGGCATTGTCGGTGATAAGTTGTATGCGCCATCCTTCTGATAACCCAAGTTGCTGCCCATAACCCCGACTTCTTCAAGAAGTCGGGGTTCTAAATCTAGCTTAAGTACAGGAGAATTCAGAATTCTGACTCTTTTTTTATAGTATTTAATCAACGGAACTTTATAAGTAATTCCCAAAATCTGCGCTTATATATGTAAGCAGAAAAACAAATAGTTTGATTGCAAACTCCAGTCAAAATAGTAGTTATTGTTACACACAAACAGAAAAAGCGCGGATACCATTAGAAAAATCTTCCCTAGCAAAGAAGTGAGGCAAAGCTGTTTACCTTTGTATCCTACTAGCAGCTTTCTCAAGGTATGACTTGTTAAGCAAGTATCCCGTAGTGGATAGAACTTAATTACACTTTGTCTAAAGTATTAGGCAAAAAATTACCCCCAAGGGTGATAATTAGCTTGACAAAAGTCTGCTATTATGCATCATTAGCTAAAAGCAAAGGAGTTTGCAATGCATCGACAAATGTGCTGGTTATCTAAGTCTGGTGGCGACGGAGAGAAAATTTTGTATTTGCAGACAGAACCCAATCAACCTTGGCGTCCCTACACAGCTTTTGGACATTTTGCAGTCCCAGATTATAAAATACAAGGTGGCTCTAAAGGTTGGGCAACTTATCAAAAACTTCTCAAAGCAGGTTGGACACTAGTACCTAGCACACGGGCAAACGAGTTTGGCAGCACCAGCAGCTATGCAGAGTCAACAGTCAAAAATCAATAAGGGCATTGGGCATTGGTCATTGGGCATTAGTTATTTTTCTGATCCACCTCATCCCCCTCATCTCCCTCATCTCCCTGATCCCCTTCACCACCCTCTGGGGGAACCTTCGCCGCGAGGATCAGCCGCCCCTTCTAGAGTTCCATCGGGTGTGAGAGCGATCGCATTACCATTACCCCAAGGAGGAGTTTCCTTAATTTTATGCCCTCGACGGCGTAATTCTTGCATAGTCAGAGCATCCAAACCCCAAGATTCGACATCCAACTCATCGGGAAGCCACTGATGATGTATGCGTGGAACAGAAACAGCTGCACCAACATCCATGTTGTATTCCAGCACATTCAGGATCACTTGCAACACTTGGGTGATGATCTTGCTACCACCAGGCGCACCTACTGCCATGCGGAAATGACCATTTTCTGTGACAATTGTGGGAGTCATGCTGGATAGGGGAGTTTTACGGGGTGCAATACTGTTGGCATCATTACCAACCAAACCAAAGGCATTAGGCACTCCTGGCGCAGCAGCAAAATCATCCATCTCATTGTTGAGGACAATTCCAGTTCCCGGTGTCACCACACCAGCACCAAAACCAAGGTTTATCGTAAAAGTCAGACTCACGGCGTTGCGTTCTTCATCCACAACACTAAGATGACTGGTTTGGGGAGATTCATGCCGAGTCGCGTGCAGTTTCAGAGATTGTGAAGATAACGGGATGATATTTTCTCCCCATTTCTGATTATTAGCTTGACTAAAACGTTGTAGCGTCTGTTTATCTATTGGCTTGATCTCGGTCGAGGGTCTAGCCACTTGCATATTAATTTCTTGACGGCGTTTTTTGGCGTAAGCTGGACTGAGAAGTTCTTGTACAGGGACTTTGACAAAATCTGGATCGCCTAAATATTGGGAGCGATCGGCGTAAGCAATCTTCATTGCTTCTACCATTAAATGTATCGCGTCAGGATGATGCCATCCTAAAGATTTTAAATCAGTGTCACCGATAATATTTAAAATCTGCAATAGATGAACACCTCCCGATGACGGTGGAGGCATTGAGCAAATTTTAGCTTTGCGAAAGTTTCCACAAACGGGAGTGCGCCAGATTGGTTTGTAGGCTTTGAGGTCTTCTAGAGTAATTAAACCACCATTTTTTACCATATCAGAAGCGATCGCCCGAGCAATACTTCCGGTGTAAAAACTTTGGGGATTTTGGGCAATAGCGGTTAAAGTGCGTGCCAAATCACGCTGCACTAGCATCTGGCCTGGTTGATAAAATTCGCCGTTGCGAGTGAAAATTTCCCGCGCGGCTGGATTGTTAAGAATTGCCTGCTTGCGGTTTTTATACTCTGGGAGCGAACGCCAAGTAACTTCAGGACTGAGGACAAAACCATCTTTAGCGAGTGCGATCGCTGGTTTGATCACCTCTTGCCAAGAAAGTTTACCATAGCGACGATGCAATTCATAAAGTCCCGCCACCGTTCCTGGTGTCCCTACTGCCAAATAACCATTAATACTTGCATTCGGACGCACCTTTCCTTCTGCGTCTAGATACATATTTCTTGTCGCTTTCAGGGGTGCGCGTTCCCGGAAATCTAGCGCTTTCATCTCGCCAGTTTTCTCAGAGTGCATCAGCAAAAATCCGCCGCCACCGATTCCCGCCGAAAAAGGCTCAACTACAGAGATTGCAAAGGTTGTGGCTACGGCTGCATCCACTGCATTACCACCTTTGCGTAACATCAAAATTCCCGCTTCACTTGCTAGGGGATGGGCTGAAACCACCATTCCCTTTTTGCTATGTAGGGGTAAAGTTAAGGCAGCTGAGGCAACTTGGCTGTAAAGTAAGACAGTCAAAGAAAAGATTGCGTAGGGGTAGCCCGCACAACGACCGCGTTCAGTGACCACCGCAGGCATTGCAACCCGCTTGGATTTAGCAACAGTAAGCATTTTTAGTTTAGTTATTGAGGCGATACAATTTTTTTCTAAAATATTATACTTGTTTAGCATCTTAGTGTGAGATTATATAATTTAAGAATTTTACAGTACTTATGAATACTATGTTAATAAAAACAAGCAAGACATTTTTCAAAGCTTTAACTATTGGATTATGTATCTCTAGCGGAAGCGTTCTCTCTCAGACATTACCGCTTTCCTCTAACTTAGTAGGTTTTAATACGCCGGAAGGTGAAAAATTATTAGTTGAGAGTAAATCAAAAGAAGACTTTTTTCCACTGATTATGCAATTCACCACTCAAAATAATCAGGCATATTGTGGTGTTGCTAGTATGGTTATGGTACTGAATAGTTTACAAATTCCAGCACCAGAAGCACTCCAATACAAGCCATATCGAGTATTTACTCAAGAAAACTTTTTTAATAATAATGCAAAAAAAGTGCTAACTCCTGAAGTTGTGTCTCAACAAGGTATGACTCTAGACCAGTTAGGAAAATTACTAGCCAGCTATGACCTTAAAGTTAATGTCTACCACGCTGCCGACACTAGTTTAGAGCAGTTCCGCAAACAAGCGGCAGAAAATTTAAAACAACCACAAAACTTCATTTTAGTAAACTATCTACGCAAAGAAATAGGTGAAGAGAAAGGTGGGCATATTTCCCCTTTAGCAGCATATAATGAGCAAACAGATAGATTTTTGATTCTTGATGTTAGTCGTTACAAGTATCCACCAGTTTGGGTAAAAACAGCAAATTTATGGAAAGCAATGCTCACAAATGATCCCTCATCAAATAAAAGCCGTGGCTTTGTATTTATAAGCAAAAGCCTTTGACATAACAATCTGTTTATTGAATTCATGAATCCTGCGATCGCCCATCCTCCATCTAAATAATGCGATCGGGAATATTTAAAATGTCAGCTAATACAAATACCTTAATTACACTAACTTTTCTGCGGCGGGGTAGCCCCTAAATTAATTTATGGGGGCTAGCCGCAGGCAAATTTATTCGCCCATTTGACTAGCGATTTTAGATTTTAGATTTTGGATTAAAAGAATTTTTGGTTCAAGCCCCGCCCGAAGTCAAGCGGAATAAATCTAAAATCCCAAATCTGTCTTGAAAAGTTTGCTCAAACTCCTCCACCCCCGCACGCAACTTTTGTCTTCGACACGCTCTTCGCGAACGCAAAATCTTCAAGCCTTGTCCCCTTGTGGGCGAGGTTAATCCAAAATCGCTTTCTCCAAAATCCAAAATTGTTTGACCAGCAACGTCTCTGACTAGCTCCCTATTGGTGCATGGTTCGATACCATTGATCTTGTGGTATACCAAAGCAACTGAAAATGTTTTGAATTTTGAATTGTTAATGATCTTCTGGGTGCAAACTGTACCAGCCATACCAGTGACGAACTGCTAGCCAGACTGCTGAAAGAAAACCTGCTAGGCTGAGGGTGAGGCCGCTGAACGGTACTAATAATCCAAAGATAGGTAACACTGCTCCAGCAATAGTGGCGATAATCGCAGCCAGGGAAGCGCTGCGGCTTGCTCCCAATCCCCATGTTAAAATTAGTAAGATGATAGAAATTAAAGTCCAAGCCAACTGAGCATTGATCACGCGAGCTAGATAGGTCAAAGTCAACAGACAAGCAAAGAAAATACTACCTGCGATCGCAATATTTCTGAAACTCATTGGCAGTGACAAATATAACAACAATATCCACCACAAAAATATTGCTGGTGCTAGTAATAAAAGCCGAGGAATAACGCCAGTGTGACTAACGGGGTCGGTGTTGGTAAACACTCCAAATGGATTTTTGACTGAAACATTATCGTCAAACTTCCAAGTAAATTGAGTAGTGCGTCCGTCAACTTTAATCTCATTAGGTACAACACCACTGGCAAAATCAGCCGGTGCAAAGTTAGCAATTGCGGTGAGGCGAAAATTAGAAAGCAACTGTCCTGTTGCGCTATAAACCCAGCAAGGTCCTCCTTGAGCCTGATAGGTGACTCGAAAGGTGGTTTGTTCCCCTGGTTGCAGCCGGAAGGGAAAACCATAATCTCCCGGATTGGTTTGTTGTAACCTAGTACCGTCACGCTCGACTTTGTAGCTAGCAAGCAGCGTGTAGCCGTTAGGCGGCAGTGCTTCAAAAAAGAAATTATTAATATCCTTGAGTTGGTTAACTACTTTATAATCAGCAGTGTATTCCACGCGATAAATTGAACTGCGCCCTGGAACATCTACGCTTTGGTCAAGCTTGACTTGAATTTGCGAACCACCCAACGTCAAGAAGCGGTTGATTTCTCGTGTTTCATTTACCTTGACAATCTTGCCATTGACTTGGGTGTTATAGGAGTATGGCTCTTGAATAGAGTAGCGCACTTGCGGGGCAGATTGTTCGAGCTTCTCACCTGCGACACTTTCGGCCACTTGAGCCACCCTTGCCTGTTCCCAATAGTGATAGCGATTGCTCAAAGTTGAACAGAGAAAAAATCCAGGTATTAACAGAACTAATACTAGAGTTAAATGCTGTAATCCGCGTAACAGTTGGGAATAACGAACAACCCATTCGCCAATAATTATCAGTTGTTCCGGCTGGTTGCGACGTAGAGAAAAACTTACAAGAGCGATAGCAACTCCCAAAGCTACGACCAAAAATACTAATAATAGTGAAGCTTTGAGCGCCTGGGTGACAAATTGGATAAGCTCAATCGGATGCGTCAAATCGGGTAATCCGGGAATACCTTGAGCAGAAGATGACATTGGTAGATTTTTGCAGAATTTGGAGAATCAGACCGATAAAATCTCTCAAAGGTTTCTGGAAAACAGTTTTATTTTATACGCAAGCTGGGAGTGATGCTAATAAACAAAGCATTAATAGTCCCTGAAAAAGTTCGTTTTTTGGTTGAGTCGATGAGGGATATTATTCCCCGCACCTCTCAGTTAGATCCGTGCGTACCCGTTTCCGTGTACACGGCTCCCGATGTTCTTAGCTT
>NZ_JBALFC010000130.1:0-17702 GCF_036917755.1 Nostoc sp.
GGGAGATGAGGGAGATGAGGGAGATGAGGGAGATGAGGGAGATGAGGGAGATGAGGGAGATGAGGGAGATGAGGGAGATGAGGGAGATGAGGGAGGAGAATTAGTAACCAATGCCCAATGCCCAATGCCCAATGCCCAATGCCCAATGCCCAATGCCCAATGCCCAATGCCCAATGTGACTAATGACCAAACCTGATCCTAATCGAGTTTTGCGGCGTCTACCCATTGTCGTGGGTGGGCTAGGCGCTGTGCTTTTGTTGATTAACCGTTTATTAACACCGGAATTAACCCAGTCTCAATCGCGTGGTGATGTGGTAGGCGTGATTTTGAGTGCGGTGTTAATTTTGACGGGTTTAATTTGGCAGCAAGTTCAGCCGCGATCGCCTGATACTGTAGAACTAATTGGAGAAGAAGGTTTTGTACTAGCACCAGATTTACCAGAAGCCGTGAAAACAGAGTTAGCCTGGGCATCTCATTTATTGTTGACTAATACAGTAACGCGATCGCTTGTGGTTTTTTATCAAGGTAAAGTTTTGTTGCGTCGGGGGATTCTGGGTAATAAATCTGAGGTTGTACCAGGAGTAATCTTAAAACAGGTACTCGAAAAACAAAAGCCGATTTATCTAGTTGCACTAAAAGTATATCCAGGTAGGCTGGAATTTGATTATTTACCAGAAAATACTCAAGGTGTAATTTGTCAACCTATTGGCAACCAAGGTGCGCTAATTTTGGCAGCGAATACTCCTCGCAGTTATACCAAACAAGATGAAAACTGGATTGCCGGAATTGCTGATAAATTAGCCGTTACTCTTAGTACTTAGTGCAGAACACCACAAAAAGGGTATGGAATTTAATCATTCGTAGGTTGGGTAGAACGAAGTGGAACCCAACATCAAGTCTCAATATTTCCGAACCCCTTTTACAGTGACGTGTACTTAGCTGATTCGCTAGTTTAGAATTTAATCTAAAATCAGCAATCCAAAATCCAAAATCTAAAATCTAAAATTCAATCACCAAGAAGTCAAAAAATTCCACCCTTCCTTTTCTGACGGTGTATTTCCTTCTTTTTCTGACGGTTCTTCCGGTGTCTTTAAATTTTCCTGTTGAATTAAATTATCATATTCTCCTGAATCAACCCATTTTAATAATTCGCCAGTCCGCATAACTACCCAGGAAAGCCCAGATTCTGTATAGCTTAATATTTTGGTGACTTTATCCACACTATCTAAGTTACTGGATGCAAACTCACGGGCTTGGATGAGGAAATCTTCGATTACAGCAGTAGTTAAGTACTCATCTGGCAAACCCGCGAGTTTCATCAGTGTAGTAGTTGCTACATCAATATCTTGACAAGCAAGCATTCCAGCCCGATCAGCAGTGAACCTAGCCATCATTCGCCAATTATACAAACCTAGTTCCATTCCACCAGCTAGCAAGCCACCAATCCCCAGTGTGGTACTGCTCAACAAATTTTTCAAAGTTGGCATCACAATTGCCATTTGGTGATAAACCATGTGCTGACTCTTGATGCGAGCAACTTCGTGTCCGAAAACGTAAAGCAACTCATCTGCGTCAAGCCACTCCATTGCATCTAAATTGATGCCAACAAGGGGTTTTTCCACTCCAACAATGTAGGTTTTAATGTGACCAGTGCCTTGAAACAGATACAGTTCAGGAAGTGGAGCAACATCAAGAATTTGGCAGGTTTCTACAAATGTCTGATGTAATTGGGGAAAATTACGGGGCGAAATTCTAATTTCACTCCCAAGGCTTTGTAGCCTGAGTAGGCGATCAATGCCGTATTCATTAACTTTTTTGAGTAGCAGGGAGACACCGGGCATATTTTGCAAAGAAGCCAAGGCTTTGCGATCGAAGGGGTGTTCGTAGGCTTCTGAACTCAGTCCAGTTAATAGTTTTCTCGTCATGGGTTTTAAAATAGCAGTTTAGGAAGCATTAGGCAACATGGCATAAATTCAGCTACCATCTCAACTAAGACAAGTTGCTCAGAGCAACTGGCTAGGCATTTGTCACCATCTTACCCAGATAGAATATACAGTAGGGGCGCACAGCTGTCCATGTGTGTCTACTTAAGGTGAAAACCAGCCTAGAACCAGCTTTTAGCAGATTATCTCGTTATCTCGAAAAGAAGTCTCCGACTGGGAATGCCCCTCATTGAGGCTCCGCCTCTGTAACTTGCGGTAGAGCCACCAGGAGTTGCATTTCTAGCAAGAAGCTGGAAACGAGGTTTTAAATGAGTTTGGGCTTAAGTTGACACCAATGACATCTGTGCTACGCTACTCGGAAATTTAGAAATTTACAATTTTATCTATGCAAATTATTTATTGGCTATTACTTGCTGTAATGCTTGTGGGTATTATCGGTGCTGTAGTTCCAGCGATTCCTGGGAGCAGCTTAATTTTAATTGCAATTATCGTCTGGGGAATCGTTAGTAGTTCCTTTGCAGCGATCAAGATTCCCCTAATTGTGACAATTATAGTTTTACTGCTGAGTGTCGGAGTGGATTTTTTAGCTAGCTATGTGGGAGCAAGACAAGCTGGTGCTAGCAAGTGGGGGCAAATTGGCGCAATTGTCGGTTTAGTAGTAGGATTTTTGGGATTATTGCCAACGTTGCCTTTTGGGGGGCCACTGTTAGGAATTTTACTAGGGCCGCTTTTGGGAGCAATTATTGGTGAGTATATTTACCAACGTGAATTTGGGTTGGCGGTTAAGGCAGGTATAGGAATTATAGTCGGGTCTTTGGTTGGAAATTTGATTCAAGGGTTGTTAGCGATCGCCGCAGTTGTAGTTTTTGTTGTGACAACTTGGCCACAAGTATTTGGCTCTTAGCATCTCAAAAATCTGACAGATTTGAGAACAGAGGTAATAGCTAGCAGTTAGCTATTCATTACAAACATTCAATTTGCTCACAAAGACTGTCCATAGTAAACAAATACAGAGGCTCCTTCCATTTATTCTACGAGAGGAGCCGTTTCACTAAATATTAGTAATTTCAGAGATTATACATACACTGCATACTCCATTTATCTAAAATATGGCTGAGTAATTTTAAGTATAAAAAACTACTATCAAATTAATTATACGTAAATAAATTTTCTTAAAGTCAGAGCGATCGCCAACAATTTAAACCTATGAAATGAAAGATATACGAAGCGCAGATATGTAGGGAATTAAAATTTCATGAAGGATAGTAATGCGTTAAAGATGTGATGAAGACCACTAAGTAAATCTTGCAGGCTCTAAGTCTATGTGATTTCATGGAGATCAGAAATACATCACGCAAGCTTCGCTTTCACTGACAGTATTTTCTATAAATTACTGAGATTAAAAGTAAAGCAATTGCTCTAATTTAAAATTATTACTGGGAGCCTCAAACAACAATGATTAGTTTTAAATCTACATTACTAAATGCAACTTTAGCCATTACTGCTGCACTCCCTTTAGCTGCTGCTGGAATGTTTACCTCTGCTGGGTCTGCTCAAGCTGTAACCCTGAACGGGAGTATTGGTCTTTCTGGTACATCTGGCATTCTTAATGATGGAATCAATCCAGCTAGTACTAGTATTGCATTTACTGATGTTAATGTTAGCCCTAGTACTAGCGGTGATTTTTCAGCCTTCTCACCAAAATTAGGCACAACGCCTATTACAATTAAGACGCTAAATTTGACCAAGATAGCTGATTTAACAACTACACTAGCTACATACTCTACAGGTAATTACATTCCATTCATTGATTTCGGATCAGAAACTCTGGATGGCACTACTGCTTTTCTTACCTTTGATTTAGATAATTCTGTACTTACCAGAATTACGTCCTCGAATGGTGGAATTGGTTACGGAATAAATGAGATTACGGGGAAATTTAATTTCAATGGACAAACTATTGCGACAGGCTTAATTAGCGGTTCTCTTTCTGGGGCTTCTAGTACTTACCAGTTAACTCTCACCGCTCAAGCAGTTAGCGTTCCTGAGCCAACCACAATGCTAGGCTTAGGTTTAGTTGGTGCTGGCATGGTTATGTCTATGTCTCGCCGACGCAAAAGTGTAGTTCAATAGACTTATCCTAAATAGAAACAAGTTACTTTTAGCAAGTAAAAGTAACTTTAATTTATCTATTCGATCTGGCTGGAATGCAAAATTTACCAACCAGGTCGAATTTTTTACTATCAGATAAATCTATATTAAAGGTGAATTTTCTTAACCTGAGATAGACTTAAACTGATTGCAAAGAATTTTTGGCTTCAGTTGCGATCGCATCTACTTCATCATTAGCCAGAGTTTCTAATATAGATTTAGCTTCAGCATTACCCAAACGAGCCAAGGCTTGTACAAGTCTGTAACGAATTTGCCAATCTGGATTGGTAGCATAGGGAGCCAATAAGGGAACTGCTTGTGCATCTCCCAAGTCACCCAAAGAACTAATAGCAGCAGTTTGGACTAATTCGTTTTCTGATGAGAGTGCCTCTTTGAGTAGTTCAAAGGCTCGTGGATCGCCCAATTCTCCTAATGTCGCAATGATACTGAATTGGATTAGCCATTCACTCGTTGTATAGTAAAGTTGTTGCAAATCTTCAAAAGCCTCATGTAACTTCAAAGCGCCCAAACAGTCTGCTGCTGCTGCTTGTACATCTACTTCGGAGTCATGAAGTAAGCGATCGCGCAAGATATCCAAGGATAACTGTAAATCCTGCGTTCCGAGTGTATCCATTTGACTCACCGCCGAGTAACGGACACGGGAATTGCGATCGCCAATGGCAGTTTGAATCAATTCAAAGCCGATCGCAGGTTCCAGTTGGCGGATTTGATTGACTGCACGTAAGCGATCGCCTAAATCCTCAGAACTGAGCAATTGCTTAACAGACTCCGAAGTAATACTCATTTAGTTATCCTCGATTTTCAAATGTATAAAAAAGACAGACGTGATTAATCGCCTCTCTATTTTTGACTAATCTTGACTTGCTGCCATTGCCCGAATAATATCACCACGAGTCAGGATACCAACTACTTGACCCGTGCTGTCAAGTACTGGCAAGCGGTGAACGCTGCGATCGTGCATGATTGTGGCTGCTTCTCTTAAACTTTTCTCAGGGGAAATAGCGATCGGGTTTTTACTCATCACCTCCCCAACGGTTTGCCCTAGAGCCTTGTGCAAGTCACGATCATAAGTAGCAGGATTTTGTAAATAGATAACGCTATCAAGAAACATAATGTACGCAGGTGGAGTAACACCAGTTTCTTGCCACATCAAATCGGTTTCTGAGATAATGCCCACCAATTTACCGACATCATCCACAACAGGTAGTCCGCTGATGTGGCGTTCTGCGAGAATTTGGATAGCTTCCTTCAGTGGAGTTTCCGCCCGGACGACAATAGGATCGCGGCTCATTACATCGGTAACGGTTTTAGGCATTTATTTGCTGACACCTTAAATCAAAGTCCCTGCGCCTATTGTAGGAAATTGCGGGACTCAACCTGATGCAATTAATAGATTGTTACGGTATTGGGCATTTCTCATTGGTCATTTGTCATTGGAGAAAAGTCCATCTCCCTCATCTCCCTCATCTCCCTCATCTCCCTCATCCCCCCCACTCCCCACTCCCCACTCCCCACTCCCTTTTAAGGCAGCAATAATTTGAATATTTGCTTTCGGAAAAGTAAACTGCTCCAGTTCTTCCAAAGTTACCCAACGAATTTCATCGGATTCTAAAGGTTGGGGAACACCTGTAATATGGCGGCAGTGATGTACTGTCAGGGTAACGCGCAAGTCTGTATAAGTGTGGTCAATAGTAATCAGATGCTCTCCCACTTCAATTACTATTCCCAGTTCTTCGGAAATCTCCCGTTGAATACACTCGCTGATAGTTTCACCAGCCTCAATTTTACCACCAGGAAATTCCCACAAACCACCCATCGCTCCTTCTGGACGACGGCGATCGATTAAAATTTGCTTTTGGTCATTCCAAATTACTGCAACACCAATGATTTTATGGGGTGGGAAAGAACTGGTTTCATTCATTGTTAATTAGGGAAATCGGGAGTAGGTAAAGAATTCCTGACTTTTGACTAATAACAAAACTCGGCAGACTAGTTTGAACTCTGCCGAGTTTAGATTTATTGCAAAGGTAGTCTACCTCTGTTAGCTTATCCACAAATGTGTATTAATCATTTAGAAATACGCCTCTAGTTGAACTAATCACCAAATTACAGGAGTTCGCAGATAGCCAAATCAAAAAACTACCCCTAAATTTATATGGGAATTGTTAATTTTGATTTTGAATTCGTAGAGAAGCGACGTGACTAGCTATCAGCCCAACAATATTAAATTTCCTTCCCAAGTTTTATATTTCTAGTCAACTTCGCTGTTGTTGCTTTCAGTTCCTTGTATGGCGACTTCAAAACTCATTCTCTGTTCAGCGTTACGCAAGAAATAACCACTAATCATCGCAGAGGCGAGAAGCCGACCCAGATTTTCCCGATTTGTGGTTACAGTAACACCAAAGTGTTCTGAAGGTAGATTTCCCAACAGTCCCGTAATATTACGTTCCATCACCTGAAAGACTTCGGCAGACGTGGGTTTGGATAGCTGGCTAACTGTCTCTGGACTCAAGGATTTAACGTACTGCCATAGTAAATCGCTAGTTTCTGATTCGCTATTAAAAAATTCTGAGACACGATTGGATGGGTTATTCATTTTTTAGTTCCTTAACTACCACTATTAGTTGGGGTGCTTGTGATTTGAATATTAAATACCTGTTTTAGATTTGACTTAGCTAGCTATTTGGTCTTCCTGTCAACTAATGTAACAACTTAGCCTAAGAGTGGAAGTAGGTGTAACCGTACCAAAGTCAGCGTATTTTCTCACCCATTGGTCATTAGTCCTTTGTTATTTACAAAAGACTAATGACAAAGGACTAATGACAAATGACTAACTTGCCAAATATTCATCCATGCTGGCTTTAGACTTGCGAAGTTTGGTTAAAGCTTCCCGCTCAATTTGCCGGACTCGTTCCCGGCTGATGTTCAGTATTTCACCAATTCTAGCCAGAGTCAGGGCTTGCCCATCAGTTAAGCCAAAGCGCAGCGTGATCACTTCCCTTTGTTGTGGCGTAAGATCCCCCATCAGGCGATCTAAGTCATAAGATAGAGAAGATTGCATGACAAACTCTTCGGGAGATGCTCCTGGATCTTCCAGCATTTCTCCAAGTTCGGTGTCGTAATTATCACCCAGCCGCAAATCCAAGGAAAGGGGCAAACGCGCCTTTTCTAGATACTCTCGTACTTGTTTGGGGGTCAATTCTAATTCGTCAGCTAGCTCACCTGCTGTCGGAGCGCGTCCCAACTTTTGAGACAATTGGCGCTGTGCCTTTTTAATCTTATTTAATTTTTCGGTTATGTGGATAGGTAGCCGAATGGTGCGAGCTTTTTCGGCTATGGCACGAGTGATCGCTTGGCGAATCCACCAATAGGCATAGGTAGAGAACCTGTAGCCTTTGGTGGGGTCAAACTTTTCCACGCCGCGTTGCATACCAATACTACCTTCTTGGATCAAGTCCAGTAAATCGACGTTGCGCTTTATGTACTTTTTGGCAACGGACACTACCAAGCGCAAATTGGCTTCTACCATCTTGCGCTTGGCAATTTCACCATCTGCGATCGCTTCGTTCAACTCTGCTGGTTCTAGCTTTGTCGCTTTGGCCCACTCTTCTAGAGTCGGTTGACGACCTAACTGGGTGGCAAGACTTTCGCTTGATTGATGCAAAGCACAGGAACGTTGCACCTGTTTACCATAGAAAATCTCTTCCTCGTGGGTTAAGAGTGGCACACGGCCAATCTCACGCAGGTAAGTCCGCACGAGGTCTGTGGCTGTCTGAGCGGTCTTCATGGCGCTACTCTTTGGTAATGATGGGTTTGGCGGTAGGGTCATTAACGGATAGATGCTTTATTAGGGTGCTACCCAGGCTGACTGGGAACCCATGCTCTGGTTTGCAACTTACGCGCCCGATCAACTCGTCGGCTGCTCATAATAATCAAATTTGGGCTACTAACTGCTAAAAATTACAGTTATTTCCTAGTTTTCACAAGTATCTACAGTTAGATAAAAGGTAGCTTCTTAAACATTTTTCTATTGGAACCTTATTAACAATTGTAACATTTATGAGAATGTTTTGGCTAGATGGCGACATTAAATTTCCTGCCTGTTCCAGTTCATGCAATGTCGGCCTTTTTCTCAAGGCTGACTAGAAGTCAATTTCAGAAATTATCTAGCTCAAAGTAAGCTTCCTCATATTTGTCAAAATATCTCAATGAGAAGTATAGTCATTCTCTTATAACAATTGCTTAATTTTTCTTGGGCATTGGGCATTGGGCATGGGGCATTGGGCATTGGGCATTGGGCATGGGGCATTGGGCATGGGGCATGGGGCATGGGGCATGGGGCATTGATTATTCTCCTTCCTTGTCCCCCTTATCCCCACTCCCTAGTACAGACGCAATTAATCGCGTCTCTCCCTACTCCCTGATGATCGCGCAGTAATCTTGGATAGCTTTTACGTCCAAAGTCGTATTTTGTAAGGAACGAATGGCGGCGACGGTAGCTTTTGCGCCGGCGATCGTAGTAATGATCGGAATTTTGTAAGCTAAAGCTGTGCGACGGATTAACCTAGCATCAGTGTGGGCTTCTTCCCCTGATGGTGTGTTGATAATAAGTTGGATTTTCTGGTTTTTGATTGCATCTAGGACGTGGGGACGACCTTCATGGAGTTTCAACACCAACTCGATATCTAACCCGTGTTCGAGAAGAACTCGCCGTGTACCAAGTGTAGCCATGACTTTAAAGCCCAAGTCGATAAATTCTTTCACCACACCACCGGCAGCAGGTTTATCGCGATCGCTCATTGATACAAATACAGTTCCCGTTAACGGTAAACGCTCCCCAGCACCCAATTCCGCTTTGGCAAAGGCACGGCCAAAGTCGCTGTCAATCCCCATCACCTCACCAGTGGATCGCATTTCTGGGCCTAATATTGTATCAGTTCCTGGGAATTTATGAAAGGGTAATACTGCTTCTTTGACGGCAATATGCGTGGGGATAACTTCCTCCGTGAAGTGTAGTTCCTCTAAGGTTTTACCTGACATAATTAAGGATGCTAGTTTTGCCAACTGTACGCCCGTTGCTTTAGATACAAATGGGACTGTGCGAGAGGCGCGGGGATTAGCTTCTAGAATGTAAACTTGGGGAGAATAGCTGCTTGCACCCACAACGGCAAATTGAATATTCATCAAACCCACGACTGACAGCGCTTGTGCTAGCTGCACTGTCCAAGTGCGAATTTGATTGAGAACTGCTGGGGATAAGGAAATAGAAGGTAAAGAACAAGCGGAATCTCCTGAGTGAATCCCCGCTTGTTCGATGTGTTCCATGATGCCACCAATCACTACCCGTCCTGTATGATCGGCGATCGCATCTACATCGACTTCGATCGCATTTTCCAAAAACTTATCAATCAAAATCGGATGTTCTGGTTCCACTAACACCGCAAACGTCATGTAGCGTTCCAACTCAGCATCGGAATAAACGATTTCCATCGCCCGTCCCCCCAACACATAGCTGGGACGCACCACCACCGGATAGCCAATGCGTTTGGCGACAATCAGCGCATCTTCGTAAGTCCGAGCAATACCATTAGGTGGTTGGGCAATATTCAACTGTTGGAGAATTTTTTCAAACCGCTCCCGGTTTTCTGCCATGTCGATGGAATCTGGTGATGTACCCCAAATTTTAGTGAGCAGTCCTGATGTGTCATTGTTAAGAAATTCTTGTAACGGGATAGCCAACTTTAGCGGGGTTTGTCCACCAAACTGGATGATCACCCCGACGGGATTTTCCGTTTCGATGATGTTAAGGACATCTTCTTTTGTTAAAGGCTCAAAGTAAAGGCGATCGCTGGTATCGTAGTCTGTCGAAACTGTTTCTGGGTTAGAGTTGACCATAATTGTCTCATACCCCGCTCCCTTCAAGGCATAGGCAGCGTGACAACAACAATAATCAAACTCAATTCCCTGTCCAATGCGGTTGGGGCCACCACCCAAAATCAATACTTTTGGCTTGGTTGTTGGCAAAACCTCTGTTTCTTCTTCGTAGGTAGAATAGTAGTAAGGGGTCAACGCTTCAAACTCAGCCGCGCAGGTATCCACGGTTTTGTAAACTGGGATGATTCCTAGTGACTTGCGGTAGGTGCGAACTTCATCTTCGGTGGTTTTGGTGGCATAGGCAATCTGGCGATCGCTATATCCGTCCCGCTTCACTTCATAAAATTGCTCTTTTGTCAATTGCTGCAAAGGTGTCCGCTTCAGGAATTTCTCGACATCTAGCAGTTGTTGTAATTTATCCAGGAACCATCGGTCAATACCAGTGAGTTCGTAGATTTCCTCAATGGTCATTCCTTGCTGCAAGGCATGACGCACGGCGAAAATGCGATCGGGGTTAGGTGTCCGCAATTGGGCGCGAATTTGTTCACCACTGGGTAATTTCTCAGCTTTGTCGCAACCCCAACCAGCGCGTCCTGTTTCGAGCGATCGCAACGCCTTTTGAAAGGATTCGTTGAATGTCCGCCCAATTGCCATTGCTTCCCCGACAGACTTCATTTGAGTTGTCAGCACTGGTTCTGAACCAGGGAACTTTTCAAAGGCGAAGCGGGGAATTTTTGTCACCACATAGTCAATTGTTGGCTCAAAAGATGCCGGAGTTTTCTTGGTGATGTCATTTTGAATTTCATCCAGGGTGTAGCCCACAGCCAATTTTGCGGCAATTTTAGCGATCGGGAAACCTGTAGCTTTGGAAGATAAAGCCGAACTGCGGGAAACGCGGGGGTTCATCTCAATTACAACTACATCCCCATTAACCGGATTGACGGCAAATTGGATATTAGAACCGCCAGTTTCCACACCGATCTCGCGGATGATTTTAATTGCCATATCCCGCAGCCTTTGATATTCTTTATCAGTGAGGGTTTGCGCGGGAGCGACGGTAATCGAGTCGCCGGTGTGGATGCCCATAGGGTCAAGGTTTTCGATGGAGCAGATAATCACTACGTTATCTGCCAAATCACGCATCACTTCGAGTTCATATTCTTTCCAGCCGAGTAAAGACTGGTCAATGAGAATTTGCGAAACGGGACTGGCATCTATACCAACCTGTGCCATTTCTTCAAATTCTTCTTGGTTGTAGGCAATACCGCCGCCACTTCCACCCATTGTGAAAGCTGGACGAATAATTAGGGGATAAGTACCAATTTGGCGGGCAACAGCTTTGGCTTCTTCCAAAGATTCGGCTGTGTCGCTAGGACACACAGCTATGCCGATTCTTGCCATTGCCTGTCCGAAAAGTTTTCGATCTTCGGCTTTTTCGATCGCTGGTAGTTTAGCGCCGATTAACTCAACGCCGTACTTTTCCAACACCCCATTTTTAGCTAAAGCAACGGCGAGGTTGAGGGCGGTTTGTCCTCCCATCGTTGGTAGGAGAGCATCAGGGCGTTCTTTCTCAATGACTTTTTCGACCAATTCCGGTGTCAACGGCTCAATGTAAGTGCGATCGGCTGTTTCCGGGTCGGTCATAATCGTTGCAGGGTTGGAGTTGACCAAAACCACCTCATAGCCTTCTTCTCGCAGCGCTTTGCAGGCTTGAGTGCCAGAGTAGTCAAACTCACAGGCTTGTCCGATCACAATTGGACCAGAGCCTAACAGGAGAATCTTCCGAAGGTCGTCACGGCGGGGCATAATAGTTGCGTTGGAGTACGAGAATACAAATCCTGATTATTTTAAGGGTCTTTACCCCCTCTGGTGCTTTTTATTATTAAGTTTTCTAAGTTTGATGACAGAGGGGGAGTGGGGAGTGGGGAGTGGGGAGTGGGAGATGAGGGAGATGAGGGAGATGGGGGAGATGAGGGAGATGAGGGAGATGAGGGAGATGGGGGAGACAAAAAGAATAACCAATGCCCCATGCCCAATGCTCGATGCCCAATGCCCAATGCCCAATGCCCCATGCCCAATGCTCGATGCCCAATGCCCAATGCCCAATGCCCAATGCCCAATGCCCAACGATTATTTTGTATTTCTAATTTTATTTAATTGTGATGCTCAAATTTCTAAAGCTTTTGGGAATCTTTATTATTTAAGCATTTAAGCTGATGACAGATTGCAACAGATGGTGATTTATTTTGGCATATATCTATCTGATTATTCAGCACAAATAAGTTTCTTAAATATAAATATTTATTAACTAGCTAATTGCTAAAGATTTTTAACATTAAATATTATGTGTATATGTTTACTTAGATTAAAAATGGCAGAGAAATAGGGATACTGTTCTCTGCCATTTTTTATAATATTTTAAGAGCTAGTACTGCCAACTTTTTCCTTCAGTCTAAGTAGACAAATCTAGATTATGAGAGTTTTAGCTTTGAGCCGCTTGGACAAACGCTAAGGTTAAGCTGTCTTTGGCAAGGAAGTGAGACAAATGATAAGCACGTTCCTCAGTCTTCAACAAAATCTTTTCGTAGAGATAGCGTGTGCCCCGATCGCCTAAACTCTCTGCCTGAGCAGCTTGGCGGCGAATTACGCCAATAATGGCTTGTTCTGCGGCTAAGTCATTTTCTACCATTTGGCGAGAGGAATATACGCCTTCAGATTCTTGCTCAAAAACAGTTAGTTCTGCTAGCTTGCTGAAGGTGGCCACTGGCACACCACCTAGTCCATCCAAGCGTTCCCCAATTTCATGAACGTGGTCTTGTACTTGGTTATAGCTTTCGTTAAAAAACTCATGCAGAGAGTAAAATTCTGAGCCTTCAACTACAAAATGATGCTTTTGGTACTGTAAGTATAGTGCTTGGAAACTAGCTAATAAGACGTTGAATCCTTCTGTAACTGGAGCGGTGACGCTATGATCCAGCAACACGGGATTGTCATATACATGACCAAAGTTCCGTAACAAAGTTTGCGTTTCAGACATTGTTCTCCTCGCTCTATAGCAGTTATAGATTTTAACTGCTTATTCTTTACATATTAACATTTTAATAATTAAGAGCAAGCCGATTCGCCATCACAAGATTTTGTATTTTTGCTGACTAAAAGTCTCAAGTTTATTGTTTGCTGGATGATGATACGCTGATCAAGTTGCATATATTTATCATTATTGTTGACATAAAAACTTAGGTGTGCATATTTCCAAGGGGAGTTAGGAGTTATCCATCACCCTCATCTCCTTCATCTCCCTCAGGCGATCGCTGCAAAAATTTTATTTTTTCCAAAATTAATGACAATTATTTGCACTTAATGTATGCTAGTGTTAACAGGCTAAACTCCTAAAACTTTCAAAAAGCAGAGAGTTAAATCGTGGTAGTTACTGCAAGTTTGTTGCACTTTGAGGGCAATTTTCTTGAAATCGTTTAGTTCAGAAATAGAAATAAAGCACCTTGTAGAGGTGAATTGGGCAGATCGCTGGCAAGTCTATCAACGCCTAAAGGAGTTAGACATTCCCTGTAGTTGTGCGGCTAACCAGCAATTAAAAGTTGAAATTGGCAATCCTAGTGCGGCTGTTCAACTTTGGAGTGTGATACGGCAATTTACAGTCTCCCGTCAAGACCAGATTTTGACTCTTGAACGCTGCTGGTATAGTCGTTAGCAATAGTTCTAATCTGTGGCTACTGCTAAGAATCTCTCGCTTGATAGCTTGTACTAGTTAAAAAGAGGTCAAAAAAATGAGTGCATCCCACACTACAGAAGTATCAGAATTTTGCCTTGAAGGCAGGTTTATAAATTTTGTTATTAAAGATGGCTATAAGCTTAAAGGCTTACTGCTAGAGACTCATGAGGGGGAGTCTTACATTAAACTAGCTAAACATTTACGGGCTGCTTTTGATTTGCGCTTACCACCAGGTACTTGGCTGCAAGTTGTTGGTTATAAAGAATACGATATAAAAAAAGACAAAGTTACACTGAAAGCTGAACGTGTGATGGCGGCGCGTTCTGAGATGGAGAGAGTTCACACGACTCCAATACAAGAGCCCCCATCTATTGATAATGTCAAGGTAAAATCAGCGAAGACTAAAGCCACGATTTTGGTGTGTCAAAAGTCTGATTGCATGAAACGCGGTGGTAACGCAGTTTGTCAGGCGTTGGAGGCGGCTTTAAGCGATCGCGGTTTAGAAGACCAAGTTACAATCAAGGGCACTGGTTGTATGAAAAACTGTAAAGCTGGGCCTAACTTAGTAATGCCAGATAAAACCCGCCATAGCCGAATTCAAGCTGCACAAATTCCCGCGCTGATGAATCAGCATTTTGGTGACAAGAGTTTGTCAGCACAGCCGGAGAATTTAAGGGAAGTGGCGATATCTAATGGCAAGTTTTGCTGAGGTAAGTAGTGAAATCTTGACATTGTAATGAGAAAGTTTAATAATATCTTCTCAAGTGTGTTCCATTAATACTCGGCTGTAAGCTTTTGCTATAAATTGCAATAGCTTCAAAAAACTGGCTTTAATTAAAGCCAGTTTTTTGAGCTATTTCCGACAGCAGCCCCACGCCGTCCCGAAGGGCGGCGATGGGAAGAATGGCGGGGCGGTGACGAACACACCCCCGAATCAATGTCAACCGCTAGGTTGACGGGATGAGCGGGGTGGGTGAGGAATCGCCAATTTGTCTTGGGTGCAACTCGCGGAATCTTGGTTTTGCACGTATTGTTTTAGAACTTCGACAGTTACCCCACCGCACGATGCGACGAAGTAAGCACTATTCCAAAACACAGGTTTACCCCAATAGACGCGCCTAATTTCCATCAAAAATTCTTTGCGAATTTGTTGACTTGTATAGGATTTTAAGGCATTGACAAACTTAGACAGTTGCATTTGTGGGTAGTACCGGAACAAGAAGTGAACGTGGTCACTTTCGCCATTAAATTCAATCACTTCGCAACCCCATTTCTGGGATATATGATTAACTAATTCACCCAATCGAGTCAGCATAGCAGGTGTGATAACTTTCCGGCGATACTTGGTAGTCAAAACTAAGTGCGCTTTTAAATCAGAGATAGACAAGCGCCGTTGATTTGTAACCCATTTTTAATTAATCTCTTTGAATTTCATCTGCGGCCTTCTCCAGATGCCCCACAACCTCTTCAAGTCTTGGCTGGTTATCCGCCCAATTAGCAAGGGCAGAAAACAAATCTTCAAAGCTGTAACCCTGTGAAAACAGAACCGGCATAAATTCATTAAAGAACTGGGTTAATCCACTGCGGCGACAATCTTCGAGTCCGTGGCGAATTCCCCTAATCGATTCTAAATCCATTACTCCTGATCCTCGTTTAATTGTTCAGGTTAAAAGCGATAAAAGCCCTTACGATGGCGACCTGGTTTATTGGAGTTCAAGACTGGGGACACACCCCCAAATGCCTAATCGTAAGGCTAAGTTGCTAAAGCAACGAAAGGGTAAATGTCCCTGGTGTAGATTAAGCTTCCATGATTGGGATGTAATTGAAGAAGACCACATCATCCCCAGAGCCATAGGCGGTAAGGATGAATACAAAAACCTTCAATTATTACATCGGCACTGCCATGACGAAAAGACCGCAATCGACCTAAAGGAAATAAGGAAGAGAAACCACTCAAAATTCCTAGAGAAACTATCTCAATTTTGGGAAAAACTCGATTGGGAGTGGATAAATGATATTCCCTTTTTCAAAGGGTTTAAGGTCAGGAAGTCCGTAGTGACAAATGGACAACACACTGAGTAGCCGTGTGCCATGAAAGTGGCAAGCACGGTTCCGAATGGGAGGGGTAGTGCAGTAATGCACACCCCGACCCTACCCGTTGTAGCTCTTTCAGTGTCATTATGGGCATCAAGCTGAATACTTGAGATGACGATTGTTCTTTATTATGTCTCCAACCCGGTGAAGAAGTGCAGTTTTTTCCGGCGTTCGCACTGTCGCCAGACTAATTGCCGAACTCCAACCAGCCCGGAAGCCTCACCAGCCCGGTAGTGCAATCGGAATTACGCTCAGTTTTTCCTAGTGCCGATCTTGTAGGCGATTTAATTGTGTTTAATATTGGTGGCAATAAATACCGATTAATTACTTCAATTCACTTTAATCGTCAAAAAGTTTATATCCGTGATATCTTGACCCATTCAGAATACGACAAAGACCAATGGAAAACTTAACCACACTTCCCCCAGATATTAATACCCATTGGAGTGCGATCGCGCCCCTGCTTACGATTCGTAATGAGCAAGAGTATGAGCAAGCGATCGAGCGATTAAATGATTTAATTGATGAAATTGGCACAAATGAACAGCATCCTCTTTATAATTTTCTTGATACTTTAGGGACGCTGATTGGGGTTTATGAGGCAGAGCATTATTCTATCCCTAATTGTAGCGGGAGTGATGTATTGGCTTATTTAATAGAGGAACATGGACTAAGTTTCTCAGATTTGGCTGAAATTGGTACATCGGAAACAATAGAAGCCATTTTAAACAAAGATCAAGCCTTAACGCTGAGTCAAATTCAATATTTAGCACAACATTTTAAGGTTCAAGCTCAAGTATTTCTAGTAGGACTTACGCAAAGGTAACGGAAAACGAACCACAGAGGACGCAGAGGTCACGGAGGAATGAGAGTTTGAGAGGGTTTTTGCGTAAGTCCTATCTAGATTAAAATTAATAGTATATTAGGATGGTGCATTACACTTTGTTAATGCACCCTACGAAAGCGGTGTTCCCACTGAAAATTCTGCAATTTAGGTTTGATTACGCTGGCTTAAGAGGATGTTTAAAAAGTATTGGGCGAATAGAATTTGCTACTACACAAAGCTTAGTCTACCTCCGTGGAAAGCATGAAAAATTAATGGTTTCAAACCCACGGAGATGGGTAAAGTCTCGTGTAGCCGAGATTTCCAATCGCCAGGGCAAGTATAAATTTAGACTTTTCAAACATCTTCTAAGCGCCGGCTGAAATCTCTTTCTAGCGATACTGTCAGATTCAAAAGGATGTTCTTTGCATCATTAATCAGCTTCAGGCTCGATACCCTCTTAAACGTTAACTCGGCGAGCTGTTCCTGTGAGGGACAAAGTATGATAAGTCTGTAGCTGCCCTTCAAGTATGCGAGAACCACCGCGCTGAACGGTGCGCTGGGTGGTCAAAATTGCCTCTGTCTCAATTGGGTTCTGTAGACTAGATGGTAGATTGATCGTTGGCAGTAGTAGGGTCAGTGTAACTTCCTTTCCTGTATCAGAATCGGGTTCAACGAGTACTGTTACCAGCCTGCCTGAGTTTGACCGAGGAATCCCACATTTAGCATCTATCAAAAAATATTGCTCCAGGGTTGACGTTTCCGTGTTTCGCGCAGTCTGTAGGAACTTCCGCCCTGACGTTTCCGTGTTTCGCGCAGTCTGTAGCAACTTCCGCCTTAAGAGTAAGAACTTCCGCTTTTTCTGTAGCAACTTCTGCCTTAACCTTACTCAGTGCTGAGTCGTGAGTGAGGAAAAAGTAAGAGCGGGTTTACTGTACAGATTTCTAACACATTCAAATTTTTTACAAACTGTTGCCCCACAGCCTTTTGATCCCCCCAACCCCCCTTTTTTAACTATCCATTACCCACATCTTTCTTAACATAAGGTTTGACAAAAGCCAGAAAT
>NZ_JBALFC010000131.1:0-827 GCF_036917755.1 Nostoc sp.
TTGACAGGTGTGGAGTTTAGCTTATTAGAGTTGTTAGTTAATCATTCGGGAAAGATTTTTTCAAGGGTTGAAATATTACAGCAATTGTGGGGCTTTGTACCAGAGATGAATACAGACACCCGTGTGGTAGATGTGCATATCTCACGATTGCGGACAAAGGTAGAATCCGATCCGAATAACCCAGAATTTATTTTGACAGCAAGAGGTAGTGGTTATTTTTTCCCACGAATTATTGATTCAGAACAGGAATAACAGAAAAATATGACTAAGCTCATCTTAATTACGGGCATAAGCAAAGGTCTAGGTTATGCGATGACCGAGGGTTTTATTCAACAGGGGCATACTCTTATTGGTTGCGCCCGTTCATCAGATGCTATTGATAAAATACGCCAGAAATTTAGTGCGCCCAATGATTTCACATCTGTAGATGTAGCAAATGAACAGCTTGTAAAAAAATGGGCACTAGACGTACTTCAAAAATATTCACCGCCAGATATAATAATTAATAATGCGGCAATTACCAATTATCCAGCGCCTTTGTGGGAAATACCATCTGAAGAATTTTCGGATCTAATAGATATCAATATCAAAGGAGTAGCGAATATAATTCGCCATTTCGTACCAGCAATGGTGAAAAACAAACGGGGCATTATTGTCAACTTTAGTTCTGGCTGGGGACGTTCGACTTCACCCCAAGTTGCACCATACTGCGCTTCTAAGTGGGCAATAGAAGGATTAACTCGTTCTTTGGCACAAGAATTGCCGAATGGTATGGCAGCTATACCCCTTAATCCAGGGATTATTCATACAGATATGCTCTCTATTAG
>NZ_JBALFC010000132.1:0-59174 GCF_036917755.1 Nostoc sp.
CGGCTTTAGGATCTTTACTTGTTCGTAGGTCATTAATGCTACCCAACTCTAACTTATTTGTCCCACGCATCTGGGACTTTTGCAAGAGGTCTATTAAACTGAGGCGAAGGCGATCGCTTTTCTCTAATTAACCTTGCAATCAGAATATTGCTTATATATTTGCGTGTATTAATTACTTATAGTATAATTATTGACTAATTATCATATCACTAGCAGACACTCTGAGAAAGCGATATCAGAAGACAAGCCGCTACGCCTCTACGCACTCAGCCAGTTGTATCGACTGGGAAGAAGCGATCGCATTTTTGTCTGATCGTCAGCTAATTTTTCTTGCTAAATGGTGCAGGAATAATACCTGTGCTGGTAGTTACTCAAGCTAGTCTTACTAATCTTATTACTGGAGATCATCAACGTGAGTAGAGCGCAAGCAACCTGGAATGCAGATGGAAGTAAACTTCCTGCGATAGATATTCATACTAAAGCCAAGCATTTAATTATTGATAAATACATTGAAAATCTAGTTATTACGCTTTATAAAAAAGCTGCCTATGGAGTAACTACATTTACTTTTATAGATGGATTTTGTGGTGGTGGAATGTATAAAGATAATAATCAAGAATGGGAAGGTTCTCCTATTCGACTCATCAAAGCCGTGAGAGAAGCACATCAAAAGTCATACCGAACTTATCCAGAACCATTAATTGTACTACCTGCTACATCTTTCACAGAATTTAACAGCATTAGAAGTCATAAAAGAATGCTTTGAATTAGAGAATAATTTAAATTATCAATATCACTATGAAATATATGGCTATGGATTTAGAACTGCCAATTATTATAATCAAAATCAACTTTCTCTTGAACTTAATATTACTAAGAGTACCTATGAAATCTGTCTTGATAAGCTAGATCAGGACGTTGGTAAACTAATAGCAGAGAATCCTGATGGTATTTCTTATAAAGAAATTAAACACAGAACTATGCATCTTAATCCAGCTAATAGAAGATTGTATAATGAATATTTAAATAGATATTTAAAAGAAAAAGAAATAGAAATTTGGAGAGATGGCAAAATCTTAACAAGAAGTCAAGCAGATTATAAAAAATTAGATATAATAAAAACACCGAGCAAATATCAATTTTCATTATTTTCTAAGCCCAAGTTCTTTAGAGTTGATTCTTAAAACATAACTAGATAATACTTTCCAATACATCACTGGCAGTACACAATGTCCATCGTCAAAGGCACTGAAAAAATTATTAATCCCCTTCAAGAAAGTGCCCTTAATAAAAAAGGGCTATGTGACTATGTAGTTAACGTAGCATCAGGGTGTCTGCATGGTTGTACCTTCTGTTATGTACCTTCAACCCCTGCAATTCGTACAAAGCAAGCGCAGTTACGAGAACAAGGAGTAAGTGATCCTCAGATGGATTGGGGAAAGTATGTTTTCGTTCGTGAAGAAATACCTGAGCAATTAGAAAAGATTCTAAGCCGTAAGAAGTCATGGCGCGTAACACCAGAAGGTAAAGGTGTCGTTCTTCTTTGTTCTGGAACAGATCCTTATCAGAACAAGCAAACTGCTAATGTTACCCGTGGTGCTGTTCAGGCTCTATTACATTATAAAAAACGAATAAGAATTCTGACTCGTAGCCCGTTGTGGGTGAATGATATCAATATTTTCAAAGACCCTAACGTCATAGTTGGTATGAGTCTACCATATTTGGATGATGAACTCAGTCGCCAAATTGAACCTCAAGCGCCTTTACCTTCTGAACGTTATAAAGCCTTAATCAAAGGTCATAAAGCTGGGTGTAGGTTGTATGTTGCAGTTGCTCCTACCCCTCCTAATATGAATTTAGATGATTTCAAAAGACACTTGTATGAAATTATGCAATTCAATCCAGAGGTGATCTTTTGGGAACCCATAAATGCTCGTGGAACTAATGGTAAGCGAATGATAGCAGCAGCCTTGGAATTTGCCAGTTCCATTATGACAAAAAGTTCATGGGGAGAATGCTTCAAAAGACAATGGAATGACATTGAAGCAGCAGCAAGAGAAGTGGGATGTGAGGATCGCCTTCATATTTGGCCTGATCCTGAACTAAGAGGGTATGTTGATGAAGCTAAGATAGCGCATTGGTTGTATAAGCCAACAGTAGAAAAGTGGAACAGCTTGACAGTATCAGAATCCAAAACCAAATCTATTCAGCCTGTTCGTAATAAATCTTAAACAGCTATTATAGTTAAGGAATATAATTCAAAGATTTAGCAAGTGTGATCTGAGATTTATCTATTCTTTCTTGAGTAGAATATAAGGTTTTTATAATCACTTCCTCAGCCACAGCTTTGACTACATTAATACTCACAGAATTTCCTATTTGATAATAAGCCTTATCATCATTGGAATGAAGTATAAAGCTATCAGGAAAACCTTGCAGTCTTGCAGCTTCTCGCGGAGTTAGTCGCCGCACTCTCTGATTATGGTAAACTCCCAATCTATTAGCATCACTAGCAACCAACGTTACCGAAATTTTATTTGGATCTACAAACTTATAAACTTCAAATGAAAAGTTGCCTGATAGAGGTTTGTATTTATCATTAATAAGCTTTAAATATTTTTTTGTAACTAGTGAATTCAAAACTTTCCCTAAATTAGGATGTTCAAAAAAGCTAGCTATTTGCTCCTGAGTTAATAGTTTGCCATCTTGCTCTTGTCCAAATTTTTTATTCCGTCTCTTTAATATGAAACGGTTCATTAGTTCAATTTCTTCGACACTACACTCGCCACGCAATCCTAAATCCCAGGAATGAATAGAGTTTCCACCCCGATAATCAATCAGCCTTATTCCATGTAAGCGATTTAAATCATTATTAAATATTCGTTTTAAAGCATTGACGAAGTTTGGTGAGCAATTATATTTTTCATCTGGATTATTTTCCAAAATGTCGGCAACAGTCATAGATTTTTGTGGTGAATAAAACAAAGATAACTGCTGAGGATTATATGAATGTGAGTCTTTAGGTCCCACATCAGAAATCAATTCAAAAGTGGGAGAAGCATCTAAAATTCCTACCAGATAAATGCGGACACGATTTTGCGGTAAGCCAAAGTTTGCACTGTTTAGTAAAAAAGCATGAAAACTATAACCTCTTTTTTGGATTTTATGCTTAATTGTTGCTAAGGTTCGCCCTTGATCATGACTATAAAGCCCTCGGACATTTTCAAAAATAAAAGCTTGTGGTTTATAGGTATCGAGTAATCTGGTTATTTCAAAAAATAGCGTGCCTCGCGTATCGACAAACCCTGCTTTTTTGCCAGCATGAGAAAAAGACTGGCAAGGAAACCCAGCTAATAAAAATTTATGTTCTGGTAGTTGATCAATTAATCGAATGTCACCTAAAGCTTTTTGCCCAAAGTTTTTTTCATAAACTAATTGAGCATCTGAATTGATTTCGCTGCTGAAAACACATTCACTTTCTATATTTAAAGAATCAGCCGCCTGTTCAAAGGCTAATCTAATTCCTCCTATTCCTGAAAATAAATCCACAAACCGAATTTTCTGCATAGATATTAAGTGACTTTTATTCCAAAGTTTAATAGATTACGTAGGTTCGCATTCCGTATTTATTTTATTTGACGCGATCGCCCTATGCACAGTAGCTTCGCGCAGTTTATCGCTGGAATGCTTGTATAGCAATACTTTTAGGCTAGCGTGGCTTACCCTGCTACCACCAAGGTGCGTCACCGAACAGCCCGTTGAAAACATCGCTTCCACAGTGGCGTAGCCGATCACACTCCTGGAAAAAAGCGTCGGTTAATGAATTATTTACTGTTCTATCAAATTAACGTTGTTAAGTTACTCAGCAGGTGTAGTTCTCACCTTCAGGCTGTGTTAGATATTGTGACGCAAAACAGGAGTATAGATACGTTGCGAAAGCTTTCTCCAGAATCTCCTCTATTTATTCTGCTAATCATTATTAGTTTTATAGTAGTAACTTTGTCAACTTGGTTATCATCTAAACCATTCATTTTAAAACCTTTTGGCGTTAATGATATTCTCCAGATACTAACATTACAGCTATTTATTTCTTTGTTATTAGAGCGTTCTTTAGAAGTTTTTATAACTACTTGGCGGGGTCCATTTATCGAGCAATTAGAGATTAGTATTCAGCAAGAAAAAGCTCTAATATCTGAGAAGATCAGACTTCTGGAAATCCAACAGAAACAGTTTCCTTCTTTGGAATCAAATCAAGTCAGTGGACTACCGCCTGAAGGAATGAGTTTAGAACAGCAAATCATCCAAAATTTTACCCAAAATCAACAAGATTCATTAAAAATCTTCAAGCCGCAAATGGATGATATAAATGAAAAAGAGCGCCAAAGAACAGCCTATAAATCTGATACACGAATAATTGCTCTATGGACATCCCTTCTATTCGGTCTTTTAATGAGCGCAATAGGTATTCGCTCAATCGAGCCACTTATAGTTATTGATTTAGATAATCCAATACAAGTAGTTGTTTTCCGTTGTTTAGATGCATTGCTGACAGGAGGTTTAATCGCAGGAGGTAGCGAGGGAATCCATAAGCTCATAAAAGTTTTTCTCGACTTTATGGAAGCTACATCTAAACAAATAAAAAATCAGTGATTGTCTTGATGAAAAAAAGCATTTCCCCTTCTAAAATACAGGATAATATTGCAAATATCATATTGAGAGAGCCATATCCATTCGGCGGCGCGATCAATTTCAAATTGAGGAGGTGAAGTCAGGTAAATCATCGGATTTACTAAGAATAAATAAACTTCCATCTCCTCCGCGTCCAATTCTTAAGGTTTCATCTAAGTAAGTAATGTCAAGTGTGGCAGTTCTGTTAGCAGGATTATTAGCTGGGACAACCTTAAATGGGTTGAGTTGGGGCGTATTAATGCCAAGAATTTTCTCAATCGATAGGTAGCGTTTGTCAAAATAGACGTTGATACGTTTGTTCGCTAGAGGCTCTAAATCTTCTTTGGCTGGCTCAAAGCTAGCTGTCACCTTGACATATCCCGAAACTAGCCCCAGAGAATGTTTAACTTTAGCTAGATTGAAAAATAATTTATTTGCAACATCAATCACTTGATAAACTTTACCCAGTTTTAATCCCAATGGGAGAGAAACTAAAGAACGGATTTCTCTCGCTGTGGAGTATTGCAGTTGCCAAGCTCCCTCCAGTAAAGAAGTAGCATAGAGAAGAGGATTGAGATTGGGATTGACACTCTCTAATTCCGTCGTCAATTGTTCAATTTCTTCGGCTAAAGTTTTGTCTAGCTGCAAATCGGTAACGGGAGAGCCATCGCTTTTGGTTTGAATCTTCTCAAGCTTGGCTTGTAATTTTTCCTTAATTAAAAGTTGATTGTTCAATGGTTGAAGATTTTCCTTTACATATCCTATTGCTTTAGTTGAACTTTTATGTGGGAAGTGCATAAAAGTTCAACTATCTAGATGAGATTAGTCAATGAGTTCTGGGTTGGGAATATGCACATCGATATCTGCTTGGGATAAAGTGGGGAGCAACCAGCTACTCTCACCTGCCTTGAATACTTTGGCAGGTTCAACATTCAATTCAATTACACCAGTGGCCGGATTGCTTCTAGCAATAGACTGTGTACCATCGACAAACTTGACGGCAATTGGTTCAGTCAGTTCTTGTGGTTGAGCGCTCGGACCTAGAACCACTTGAGAACCTGCGGGTAAGTAAATGCCATCGCAATCCCAATCATCATCCGTGATTGTTCCTGCGCCCAGGAAGTAGAGTTGGGTTGGAGATTTTTTTGGTTTATTGGCATAGACAGCCAACGTTTTTCCAGTTTCATTGCGGCACTGCGCCCGCTTCCTAGCTGTTTCTATGACATTTTTCTGAAGCTGCAATTGTGCCAGTCGCTGCTGGAATTGCTCAGGTGTATAGCCAGCTTGCTCTGGTGTATCCTTTACAGTTAGAAGTTGATTGAGCGCCTGAGTTACCTCAGCATAGTCAGCCCCCTTAGTAAAATCCTTGCCTGCCCAAGAAGGTTGAGCAATTAGCAGGTTCACCATCAACACGAGAGCGACAAGAACAATTTTGAGAAACTGCATATTTTCCTCCTTTTTTTTAAATTAATGTTCACCGCTACTGAAACTTTACCAGATTTCAAAAGCTTGAGAATTGTAAGTAGATCAGCAATTTTATTTATGATCGCGATCGCACAAACAATAGCCATAAGATTAATACTGCTACAAGCTCTCCCCAATGTCCAAGTAACGCTTAAATTTAGGCTGTACTGAAGTCTGAGGAGTAAATTGCAATTCCTACTTTGGATAAATCACACTTAGATAAATGTCTGTTACTAATGTTTAGTGAATTGTAGAGCCAAATGTTAAACAACAAGGATATAATTGCTGGGACTTAATTAGACTAGAAAATTAGCTGAATTAAAAGTATCAATTTTAACTATGCTTTACTGAATTTTGGTAAAGTTTTTGGTAAATACAACTTTGTATAAATTGAAGTTAATTTTCCTTAACTATATCTTGCGAGGGGTGACTAATGATTTTAGATATGTAATATCTGGTGAAGAGTCTTGATTAAAAATTGCAATCAATTAATTACCTATAGCGGTTCTTAATTGTATGGAATACAGGAGCCAGTCGCGTGGGCGGGTGTCTCGACTTGGGCGAACTGCCGTACCATTCGTAAGGGCAATTCATGAATTGCCCTTACTATGTGTTGCATCCATAGACTGCTATATAAGTAGCTAAACACAACATTGAGTATAAGCATCAAATAACAAAATCACACATATTATTGGAATGATAGTGTTATCTAATGTTTTTACAGGGGTTAATTATTTCAATTGGTATTAGGAATTTTACTAAGATGCTCTCTCAAAACTAGGATGTAAAGAAATGATTTCAGCAGGAGTCGAAGTAAAGATAAATCGCTTAGAATCTATTGTTGAGCAAATTGGGGAAGCAGTACTCTCTACGACTGAGACAATTGAACGTCTTGGAGAAAGATTGGAAACTCTCAGCATCCAAGTCGAAGCACAGGGACAGCAGGTGCAACAGCAAAGCTATCAAATTGTCGCGTTGTGTGATGCTGTACAAACTCTTACTGAATCTCAGCATGATTCACTGCAAAAACTCAACCAACTGACACAAACTGTAGATCGGTTTATGTCTTTAATTCAAGCATTAGATGACTAAAATAATTCGTAATTCGTAATTCGTAATTGCCGGAAAACTGGTAACAGTTAACTAGTAACTGTTAACTGAATGTTAAACTCTTAACTGAGTTACGGCGATATTGCCGGAAAAACATACATCTACATCGCTACCAGGAGTGCGATCGCGTTTGCCATATTCTCCTACATAATAAAAATCATCGCCTTCAATTCGATAGTTCACGGGCAAAGGTTTGGTACAGGGTTGGCAAAACACCACATTCGGATCTGATTCTCCTGGTTGCAGATGCGGCAAGTTCACATTCCAAAAGCTTCCCGGTTCTAGGGGACGCTTGAGTAAGTCCGCTAAAACTTTAGCTGTGAATTTGGCGGCCAGATCCCAATCAAAATTCTGCTTGGCTTTGCGATACTGGGAAATGGCAACTCCCGGAATACCGTGCATTGCGGCTTCCCGCACAGCGGCAACTGTGCCAGAAATGTAGGCATCGACTCCTAAGTTGCCCCCAGCGTTGATACCTGAAAGTACAAATTTGACATCTGCGGCAATTTGTGTTATTGCAATTCTCACACAATCGGCGGGAGTACCTGCGATCGCATACTCAGTCTCAGAACGTCGCTGGAGGTTGATGGCACGAGTGGTAGTAACTTGATGTCCACAGCCAGACTGATGATCAACAGGAGCAACGATAATAGCATTTTTGCCGTTTACAGCTTTGAGCAGAGCTTGGATACCGGGGGCATCAATGCCGTCGTCGTTAGTTAAAATTATGGTCATGTATATATTATATTGATATAGATTTAGCCTAAAATATCAGGAAAATGCAGATATCCTGGATCAATGGATACAGCAGGAAAAGCTACTTGCAGATATGGAAAAAATATGCTTGATTTTGCCAAAAATATTGATCATACGATATGATTTCTAGATGGTTTGCAAATTCCGCCCTAAGTATTTGGGTTAATTCCCAAAATGGGCGGTATTTCTTGTCACTAGCAAGGGTGTTAGCGTCAAGTTAATGCTTGCAGCCGCCCTCAGAGCAAGTTTGTGCAGTCAAAAAATCCTGTAAAATATATATTCTGCCGACAGTATCAGAAACTTCATACTAGAGAAAATCGGGAACGAGGTGATTTTTGCAGTGGTTCTGTAGTATTTTTGGTGCAAGTCTGTCTTAGGGATCACACGATGAAACAGCTCCTCAAACAAATATTTAGCAGTCAAAAACACCTCATTCGGCTAATTCTACCTTTGGTGATGGTTATTTTAGCAGCCTCGCTGTTTGCCGCACCTGCTTTAGCTACAGGTGTGTATCAAATACCCAACCTCACAGCAGGGAATGACACCTGGGTTTTGGATCAAAGTGAAGTCATCAGCCGTCTGAATGAAGGTAAGATTAGCAGCGCTTTCGGGGATTTGGCAAAGCAAACAGATAAGCAAGTCCGAATTGTGACTGTTCGCCGCCTCGACTATGGGGAAACACCGGAAAGCTTCACCAAAGAGCTGTTTAAAAAATGGTTTCCTACAAAAGAAGCCCAAGCTAATCAAACCTTATTGGTTATTGATACAGTTACCAATGGTACTGCCATTATTACTGGCGATCAAGTCAAGCCTTTACTCACTGACTCTATTGCCGAGAGTGTCGCTACTGAAACAGTAAGTGTGCCGTTACGCAATGGTAACAAATACAATCAGGCATTTCTAGATGCAAGCGATCGCCTTGTCGCCGTCCTCTCTGGCAAAGCCGATCCAGGCCCACCCAAAATAACTGACAATGTACAGGTAGAAGGCACCTTCAAGAAAGCAGAAGAAACCGACCAAGGTAACGCTACTGCTTGGGTAGTAGGATTGTTAATTGCCGCCACCGTTATCCCAATGGCGACTTACTATATTTATCAGATAAATCAGCCATCATCTAATGGCTAATGGGAGTGGGGAGTGGGGAGTTATGAATTTCTAACTCTTAACTTTTAACTCCTCACTCCTAACTTTAATCTTGAACATACTCTTGTCCTGTGAGTAAAGCCACCTCAGCCCGGACAAATTCTCGACCCAAATAAGCTGCATGATCTAATTGAGTTAGAGGAGGTGGCTGAGTTTCTTCAAAAATCTTCACGCAAAGTTCTTTCGCCGTCCTCGCGCTAAAAACTGTCGTGTGAGTTCGTTCTACCTTTTTTCGCGCCGGAATTACCTTTCCCGTTTCTGGATCGACAGCTAAACCGCGATCGTCAATCACATTTGTAAAATGCTTGGCATAAATTAACCCTGCGTCTCGATCTAAGTAAATAATGAAATATCCACCGGGATCAAGGTCAATATGACGCTGGGAAAGTTTATCATCAATTGCGGCTAAATTTTCAACTATTAAATCCATAAGCATTATCAAAAGAAATTTTCTTTCTTGAGGGTTTTTACACTCTATATCAAGTGTAATTCCTATCTTCCTTAGTCTTCTTGATATCTTTCAGATATTTTTGATTGCTTTTACTTAAAACCAAATCAGAGAATTTTCTATAAATTATACTTTTATCCCACATTCCGCCCTTCAAAATTTCATACCTTTCTCACTCTAAACCTTCTCGCGCACCATTAGATAACAGTAACTCAACTATATTTTTGTTGTTCTGCGCTACAGCTATATGAAGTGGACTCTCTCCCCCACAACCTCGAACATTAACATTAGCACTATGATTGACAAGACTTTTGATAATTTCATCACCACCTGACTTCTGAAAAGCACGAAGAAGAGGTGTCCAACCTTCATCATCAGTTAAATTGACTTCTGCACCACGAGACAGAAGAGACTTAACCACCTGTAGGTGATGATTTTGTGCTGCTCCAAATAATGGACTGCTTCTTTTAAAATCTAGAGCATTAACATCAGCACCGCAGTCTAATAGGAATTCCACGACATCTTGATGTCCAAATTGGGTTGCCAAATACAGAGGATTAAACCCTCGTGAATTCGTAGAGTTTCCTCCCAGGAATAGGTAAAATCTTCTCTTCTCTACGAGAGGCTGCGCCAACGAGATGCTAACGCGAACATGGGAACTAGATGACCAGCATTGAAATCAAACTAGTTCCTTTTCGTCAAGCATTTTTCTCACTAAATGGCAACTCTGCATTAATTGCCTCAATCTGCTGCTGTTCGAGTTGATTCACTTCCTTAATATAGGGACGGATAATTTGTCCTAAACGATTATTGTAAAATCGGTGCAGACTGTGATTGGGCATAGCGGGGAAACCGCGCCGTTTTTTGTGACGCCCGCCCGCGCCAGGGTCAAAAATTTGGATGCCGTTAGCGATCGCCCACTCAATCGGCGCATAATAGCAAGCATCAAAATGTAAGCAATCTATTTCTTGAAAACTCCCCCAATAGCGTCCATAGAGTTTGTCATCTTTAAACAAACAAAAGGACATTCCTAAAGGATAAGAGTTATCTTCCTCGCTATATGCAGCAACAAACAAGACTCGATGGCGATAATCGATGTATAGCTGCTCAAAAAATCTTTGTGTGAGATACTTGCTACCCCACCAGCCAAACTTATCACAGGTGTCTGCATAGAACTGGTGCATCAAAGGAAACAAAGACTGAGGAATTTGATCGCCACTTAGCGGTTGCAATCGTAAACCTGCTTTCTCCACAGCTTTGCGTTCCCGCTTGATATTGCGGCGCTGATTGGCGTTAAACACTTTCAAGTAATCATCAAAAGTTTTAAAGCCAGAATTTTCCCAGATATAGCTGTGGTGCAGCCAAGTTGTAAAGCCATGCCGTTCCAGCATCGGACGCCATTGGGGATCGACGTAGAGAAAATGACACCCAGAAATTCCATTTTTGGAGCAAAAAGTGTCAATTTCATGCAGCATCATCGCTGTGATTTCATCTTCATCTTCTCCTGGGGCGATTAAGAACCGATAACCTTCAGCTGGGGTAAATGGTGTCATTCCCAGCAATTTTGGGTAATACTGGACTCCAATGCGATCGGCTAACTCTGCCCATTGGTGATCGAAAACAAATTCACCAGAACTATGTCCTTTAAGATAAAGTGGCGCAGCCGCAATCAACGTTCTATCTCGCCACAATGTCAAGTGATTTGGCAACCAACCAGTTTTAGCCGTAGCACTCTGAGAGGTTTCGAGATTGTTCAGCCACTCCCATTCTAAAAACGGCGTTTTGAGTGGCATTGCCAAAGCATTCCAGGCATTTTGGGGTACTTCAGCGATTTTGTTCGTCCAAACGACAGAATAGCGAGGCTTAAGTTGTTCCACCATCGTGTGGTTTTTTTGGGGGAGTAGGGAGTAGGGAGTAGGGAGTAGGGAGTAGGGAGTAGGGAGTGGGGAGTGGGAGATAAGGGGGATAAGAGAAATAATCAATGCCCAATGCCCCATGCCCAATGCCCAATGCCCAATGCCCAATAAATAACTTTACTTAGCGTAATCTAATCTGCTGGTCGTTGCAGGCGATAGTGCAAAAACACTTCTTGCTCAACTGTGTGAACTTCTAAAAGTTGCAACTTGGGAGCTAAATCGGGTAAAAAACCTTTCCCGTCTACGGGTGTGGGTGCGGTATTACCACCTAAAATTAGCGGGCAGACAGTCAGCCATAATTCATCAATTAAATCTAATTCCACTAAGGAAGCGACTAATTCACCTCCACCCAGGACCACCAAGCGTGTTATATGTAGAGTGGCTAGATGTTTCAAAGCTGCGGGAATGTCAATTTCTCGCATTGGTGTTTCAAAAACTAGAATCTGCTCAAATTCTGGAGGGCACTCCTGTGTTCTGGTTTCCAGGGTTGAGGGAAGCGTCTGTAAGCGTCCTTTCCATGAAACTGCTCCTGCTGTTGTCGTGAGTAGCCAACGTCTAACTGGTTGCTTAAAAAAGTGAATTTCCGGATTGAGGTTTGCAGAGTGTGTAGTCACTATATGAACTGGCTGCGGAGACTTCCCTCCTTGCGCCCGAAGTTCCACTAAAGTTGGATCTGTGACGGTGAGTGTTGTTCCGTAGGCACCCAGAGTACCAGCACCGAATAAAACCGCATCAGAGGCAGCGATTTGTTTTTCTAAGTGTGCTTTATCAACCCTTGAGCCAAACCGAGCAGGCGATCGCCTAAAATCTGCTATTTTGCCATCTGCACTCATTGCTAAAACAACTGTAGTATGAGGACGATGTTGCAACATTAAATTGATTTGATAGTTTTAATATTTTCTTTGATCCTGTGTAGATTCTCAAAAAAATCCATGCCTGCAAGCTACTATTTTACAATTTCACTACTGTATTCATATGCAACACAAATCGCTTCTAAATCTAGCATATATGAGTTTTGGTATCCCACGTTTCTTTTTGAATTATAGCAATTTGTTATTTTTAAACATTGAAAATAAAATTCTGATTATTTAATAAAATGTCTCATTTAGATCGTCTAATTGCATATCTTTGCTGTTGTGGTTTGCAGGTGCAAAGTGAGACACTCGATGACTAAGTTCCGCCAATCTTCCTTTCGTCGAATTTTAGTAACGAGAATATTGCTCCTGTTTGTCCCAGTTTTACTTATAGGCGAGATTGTTGCCTTGAATAAGGCACGTTCTAGCATATTAGAAACTGCCCGTCAAAATTTAGCAGAAAGCGCCATCAGTAAAGGGGAGAGAATTGGAGATGCGATCGCGATCTTAAAAGCTAATTTGCTGAGTGTAAGTAAAACAACAGTGATTCCGTCGGGTTCACCGATACAAGAGCAAGAAATTCTCACGCAGTTAAGGCAACAACTTCCAGCCAATATTGAGTGCATCCAATTAACGAATCTCCGAAACCAGAAGATAATTGCCAGTAGCTGCGGGGATCAAGTTATTGGAGAATTGACATTACCTTCGCCTAGTGACGGAATTGATGTCAAAGCAATGTTCCCGTCAAAGGCAGGAATTACTGGTAAAAGAAACACCCAAAATCAACTGCGATTAGTGTTATCTGCACCAGTCTCCGATAGCCGAAGAAATTTAGTTTACAGCTTAAGTATTCAGTCTGCATTGTACCAACAAACCATAAATCGACCGGGATCGCTCACAGGCGCGATGGTAGTGATTGCTGAAGATGGCACAATTTTGGCGCACCCACTCACAGACTGGGTAGGAACTAATATCAATCAGCATCCAAATGCTTCCCAACTCAGGAGCATAATTAAAAATGCGATCGCGGGACGAAACGATTCGATAAATTTGTCTTTTACACAGGGGAAAGAATTAATCGGTGGCTATACAGCTATTGCAAATCCGCTGACCCAACAGCAGCAGCAAAAATGGATAGTCTTAGCTGTTACTAGTGTCGATAATGCGCTTTTTGGTTTACAGGAAATCAAACTAATTCTCATCGTTTTGACAGTTGGTTTGATTGGTGCAAGTTTGTTAGCGTCCCTATATCTAGCTCCTTACTTAGCACGTCCTGTAGAAGAATTGCGAGACTACGCTCTCAATATTCACTCTCACCACGCCGCACAACCAGTTCCGCACAATTTTCAAATCCGGGAATTCAATCAACTAGCCCAAGCATTAGACCAAATGGTAGAACGGCTCAAAGCTGGAGCCGAAGAACTGGAAATAGCTTGGAAAGAAGCAAAAACCGCTAACCAGATTAAAAGCCAGTTTTTGGCTACGACTTCCCATGAATTGAGAAACCCATTAAATATTATTATTAACTGTATTCGCCTGGTTGAAGATGGCTTATGTGATGACCGGGAAGAAGAAATGGAGTTTCTCAAACGTGCCGATGAAACAACGATTCACTTGCTAGGTATTATTAATGATTTACTCGACATTTCTAAAATCGAAGCAGGTAAGCTTTCAGTCGTCAGCACACCTATTGACCTCCGACAAATATTGTTAGAGGTGATTAATTTACAATCAGTTAATGTTCAACAAAAAGGCTTGCAGTTGAAATGTGAGTTAGATCCCGAAGTGATACCAATTAAGGCAGACGCGGCAAAACTGAAGCAGGTGCTGATTAATGTTATCGGCAACGCCACTAAGTTCACCGACACCGGAAGCATCACCATTAGTACAGAACTTCAATATAGTAATGGTAAATCTCAGGTGGTAGTCGCTGTCAAAGATACAGGTATAGGCATTGATCCAACTCAACAGCACAAACTATTTCGCCCCTTTGTGATGGTGAATGGCACAACCACGCGCCAGTTTGAAGGTACTGGACTGGGATTAGCAATTTCACGAAACTTAATCGAACTCATGGGAGGCAGCATTTCTCTTGAGAGTGCGGGACTTCATCAAGGTACGACACTAAAGATTACCATTCCTTTGATTGATATCTCGCTGTTAGTTGTTCCAAAGAAAGATGAAAATGTCGGCGATTTGGGATTTTCCTCTGAGAATGAGGCGGCAAAAGTAAGTCGCTACCCTAGCTTACAGGAGTCTGGGGGAAGTTCCTCTTTGGGGATCAACGAATCTGCCAAAGTAGGGGCAGACAACGAGAAGTTCCCGAAGTCCCTGCTGCTACTTGGAAAGGAGACTTGCGAGATTCGTCTTTCGCCGCTACAAACTATCCTGGTAAGTCTTCCAAAGGGAGGGGTTTGTGCAAATGGGACTTTCAAGAGATAAGAGTATGTCACCAAGAGTTGTTCTAGCTCATGGTTTGTAAGCTACAGCTAGCATCACAGAAGCGGGAATTTCCACACCACTGTTGGTGACATACTTCGAGGCTCCCTCGATAATAGCATTCTCGATTTTGCGCCGTTGCTCAAGGGTTTGCATTGCCAACATCGGGACAAGACGCGCCGTACTCATCATTCAGAAAAATAGGTTTGCCGCCTTGCCCAAGAGATACTGTTAGAGCAGCAAGAATTTCTACTAACTCAGTGCCTACCCAGCCAGACGAAACCTCTGAGAGAGTATTGTTGAGAATAGAGACAACAAAGGAGGAGCAAACCCTCTGTAATGGTTCCCCTGGCTCTAATTCCAGCACCACCTGCCTTTGATTCACAGGAATAAATTGATTGCCCTGCTGTTCAAACTCCCCATGTAGTAGGGTGAGAGGTGATGATAGTGACATTTCATCAAAAATCAAGCTCCCAAGGCTGCCCACAATCGCCAGGCGTCGCTGTTTATCAGGATTCAGCCAGCACAGGTGAATATAAGCTTGAAAGCCATCTGGATATGTCAGTGTCAGCCATACTAGGTCAGCTAGTCCCGGAGATGAGGGGGATGAGGGGGATGAGGGGGAATAAATAGTAATTATCTCCCCCTGCTCCCTCATCTCCCCCTGCTCCTCACCCCCCTGTAGCCACACCGTACCGGTTGCTTGTACTTTCACCGGAATTTGACCCAGCCAAGCGTTAAAGATCGCAATATCGTGAATGGCTAAGTCCCACAGCGCATCTACATCTCGCCGCACAGGCCCTAAATGGGTGCGGGTGGCGTAGCCATAGCGTAAATCTCCTAATTTACCCGCTTGTACTACAGTTTTCCCTCGCTCAACTGCTGGGTGAAATAAATAAGTATGGTCAACCATGAGTATTAAACGATGCTGTTCTGCCAACTGGCAAAGTTCCCGACATTCTGCGGGGTTGAGAGTTAGGGGTTTTTCTGCAAAAACGTGGTATCCCTGTTGGAGGGCATCTTGAATTAAAGCATAGTGGGTAGTGGCTGGAGTTGCGATCGCCACTCCTATTAACCCTGGTACTTTCTTTAAATCCTCCCACTGCGTTGTTAATACTACATCTTCATCTAAATTAAACTGCTGCTTTACCGCCGCTAATCGTTCTGGATGTGGATCTACTACAGCAACTACATTTACTTGGGGATCTGCTAAGAAATTCCGCAGCAGATGCACTCCCCAACGCCCAACTCCGATGACAGCAATTTTAATTTGGTTTGTCATAAGTTATTAGTCATTAGTCATTAGTCATTAGTCATTAGTCAAATAAAAAATAACTAATGACAACCAACTGATTATCAGTTTATCAGCCGGATTTTGGGTTCAGGGTTTTTGCGGATTACTAATTGCTAAAAAAGCTACCTTGGCTGCGGCTTGTTCAGCAGTTTTGATCGAGCGTCCCTTACCAACTCCTAGCTTGTTTCCGTGCAGCCACACTTCAGCTAGGAAACGTTCTTGATTACGGTGCGGTTGACTAACTTCCACAACCCGATACTCTGGTAAAACTTTAAATTGTGCCTGAGTCCATTCTTGGAGAGCAGCTTTGTAATTAAGTCTGGCAGGATCGAGGCGAATTTCTGTAGTTAGTTGGTGGAAGTGGGGATCTAGCCAAGAACGGATCAGTTCCAGATTTTGAGTACTTAAATAAAGCGCACCCAGAACTGCTTCAAAAGCATCTGCCAGTCGTGACTCTAGACCAACTTTATCAGCAGTAGCACTGCCAGCGACTAGTAAGTATAACTCCAAACCATAACCTCTGGCCAATTGGGCGAGGATGCGATCGCTCACCAACACCGAACGAATAGCCGCAAAATCCCCTACTGGACAATCGGGATAATTTTCCCATAACACAACAGCCGACACCAGCCGCACCACTGCATCGCCAACAAACTCCAGCTGTTCATAATTTGCCGATTCAGAAACAGTGGGATGAGTTAGCGCTAAATCCAGCAGTTCCCACTTTATAGGTGCTTCTAGCGACAAACCTAATTTTTGGACTAAACTTTCGAGTTGCCGTTGACGGCGTGGATAAGCAAGGCGCATTGCATGATAAGGGGAAAGGGGGTATGGGAAGACAACTAGTTATCTATTCTTATATAAAGTTGTTGGACTATTACTTTAACAACTTTTCGCTACTTATCTCTATCTAGCTTCTCTTGAATAGCTTGACGGCAAAACTCAGGAGGGTCGTCTTTAGCTTTCACTTCTTCCTTCATTTCCTTGGTGACACGCAAATGTAGATATTCAGTTAGTGGTCGCTCTCTGTCTGTGGTGAACGGCTTTAAGTTATCTGGATTACCTTTATTTTTAGACATTGTGTAGAAATACAAATAAAATTATTCTCCACATGTATATCAGTGGATAATCTTAAATCAGTGGGCATCTTAGCCTGAGAAACTTGTTGCCCACCGATTCCCACTTTTTCAAGAGGTAACTCTATTTTATGTTTACACGCACAGAATTAGAACTTAAAAGCTTGAGAGCATTACGCGATTTATGTCTGATACAGTATGGCATCCAAGCAATAGGGAACCCTGCTGATAAAGCATCCTACATTAACGCACTCCTGACCTTCCCTGTTGTAGCCTGCAAGCAAGTGTCAGAGAATAAAGGATTAAAGTCTCCTATGCTCTCTCAAGTACAAGCGCTAGAAGCAACGCTAGAGGCTATGGGAACACCTACACCGGAGCAGTCAGCATTGCTCAAAGTGACGATGGAGGGAAAGAAGCTAGAGTATCCAGCACGGTATAGTCAAGAGAAGCTGTTTGGACTCTATCGAGTTAAATGGCATCTGGATACAGCATTAGAGATACTGGGAATGCTTTAAATTATGAATTAACGATGTCTACGACGAGCTTCGCTTACGCCCAAAATCCGTATAAAAAATAATGGAGTACAAACCGTGAAAGGTTCATACTCCATTACAGGGGAAAGACTAGGTAGTAAGCCGGGTTCTGTTCTCTTGCGAGGGCAGTTATCTATCTGGGACGCCTGTTACCAAACGCCTCTAGCGGCTCTCATTGAGCGGAACTGGTAAAAGACCAACCGTAGTTCCTATCGCCTTGCTCCCAACCGGGGTTTACCGAGCCAGCACCTCTCGATACTGCTGGTGCGCTCTTACCGCACCTTTGCACCCTTACCAAGGATTGGAGAGTGGGGAGTGGGGAGTGGGGAGTAGGGTTTTTCTTTCCCTATTCCCTATTCCCTATTCCCTATTCCCTAATTCTTGGCGGTATCTTTCTGTGGCACTATCCTCACGATCGCTCGCACTGGACGTTATCCAGCAAGTTTGGTCTTTCGGGAGTCCGGACTTTCCTCAAATCAGTAACTATGACTGATCTGCAACTGCCTGCGCCTACTCTCTCCTTAGATCCAGTGTAATCTTCGATGGCATAGTATGTTGACATGACATTACTTCTTTTTATTCCAAGGTAGAGCGTAAGTCCAAGGTAGTTTTCTGACTGTGAAAGGACAATTGATAATACTAATGGCAGGAAAATCACGACCTGGGGCTAAACCTAAACGCACCTCAGATATCCGTAGTACCAGTTGCAGCGAAAAGTCTAACTCCTTTCTTCTGTTAATAAAGTCGTTGTATAACTTTTTTTGCCCTTTTTGCAGCCCGTTAATATCAATTAGTGGTTTTTTAGCTAAGTAGGTTCCAGCTACTTGATCGCGCTGGAAAACATCTTCTGCTGTCACGGTTTCAGAAAGTGTTTTCTTGGGGGCAATCAGGCTAGGACTTTGGGGTACTGCTAAATCGCGGGTTAAGTCTGGTGATTTCCGAATCACGCGGCGCGATTGCTTACTATGTTCAACGACCAAAGAACTGTTGTCCCAGTCAACGTATACGGCAATATTTTCAGATTTATTTTCAACGCTAATCGATAAATCTTTCAAGTCGTCAATTGGGTATGAGGATTTGAGTCTAAAGGAAATTCCAATTTTATCGTCGAGATTTTGTTCCTTGAGTTGCTCGTCAACAATTCCTTTTTTAAACTCAAACTTAATTTGGTCGTCGATGGATTCAACCATGCGGTTAAAAACATAGGAAACGCCGATAATATAAATCGTCAAAACTATTAAATTCTGGTCGCTACTCTTCATAACTCAGAATCTCAACTCCCAGTGCTAATGAATGTATATTCGACTCATCGCTCATCGGCAATTTTTAATTGCGTTTGATTGTTACAGAATTTTGCAGCCAGCCACGTCGCCAAAAAAAGAATAGCAAACCAAATGCGATCGCTAACATCACTGCCCAGCAAAGTGGATAGCCCCAATACCAATTCAACTCAGGCATATTATATGGCGATTTTTCAGTATTGAAATTCATCCCATATATTCCAGCCACAAAAGTCAGTGGAATAAAAATTGTTGAAACTACTGTTAGTACTTTCATGATTTCATTCATTTTGTTGCTGACTGCCGAAAGGTACACATCCATTAATCCAGATGCTAGTTCTCGATAAGTTTCCACCATATCCATCACTTGTACCGTATGGTCATAACAATCTCGTAGGTAGATTCGCACTTCTTCACTAATCAAATCACTACCATCACGGATTAAGGAATTAATTGCATCTCGCTGTGGCCAGATAGCACGACGTAGTTGCAGTAATTCTCGCCTAATTTGATAAATATTTTGTAGTGTTTGTGGGGTTGGTTTAACTATTACCTCCTCCTCTAACTCTTCAATTCGCTCACCATAAAGCTCCAGCACTGGGAAAAAGCCATCAATAATCGCATCTAACAGAGCGTAAGCTAAATAATCTGCTCCCTGTTTGCGGATAGTACCTTTGTTTTTTTCAATTCGCGATCGCACCGATTCAAAGCAATCATGCTCTGGTTCTTCTTGTACTGTCAGCAAATAATTTTTACCTAATATCAAACTCACTTGCTCGCTGTAAAAACCACATGTTCTTTCCTTTGCTACTACCATGCGGCTAATGAATAACAATTGGTCTTCATAATCCTCTGTTTTTGGACGCTCCGGTACATTGACTATATCTTCTAAAACTAGAGGATGTAACTTAAAAACGTTACCCAATCGTTGTAATATATCTTGACTGCCTAGACCTTGTACGTCTACCCAAGAAATAGATTCCATCTCCAGATATGGGACACACTCCTCTGGGGTTGCTATTTGTTCGCGGATAAAATTGGTTTGGTTATAGTCAATTAAGAAAATTATCGGTAGTGGAGCATCTGCATCAATAATAATGGTTCCTGGTATAGTTCCTGGTTGGTGATGGAACTCATCTTCATATAGCCTAGTTACTATTTTGGGGAGGCGGCGCAGTTTTCGTGCCATTAAATATTACCTAATAGTCATTGGTCATTGGTCATTGGTCATTGGTCATTGGTAAAAATAATTGACCAATGACCATTTACACATAATTTTACAAAATTTAATCCAAATAGGACTTACGCACTCTACAAATTCATCGTGATGTGCGTTAACAAAAATAAGTTGTTTCAGGCTTTTCTTAATTATCCTTTGGTTGTAAATAGATGATGCTGTAGGGGAAAAGCCATGCTAAACCCCTACGAAATATGTGGTTTTTCACCGGACACATATTTGGTATTTATTGTCAATGCGTAAGTCCTGACAAAGACGGTAATTTCTAGGTTATAAAAAATTTGGATGTGTTAGAAATCTGTAGATTAAAGTAGAAGTTGCTACAAAAAAAGCGGAAGTTTCTACTCTTAAGGCGGAAGTTGCTACAGACTGCGCCAAACACGAAAACGTCAAGGCGGAAGTTGCTACAGACTGCGCGAAACACAAAAACGTCAAGGCAGAAGTTCTTACTCTTAAGGCGGAAGTTGCTACAGACTGCGCGAAACACGGAAACGTCAACCCTGGAGCAATATTTTTTGATGGATGCTAAATATGGGATTTTGTTAAATTCAGGACTTACGCAATCAAAGCTTGAAACCTCGTTCGCGTAGCGTGCGCGAAGCGCACTCCCCCCTAACCCCCCTTAAAAAAGGGGGGAACTTGAAAGCCCCCTTTTTAAGGCAGGGCTGTTTCATTCGATCTCTTAGAGATTTTGTCAAGAGTATGAGTCAGAAATTTGCTTGATTTGGTAATCGAAAAGCTACCACCTCAACGAGTAAATTTCAGTGCGATGTCTACGACGGGCTACGCCTACGCGATTTTCTTGCCCAATCAGATTTTTTAGTTACCTGACTTTTTTGCTTGAAACGCTTGTAAATTAGAGCCTTTTAGGGAATGAAACAGCCCTGCTTTTTAAGGGGGTTGGGGGATCTCTTCTGCGTAAGTCCTAAAATTTATCTATACTTAATGACGAATTACGAATTACGAATTTACATAACATATCCACTCTAAATCGGCAATCCGATAAAAAACAGTTTGCCTTGGTAAGACAAACTGTTTAAAAAAATATTATCTGGGTGAGCAGAAGTTAGAACATGCCGCCCATGCCGCCCATACCGCCCATGCCGCCCATGCCGCCCATACCACCCATGCCGCCCATATCAGGGGCAGGAGCAGCAGATTTCTTCTCCGGCTTTTCAACGATGATCGCTTCGGTGGTTAAGACCAAACCAGCAATGGAACCAGCGTTTTGCAAAGCTGAACGCACGACTTTGGCAGGGTCGATAATGCCCGCAGCGATTAAGTCTTCAAATTCCCCGGTAGCAGCATTGTAGCCAATGTTAAAGTCGGTATCCCGGACTCTAGAGACGATCACAGAACCTTCAGCACCGGCGTTGTCTGCTATTTGGCGCAAGGGAGCTTCTAGCGCTCGTGCGACAATATCAGCCCCAATTCTTTCTTCTTCGTTTTCTAGGCTGTTTTTAATCGCTTCTGCCGTCTTAGCTAAGTGAATTAGGGTCGTCCCACCACCAGGAACAATACCTTCTTCCACGGCGGCTTTAGTAGCGTTGAGCGCGTCTTCAATCCGCAGTTTGCGGTCTTTGAGTTCGGTTTCGGTTGCCGCACCTACTTTAATCACTGCGACACCGCCAGCGAGCTTGGCGATGCGTTCTTGCAGTTTTTCTTGATCGTATTCAGAATCCGTTTCTTCCAACTGTCGGCGAATTTGAGCAATCCGCTTTTGTACCTCTGGCTTGGTGACACTGCCAGCGACAATTGTGGTGGTTTCTTTGTCAATGGTGATTTTGCGGGCAGTTCCCAGCGCTTCTAGAGCAGCGGTATCCAAGCTTAAGCCGATTTCTTCAGAAATCAACTGTCCATCGGTGAGAATAGCAATATCTTCTAACAAAGCTTTGCGGCGATCGCCAAACCCAGGTGCTTTAATTGCAGCCACAGCCAGTACACCCCGCGCTTTGTTCACCACCAGAGTTGCCAAAGCATCACCTTCGACATCTTCCGCGATAATTAGCAAGGGCTGACCAGAACGGGCAACTTTTTCCAAAATCGGCACTAAATCCTGGATGCTGCTGATTTTTTTATCTGTCACCAAGATCCGGGCGTTTTCAAATTCCACGATTTGCCGCTCGTTGTTGGTGACGAAATAGGGGGAAATGTAGCCTCTGTCAATCTGCATCCCCTCAACTACTTCTAGTTCGGTGGTTAGAGATTTAGATTCTTCAACGGTAATGACACCATCTTTGGTGACTTTTTCCATTGCTAGGGCTAACATTTGGCCAACTTCTTCATCATTGCCAGCTGAAACAGTGGCAACTTGAGCGATCGCACTTCCTTCTACTGGCTTGGCTATCCTGGCAATTTCTTTTACCAGTGCCTCAATAGTTTTGTCGATCCCGCGCTTCAAACTAACTGGGTTACTACCCGCCGCGACGTTCTTCAAACCTTCCCGAATCAGGGCTTGTGCTAAAACTGTGGCGGTGGTAGTGCCATCCCCAGCAACATCTTTAGTTTTTGAGGCTACTTCCTGGATGAGTCTTGCACCAGTATTTTCCAAAGGATCTTCTAATTCAATTTCCTTGGCAACAGTGATACCATCGTTGACAATTTGAGGTGCGCCAAATTTTTTCTCTAAAAGGACATTCCGACCTTTGGGCCCCAAGGTGATTTTTACGGCATCGGCAAGGGCGTTAACACCCCTTTCTAGAGATCGCCGCGATTCCTCGTTAAATGCAATAATTTTCGCCATGTTTTATTTCTCCAGCGCTTCCATTAGACAATTTAGCACTCACACGTCAAGAGTGCTAATCTCCCAAGCAGCTCAATTTATAAATGGAAATAAAAAAATTGATTAATATACAGGTGATGCTCATATTAGATACTGGCAGTAATGCTTGAATTGGGAGATGAATTTAGAGAACTCCCTTAAGTCCCTTGGTATTGCCGACCCTGGCGGCACCGGCTGGTTGGCGGTAGTATTTACATTCCTCTTGGCTTGGGTTGTAACTTGGCGTTTAATTCCGACAGTACGCAAATTCGCCTTGCAGGTAGGTTGGGCTGATCAACCCAACGCCCGACGACTCAACCGAGAACCTTTACCCAATGCAGGGGGGCTGGCTATCTACGCGGGTGTAATTGCCGCGCTGGTATTAGCTAGCCTTTTACGACCAATCGAACTCCAAAACGTATTGGCTCAGGTACTCACTATTCTGTTGGGGGGTTCGATATTAGTCCTTGTGGGCTTTATCGATGATCAGTTCGGCTTACCGCCCTCTGTTCGATTGTGGGCGCAAATTGTCACGGCACTTTTGCTGGTAGCTAATGGCATCAGTGTCAAAGTCCTGTTTGGCACCCCCATTGATTCGTTCCTGTCCATGTTGCTAACAGTACTGTGGGTAGTAGGGATTACCAACGCTGTCAACTTGATGGATGGGATGGATGGTTTGGCAGGAGGAATCAGCTTTATTACCGCCATGAGTTTGTTGGCGGTTGCAGCCCAATTTAACAATCGTGCAGCAGCAATCTTGGTACTCGCAGCCTTGGCAGGTGCTGCACTGGGCTTTTTGCGCCATAACTTCCATCCGTCACGAATTATTATGGGTGATGCCGGGGCATACTTTTTTGGCTATGTGCTGGCAGCAACTAGTATTTTAGGCAAACTGCAACAAAACACAGTTTATGCACTAATTCCTACGGTTTTATTTCTGTTGTTGCCAGTACTAGATACGACTCAAGTATTTGTGCGGCGGCTACTAGCAGGAAATAACCCTCTGAGTACTCCTGGCAAAGACCACCTGCACCACCGCTTACTTGCTTGGGGACTCTCCCAGCGCCATGCTGCGTTCACACTTTGGTCAATTACCTTAGTTTTCAACTTGCTGGCGATGAGAATACAAGGTATGAGTTTGGCTGTGATGCTGGCTACCGCCAGTAGCATTATTTTTCTTTTGGGCTTTACTATCTGGCAAAGGATACGTCAACAGCCTTAGTTGCTTGTAGGCTAAATTAGCGATCGCCTGATAAAATCGGTGCGTTACGTCAAAGGCTAACGCACCCTACGAAAATTGCTGTAGACGCGATGAATCGCGTCTCTACAATTTAATGAATTACGCCATCACCATGCCGCCATCGACGTTAAAAATTTGTCCGGTGACGTAGGCGGCGGCGGGGTCGGCGGCGAGGAAGCGCACCATCCCAGCGACTTCTTCAGGCTGACCGAAGCGACCGAGTGGGATGTATTTGAGAATATCTTCGGGGTTGTTGAGATTGCTGGTCATATCGGTGGCAATGAATCCAGGGGCGACGGCGTTAACAGTGATGCCGCGAGAAGCAAGTTCTTTGGCAACGCTTTTGGTGAAGCCGATTACACCTGCTTTGGCGGCGCTGTAATTGGATTGACCTGCGTTGCCCATTTGCCCAGCAACGGAGGTAATGTTGATAATCCGCCCCGATCGCTGCTTGAGCATGATTTTACTGACGGCGCGTGTACATAAGAAAACACCAGTTAGATTAAGGTCTATCACAGCTTGCCAATCTTCTGGCTTTAAACGCAAAAGCAGTGTGTCGCGGGTAATACCTGCATTATTAACCAAGATATCCACACGGCTAAACTTTTCGATGACGGCGTTAACTAGTGCCTCTACTTGATCGATTTTAGAAACGTCAGCTTGAATAGCGATCGCCTGACCTCCGGCTGCTGTAATTTCTGTAACAACTGCCTCAGCAGCTGCACTCGAACTGGCATAATTGACAACTGCGATCGCTCCTTGTGTGGCTAATTCAATGGCGATCGCTCGCCCAATTCCTCGTGATGCACCTGTAACAATTGCGACTTTATCTTGTAATAGTGTCATTTATTTAATGTTCCTCAGTCTGAGAAATACCGCGCTAATTATCTTATGGTGATTTAGGGAACATCTGAATATTGTCTGGATAAAATCTAACTCTTGCGGAGTAACAATCTTGCTGGCATGATCCAAATTAGAATAGCTAATAGATCACGAATTAAGTGTCCTTGAAAACTTTTAAATTGGATAATAACATACATGATGGATACGATGAGCAAAATTTTCCCAATTGGGATCATCATATTATTGATTTAATTATAGCTGCGTAGACATAGCCCTCGTAGATATCACTCTCGTGAACGTATGTATAATTATTTGGTTGGTCAGGATAGGTTTAAATAGATATCTAGTGGATATGCACAAACGACAATAATATATGTATTTTATTATAATTATTTAAGATTGTTGGCTGGCAAATCAGTCTATATTAACTTATCTAATCTTTTCCCAACAAAAACATATGAACTTATACCGATTTTATTTTCTAACAATTACTATTGAAACAAACAATTGAAAATCGGTGTGTGTCATATGGCAACTAAAAAGGAATTTAATAGCTTTGAAGAGATGCTGTCTGCTTCTGATGTACCTGTATTAGTAGATTTTTACGCTGACTGGTGTGGCCCCTGTCAGATGATGGTACCAATTTTAGAGCAAGTCAATGCCCAACTTAGCGATCGCCTACGGATTGTCAAAATCGACACGGAAAAATACACAGATTTGGCTACTCAGTATAAAATTGCCTCTCTCCCAACCTTAGTACTATTTAAGCAGGGTCAGCCTGTGGATCGGATAGAGGGAGTAATGCAAGCACCGCAGTTGGTGGAATATCTACAAACAAAGATTTAAGCTAACACTTAGAATTTGGATTTTGGTTCTTAGAGGCGCGAAATTTCGCGTCTCTTTCAGTAAATGGTAATTGTGCGCCTCTGTGCAATCAAATCACTGTTGAACTGAACTTGTAGCAGATAAAATCTTAAGTAAATATTAAGCATATTTACTTATACGTCTAAAGAAAGTAGTTTAGAAATTAGGATAGCTATATTGTATAGATATAACAAAATATCTTGACAAGCGAAGCAATCTATGGATAAGAAGCAGGAAAGATTTGACAAAGCCTATATTTGGGTGAATATTGATTTTGATAAAGTTAAACATAGAATAAATGCGGTGACTTGCCAGATTGAGCGGGTTATCCAAAAGCACCAACTTTCAAATCAAACTCGTAACTCAGGCAAAAGAAACAATTAGTTTATCTGTAGGCGATTAGATATTAAAAACATTAGCGAGGTTCAGCGCCGACTTAATATTTTTCTGTGACACAAGGCAATATTGTTATTAGTGTGAACTTTTTTAGCCAATTTATACCGGTTCCCACTCAGATGCGGTACAAGATTATATTGCGAGGTGTAGGGGCACGGCAGTGCCGTGCCCCTACGGGTGTACCTCACGTAAACGATAACCGCTATATTATCTCGTTCCCATGCAGAGCATGGGAATGCTTGATTGGAGGCAGAGCCTCCAGAAATTGAGTCAGAGACTCAATGAAGGCATTCCCAGTCGGAGACTGGGAACGAGGAAAACCTCATCAAGCTAGGTTTTTAGGACTTGTGTATACACCGTAGCCTTTTTAAAGGGGGTTAGGCGTCAGCCACTCCTCATTCCCAATCTCTTAAAACGTAAAAGTAGTCCGAAGTACACCTACAGTCGTAGTCTCATTGTTGCTGTTACCTTCTGGGTTAAAGAGAATAAACGCACCAGGGGTAATGCTGATATTATCGCTAACTTGAAGGCGGTAATAGGCTTCTAAATGGTAAGGAGTTGCCCGATTGTCGCCTGTGGGGGTAAGTTGAGCAGAACCACCAGCATCAGTACGGTAAAGCGGCTGACCAAAAAGAATCCCGGCAGTGTTCCCTGACTTGAATAAATCTTTGAAGTGAACTCCCGCCATCCAACTTGTAAAGGTGGTGGAAGCATCCACGCTATTTGAAGCAGCATCAACAAATAGCGCTGCACCGTAGCCAGATAAGGCTATCTTGGGAGACAATCGCCATGTTACCGTAGCCCCAACAGAGTTGAGTGTTACCGGTGTCCCAGCTGCAACCCCTGCTAAAGCACCGATATCACTACTAACTAATCCAGTACCCAAAATATTGATTTCGTGATAACTGTGGGCATAGTTTAAACCAATATCCAGACCAGGACTTGGCTTGAAGGTTAACTGTGTGGCAATAACACTACTACCGCTAAATAAACCTGCTCCCAAAGGTGTAGTAGAAACTCCTGGTACTGCCTCAGTAGCAGATTTTTGGGGTAAATTGGCATTTACACTGCCGTATAAAGCTCTTAAATCCAAATTTGGCGAAATATTAAAAATAAATCCCGCCGCCGATGCTAAACCAGTACCCGAAGTCCCACCAGAAATCCGTACCACAGGATTTAAGCCGGCAAAACGAGAAATTGACTCTTGTCCTTCACCATAAAAAGGCGTAATTGCTGGGAAAGCATCTGATGTCTCCGCCGCAGTTCCCGCAAACAAGGTTAATTTATTCGCGACGGGAAAGATATACAGCAATTTGTAAAGCTGAACACTGTTTGCGCCAACACTCGACAAAGTATTGACATTTAACCCCGGAAATTGCGGCTCAAAACTGGTACGTGCGCTACTCGCAGTTAAAAGCGGCGCAGCTAATCCTAAACTTTCTTGCAGGCTACCCTGTCCATTGGCTCCACCCAAAAAGTTATAAGCTTGCAATCCAGTAATTAATGAATCTTTACCAGTGAAGCTAGTGGTGAGATTTAACCGCACTCTATTGACTAAGATGATGTTCGGGTCGCTCTTATTAGGAGCGCCACCGCTAGCACCAACGCCAGCAATAATTACTTCACCATTGAGTTTGGTCGTAGTAGAAAACTGGTTTGCTTCTAGTTCTGCTGTGCGAGCTTCTACAGCATCTACTCGACCCCGCAATGTTGCCAATTCCGGCGCAAATTGTTCTTGTAGTTTCTGCAACGTGGCTAAATCTTCTTTCTTGACCAACTCAGCAGTTGCAGTGGCAATCAGTTCGTTGATTCGGTCTAAACAAGCATTTAAGCCAGCAGCAAATTCATAGCGAGTCATCGCCCGATTACCGCGATAGGTTTGGTTGGGATAACCTGCGATACAACCATAGCGCTCGACTAAAGATTGAAGTGCACCAAATGCCCAATCGGTCGGCTGTACATCAGACAATTGGGATACAGATGTTACTTGTGCAAGTTTGTATGAGGTTGGAGATGAACTTGCAGATTGTGGTATGATTGGCTGCCAAAAGTTAACAGCAGAATCTACTCCTAAATCTTGATTCTTTGGCTGTTCATTAACTGAGGGTAAATTTTTGGGACTCTCATTAGCTATCAGCAATTTACTGGAGATATTATTTGCTAAATCGCTTTGATGAGAATCCTTTTTTTGATAGCTGCCATAATCTTGATTAACAGCTAGGTTCTTAGCTGCAATTTCTAAACTAGGAAGGGCTTGCACAGGTGATAACCCGGCAATTAAACATAAAAATCCCATCCCACTAGCAGAACCTAGTAGATATTTTGCCATGAGAACTCCCAACACCTATAAAATAGTGAAAAAATTAATTGCGATTTTCAAATGGATTGATAAGTAAATTTAAAGTAGATTGATAAAAAAATCTTATTAACTTTAAATTTTGGAGATCAGGATTTTTTTTCTGAATTGACTTACCAGAACATCAGCTTATATCGCAAGTATTAAATTATAGTAAATACTATTTTGGTAAATAATTAACAACAAAGGATATTGGGAGTTCTTATAATTACTATTGGCAAAACAATAATTATATCAGTCTGATTTGGTGATAATAAATATAGGTATTGAGCCAAGGTTTTCGGCTTAATACCTACCAAAGAATAATTTACTCAAAAAAAATTAAGAGGGCGCGATCGCTGATCGATTTGGGTGCAGGTAAGATCAGGAGGAAAACGGTGGAAATAACTGTATATTATAGTCTACAATTTCTCTGATTGAGATATTTCAAAAATTTAATCCCACCAATAGGAAACAATTACTGCATCACAATCCTGATGAACATCTTCACCCCATAGCGCCCCTGACAATCTAGTTCTCAATCGACGCTTAAGCCGCAAACCGTATTCTTCATTCGTGCCATCACTTACCTCTACTGAGTCAGCTCGCCACTTTTTGCCCAAGTCTAAAAGCTCTGACACTTTTATGTCTTGGTTCTCTGTCAGGATGTATAGGGTATCGGCAGGATAAGCGATGAAATGGATGATGCTGGTTTCAGGCATGGGACGATAGTTTGCCATTGCAAGCAGGGTATCGACCATACCACCAAAGCTTAAACCGTTTTCATCTGGTGCAAAGATTGGTTTTGTGAACAAAAAGCTTGCCCATAAATTCCTGTGGTTGCAAAGGTCAGTAATCACTTCTTCGCCATCAAACTCATTGAACCGACGCTGCCAAACCAAGGCAGCAAAGAGTTCTTGAGGAGAATAGGATTGAGCAATCGATTGGATTTTGCTTAAGTCAAGCATCACATTTACAGTAAGTAATATTTTTAACAAAACATTTGTAACTACCCTTGCAGTTTATTTACCCAGTGCCTGCTATTCTTATAGTTACTTCGGTCTGTCATAGCAGATAGATTATCCTCGATAATGTTTTTATTTATAAGCGCTCATATACCTCGTGGTCATGTGGGTGCTTTTACTTTATCGCTCATGGCAAAAACTATCCGGTTTTATTTTTAGGCGATGTCTGGTGAATGGTTGACTAAGCTGACAGTGAAGCTTTAACTTGACCAAAACGGCGATGTCTACGACGGGCTACGCCTACGCGTCTTTGGTAGCTCAACAAAGCCTGATAAAATGCTTCTCTATTAAAATCTGGCCAAAGAATATCGGTGAAGTACATCTCTGTATACGCCAGCAATGCGCGGTAATCCTCGACTGGTTGCCCATCTACCGTTACCATCCATGATGACGGCGATATGTTGGGGGATTTTTTGAGGGTTTAAATCGGTGGGTAATGTTGAGAGAAGTTTGGAAGTCATGGATTTTTTGCGTTGAGGAATAAGAGTTACGGAATAACGAACCGCAGAGGCGCAGAGAAGCCAGTGCGTTGCGGGGGTGGAGGAGTTTGTAGCAACTGGCGCGACACGGAGAAATCAGAGTTTGAGAAATAAAGAGAAATAAAGAGTATGAAAAGCTTACGCTCTAGGCGTACAGGAGAGTGCAAAAGGTTTATTCAGTAATTTCAAATTCAAATAAATCTTGTAAATAGTCTGGTGTTAGGCTATTGTTCCAACTCCACAGACGACGCATTGTGTAGCTGAAGGTGAAGAGGAGAGTTGTTTTGTTGGTGAATGACCAAGCATTCCAATTAAGTGTAGCCATCATGCGGCGGAGGGTACGCATGAGGTTGTTACGCTGATAGTTTGGCGTTAGCGAAGCTCACCGAAGGTATCGCGTTTTGATTAGCGTGCGTCCAATTCGCATCAACCCAGTATTGGGGAAAGCCCAGACCCCAAACCCCCAGAATTTGGTCATGTGGTTGATTTCATCCTGTGCTAGTTCTTCTAGAACATCCTGGAGTGCGCCAGTAGTGTGAGCCATCAACCAAATATAAAGACAGGTTGCACCGTATTCTGTGGCAATGCGGTGTAAGCCGTGGCGATATAGGTCTTCGTTGGCGTCATCTGTGGGGAGATAGCTTCTAACAGTCCGAAGTTTTGGGGTAATTTTCTCGTCTGTTAATTGGGTGTAGACTTTGATTAATGCAGGTGTGTGCTGACGTTCTTCCTTTTCCCACAAACCAAGTTCCAGCAGTTCGCCATCTTCACCGACTGTTCCACCAACAAACCGAGCCATTTGAGGATGCAATTTTTCCAAATACTGCCGACTTGTTTGGGTATAGCCCCGAATGGGCGCTTCTGTGTCCATTGCACCTATCAATATAGATAAAAATACCTCTGCGTCTAAGCCGATAATTTGATTGCGGTTAATCATCTGCCAGTCAATGGGTTTCCAGGGACGCGGTTGGGGATTGGCAAACTGTATCAGTAAATCTTGCAGACGTTCATGTAGTTTTTCGACTGCAATATATCTGTCTATGAGGGTATGAATACGGCGTTGTGTTTGCAAGTAATGAGGACTGGGATAGCTTTGACCTGCTAAGTCTTCTGCGAGTGGGCTGAGATTATTAAGTATTTTTTTATACTTTAATCTTTGTCTCTATGCTCAATAGCCTAAGCGATCGCACTTTCTTTTGTCAGTCGGCTGAAGTCGGCAGTTTTATCTGATGCAGTTGGAAAAGTCGGGGAAAAAGTTGGTTATAGAAAATTTGGGTTTAAAAACTCGCTTTTCTAGGGCTACTTTACAAAGTTAGAAGAGAGAATTGCAGAGAATGTGGCGAAATTGTTAGAACAAGGGTAGATAAAAGTTGAGTAACAGGATAAATCATGAACGTTTATAAAAGATATATCACCATTGCAGATCCAAAGCAGTTAATATTATCTGATTTACCATTTAAAGCAGGACAGAGAGTTGAGGTGATTATTTTGACAGACGATAATCAAAGGGTTACTTTAGCAGAAGAATTAAAAAAGTTATTCAAAGAAATACAAGCGATACACGCAGATAATCCCTTAACTGATGAGGAAATAGTAGCTGAAATTGAAGCTTATAGACTGGGAGAATGAAAGTTATTATTGATACTAATATCGTAGTCTCTGCTGCTATAGCTGATAAAAATCTAGAGGCAGTAATTTTATTTGTGATTGCTAATTCTGTTTTTGAGTGGGTTGTATCGGCAGAGATTATCGCAGAGTATAAAGAAGTTTTAAAGCGTCCTCGTTTAAAGTTAACTGAGGCACAATACCAAGAGAAGTCCTTACTCTAATACTAATGCTTACCTTCTTCTGGCAGTTCCCCAAATTGTTGACGATAACGCTCAAGTTGTTGTTGCACTAATTCAAGCTGCTGGCGAGTTTGCTGCTCAACTTCTTCTGGAGTTTGATAGCGATTTCCTTCTTGGTCATACCAATACAAAACCTGACGCTGGATATTACCAGATACGTATTGCGATCGCCCGATTCCCAAACCAATTTCTGGCATCCAAAAGGGTTCACCAATTTGCAGTTGATAGCTACCATCTACTAAGCGATAAACTTCAAAAGGTTGGTGACGATCGCGTTGCCAATACTCTGGATTATAAATAATGTAGTACAGTACCCCTAACTTGGCATAAGTGTCTAATTTTTTGTCGTATTCTCCACCCGGAGTTAAGGAGACAATTTCTAAAGCCAAGATAGGCACAATGTTGTTTTCTTCCCAGACAACATAGCTTTTACGAGATTTACCTGCCTTGCGGCGTTCTACACCTAAGCTCAAAAATCCATCTGGTACAATCGGCACAAGTGGACTAACCCCTGTAGTATGGTAAACGCCCATATCCACGCTGAAAAACCAGTCATTCCGGTTTGCCCAAATATATTGCAGCAAGAAGAGAAGCAGGTTAGGAATAAAGTTCTGGTCTTCGTTATCCACAGGGGTATCGTCTGAACAAGGAAGTTCAGCACTACTAGGCAATTGACGGGGGTCTGATTTCACCATAAGTAATGATGGTGCTGATGTTACCTCATGATTTTTATTCTAGACGATTCGACGCGGACGATATACTTTAGGTAAACGTTCCAAGTTAGTAGCGATGAAGAATTTTGATATTCAGCTAGATGAAGAATATGCTCAAAAGCTTGCCTATATTCAACAGGAGGCTGACCAAGATACAATAGAGGCAATTAAGTCTTCGATTGAACTGCGTTATCAACAACTTCAGCAACAAAAAACAGATCCCTTAGCGAAACTCAAGCAAAGTAAATTTATCGGCTGTTTTAAAGGAGAAACTGACTTAGCTGCTAATTCTGAAGCCATTGTGCGATCGCTAATGCAACAAAAGTATGATCATCGCTGATACTGGCTTTTTTGTGGCACTTGGGAACCAAAATGATCAAGACCATCAATTAGCACTACAAGTTTTAAATGCTCTCAATGAACCACTAGTCACTACTTACCCTGTTATTACCGAAACTTGTTATCTTCTTCTTGCCAGAGGAGGTGGTAATAATGCTCAATGTAGTTTTTTGAGAGAGGTTGCACAGAAAGCATTTGAGGTGTTCGACTTACGAAGTCACCATGTTACACGTATGGTAGAACTCATGGAAAAATATGCCGATTTGCCAATGGATATGGCAGATGCTTCTCTGGTTGTTCTAGCAGAACATCTGGGACATGGACGGATTTTGACAGTTGATCAACGAGACTTTAATACTTACCGGTGGAATAACAGCAATCCTTTCAAGAACTTGCTGCTGAATTTTGAATAAAGTTCTGGTCTTCGTTATCCACAGGGGTATCGTCTGAACAAGGAAGTTCAGCACTACTAGGCAATTGACGGGGGTCTGATTTCACCATAAGTAATGATGGTGCTGGAGTGACCTAATGAGTTTTATTTTATCAAGAAAGGCAGAGGGCAGAATGCGATCGCCGAGGATTAAATTTATCTCAAAGGCTTTAGGCGTTGGTTGATGAGATATCGCCATTAATGTAACGCTGATATATTTCCTGGCATATTCTTGAAACTGCTGCTCCTTTTTGGGTAGAATTTGCGAGATAATCTCTTGCCATATATTTGACATCAAGCAAACAGTTCATTTCTTCATTTATAATATCCCAAGCTTTTTCCTTCTCCACAAAGTAAGCTGCTTCATACCAATCTGCTCCATGCAAAATTAGGTTAGTCAAATTGTCGTAACGCAGTGAATAGTCATTACATTCTGAGTCGTATATGCGTATGATGCTATTTCTCTGTGCATTAGGCACAACTGTATACAAAACACCGCCGTTACACCAAAGCTGGAAAATAGGTAAACTATGTTCAAACCAGTATGCTTCTTCACGCTCGTGATAGCGAATTTCACCCATTTGCTCGCGGTAAGCATTTACAGCTGCATTTAAAGACATGAATTCATAATTTTCAAATAGGAAATCATATCCTGATGAACCATTACGCCATTGATACAGTTCGTAAACCTCTTCAGGTAATTTGAATGGCAGAAATGTAGTACTTTGTTCAATATCTTCACGCGAAAGTCCTGGAGCTAGACAAGAAATTCGCTCAGGTATATTGTTTGTAAACCATGTATGAATTCGTTTCAGCCCTTCAGTTAGTTCTGACATTTTACGCTCAAACTTTCCCAAACTAAAGAATCTAGTTTATATGCAGAACAATTTGGTAGGTTTTTAACACCAGTTGTGCAACTTCTTTCCCATTTTGGCACAGTGACGCTTAGAAGGGTTTAGCCCACCTTGCGTAGGCTTTGTCAGTTTAGCTGGAGGCTTCTAGCCAATGTCGGAAAAGTCGGGAAAAAAGTCGGGTTTACAAAATCTTATCCGAAAACTCCAGCAATATAACTGTAAAGTAATTCATAGTTGTCCCTAAAATCTGAACTATCCTTGTCGTTACACAATGGACGCTGAAGCAGCATTAGCATGGTTAGATGCCATAATTCCCCCTCAGACTGGGGAACGGTTGAGCGATTTGCAAAAAGTGATTCTTGTGCAAGTTTGGTTGGGTAGAAAATACTTGGATATCGCTCATTCTTACGGTTGTACGGAAGGACACGCCAAGGATGCTGGCTCTCATTTATGGAAGCTGCTTTCTAAAGTATTGCGAGAAAAGATTACCAAAAGTAATTGTCGCGCTGCTTTGGAGCGAGTTTTGAGAAAAACTACTGCGATATCCAGTTTGATTGATTACTCGCGATCGCCCCACTCCACCCCAAAATTAGAGGATACCAATTTTATTGGACGAACAGAAGCGATCGCTCATCTGAATACTTTGGTAAATCAAGGGTCGAAAGTCATTGTCATCCAAGGTGAGGGAGGCTTAGGCAAAACCACTCTAGCGCAACAATATCTCCAAACTCAGGGGTTTGACTTGGTTTTAGAACTGCTGATGGCGAAGGAAACGCAAAATATCACCCCCGCCGAACGAGTAGTAGAGGAATGGCTCAAACAAGACTTTGATCAAGAACCTGGGGTAGAATTTGGCGTAACTTTGGGACGACTCAAGCGCCAACTCGACAATCGGCGGATTGGGGTGTTAATTGACAATCTCGAACCTGCATTAGATCAACAAGGTGGGTTGATTGCTTCTCACCGCAACTATGTAGAACTATTGAGGGTTTTGGCTGATGCTAGGGTGCAGTCTGTTACCTTGATTACTAGTCGCGATCGCCTTTGTGAACCTGGGCTAAATGTGAATCACTATCGGCTTCCTGGTTTGGATCAAAGCGCATGGCAACAGTTTTTTAGCAACCGTGGGTTAACTATCAACTCGTCAACTTTGCAAATCATGCATCGCACTTATGGCGGTAATGCTAAAGCAATGGGAATTCTTTGTGGTTCGATTCAGGAAGATTTTGACGGTGACATGGTTCTTTATTGGCAAGAAAATCATGCCGATCCGCTAGCAGCAACCGACTTAAAAAATTTAGCGGTTAGTCAAATCAATCGTCTGCAAACCCTCGACCCCCAAGCCTATCGCCTGCTTTGCCGTTTAGGATGTTATCGTTACCAAGATATATCCACCATCTCATCTCAAGGGTTGTTTTGTTTACTCTGGGATGTCCCACCTGACCAACATCGCCAAATCATTGCCTCCCTGAGAAATCGGTCTTTGGTAGAGTGCGATAAAGGTGAATATTGGCTGCATCCGGTGATTCGGAAAGAGGCGATCGCGCGTTTACGCCCCAGCGATGAATGGGAAATTGCCAACCACAAAGCCGCAGAATTTTGGACAATTAGTGTTAAACAAATTGAAACCTTTAAAGATGCTTTGCAAGCTCTAGAAGATTTATTGGTGCTGGTAAAAATTCTTACAGGTATTATTGCTGGTTAGTAAACTGATCTGCGATCGCTATCGACTTAAATGGAAATTATGTTGTCTATATCTAGGGTGTAGATGGATGTTACTTTTTTCTGGAATTGGATCATCATCAACCTAGAAGATCAGGCGATCGCTAAACTTATAGTAATACCAATTCTGTATGAAGATGCGCTAAACCATATTTAAGTACAAGAAAGAAAAACGAACCGCGAACGCGCAGAGCGTCTCCCCTTGGGAGAAGGACGCGAACGCGCAGAGCGTCTCCAAGAGTTGGACGCTTGGAAGACTTTGAAAGCGAGGAAGGTGAATAATAGATGAGCTATCACTACAGCATGGTGATTCAATGGTCAGAGGACGATCAACTCTTCCTAGTCCATTTGCCTGAGTTCCCCTGGCAAGAGTTTCATACACATGGGAAAACCTACGAAGAAGCCGCTAAAAATGGGCAAGAAGTGATTGAGGCATTTGTTGAGATGCTTCAAGAAGAGGGAAAGCCACTACCAGAACCCAGGATGCTTCCTACACGACCATTGCAGGTTGCTTAGTCAATTGTTAAATTATACAATTTATCTAGTGGCGTTCGCTATCGACTGAAGTGGAAATTATTTTTTCAAGCGATCGCACATCCTCGACAAAGAGCGATATCTGACGACAAACCGAGGAAGCGTCTACACTTTTGCAAAAGAATATTAGGGATTGTCACACTAAGTTGGTTTCATTGCCCATAATAATAAAAGTAACCCTTCAGCAATTTCCCGTTGTACTCTATTAGTAAATCCTAACTATATTTTTAACCATGACTACGCAAACACTACCTCCAGCAGAAGTTTATCAAGGTCAGTTTGGGGAATTTACAATTACTCAGAGCGATCGCACTGGCGTAATTATCTACCGCGCTGGGTTAATGGTAGCAGCACTCAGCTTTGCCATAGGCAGCGCTTTAGTTTTGCTCAACAATAACCCAACTGTTTTTACCGCACTTACACCTTTATATGCTTGTTTTAGTCTCGCTCTTGGTGTAAGTTTATTTACGATTCATATCTACATGGCATCAATGCACCGAATGTTGCAAGTTTTTTGGGCGATCGGTACTATAGCATCAGTGATTCTGGCAATCTCTAGTAGTCAACCTTTGGCTCTCACTGTTTACAATCAGCCTATTACCTTATTTGGAGTTGGTTTTATCTTTGTTGCTTTGACAGGTATTTATTTTAAAGAGGCTTTTTGCTTCAATCGCCTGGAAACCAAAGTATTAACCCTAGTAGTCCCGCTACTGTTGTTAGGACATTTGGTGGGAATTTTACCAACTCAGGGGGAAAGTGTTTTATTAGGAACTTGGGCGACGTTGTTTTTGGTGTTTGCGCTGCGAAAGACAGTGCAAGCAATTCCTGCTGATATTGGAGATAAGTCTGTCTTTACCTATTTGAAAGAGCAACGTTTAGCTAAGGTTTAATGCAGACCAAAAATCGCCGTGGTCAAGATTTTCCCAAAATAAAACTAATAATATGCCAAGAAATGTGGACACTTACGGCTCAGGGGTGGGCGATTGCGATCGCTTTGATTGCTTATTTGATATTTTTCACTATTACTCATATACACTCATTTCTCGCCGTAACTTCCCCGATCAAATCAGCAGAAGTATTAGTTGTGGAAGGATGGCTACCAGATTACGCTATAGAAGAAGCTTTGACTGAATTTAAAACCGGTTCTTATCGTCAAATAATTAGTACAGGAGGCACATTAGGAAAAGGAAGTTATCTGACTGGATATAATAACTTTGCAGATGTATCAGTCGCTACCTTCATCAAACTCGGTTTAGAAGCAGAAAAAGTGGTAGCTGTTCCAACACCTTTCGTGGTTAAGGATCGTAGTTATGCGTCTGCTGCTGAATTTGATCGTTGGCTATCCAATTCAAATTTACAGATAGAATCAATTAATCTTTTTTCCTTGGATGTTCATACCCGTAGGAGTTGGCTAATTTTCAAAAAATTACTGAATCCTGATATCAAAGTTGGTGTGATTGCTGCCAAAACGCAAGATTACGATCCAGAGAAATGGTGGGGTTCTAGCCAAGGTGTACGGGCAATTCTTGATGAAGCGATCGCTTATATTTATGCCCGGTTTTTGAATTGGAAAGACTAAAGGTGATAATTCGTAATTCGTAATTATGAGATCCCCGACTTCTCAAAGAAGTCGGGGATCTATCTGTTGACCTACTTACTTACCCAGAATTTGTAATAATGCTTGTCGATAAATTTTTAGACCCTCTGCATTTAGATGGTCGCCATCACTGGTCAAATTTTCTTTAAGAACATTATTCTCATACAAGGGTGCTAGTCCTGCGGCTGCAACTGGCACTTTTTCTGTTTCAGCAACTTGATTAATCAGAGCATTAATTTGTTCAACTTTAGAAAGTGGGGCTGATACAGTTGGATCTAAGCTGGCTGCAACTGTTGAATAAAAAGCCGGAATCAGAAAAATCTCTTTATTTCCCATTGTGCGGACAAGTGCGATCGCCTCTTGCAGGTTTTTGCTAAATAATTCATCACTAATTCCATACCAAGCATCATTTCCACCTATGGCAATAATCGCTTTTTCGCATTTCACCTTCGTAGGAATTAAACTTTTCAGTTGTTCCAGTAATGAGATTGTACTCAGACCATTTAACCCAAAATTAAAAGTACCACTCCCAAGGGTATTACCAAGTTCAGCCGAAATAGAATCGCCAAATAAGCAACCTGAGAACTGTTTACCTTGGGTAGCAAGTATCTGATATTGCAGTGCAATTTGCCCTAAAGGTGAAGAACTTACGTCGTCTTTTGGAGGTGCATCAGCAGAACTAGAAGATAAATTTGCCATGCTGACTAGCTTCTGAATTTTTGACACATCAACAACTAGTTGATTACTAGGATACGCTTCTAGAAAGCTGATTAATCCTAGACCTTCTAGTGATTTTGCTCCTAAGATAATGGCAGATCGTAGGGCTTGTATACTGCCTTGATCGGGACGTGCGATCGCGGATCGTATCGGAAATACAGTCCCTTGGGAAGCAAAAGATAAAATTTGCTTGCCCATTCCTGTATTTAGCAGCTTATCTAAAGCCGCAATATCAAGAGACATTTTTACCTGAAGAGTATCTTGGAACTTCTGTTTATCCTTAGCGCTGAGATAACCTAAGAAAGATTGCAGATCGGCAGAAACCTTTTCCGTATCGGCATAGTTGCGTATATCTGCCACCGGAATCGATTGCTCAAACAATCCGTACCTGAAAACAATCTTTTCGGCAGCCAAACTCGGCAACAAACCAAAGCCACTATGCAGCAGTAAAAATATTAAGCACCCAGATAGGCATATTAAAACACGATAGAAATATTTCATCACAGAAGATAGTTGAATAGTCAGTAGTCAATAGTCAATGGTCAAGAGTCAATAGTCAATAGTCAAGAGTCAATATTTAATAGTTAAGTAGGTAGGCGTAATTAAACATAAGATCAAACCTCACCCTCAATCCCTCTCCTTAGTAAGGAGAGGGAAGCCGGAGGCAGGGTGAGGTTTTATATTTAATTTCACCCACTTACTTAAAGGCTCAACTTCCACCCTCAAAGGCTCAACCTTGACGTTTGAAGAATCTCCCTCATCTCCCCCATCTCCCCTATCTCCCCTATCTCCCCTATCTCCCCTATCCCCCACTCCCCACTCCCCACTCCCCACTCCCCCTTTATATCAACAGCCAGCCCAAATTTGGGAATACTTAATCCAATAGGCGTGACGATGCAACCGTGGTAGAAGAAGGAGCATATTGGCTAGCTTGGACGCAAATTTCTGGAATTGGCCCGGTATTACTGCGACGGCTGCAACAGCATTTTGGTACACTGGCAACGGCTTGGAACGCTACCAAGCTACAGTTAGGAGAAGTAGAGGGTTTTGGTTTTCAGACACTAGAAAAAGTCGTACAACAGCGATCGCGTTTACACCCAGAACAACTATTCATCAAGCATCAGCAGGAAAACCCCCACTTCTGGACACCAGCAGATGCAGATTATCCCCGCTTATTGCTGGAAACTCCGAGTCCGCCACCGATTTTATACTATCGCGGTGAAGTCGAACTCCAAGAAAATCTCGGACAAAAACCGATGGTTGGGATTGTCGGAACACGTCAACCCTCAGAATACGGCATTCGTTGGACTCGCCAAATTAGTACAGCTTTGGCCAAAAATGGCTTTACAGTTGTTTCTGGGATGGCAGAGGGAATTGACACAGAAAGCCACATCGCCGCCATGAAAGCCGGTGGACGCACGATCGCAGTTTTAGGAACTGGTGTAGATGTGATCTATCCACATAAAAATCGGGATCTGTACAAGCAGATTTTGACGGCTGGGTTAGTCGTGAGTGAGTACCCCACAAAAACCCCACCCGATCGCACTCACTTTCCCCGTCGCAACCGAATTATTGCCGGCCTAACCCGCGCCATCCTGGTAATGGAAGCGCCGTTAAAATCTGGTGCCTTAATAACAGCTACCTACGCAAATGAATTTGGCAGAGATGTCTATGCATTACCTGGAAGACTGGACGATCATCCATCCCAAGGGTGTTTAAAGTTGCTGAGTCAGGGAGCAACTTTCATTCTTAAGGAACTAGATGAACTGTTAACCATGCTAGGAGCAATACCACAAATTGATGGAATCGAGGCTTTTACAGCACCAGAACAGTTAAGTTTGCCAACTTTATCGCCAGAATTGCAAATGATAATGAATGCGTTCACTTGTGAGGCTTTATCCTTCGATTTTATTGTCCAACAAACCGGCATGGCTGCTGGCTCAGTTTCCGGTGCCTTATTACAGTTGGAACTTATGGGTTTAATTTCGCAACTGCCAGGAATGCGATATCAAAAAAGTTAACTAAAACCTGAGTAGGAAATAGATTAATTAATTTCTGGAAATGTCTAATGCAAAAATGCAAAATTCAAAAATCCAAATTATCTTGGGGGGTAATATTGCGGATTCATAACTGGAGATTGATAACCGTTTGCGGGTACTGTAGCTCCCATACTGTTGGGTGCAGGATTCACAACAGGGGGCTGATAACCATTAGGTACATTGCCTGTCGTACTGTTGGGTAAAGCTGGACTCACAACAGGGGGCTGATAAGCATTTCCGGGTATAGTGCTTGTGGTATTGTTGGGTGTAACAGCATTTTGGCTAAACTCTTGGTAGGCAGCACGAGAAATTGAGCTAATCAGTTTTTCGGCGCGAGGGTCGTTATTAGGGCGTTGTACCATGACAGAGGCTATGTAGCGCTTGCCAGTTGGAACAACAATTAAACCTGCATCTGCCAACATTGTGCCGATATCACCCGTTTTGTGGTAAATTCTTGCGCCTGTTCCCAAACCCGATGGTAGCAGAGTGTCTCTCTGAGTGCGACGCAAAATATCGAGCATGAGATCGCGTGATGGCATACTCACCAAATTTCCTTGACTGACAATCGCCATCAAATTCCCCAATTCCCTCGGACTAGTGGTGTTTGTCCCTTGCAAATCTGGGAGTTGATTACGAATTATTGTGTTTGTCAATCCCCAGTTTCGGAAACGCTGGTTTAAAGCATCCATTCCTCCCAATCGGGCAATCAGCATATTTGTCGCTGTGTTGTCGCTGATTGTAATCATTTGAGTGACGACTTCCAAAGCAGCGTACTGGGTTCCGGCTGGTTTATATTGCAGAGTTCCCGAACCACCGGCTACCATATCCTGTTGCATGGTCAGCATTTCATCTAGGCGAATTTTCCCTGCATCCACATCCTGGAAAAAGGCAATTAGAATCGGCACTTTAATTGTGCTAGCCGCCGGAAAACTGGTTGAGCCATTGACATCTACATAATTACCACTATCTAAATCTACTAAAAAAACACCGGGTGTAAGATTTGGGTTGCTGGTAGCCAAATTTTGCACGGCATTTTTCAAAGAGGTAATTTCCTGGGATAGATACAAACTCGAAACTGCGGCTTGGGGAGTTTGTGTAGGTTGTGGCTGCGATCGCGCCACATTACTATTAGATTGCGGTGTCGAATTTGTGGTGATGCGATTAGCCGGGTCTAATACTGACAACACCGTGCCCACAATTGCACCCATCCCAACACCGACAATCAACAATCGCACAATATACAGTATAGTTTTGGCCATTGGCTTTAACCGCGTTTTCTGCGATGATCGCCGGACTCTTTTTGGCTTTTCCATCCGCACTGTTTTGACCATCACAGCACCTGGTCGAAAGGGAGGAATTTTCCCCCTTACACTAGGCATTGGTTTCACTGCTGATGGCATGACTAACCCCGATTTTACCCGACGTGTAGCACCGGGGATTGGGGGAGGACTGATTTGATTTTTTGGGCGTGTTAGCGCCGCTTGCCGTCCATTCGCATCTTGCTGCTGGCTATTAGCTTTAACTTTCTTCTTTACCACTTTTTGAACTTTTTGTGGCCGCTGGCGGCGATTTAAGGGTTGACGCCGCGAGAAAGCTGTTAGTTCGTCACTTGACTCTGACACAGTTACTCCTTGTGACCCACTTGACTGTTTTCTTGCAGACTCCTGACCCAAAACTTAATCTTTAAGCAATATTAATACTCAAATTCTACTTTGCCACTAAGTAGCATTTTTGTGTTTAGTTTAAGCCATATTAATTATTTTAGGGGCATGATTGCGTATATATTAAACGAATAATTACAAGTTTTCACCATCCCTCTGGTTTTTAATCGCCCATTCTACCTGCTGCAAAATCCCTCTCAGCATGGCTAATTCCCCTGTTTTCAGTTCAGCGCGATTATACAGTTGGCGAAATTTTTCCATACGACTAGCTACCGTATGCGGATACACATAACCAATTTTCAATAATAGTGATTCTAAATGCTGGTAGTATGCTTCCAGAACATCTATTGGTGCAAGTTCCGTTTGGGGTAAGGTCTGAGTATTAGGTTGTTCTACACATTGTGACAATTCATAACAACAGATTGCCACGGCAGTAGCCAAATTCAGGATTAGATAATCTTGACTTGTGGGAATGCAAACAAATCGCTGTGCATAATTTAATTCTTCATTGCTTAATCCCCGGTCTTCTCTGCCAAAGATTAGTGCTGTGGGTTTTTCTGGTTCCTCCAGTAACCAGGGTAGTGCAGTGCGGGGGTTTTCTAAAGGTGTTTGCAAACTCCGAAAGCGTCCGGTGGTGGCGATCGCTCTGACACATCCATGCAATGCTTCTGGTAAGGTCGCCACTAATACCGCAGATTCTAAAATGTCTTGACCATGAACAGCCATCATCAAAGCTTCCGATGATAGCGGATCGCATTGGGGATTTACTAATACTAAATTATATAGCCCGAAATTTTTCATTACCCTGGCGATCGCGCCGATATTTATCGGCCCGGCTGGTTCTACCAACACAATTCTTAATCCAGCCAAGCCCATTTTTTGCCTCCTGCGATCGCACCAAATGATATTTTTAGGCTAATTCTCAGCATTGTGTGTTCTGCTGAAAGTTTCCTTCACATTATTGTAACGAGAGTAAGTAAATACCCACGGCAGTTCTGAACAGTGACTTACACTTCTTTATTCAGCGCAATCTCCGCCGTTCAGCTAGTCGTTCGTCGCTATTTATTTGTAGCAATCTAATTGTTGTACGTCCTGGAGGCGTTAATCCTAGCAGATCGAGTTCTAAAAAGGTGAAGTGTTCAGTCCATTTCTGGGTGCGTGGGTTGAACAGAAAACTAAAAGCCCCTGTTTCTGGATCAAACGATCCTAAGTCAGTGCCTTTGTGACGGTTACATCGCCAGCAGGTGAGCGCTAAATTATCAGCATCACTTACACCGCCGTGCTTTTGGGCAATAATATGGTCAATTTCATGGGGAAAAAAGGCGACTCCTGCGGGTAACTGGCAATATTCACATCTATAGTTTGCGCGTTCTTCTACCAGTCGGCGAAGACTAACCGGAATATAGATTCCACTCACGGTTAACTGGTCAAATAAGATAAGTTGCCTGCTTTAATCATCACAACTAAGTGTTCAATACGTTCATACTCATCTAGTTCTTTCAACTCTGTGGGTGTGAGTTCACCTGCGTTACTGCGTGTTAACAATGTACGCAACCGTTCTTGCATTTCGGGGGTGGGTTTAAATTCAGCAATTTGTTCAGGAGTAGGGTTGCTGGCCAGAAAATCCAGGATATATCGGTAAACTTGTGCTGGTACAGCTGGTTGTTGGAGGCTCAGAGCAAGTAGTTCAGGTAAGCGATCGCCTACTTGTGCTAGTTTTTTAGATAGTTCTTCTGATACTTCCAGGGTGATTTTCGGCATAGTGCGCTTTCCTGAAGTGTGATCTTCTCCCCATTGTAAACGTGGCAAGACTGGCAGAGTGAACTACCCCGCCGTCAGACAGATGTAGCTCTTCCAATTCATCGGCAATAGCCTCCAGTCCTCTGTAGTTCTAATCATAATCTCCTGCGGCAGTATTAAAAGCGTCTTGAATATTCATTTTTTAATTTTTAATAAAGGTAGAACTTTCTGTTTTAACATTCATTGGTGTCAACCTGCTCACAGTCCTGTTCAATTGCTTCGCGGATTAACTGTATGTCATCTGTTGGTATTGAACCTGCAAAACGTAGTAGTTGCTGACCTGGAACACCTTGAATTGTTGAACCTGCCAAGGCGCGTGCAAATTCAAGCACTTGCGACTGCAAGTCTTGGGGCATAACTTTCAGTTGCTCAATCACTTGATCAAGGATAGATGTATCCATTTTTCTCTCCTGTCCAGCGTCCTAAACTTATTCTAGTTGGGCTAGGGTTAGGTATAGCTTTACGGTTTAACAGTTTAGATAAACTACTTTACTTTGCGATCGCACCACAGACAATCCCAAAACTACGCCAAGTAGAAGCGATCGTATCTTCTTCAACATTTGGTAAATTAATATGTTACATTTACTATTTCTCTTATTAGTTTCATGAATTCTGCCCTGCCCTGATTATTCGAGGTCTTTCTAATCCTATAAAGCGTTTGTCCCGCCAATGCCAAAATCTTATCCTTATAACTATCTCTTAGTTTTTGTTCAGGCGAATCATGATAATAGCTATCTAACTCAAAGAATTTAATTGGTTTATAGCTTTCATGTTGATCAAATACAACACAATCTACAATTCCTCTAAAAAAGAAGCTAATTTCTTCTTGGGACAAATTACTCTTAATTTTATCAAATTCAATTAAACAACTTAATGCAACATTAGGATAAACTACAAACATTTGAAAGTTTTCCCTAACAGCCATGAAAAATTCTTTCTCTTGATGAGATTTAAAGAGGCTGATAGTATATTTAACATTGGCTAGATTTTTGTTTTCTGTTACCTTTATTTGATTACTCTGAGAATGTTCTACAACTTTGGGTAATGATTCCTCGTGCAGCCTAATTACTTCAGCACATATTTCCTGTTTAGGATAAAATTTAGCATAATTATATGCTTCAAGCAGTAAGCTTTTATTTCTATATATATTAACCAACTCAACAACGACTCTAATAGCTCTATCTTCTGTTAAACTATAGATTCTACCTTTATGAAGTAGGAATAGATTTTCTAATACAGTTTCAATATTATCGTTGGCAATTCCTTTATCTAATTCTCCAAAAAACTCATTTTCAAAAGTATTTACTGCTCTCATAACTAATTCATCTGAAGAAGCAGATTTTGAATACTTATAAACAAGCTCCAATAACTCAGCCCATTGTTTACGGAATGTCAGTTGATAGATTTGCTCATAATCAATGTTTTCTGCCATATAATCTACTCTTAACAGAGGCATAACTTAATTACCCGTCATAACGCATACCTGAAAAGCTGAGTACCTGCTTTCAGCATAAAACATACGATCGCTTACAATACGCTCAGATAAGTTTGCTCAGAATTCATCGGTAAAACCCGCAACTTCCGATTTTTAAGGTCTGGTTCTAACCCTAAAACTTCCATAGGCGTCACACCCAAAAGGGCATAGGGTACTTCTGTGAGTTGCAAACAATCAAAGGTTCCTTGACGCTCTGCAATACTAAGTTCAACATCTCGGAAAATTCGCCCCTGCTGCACTCCAGCAGCAGTCTCTACCTGGGCTTCTCCACCTTGGACTAAACCTAGTTGACTAATAATACTAGCAGGTAAACACAGCAAAGTTACACCCGTATCAACTAAAACATCATTCAGAGTATAAGAGCGAACTTCCTCCGAAGAAATAAAGCCTCGCTGTGCCAAAACTTGATCAATTCGATTTGTGACAGTGAGGGTAACTATTACTTGCCCCATTTGCTTACCCTGAAGATTTGGCAGTACCAGCTTACCCATTTCAGTAAACTCCTGAAAACAATAGGACTTACGCAAGAAACCTCTCAAACTCTTATTCCTCCGTGTCCTCTGCGTCCTCTGTGGTTCGATTTTCCGTTGCTTGTGCGTAAGTCCTGAACAAAATATTTTTGAGAGATGCCTTAAAACACAAAGACGCAAAAACGCCTCTGCGCCTCTGCGTCTCTGCATGAGATATTCGCTACTTACACCATCTCAGACGAAGCCTGCATCATCTGCTGCGGCTGCGGCTGGAACATGAACAACGAGTACACCACATCTCGGCGAATGTTAACCATCATATCCAAGAAGAGTTCGTAACCCTCGCTCTTATACTCAATCAACGGATCTTTTTGCCCGTAACCACGCAATCCTACCGATTCGCGCAAGGCATCCATTTGTTGCAGGTGTTCGCGCCACAGAGTATCAATGCGTTGCAAGATAAAAAAGCGTTCAGCTTGGCGCATCAGTCCGGGTTGAACTTGGTCAATCTGCGCTTCTTTGAGGTCGTAAGCAATTCGCACCTGTTCATGGAGGAAGGCTTTAATCTCAGTAACCGACATATCCTCTAATTGACTAGCTTGCAAATCCGCTAACAGATAGACGAATTCTTTGACTTTTTCAACCAACTTTTCTAACTCCCACTCTTCCGAAGGCAAGTCTACGTTGATATAGTAGTCAACGATGTCATCCATCGTTTTTTCAGCGTACTTGATTACCTGTTCTTTCAAATCTTGACCTTCTAAAACCCGGCGGCGTTCGGCATAAATAGCACGACGTTGATTATTCATCACCTCGTCATACTCAAACACCTGCTTCCGAATATCGTAGTAGTAAGTTTCAACTTTTTTCTGTGCGCCTTCCAAACTACGGGTAAGCATCCCAGATTCGATGGGCATATCCTCTTCCACTTGGAAAGCATTCATTAACCCAGCAACCCGCTCGCCACCAAAAATCCGCAGTAGATTATCCTCTAAACTGAGGAAGAATCTCGTTGTTCCAGGGTCGCCTTGCCTTCCTGCACGTCCGCGCAACTGGTTGTCAATCCGCCGCGATTCATGGCGTTCTGTACCAATTACGTGCAAACCCCCGATTTCCACTACTTCATTGTGTTCGCGGGTAGTAAATTGTTCGTATTCCTGCTTAATGCGGTTGTATGCTGACCGCAATTTCTGAATTACAGGGTCGTCGATGGGAGCTTTTTCTGCGGCGATCGCCACCTTGTCTTCTGCTTCCAATTCCGGTAAACTGCGATCGCCATATTCACGCACCGCAATATCTACTGCTTCTTTAAGTAGTTTCTCCGTTTCTTTTGTCAACTGGGTGGGGAAAATCTCTGGTGAAGCCCGCCAAGTTTTGACTTTTTTACCAGGGGCAAAACCTTGACCACTGCCGTGTCCTGTTGGTAATCCGGCTGCTCTTTGAACGCCAAAGCTGTCTTCATCTTCTGGCATGACGATTCGGGGCATGAAGTATTCCCGCAGCTTCAAACGCGCCATGTATTCGGAGTTACCACCGAGGATGATATCTGTACCTCTACCAGCCATGTTAGTAGCAATGGTTACAGCACCTTTTCTTCCGGCTTGGGCGACGATTTCCGCCTCACGTTCCACGTTTTCCGGTCGGGCGTTGAGTAATTCGTGGGGAATCTCCAGCTGCTTCAGCAGCCGGCTGAGAAGTTCGGATTTTTCTACACTAGTGGTTCCTACTAATACAGGTCTGCCGATTTGGTGCATTTCGGCACATTCTTTAGCGATCGCACCCCACTTGCCCGGTTCTGTCTTAAAGACCATATCAGACAAGTCTTCGCGTCTTCTGGCTTGATTGGTGGGAATTACCGCGACTTCCAGTTTGTAAATTTTTTCAAATTCTGGTTCTTCCGTTTTTGCCGTTCCGGTCATTCCACCGAGTTTTGGATACAGCAAAAACATATTTTGATAAGTAATTGTCGCTAGAGTTTGAGTTTCTGGCTGAATTTCTTCGTGTTCTTTGGCTTCAATAGCCTGGTGTAGGCCATCACTCCAACGCCGTCCGGGTAGTACGCGACCGGTAAATTCATCCACAATTACCACTTCCCCATTGCGGACGATGTAATTTACGTCCTTGAGAAAAAGTTCTTTGGCTTTAATCGCATTGAAAACAAAGTGCGCCCAAGGATCTTCCGGGTCAAATAAATCTGTGACTCCCAAAAGATTTTCCGATTCAGCAAAGCCTTCATCTGTCAATAGCACATTACGAGCTTTTTCATCCACATCGTAATGCTCGTCTTTTTTGAGTGTGAATGCGATTTCAGCAGCTTGCAGATACTTTTCTGTAGGTCTTTCCACCTGCCCAGAAATAATCAGTGGTGTCCGCGCTTCATCAATTAAAATCGAGTCTACCTCATCAATCACACAATAGTTGAAGGGGCGTTGCACCACATCTGCCATTGATGTCGCCATGTTATCCCGCAGGTAGTCAAACCCGATCTCACTGTTGGTGACATAGGTAATATCGCAGTCGTAATTTTTCTGGCGTTCGCTGGGAGTCATGCTTGCCTGGATTAGCCCCACACTCAGCCCCAAGAATCGATGCACCTGTCCCATCCATTCCGCATCCCGACGAGCCAGGTAATCGTTGACGGTGATGACGTGTACACCTTTACCAGTGAGGGCATTCAAATAACTCGGCAAGGTGGCGACTAGTGTTTTACCCTCGCCGGTTTTCATTTCGGCAATTTGCCCTATATGCAAAATGATCCCGCCAAGGAGTTGGACATCAAAGTGCCGCAAGCCTAAAACTCGCCGTCCTGCTTCCCGGACAACGGCGTAAGCTTCTGGCAATAGGTCATCCAGAGTTTCGCCTTTGGCAAGCCGTTGTTTAAATTCGGCAGTTTTACCTTTTAACTCATCATCGGAAAGAACCTTAATGTCTTCCTCTAAAAGGTTAATTTCAGTAACAGAAGGTTGGTATTTTTTAAGCTTACGAGCGTTGGGGTCGCCCAACAAAAGTTTTAGCATGGCAGATTATAGAACTGAATCAAGGGGGATGGGGATTAAAGGTTCGGCATTGATTATAAACATTTAACCCAACCCAACCGTCTTGGTCGTGGATGGGTGTGAAATGAGAATTACCTCAAAAACAGGAGAAAAACGAGCCAATCAGTTTCTTAAATGATTGGTTTTAACTCTTATCTTATATTTACTCTTTCTTCATAGTATCATTTTGCCCCCAGATGAGGCCAGAGAAGGAGTGGGAGAATAGAGTCAGGAGTTATTGTCAACTTAACGTGAAAGTTAGTAAGCGAAAATCCTTTAACTCGTTCCCAGTCTCAGACTGGGAATGCTTCTCATTGGGGCTGCCGCCTCCCTTACTCGCGCCAAAGCCGCAATGATCAGCATTTCCAAAACTTCTAACTCTTCACTTCCACTCTGCTGTCAGGCGGCGGAAATTGTAATCACTAGCACTGGGATGACAGCTGACACAACTGCCAAGCTGGACGGGACGTGGTAACTTAACACCTGGATGCAAAGCTTTGAAATAACGCGAGTCGTTCACGCGATAGGGTGTTTCTTCGTCGTCTAACTGGACACGGGAAAAAGTCGAAAGATATTTCCACACTAAGATGCGCTGCGGATCGACTAAAGGCTTTAATTGTGCGCCGTAGTGCTGGGAGTCTTCCAGAAGATTTTTCCAAGTTTGGGTGGGCAAAACGGCTGGTGGTAAGCCGATGTGGCATGTGGAGCAGTTTTCTAAATACAGTTCTTGCCCCAGTTGGTACTGTGCAGGTACTACGTCAACAGTGCCAATTTCGGCGGAGGGAGTGGCACTTTGAGCGTTAGTTGCTAAGGCTAGAAGCCAGCCCATAGCTAGGCTCCATGTTACAATTACCAAAAGTAAACCGAAAAATTGGCGTTTAAATTCACGTTCGGCGCTTTGCTGTAGCGCTTGGCGATCGCGGTTTTTGCGCTTAACAAAAATTGACATTCCTCACATTCCCAGATATTCAGAAGTGGCGCTTGTGCTAATCATAAGACTTACGCAGTATTGGCAGTGTTTTGTGATTTTGCTTAGATCGCGTTTTTAATCTGACTCACCAGAAAAATTAGCCATAATATCTCGGATTTCATTTAGATCAATATCTTCTCGGTCAGACTTGGAATAAATCGTTAGTAGCAAAATACTAGTAGGTGACTCAACTTGATAAATCAATCGGTATCCAGCACTCTTACCTTTTTGGATACTACTGTTGCGAACTCTCACCTTGTAAATAATATACTGCTCACCGATGCCCGCAATGCGTAGGCGTAGCCCGCCGTAGGCATCGCCGACAACATTTCCTTGTTGTAATTGCTCGATAATCGGTTGAACATCAGAGCGAATATTGCGAAATCTCTTTGAAAGGTCACACAAGTTTTGTTTATATTCAGGAGTTAGGTGATTTCTGAGAAAGAATTTACCAATAAAAGTAAAATACTTTCTAGATGACTAAAGAGACAGGAGCAAGTATTTGGATACATTAGTCTCAGCAACCTCAACAGGATCGTTAACACGATCACAAATCCAAGACCTGCGACTGGCAGCATCAAAAATGGATGGAGTAGAACGTCGGGGTTTTCAGGCGACGATGGCACTGAAATATTGCCAGGGGAGCGCAAGGTTGGCAGAAACACTATTTGGCTGGGGAAGAAAAAATATAGAGGTAGGATTGGCAGAAAAACGAACAGGAATCATCTGCGTGGGATTACAATCAGCCTTGAGTGGGGCAAAACGTTGGGAGGAAAAACAACTCTAGATTACAGCGAAATCCACTTTTACCCAAATGGGATGTATTGATTCAACCACTTTAGCTGGTAATTTCTTTTTCAAAAATCACCTAAGTATCTACGCATAAATATTTAGCTATTTTTGAAAACGACTGAAATCGCTGTATTCCACCACTATTGCCTATTGCCTGTTGCAAGAGTGCCTCTCCCAACTAGATAATTTATTTTGCACGACTACTTACTGACAGTATCTTCTCTAAACATCCGTCTCACTGATCTCACGCACGACATAGTCGAATGGTTCATCTACCAGCTTAGTATCTGTAATACCAGTCGATACTAGTTTATCCTTGACTGTTTGTTTCATGATCTGGATGCTTCGAGCAGTCGGTCCTAAAGGAATTCCCAGAGAGTTAAACGTTTCTCGCAGACCAGCCAGCAATCGCTCATCTAGCACACTGACATCTCCTGCGATCAGTGCGTAGCTACAGTAACGCAAGAAGTAGTTCATGTCCCGCAGGTACATGTTGTAGCGACGAGTTGTGTAGGCATTTCCACCAGGTCTGACTAGCTGAGGCTGTTCTTGAAATAATTGACTCGCTGCTGTTTTGACAATCTCAGATGCATTGGAACCAATGATGGATACCACCTGTACCCGTGCCCTACCAGTAGCCAGAAAATCTTTCACAGACCCGACTACATCGCCATTAAGGGATTTACCCATCAGACCGAGACTCATAACCACACTTGTCGTTTTGTCCTGCATAAGATTCCTCTTCAAATGTTCAGTTTATGGACAGTCGAACCATACGTTATTTAAATTCTGAATTGAGATAAGGGTTTATGGAGCGGTACCGCTACCGACCACGGAGCATGACGGCCCTGTGAGGGAATCCGGATTCTGCAACTCCTCCCAGTTCAGCATAACCAATTTGCTCATTAAAAGCTTTTAAGCGTCTTCTGCCGAAACTTTAACCAGAAACAGGGGTTAAGTTCTCGCTCGTTCGATTTTGCTGTTTCATTCGCCAATATTCGTTCCTTTCTTTCTACTGCATCGAAGCATGGTCTTAATCGTTTGAGTTTAGCTCATGAATCTGAATTTTTTATGAAGTGAGTGCCCAACTAGCCGCGTTTTTTCGCCGCTAGCAACGAATAAAAGAAACACAATTTTTTTGATTGGCTAAAAGCCTTGCTAGATAAGGGTTATAAAATGTGTTTCTCAATATCTTCGCCAAAATACAGAGGGCTTTGCGTAGTAGAGTTATTCTTTACCACAACTACAACTCAAGAACTACAGAAAGCCCATGCCAGATATATTAGCACTGTTGGAATGCTTGCAACGATATACGACAAGAACAACCCTAAGACGTTGGAGCAGAATTATATCAGGGAGCATCCCACTTTTTATTTAGTGAGCAAAGATTAATCCCTGAAGGTAAGCACAGAAATCAAGAGCTTGTTTAAGATTGCAATTAGCAAAGGAGGCAATCGTTTCGTCTACTTTTCCTTGCCACAGAAGTGCTTTAGCTTTATTTATTCTTTTCGTCGAACCACCAACCTTGTGGAGATTTTCCATCAGATGAAACAAGTCTTGTATTTCACGTCGCTCTTTTTCGGGTTGAAACTCACAGACAATATTCCAAATACCATCGTGTCCATCTCCAATACATGTAAGCCTAGGAGCTAAGGATTGGGCGTTCACCCAATCGATGACAAGATTATTGTCTATTTTGTAGGAGATCCTAACACGCCCAAATCCAAGCAGGATCAGGAAACTGAAGTTCATATCGCGTTTTCAACCTAACTCACTAGAAAAATCAGCTAAAATATCTCGGATTTCATTTACATCAATATAAACGGCGTTTTTATACCCCACCAAATCTACGATTTGGTGGGGATATTAAACCATAGGATGCAGAAATTTACATCTGCGATCGCTATGGTTTTATAATCCAGATGAGCCATTCTCTATCAGCCTAACCAATTAATTTCTGCCAACTAGCAGGCCCGAAAATGCCATCAGCATCTAAACCATTTTGCTTTTGAAAGTTCTTAATTGCAACCTCTGTTTGAGGCCCGTAGACACCATCAGGCTCAATACCTACACGATATTGTAAGTATCTGACAACTGCACCGCCAGCATGGTTTGGTCTGATAATTCGTTTTGCCAAAATTAGATTTATGGCATTCCATGTACCATCATCAGCAATTCCAGTCGGCTGAACTCCGACAATAGTCTGAAATTTTTCTACGGCAGATTTGGTGCTAGCCCCGGTGAAGCCATCTTCTATTAACGCTTTACCATTTTTATCGGTTATTTTGAGTCGATTTAAGGATTTTTGCAGTCTGAGAATAGTGGTATCTACATTCTCCTCTTCATCTGGTACGGGTTTAACAGGAACACTTGGCACTTTACCAGTTAAGCCTTTGACGATCGCATTAGCTATTGCTTCAGGATTATAAAGATTCATATCTTTTTGCGAATCGATAAAGCAACCTTCTACCAGAATCGCCGGCATATCTGTATGTTTCAGAACATACAAGTGGGAACCACTCTTAACGCCGCGATTAAAAAATCCTAACTTGACGATTTCATCTAGTACAGGTTTAGCGATTTTTGTTCCCGTATCGCTAGTTGCATATACTTCTGTGCCGTTAGCTTGTCCATTAAAGCAGTTAAAATGAATCGAGACGTAAATATCTACTTTACTTGAATTAGCTGTAGAACATCTTTTTGAAAGCGATTCAGTTACTGTACGAGCACTACTTGGTCTACATACTACGACTTCATTTCCCAAAGCTCTTAACTTGGCTATAACTCTATTACCTACATCTAGAGTTAAATTATCCTCAAATTTAATCCCGTTGGCTCCTGTGTCTGGTGGACAATTATGCCCGCTATCAATTCCAAATTTCATGATTTCATCCTCAAGTTACTTATTTTTACACTAGTTAAAATCTGTTCCAATTATAGATACAAAATTTTGCTAATAGATTTTTTGAAATACTTGTTGGGAATGTCCAGATTATTTTAAGCATGACTATTCTGGTAGACAAAATTAGTTTTTGGGTGAACCTGAACAGCAACTATTCTGTGGTAAAATCCACTAATTAAAACGTATATTGCCACCAAAAACACAACCATTATAATTTATCAAAATCGGGAATAACCCGTTAATTTTTGCAATAAATTGAAATGCAGCAATTGCCTCCATTATTTAGATAATAACGTTGACAAATGTACTTAGTACACTGTGGCGGAAGTTTACCGACCTTTAACCAGTTGCTCAAGCAATTGTCTGGTTAATTGAGATGGTAGCTGAATTTACGTCTTACCTCAAGGAACTACTGACCGAAATCTGTGGGTAGATATTTAACAATCAACAACAATCAACCTGTGAGCCAGTTTAAAATTTAAGTAAAGAAATATTTCGTAGCTTACAGGCATGAAACGCATCGTCTTGGTTGCTGGGTTTGAATCGTTCAACGCGGACTTGTACAGAAAAGCAGCTTTTTTGGCTAACTCTCGCTGTCCAGAGTTGGATATTCGGGTATTTAGCGATCGCGATCTTACCAGCATTCGCACTGAGGTAGAGGCAGCACTTCATGAAGCGGATGTATTTTTCGGTAGCCTCCTATTTGATTATGACCAGGTTGTGTGGTTGCGCGATCGCATTGCCCAAATTCCCATCCGTCTAGTGTTTGAGTCAGCCTTGGAATTGATGAGTTTAACCAAGTTGGGTGACTTTGCCATTGGCGACAATCCCAAAGGAATGCCCAAACCAGTTAAATTCATCCTTGACAAATTTAGCAACGGACGAGAAGAAGACAAACTCGCTGGTTACATCAGCTTCTTAAAAATCGGCCCCAAACTACTGAAATACGTACCAGTGCAAAAAGTCCAAGATTTACGCAACTGGTTAATTATCTATGGTTACTGGAATGCTGGCGGTTCAGAAAACGTCGCTTCATTATTCTGGACACTAGCAGAAAAATACTTAGGTTTAAAAGTCGGCGACATTCCCCCGCTAATCGAAACCCCCAACATCGGATTACTCCACCCCGACTATCCAGGATTTTTTGAATCGCCAAAAGCATATCTAGAGTGGTATCAGAAGAAGGGCATTGTCCCCACTCCCCACTCCCCACTCCCTACTCCCCACTCACCAGTTATCGGAATTCTCCTCTACCGAAAACACGTCATCACCAAACAACCCTATATTCCCCAACTAATTCGCAGTTTTGAAAAAGCTGGGTTAATTCCTTTGCCTATTTTCATCAACGGCGTAGAAGGACATGTGGCGGTACGAGATTGGATGACAACCGACTATGAAATTCAGCAACGCCAACTAGATAATATAGAGACTCCCTCACTATCTAGTGAAGCAGTAAAAGTCGATGCGATCGTTTCGACAATTGGCTTTCCTCTGGTGGGTGGCCCGGCTGGTTCAATGGAAGCTGGGCGTCAGGTGGAAGTTGCAAAGCGCATCCTCACTGCCAAGAATGTACCTTATATTGTTGCTGCACCACTATTAATTCAAGATATTTACTCATGGACGCGCCAAGGTGTCGGTGGATTGCAAAGTGTCGTGTTGTACGCGTTACCAGAATTAGATGGGGCTATTGATACCGTTCCTCTCGGTGGTTTGGTGGGCGAAAATATTTATCTGGTTCCCGAACGGGTACAAAGATTAATTGGTAGGGTGAAAAATTGGGTGGCTTTGCGGCAAAAACCTGCATCGCAACGCAAGATTGCGATCATTTTATATGGGTTTCCTCCCGGCTATGGTGCTGTGGGGACAGCTGCATTATTAAATGTGCCGCGTAGTTTGCTGAAGTTTCTCCACGCACTCAAAGAACAAGGTTACACCGTCGGGGATTTGCCGGAAGATGGCGAAGAATTGATTCGCCGAGTGAAAGAAGCGGATGAAGCTAATCCTCTTGTGGGGCAGTCGTCTCGCCTGCCCGTAGACAATGGCGGGCAAGACTTCGGCGTGAGCGCTCAGTCGAACGCTGCCCAACGCCACTTGCTTCAAGTCGGGGAACCCGCCCAACGCAGTGGCTCCCCCACAAGTACTGTAAATGTCCGCACATTAGAAAAATGGTTGGGATATCTGCAAACCTCTCGCATCGAGAAACAATGGAAATCTCTCACGGGGACTGGAATTAAAACCTATGGCGATGAATTCCAAATTGGTGGTGTGCAATTAGGAAATGTGTGGATAGGTGTACAACCACCTTTGGGTATACAAGGCGACCCGATGCGCTTAATGTTTGAACGAGATTTAACGCCCCATCCGCAATATGTTGCTTATTATAAATGGTTGCAAAATGAGTTTCAAGCTGATGCTTTAGTTCATTTTGGGATGCATGGGACGCTGGAATGGTTGCCTGGTTCTCCTTTGGGTAATACGGGTTATTCTTGGTCGGATATTTTGTTAGGAAATTTGCCTAATCTATATATATATGCGGCGAATAATCCTTCGGAATCGATGTTGGCAAAACGTCGCGGTTATGGTGTGTTAATTTCTCATAATGTACCGCCTTATGGTCGTGCAGGTTTATATAAGGAATTGGTAGCATTGCGAGATTTGATTTCGGAGTATCGTGAAGATCCACAAAAGAATTATGTCTTGAAGGAAGCGATTTGTAAAAAAATTGTGGACTCTGGTTTAGATGCAGATTGTCCGTTTGCAGATGCTAAAAGGTTGGGGATTGCGTTTACTCCCGAAAATGTGCGGATGTTTAGCGCTCATGCTTTTGATGATTATTTGGTGGAGTTATATGGATATTTGCAAGTTTTAGAAAATCGATTGTTTTCTTCTGGGTTGCATACTTTGGGGGAAGCACCGAATGAGGAGGAATTAGGGTCGTATTTGGAGGCTTATTTTGGGGAGGAGGAGGAACAAAACGAACCGCAGAGGCGCGGAGAACGCAGAGAGGAGAGAGAGGAGGAAGAAAGACTAATAAGGGATTTGTTGATGAAATCTACGGATGAGTTAACGAATTTGTTAAGGGGGTTGAATGGGGAGTATATTCCGCCTGCGCCTGGTGGGGATTTGTTGCGGGATGGTGCTGGTGTTTTGCCGACTGGAAGGAATATTCATGCTTTAGATCCTTATCGGATGCCTTCACCTGCTGCATACCAACGGGGACGAGAAATTGCTCAAAAAATTATTGCCCAGCATTTGGATGAATATGGGAAATATCCTGAAACGGTGGCGGTGATGCTTTGGGGATTGGATGCGATTAAAACTAAGGGCGAATCTTTGGGGATTCTTTTGGAATTGGTGGGGGCTGAACCTGTTAAGGAAGGAACTGGTAGAGTTGTTCGTTATGAATTGAAACCGTTGGCGGAGGTTGGACATCCCCGCATTGATGTGTTGGGTAATTTGTCTGGGATTTTCCGGGATAGTTTTGTAAATATCATCGAATTGTTGGATGATTTATTTCAACGGGCGGCTGATGCTGATGAATCGGAAGATCAGAATTTTATTAGAAGACACGCTTTAGCTTTAAAAGCCCAAGGTGTAGAAAATGTATCGGCGAGATTGTTTTCTAATCCGGCGGGTGATTTTGGTTCTTTGGTCAATGATAGTGTAGTTGATGGTAATTGGGAATCTGGCGAGGAGTTGGGCAATACTTGGCAAAGTCGCAATGTATTCAGCTACGGGAGAGAAGATAAAGGTCAAGCTAGACCGGAAGTGTTGAATACACTGTTAAAAACTAGCGATCGCATTGTCCAAGAAATCGATTCGGTAGAATATGGTTTAACTGATATTCAAGAATATTACGCCAATACCGGCGGTTTGAAAAGGGCAGCAGAAAAACAACGCGGTAAGAAGGTTTCAACCAGCTTTGTGGAAAGTTTCTCGAAAGATACTACACCCCGCAATTTAGATGATTTGCTGCGAATGGAGTATCGCACTAAGTTGGTAAATCCCAAATGGGCGCAAGCGATGGCGAATCAAGGTTCTGGTGGTGCTTTTGAAATTTCCCAACGGATGACGGCGTTAATTGGTTGGGGTGGTACTGCCGATTTTACCGATGATTGGGTTTATGACCAAGCGGCTGATACTTATGCGTTAGATGCAGAGATGGCGGAGAAATTACGTAAGGCAAATCCTGAAGCTTTTCGCAATATTTTAGGCAGAATGTTGGAGGCGCATGGGCGCGGTTTCTGGCAAGCTGATAGTGATAAATTAGATAAGTTGCGCCAGTTGTATGACTTGACAGATGAGGAATTAGAGGGCGTTACAGTTTAGAGAGTTGGGTAAGTTAGGCATTATCTCGTAACATTCAATAGCAAATTATATGGAAAATTCTTTTACTGCTGTATTTGAAAAGATCGATGATTGGTATATCGGCTACGTCCAGGAGTTACCCGGTGCTAATGTAACGTGAGTTCGACAAATCTTGTTTGACCTCTCCCCCAGCCCCTCTCCGAAGCGGAGAGGGGAGTAAAAAGCTTAATTTTTCGTTGCTCCTCCCTTTCCGTTTCGGAGAGGGAGGCTGGGAGGGAGAGGTTCATCGAACTCACGTTAATGTACAAGAGAGAACGCTGCAAGAAGCTAGAAAAAGTCTACGCGAAGCGATAGAGTTAATTATAATATCAAGTCGGGAACTCGCAGAGCAACAACTCTCCGGTAAAGATGTCGTCCGTGAACAGATTACTGTCAAATTCTAGTGAAAAGACCTGAATTGATTCGCATCGCAGCAAAACGAAATAAAGCGATCGCACCCCTTGCGATTGCTTCGCTCTGATCGCAATAATAGCTGTAAATATTTTTGTTTATCTAGTTAATGAGCCTCTGAACTCCGTCAACGAGGCTTTTATCTCCGTTAACGAGTCTTTTAACTCCGTTAACGAGGCTTTGATATCATGTCCGGTTGATTAGGGACTGACAAATAAAAAAATATCCAACTACTTATTGTGGGGTCTGACTTTTCCCGTTAAGTCTGTTTTGCAAGTTGCCAACCTTCACACAGGTCATGCAATTTTAACCAACCTCGCCACAGAACTTGGATACCA
>NZ_JBALFC010000133.1:0-28576 GCF_036917755.1 Nostoc sp.
GAGAGTTCAGCCTTTAAGTGACAGTAATCTGCTGTCAGGCTGGATTAGTTATGTACGGGCTGACTCCCGTGATTCACTAATCAACGAATCGCACTGCTTCATGTCCAGCAGCTTTGATTGCTTCATAAAAATACTGGGCAAGGCTCAAGTCTGGATCTTGACTGCGATAGCTAATAAAAACTTTAGCGCTGTCGCTATTTGGTGGCAAAAGTGGCAGGTTATGATTAATATCCAGAAATATTGATAAATTTGAGCATTTTTGCTGCACCGTAACCAGAGGTAGAGCCAATGCGCCTTCTGTATTGTCATAAGCGGCAATTATGCCAATAACTCGTTGAGTTTCCGCATCAAATACGGGCGAACCACTATAACCCCCTTGCACTTGTTGCGAATTCGCCTTGACTCGCAACCGCAACATTGGTAAGTTGCTAAATTCAGATTGGGGATTAATATCAGTGATCGTGCCATCAATCGAAGCACCTTGAGGAAAATCCGTTCGCCCATAGCCAATAGACAGAAATCGATCCATCGGCTGAAAATTAAAAGCTAAGGGAACTGAAGCACCTTGATAACCGGATAATTGCAATATGGCGAAATCATCACGGGTGCGATCGCCTAAATAAACCAACTCAACCCTTTGCCCATTGACTCGCACTTCTTCCCAACCGCCTGCCGAATCAACGACATGGGCGCAGGTGAGTAAATGTCCATTGGGTGAGATGAAAAAGCCCGTGCCTTGGATATAACCTTCTGGGGTAGCGATCGCCACGGTACAAGCTTTAACTAATTCCCAATTCATGAAAATTTATTACTTGTTTTCTTCGAGTGCCAGTTTCCAAGTTATTTTCACCTTCAGTGATGCCTGTCCAGTGGATTCGACCACATAAACCGAGCCTTTGGCGGTAAAATTCACACCAAACTCAACTTCTCCGCTTACGGGTTGTGATTCTTCCTGCAAGGTACGAAACGCCTTTGTAATTGGGCGACACCCGCGAACAATCAATTCCTTAACTGCGTCGAAGTTAGCCTCTATTTTTTCTATAGGTAACTCACCAATGGGCGATACACGACCTACTGATGCATCTGGTAGCTCAACTGCTACCAAAATCGTGCCACCATCCTCTGTATTCAGTTCTAGAAGTTTACGAGCCATAATTTAATTAGCTAGTGGCTATATCTAAAAAAGTAAGTAAAGTTGTTTTGAAAATACAATTATATAAATTTCTAGATAAACAATTTTTTTTGAAGAAACTATATCTCCGGGTAATTTATAAGAAAACTATACCAATAAATCAGCTAGTCTTACAAAAAGTTACTTTGCTCTCGTATCTTGTATCTATATGACTTCACAATCTTCTCGCTCTGACAAAATTCTGGTTGTTGATGACTCTCCTGATAACGTGTTTTTGATCAAAACTATTTTGGAGGAGGAAGGTTACACGATTAGCACCGCCGAAAATGGGATTTCGGCCTTGGCAGAATTGAAAGCTTCGCCTTGTGATTTGGTTCTACTGGATCTGATGATGCCAGGTATGGATGGGTACGAAGTCACTAAGCACATTCGTGGAGAGATGAAATTGCCGCAATACATCCCCATATTGCTGATAACTGCCCACGATGCGCCCAACGTCGCCCACGGATTAGATTTGGGTGCTGATGATTTTATCCGCAAACCTGTAACAGTTGATGAATTGCTGGCACGAGTGCGATCGCTCCTACGTTTGAAGAATAGTATGGATGAACGTGATGAAATTGCCCGCCAGCGAGAAGATTTTGTCTCCCGCCTCACCCACGACTTACGCACTCCCTTAGTAGCCGCCGATCGCATGTTGATGCTATTTCAGCAAGGCGCGTTGGGAACATTATCACCGCAAATGCAGGAAGTAATCGCCATCATGGCCCGTAGCAATATCAACCTGCTTTCTATGGTCAATACCTTATTGGAAGTTTATCGCTTTGAGGCAGGCCGTAAAACTTTGGCATTTCAACCGGTTAATTTGGACAGATTGCTAGAGGAGGTGAATGGAGAATTAGCACCCCTAGCTCAAGAAAAAGCACTGTCGATTAATCTAGATAAAACTTCGGAGTCAAGCACAAATACAGTGATGGGCGATCGCTTAGAATTGCATCGTCTATTCACTAATCTTATCGGGAATGCGATTAAATTTACCGATTCTGGGTCTGTTACTATTCGTTTTACTTCTCAAAGCCAGTTCGACAAAAGTAATCAATCTCAGTTTTCTGAAAGATCCAATTCTGTTGACTACATTAGAATTGAAATAGCGGATACAGGCCCAGGTATTCCTCCTGAAGAACAAGCTACCATCTTTGAACGATTTCGCCAAGGCAGTCACAAGAGTTCTGGTAGCGGCTTAGGACTGTACCTTGCTCGTCGAATTGTCGAGGCGCATCAAGGCATTATTCTGCTTAATTCCGAGTTGGGCAAAGGTAGTGTATTTAGTGTGCTTCTACCCACCAAAACCTGAGAAAATTAGTAATTATAAATTATGAATTATAGAACCATTTTCCCTGATAATTCATAATTTATAACCTTACTACTATCTACCAATGATTTAAAGCAAATATTCCAATTAGAAAGTAAAACACTAAAATATGACGAATAAAATATGTTGATCTCACAGCGCTAGCATTGAAGAAATAGTTTTTGATAGGACAAAACAATGATTACCACTGAATTATCTAAGGTTGGCGATATTATCCATAATCAGCGTGAGTTTTTTAAAACTGGTAAAACTAAAGATGTCACTTTTCGCATTGAACAACTCAAAACTCTCAAGCAAGCAATCATTGAGCATGAACAGTCAATAGTCGAGGCATTACAAGGGGATTTACATAAACCAGAATTGGAGACTTACCTTACAGAAATCGGCGTAATTAAGGAAATTGATTACGCTATAAAACATATCAATACTTGGAGTAAGCCCAAAAAAGCAGCCGTTTCCTTTGATTTTTTTTCCTACTCAGCTAGAATTTATCCAGAACCACTAGGGGTTGTGTTAATTATCGGGCCTTGGAACTATCCATTTCAGTTAATTATCTCACCGTTAATAGGTGCGATCGCAGCCGGGAATTGTGCAATTATCAAACCTTCAGAAATTGCTTCTCATACTTCCGGTATCATCGCTGAAATTGTCGCCAAACATTTTGACCCAGCTTATATTGCAGTGGTTGAAGGAGGCGTTGAAGCAAGTGAAAAACTACTGGCAGAAAAGTTTGACCATATCTTTTTTACTGGTGGCACAGCCATCGGCAAAATAATCATGGCAGCAGCAGCAAAATATCTCACACCAGTTACTTTAGAATTGGGCGGTAAAAGTCCTTGTATCGTAGATACTGACATTAATCTTGAACACACTGTCAGACGAATTACTTGGGGAAAATTTATTAATGCTGGACAAACTTGTATTGCCCCTGACTATCTTTTAGTTGATAAAAAAATCAAAAAAGATTTAATAGATGGACTGGAAAAATGCCTAAAAGAATTTTATGGCGATAATCCAGTAAACAGTCATGATTATGCCAGAATTATCAGTCAAAAACACTTTGACAGGTTAGTTAACTTTCTCAAAGATGGTGAAGTTATAATTGGTGGAAAAACTCAACCTTCAGAGCGTTATATTGCCCCGACAGTGATTGATAATGTCTCCTTAGAAGATTCTGTAATGCAGGAAGAAATTTTTGGCCCCATTCTACCCATCATTGAATATACTGACATTGCAGAAGCGATCGCCTTGATTAACTCTAGACCCAAACCCTTGGCGTTATACTTATTTTCTCAAAACAAAAACCTACAAAAGCGAATTTTGCAGGAAACTTCCTCTGGTGGAGTCTGTATCAACGATACAGTGATGCAGGTTGGTGTTTCGTCTTTACCATTTGGTGGGGTGGGAGATAGCGGTATTGGCAACTATCACGGCAAAGCTAGTTTTGACACCTTTTCTCATGAAAAAAGTGTATTGCAAAACTCATTCTGGCTGGATTTAAAATGGCGATACGCTCCTTACGAGGGCAAATTGCCGCTAATCAAGAAACTTTTGGGTTAAAAAAAGTTATGAGTTAGGAGTTATGAATTTTTAACTCCTAACTCCTAACTCCTAACTCTTAACTTTTAAAATTCAAAAGCGTTGCTGTAACGCTCCTCAGCCCAAGGTTCACCACGACGATGGTAGCCATTGCGCTCCCAAAAACCAAGTTCTTCACCAGCTAAAAACTCTAAACCATTAATCCACTTAGCACTTTTCCAAGCGTAAAGGTGGGGAACAACTAGCCGCATCGGCCCACCGTGTTCAGCTGGAAGGGCTTCACCAAAGACTTTAAAGGCAAAGAAGTTTTCTTCCCGCATAAAATCTTCTATAGAAATATTGGTAGTGTAGCCGCCATAGCAGTGTTCCATAATATGGGCTACTTTGGGGTCTAGCTCAATCAGACCCATAAAATCTGCCACTTTTATGCCAGTCCATTTGACATCGAGTTTAGACCAGCGCGTTACACAGTGGAAGTCTGCTGTGAATTCGTGTTGAGGCAGCGCCATAAAGTCTGACCAACTAAAGGTAGCAGCTTTTGCCAAACCCCAAACTCGAAACTCCCATTCCTCAGTGCTGACTTGGGGAGTTGCACCGTAAGTTAATACGGGGAAACCTTTAGCTAAGTGTTGACCAGGAGGAACGCGTTCGCTCTCTTCGTTCCCTGGTTTCTGAAAAAATTTTCCTAGCATAGTTGGAGAAAAATAAGTTTTCTCAAAATATTTACAAGCTTTTTTGCAAATACTCTTTATATGATTACTTGATCATTACTCATAAATCATAGGTAATGGGTAATGGATGTTCCCAATTACTCACTACCAATTTTTCTCGATTTAATGAGCTTGTTTAGAGTATTTATTATTCATAATCCAATCAGGAAAGCTAAGAAAAAGCGTTTATCCAGTGGTAATAGTCTTGATTGGTTATTTTTGCCAATCCAATCTATTGGTGCTGTTCATGCTTTTCCTGACTGGGAAATTATGATTCTTCTTCCTCTTCTTCAGCAGCTGGATAGACAAATGTAGAACGTCCAGTCAAAATTGACTTGCCCAAAGAGAGAGCTTTCTGAGCTTCGACTACGGCTTTATGCCTCCAGGTAGCTCGACGTTTATCTCGTTTTGATTTGGAAGTTTTCTTCTTAGGAACAGCCATGTCAGCAGGTATCGCGATTCTTGACAACCTTCTTATTCTAGGCCATCCACTGACGCTAACGACAACAGTAGGGGCAATTCATGAATTGCCCCTACTGAAAATCTTTCTTTTCGGCTATTTTTTGGGTAAATCCTGGCTATTTTCAAAGAAAAGTAGCGATCGCGCAGTTTTGAAGTAAGTAGCCCAAATTTGAGCATCAGGGCGCGATCGCCATTCTGGACGACTGACTTCTAATGTCAGAACTGGTGCGATCGATCCATAATTTTGTACGGACACAATGATTGAAACATCTGTCACCAAGATATCTTGGTCGAAACTCCGTTGAGCAGCTGCTCTAGCGGCTGCTTCCGCTCTGGTGAGAACGGTTTCGTAGTTTTCATCTGGCAGGCGGTCAATAGCTAGATCAACTCTAGCGGTGTAAGCTCGCACAACTTGAGGTGCGATCGCTTCCGTTAAAAACCACGCAGGAACAGTAGATATGAGCAAAACTACTAAAGGAACTATCCGGATTCTTCTGGCAATTTGGCTAATAACTGAAAAGGGAGTGATCGATGATGGTAGGTGAGCAGAAATCTTGCTCATGACCTTCTATCTCCTTAGTGATGATCTGTTATTGAAATTAGGTGAAAGTATTTTCCGAAAAACCAACGTAATAAAAATTACATTCTAACTGAAGATTCGATCAGAATCACCTAGACTATAAGACATTAGGTTAGCTTTGTTTTTTGGGCAAAGCCAACCGCAATTTTAAGACCAGCAAACAATAACTGACAAAGAGCGGGATGGCAAATTACTGGGCGATCGCGATTGGCATCAATCAATATCAGTTATTTCAACCTTTAAGTTGTGCCCAAGCAGATGCTGAGGCACTAGAGGATTTTTTGGTGACAGAGGCAGGTTTTGTCCCCAAACACTGTCTGTTAATGACAGATACTTCGCCGCCGATTGGGGATAGGTCAACTTATCCGACGAAGGAGAATATTTTGCTGCTGCTTGAGGATTTGGCAGCAACAAGTTGGCAACCGGAAGACTATCTGTGGTTATTCTTTAGCGGTTATGGGGTCAACTATAAGGGTAAAGATTACTTAATGCCAGCAGAGGGCAACCCCGAACTCGTGCAAGAGACTGGCATCGAATTGCGATCGCTAATGCAAAGTCTGCAACTTGCTGACCTAAATGTATTGCTACTACTCGATATCAATCGCGCTTTTGGTACCCAAGCGGATGCTCCCGTTGGTGAAGAAACAATAGAACTAGCCCAAGAACTACAACTGGCGACAATTCTTTCTTGCCAACCAGAGCAATTTTCCCATGAAAGTAGCGAATTAGGTCACGGATTCTTTACAGCAGCTTTGTTAGAAGCTTTGCGTTCTGGCAATGGCAGCAACTTGGCAGATTTAGAAAGCTACCTAAGCCTGCTCATGCCAAAATTATGTCAACACCACTGGAATCCTGTCCAAAATCCTGCCACTATCATCCCATCAAGGCAGCAAGTAATCTTGCCAAAATTGGCAATGGAAAACGACTTTCAACCAGAACCGGTGATTTATCCCGAAGAATCCTTTGCTGTTGCGCTTGCGGCTCCCCCCCTCGACGATTACCCTAGAACTTCAGCAGATCGGGGCAGATGGGGAGAAGCTAGTGTGAACTCCTCCCAACAGGTAAAGGCTCACAGGGTCGAGAAGTCTAAGGGTCAAAAAGTCCAGGAGTCAGCTACCGGCTTAGTTTCCCAGCCAATGGCGGAAACTTCTTTAGGAGTGAATACCAGAGGAAGATTTATCCCCAATTCCTCCAAAGGCTACGTCTCTCGATTGCCAGCGAATCAGCCAAGCATCCCTTTTTGGAAACAGTTTATCTTATGGGGCGGAGGTAGCTTGCTGGTAGCAGGTTTAATCGCCGTAGTTTTTCTCCGTAATCAAGAAACTTTTAGAATTAAGCAAATATCAAACACATCACCCAATGCTACTGCTAGCGATCGCCAGGTTATCCAGAATTTACCAAGCGCTCGCACTCTACCAGTTAGACTCAACAACCAATCTAGCGCCCAAATAGCCTCTAGTTCCGAGTCAAAAAAGCGGAATCAAGCAGTATTAGACCTAGCGAAAATGTCGCTCAGACAAACTCAGGCTAGCGATTTGGGCTTGGCGATCGCTACAGCCCGGAAAATTAAACCCGGTGAACCACTGTACGAACAAGCTCAGGAAAATATTAAGATTTGGAGCCGAATGATTTTAGATTTAGCAGAAGGTCGTGCTAAACAAAGACAGTATGCTAGCGCTATTGCTGCCGCACGGTTAATTACCAAAGATGAAGATCCCTATGCCAAAGCACAAGCAGCAATTAACCTGTGGCGGTTAGAGGGCAAGCAGTATGTGAGTAACAAAACTCTTTTAGATGCAGCTAATGCCTTGATTAAGTCTGGACAGGCATCTACCTACAATCGGGCGATCGAAGTTGCTAAGAAAGTACCACCAGGTCAGCCAGGCTTCGATACTGCCCAAAAATCGATCAATAACTGGAGTGAGAAAATTTTAGATTTGGCCAAGCGTCGCGCTGCGGAAGGAGAACGTAATGGCGCAATTGCAACGGCTGCTTTAGTGCCAGAGGAGACAGGCGCTTACGAAGATGCTCAGGATGCTATCCAAAAATGGCAAAAAAAATAGTGGGGAGTGGGGAGTGGGGAGTGGGGAGTGGGGAGTTAGGAGTTATGAGTTATGAATTATGAGTTTTATTTTTAATTACTCACTAATCACTCGTCATTTCTAACTTTTTCCTAAGCGCTCTGTATTAGCAGTAGTGCGACACATCTTCGCCACAATCGTCGGCTAGATAGCACATTGCTCGGAAACGTAAACCAACCACTTCTTCATATAAGGGGTTGAGCTTGCACATCGGCGGAATGTGAAACAGGGTTTTCCCGAATAATTTGACATCTCGTTCAAAGGGACACTGAGATGGAATCAGTTTGCACAAGCGGTGAGCTAGTTGGCGATCGCGGACTTGAATGCTATCTACCCGATGCCGTAAGGGTTGGAGAATATTCCAGTAAGAATTGGAAACAGAATGGTTTAGCTGGCTTGCTTTATGGTCACTATTCTCTGTTTGATTGATTGAAACCCAGCTTGCCAGAAAAATCTTTTTTGTGGTATTGTTGAACACTTTCATGGTTAATCCTCCGTGTTATTAAGGTTATTCATCTTTTTGATGAATATATGCAACGTGGCGACGACCTTTACCGGAAGAATCGTGTCCTGACTGCGATATAATGTAATACCTGATTAGCCACTTAAGTCAGAACCTAATTTATTACTACGTCAAGTTAATCTCAATTTTCTGGGGATCGGTAGCGTAATATTACGATCTTGTTCATATCTTGACATACTTAAGATTTTAGTAAAGACATCTGTCATTGGGTAGGTTTTAGTGTAGCATTTACAAACCTTAATATAAGGTCTTCCTGGAAGTATTTTTGCTAAGTATAAATATTGGTAATACCCTAGTAGGCGTTTTTCCTCTCCGTATTCCCACTTTCCCACGTTGCCGCGTCCTGTTCATTGCTGGCTGTTCTGAATTTACAGGAGACATGGCAGTTCATTGATGCCAATACCATCGTATTTCTCTTGAGCATGATGGTAGTTAATGCCAAACTATGCTAATGAGGGTTTTTTAGGCGATCGCTGTTCCTGATATTGAGTGTTACTCGCAGTCCTCTGGGTTTGTTGATTGCTTTAACTTTTGGCAGTGGTAAGCTGCTACGCCTTTTTTCTCAATTACACTCTGGCGTTGATTTTTACAGCTCCGACTTTGAGCCTGACTCAAACTTTGGGTTTAAATCCGATTCCTTATTTACTAGCGATCGCAGGTACAACTAATATAGGCTCGGTAGCAACTTTGAGTGGTAATCCTCAAAATATCTTGATTGGCTCCTTTTCAGGTATCTCCTATCTAGATTTTCTGCGTGTATTAGCCCCAGTTGCCCTCGCAGGCTTGGTAGTTCAGATAGGATTACTGTGGCTACTTTACCCAGATGTGCGCTCAGTGAAATCTTGCCAACAGGTAATGTTTGGCAACCAACGTATTTTTAAACGTAACTGTTGTTTTATCTAACTTAATTTCTAATGTGCCGGCTGTACTTCTGCTGCATCCCCTGCTTCCTCAAGGTGACACTAAGTATTGGCTATTGTTGGCAGCTTGATCTATTCAAAGCATTTCTGGTGCTTTACATAAGTTTACGTAGTTCGCTTTAATTGTGCCTACCTACTTATCTGCTGAACGTACCATTAGGTCGCGGTTGTAAAGGAAGTCCCATTTTTTGAATTTCTAAAAAAAAGCGAACTAACAATAGGGTGATAATCGCCTCATGTTTGCCAGTACCAGGAGGTATTTCTACCAGCACCTCATCCTCAATTTCATAGCGCTTGTCTGTGCCATCATCAAAATTTACATACTCTTCAAGAGTATTAATTTTTATTGGTGTTTTAGTCATAGCGATCGCCTCCAAGAACTATAGACAAGTTCTGTACCCATGATCAAAGACTCTATCTCACGCCAAAGCGCAAAGACGTTAGAAAAACTCTGCGTCTTTGCGCTTTGGCGTTAAATTGTTATCTTACCCTATGATGCTACCTGAGCAGCAGTCCGAGTCCGCCGTCTTCTACCATCGGCAACTTTCACAGGCGGCTCATCAGGAATTTGCATCAACAAAGTCACAGATGGCTGACATTGCAATTCCCGGCGGATGGAACGTTGCAATTCTCGCTCTAAAGTTCCTTGCAATCCACCCCAATCTATATCTGCTGCTTCACCTTCCCCAGCAGCAAATTCTGACCAACGCACACTGAGGATTTCTTCAATGCGTTGTTTTACCCAGGTTTGTAGTAGTGATCGCTCGACACTTGTCACTACACCCCGGAGGTGAGTTTCTGGTTTTGCCAACAGTTTACCATTCCAATCAATGGCAGCTGCGATCGTGATAATGCCTTCTGAAGCCATGCGTTGCCGTTCTTGCAACACTTTGGCACTGACCATACCCGAACTGGTAGTATCCACCAGTTCGATACCAGATGGCACTTTACCAGCGACGCGAATAGAATCTTCAGTCAGTTCGACAACATCACCATTCTGAATAATGATCATGTTTTCTGCGGGAATGCCCATACTCTGAGCCGTTTCTGCGTGTTTCACCAGCATCCGATGTTCGCCGTGAAATGGCACAAAGAATTTGGGTCGAGTTAAGGCAATCATCAGCTTTTGTTCTTCCTGACAGCCGTGACCGGAGACGTGAATCCCTTTATCCCGACCATAGACTACTTTCGCTCCCTGGATCATCAACTTATCGATGGTGTTGACTACAGCGATTGTATTTCCGGGAATTGGGTTAGCAGAGAATACTACGGTATCTCCTTGGCGGATTTTAATGTGAGGATGTTCTTTGTTGGCAATGCGGGTCATTGCTGCCATCAATTCACCCTGAGAACCTGTAGTTAAAATTAGTACTCTTTCATCAGGCAAATTACGGACTGCGTGCAATGGTTGCAGCAGATTATCGTCACACTTGATGTAACCTAAATTGCGGGCATGAGCAATCAAGTTCAGCATGGAACGCCCCACAATCGTCACTACACGGTTTTGCTTCTTGGCGATATCCAAAATCATGTTGATGCGATGCACGCTGGAAGCAAAGGTAGTGACAAATAATCGCCCAGTGGCTTGACTAAATACTCTCTCCAGATTGGGATAAACGGAACGTTCCGAAGGTGTAAATCCTGCAATCTCAGCGTTAGTGGAATCACTTAGGAGGCAAAGAACGCCTTTTTCACCATGTTCTGCTAGGCGTTGCAAGTCAAACTTTTCACCGTCTACTGGGGTGTGGTCAATTTTAAAATCGCCTGTGTGAATGACTACACCAAGGGGAGTATGAATGGCAACAGTGAAACTATCAGCGATGGAGTGGGTGTTACGGATATATTCCACCAAAAAGTTTTTGCCAATCCGCACGACATCACGGGGTAGAACAGTTCTGATTTCTGTGCGATCGCGCACTCCCGCTTCTTCCAGTTTACCTTCTAGCATTGCCATTGCGAGTCTGGGCCCATAAATCACGGGGATATCAAATTGCTTGAGATGAAAAGCAATCCCGCCAATATGGTCTTCATGACCATGAGTAACGATCATCCCTTTAATTTTGTGGCGATTTTCTCGCAGATAGGTCGTATCTGGCAGAACAATATTTACTCCATGCATCGCCTCTGTGGGAAAAGCCAATCCTGCATCTAACAGAATAATTTCATTGTCATACTCGAAAAGACAGGTATTTTTGCCAATTTCATGCAAACCGCCCAAAGGAATAATTTTCAAGGCGGAATTGTTAGCTTCGTTTTTAGCCATTTTCTCCTTAGATTGTTTACTTGTGGTTAATTAAGTTGATAGTTAACGAACTTCTATTAAGACAACATCTGCTGTCTCTTAAGTCAGTCCCAAAGCAATCAAGTTTTAATTGAAGATTTCAATTTTTTATTCAATAAAATCGACTGTACACTTAAGGATTCATAGTATATCTATCAGTCCTAGCACAGGTTTTTTAAATTGCAACTTATGAACAATTATGGTCATTGTTTATATGTATCTTTGGCAATGAGCAGATCGCCAGCGCTTAACTAGTTGGTGGCTAGATTAAACTAAGTTCTTTCAGAACCGCTTCTAACTTTTGACTGACTTCTAAATCAGCTTCACATAGCGGCGGACGAGTTGAACCAACCTCCCAACCTTGAAGTTTCAGTGCTTTTTTCACTGGAATGGGATTTGAAGTGAGAAATAGAGCTTTAAACAACGGAAAGAGTTGGAGATGAATCTCGCTGGCTACCTCGATTTTCCCCGCATTAAAAGCTTGGATCATCTGCTGTAGTTGGTTTCCTACCAGATGAGAAGCCACACTTACCACACCCTTTGCCCCGATCGCTAACAAGGGCAAAGTCATGTAATCATCACCAGAATAGATGTGGAATTCTTTTGGTGTTAGGCGACGAATTTCGCTTGCCTGATCTATACTACCAGTGGATTCTTTAATCCCGACAATATTGCTAACCTCAGCTAACCGGGCAACTGTTTCTGGCTGAAGGTTTTGTCCGGTACGACCGGGAACATTGTATAACAACAACGGTAAGTCGGGACAGGCTTGTGCTATTGCCTGAAAGTGCGCTTCCAATCCCGCTTGTGGCGGCTTGTTGTAATAAGGAACAACTTGTAAGGAACCATGTACTCCTATCTTAGACGCTTTTTGGGTGGCAGCGATCGCTTCTTTGGTGGAATTTGATCCACAACCTGCGATCACCTTAGCTTTTCCTGCCACTGACTGCAATACCTCGACAAACAACTGGTATTCCTCATCCCAACTTAGCGTCGGGGATTCTCCTGTTGTGCCGCACATCACCAATGTATCTGTACCGTTGTTAGCTAGATGCGCCGCTAGTTCTGCCGCTACATCATAGTTGACACTACCATCTGCTTTAAACGGCGTAATCATCGCGGTTAAAACATTACCAAAATCTCCCACCCTTTTTTCACTCCTGATTACCCATGTTTTTGTATCTTGGTGGTTTTCTCTTGTAATAACCTATCTGCAAATTAGTTTCAAGTGTCATTAATCATTTGTCACTTAATCAATGATTAATGACTAATAGCTAATGGTTTGAGTAGATTTTTCTCTACTAATAACTCAGCGATTTGTATTGCATTCAATGCTGCGCCTTTGCGGATTTGGTCGCCACACAACCATAATTCCAACCCACAAGGATGAGAAATATCCTGACGAATTCTTCCCACTAAAACTTCATCTTTACCTGTTGCTTCAATTGGCATCGGAAAATGATTAGTTCCCCAATCTTCGACCAATTTCACTCCAGGGGAGGAATTTAAAATTTCTCTGGCTTCCTTTGCACTAAAGGGAGTCTCAAATTCTAAATTAATCGCTTCTGAGTGGGCGCGGAGTACGGGAACCCGTATACAGGTCGCAGTGATTCTGATTTGCTGCGTGCCAAATATTTTTCGGGTTTCGTTGACCATTTTCATTTCTTCCTCACAATAACCCAAATCGTTTAATGGGGAGTTATGGGGGAATAAATTAAATGCCAATGGGTAAGGCAATATTTCGGCAACTGGCGGCTGTCCTTGTAGTATAGCGCTTGTTTGGGTTTTGACTTCTGCCATTGCTCTGGCACCAGCACCACTAGCAGATTGGTAGGTTGAAGCGACAATGCGTTGCACTGGTTTAACTTTATGCAATGGCCATACTGCCACAGCCATTAAAATTGTTGTGCAGTTGGGGTTAGCAATAATGCCTTGGTGATTAGCTGCGGCTAGTGGATTCACTTCTGGTACTACTAAGGGAACTTCCGGGTTCATCCGAAAGGCACTGGAGTTGTCAATTACCACTGCGCCCTTTTTGACGGCAATTGCTGCCCAAGTTTTAGATGTGGAACCACCGGCACTAGCTAGTACTATATCGACATTTTCAAAGGCGCGATCGCTCACTGGTTCTACTGGTATATTTTCCCCTTTAAACCGTAGCGATCGCCCGACACTCCGTTCTGATGCCAATAACTTCAGGTTAGCAACAGGGAAATTACGACTTTCTAATAATTCCAGCAACTCTGTGCCAACTGCACCAGTCGCTCCCAAAATAGCTAAACGATAGGATTTCGACAAACTTGCTTCCTCCTTTAAGATTTGGAACAATTCACAATTTACTTATATTTAAATAGCGATCGCAGTCTCGAAATACATTTTGAATAGATTTAGATTTTTCTCTAATTTAGTCGATCTTTATAGATTTAATACATTTATTTTCTTGACTATTTAATAAGTTAAGTAATGTTGCATTCTCCAACAATGGCTATCTGATTTCTCCATCGATTTAAACTATATATTATTATACAACAAATCGCCATTTAGCAGAAAAATAGAGATATCTGCACTTAGACATTTAATAGGCATCCCACCTGTAAGGCAACAAACATCTTGGCTGCAAAGTTGTTTACCAAGATGATGAATATACTAGGATCGAAATGCATAAAACCAGCACAACATAAAACTCAGCTATGGGTCTAGGCAACAGATGCGTTCTTGTACCACAACTTAATAATAGCTAGATTCAACACTATAACTTTAACTTGGGGGTACTAACCACTCGCTGAGAACCAGGATATCACGGCATTAGCCTAGTGAATAATTAATTCCTAAGTTTCAGAGGGAGTGGGGAATGGGGAATGGGGAATGGGGAGATGAGGGAGATGAGGGAGATGAGGAAGATGAGGGAGATGGGGGAAGAAAGAATAACCAATGCCCAATGCCCAATGCCCAATGCCCAATGCCCCATTAACCAAATTGTGATGAAGGTAAAATGTCAAGTCCTTGGTCATTGGCAGTAAACTGGATCTTTGCCCCAGGACAAACATCTATCCATCTTTGGATGTCATAAGACCTTTTGGCAAGCTCCCATTGCCCTTAAGAGACATCAAGCCATAAACGCAAACAATTATTTTATTGCGTCTTGTGTGTACTCGGAGTATAAAATACCATAAAACTAGAGACGAAGCATGAAAGTCACCCAGGAAAAACTTCCCGCCAGCCAAATTGGACTGGAAATAGAGATTACGCCGGAAATTACCAAGCAAACTTACGAAAAGGTAATTAAAAACTTAGCGAGTACTGCCAATATTTCTGGGTTTCGTAAAGGTAAAGTACCTCGCCCAATATTATTACAACGGCTGGGTACAACTCGAATCAAGGCAGCAGCGCTGGAAGAACTAATTCAAGATGGCATTGAGCAAGCAGTCAAACAAGAGGCTATCCCGGCAATCGGTCAGCCGCAATTGCGCTCCTCTTTTGAAGATTTGATTAAGAATTATGAACCTGGAAAACCCCTGACGATTTCGGCTGCTGTTGATGTAGAACCAGAAGTGAATCTAGTTCAGTACACTGATTTGCAGACCAAGGCAGAAGAAGTCAAGTTCGATCCAGAACGAGTGGAGAACACGCTGGATAAGGAACGTCAAGAATTGGCGACATTGATTCCTGTGGAAGGACGTGCAGCCCAAATCGGCGATATTGCCGTAGTCGATTTTAAGGGTGTATTCTCCAAAGCCGAGGGCGAAGACGAAACAGCCGAACCAGAACCTATTCCTGGAGCCGAAGCAACTGATTTTCAAGTTGAGTTGCAGGAAGATAAGTTTATTCCAGGCTTTATTTCGGGAATAGTGGGGATGAATCCTGAAGAAACCAAAGAAATTGCGGCGCAGTTCCCAGATCCGTATGCTAATGAAGATTTAGCTGGAAAAGCGGCAACTTTCACCGTGACGCTCAAAGAATTGAAGGAAAAGGAGCTACCAGAAGTAAATGACGATTTCGCCCAGGAAATCAGCGATTTTGAAACCTTAGAGGAGTTACGCGCTTCTTTGGTAGAGCGATATCAAAAAGAGGCGGACGATAAAACAAAAACCAATAAGCAGGAAGCCTTGTTAACTGAACTGCTCAAGCACGTAGAAGTTGACTTACCAGGAACGTTGATTGAGCAAGAAGTGGATGCAATGCTAACGCAAACAGCAATCCGACTGTCTCAGCAGGGATTAGATGTGAGGAATTTGTTTACTCAAGATATTATTGCTCAGTTGCGCGAGCGATCGCGCACTGAGGCAATTGAACGCATCAAACGCTCCTTGTCCTTGCGGGAAATCGGGAAACGGGAATCTATCGAGCTAACACCAGAAGAAATCGCAGCCAGAGTCACAGAACTTTTGGAGCAATACCCGGAGGAAAAAGACGTTGATGAAGATAAACTGCGCTCAATCGTGGAAAACGAACTATTAACCGAAAAAATCATCGATTGGCTCTTAGAACGCTCCTCAGTTGAACTTGTACCCGAAGGCTCCTTGAGTCCCACAGAGGAAACGGAACTAACAGAATCAGATGCTGATGCACCTCAGACAGAGGAAGAAAACAGCGAAGCTTCTACAGAAGTCACAGAAGGATAAATCAAAAATCCCACAGCCACGAGTTCACCAGTTCTGAGTTAAAGTACTGGTGAAATAATGGGTTTACAACTCCGGGATGAAGCCAGAATAATTAAAGAATTAATGAATTTTCCGCAAATAGTGACACCTGTTATCACCTGAGCTTGATACTGTGTTAGACGAGAGGAAATTATATGAGGCATAATGGTTAACACGTAGCTGATAAAAATCCCATTCGTCGAAAAGGCAGCATTTGCTGCTGAAACATTTGTCCTAAATTATCGTCAAATTTAGTTGTATGCTTCTATCGCAGTCGGGAAATAACCCCATCACCAACTTAAGTCGAATAAACATTAGCTCCCAGTTGAACAGCCCTAGCAACATCGTGCCGATGGTGGTAGAACAGTCTGGCATGGGAGAAAGAGCTTTCGACATCTACTCCCGCCTGCTGCGAGAGCGGATTATCTTTTTGGGAACGCCAATAGACGATGCTGTAGCCAACTCAATCGTGGCTCAGTTGTTATTCCTGGACGCCGAAGACTCAGAAAAAGACATCCAACTGTATGTTAATTCTCCTGGCGGCTCGGTCTACGCAGGGATGGCAATCTATGATACAATGCAACAAATTCGCCCTGATGTTGTTACCATCTGTTTTGGATTAGCCGCGAGCATGGGGGCATTTTTGTTAACAGCAGGGGCTGCCGGTAAGCGAATGTCTCTGCCCGACTCCCGGATTATGATTCACCAACCACTTGGTGGCGCTCAAGGTCAAGCCATTGACATTGAAATTCAAGCCAGAGAAATTCTTTACATTAAGGGCAAGTTGAATCAGTTAATGTCTCAACATACTGGTCAACCCTTAGAAAGAATTGAAGCAGATACTGAGCGCGACTTTTTTATGTCCGCAGAAGAGGCGAAGAACTACGGTTTGATTGATCAGGTCATTTCCAGGCAAAATCTTCCCATAGCAGGGGAAAACGTCACCATTCTGAAATAAGAGGCTGGTATGTCTAAGTACGACTCCCATTTAAAGTGTTCATTCTGTGGCAAGTCTCAAGAGCAGGTGCGTAAATTAATCGCGGGGCCGGGAGTCTACATCTGCGATGAATGCGTTGACTTGTGTAATGAAATACTAGACGAGGAGTTACTCGATACCAATGGTGCGGCAGCACAACCAGCACCAAGAGCAGAACCACCTCAAAAACGGCGTACCCACTCTTCTAGTATTTCGTTTAATCAAATACCGAAGCCTAGAGAGATTAAAAAATATCTAGACGAACACGTTATTGGTCAAGACGAAGCGAAGAAAGTGCTGTCAGTAGCTGTTTACAATCACTACAAGCGGCTGGCGGTGATTCAGTCTAAAGCCAGTGGCAAAGCTGGGGCAGATGATGCAATAGAACTGCAAAAGTCCAACATTTTGTTAATTGGCCCGACTGGTTGCGGCAAAACTCTCTTAGCACAAACCCTAGCGAAAATCCTGGATGTACCCTTTGCCGTTGCCGATGCTACGACACTGACGGAAGCGGGGTATGTGGGAGAAGATGTTGAAAATATCTTGCTGCGACTGTTGCAGGTGGCAGATTTGGATATAGAGGAAGCACAGCGGGGAATTATTTACATTGATGAGATTGACAAAATTGCTCGTAAGAGCGAGAACACGTCAATTACCCGCGATGTTTCTGGCGAAGGCGTGCAGCAAGCCTTGCTGAAAATGTTAGAGGGAACGATCGCCAATGTACCACCCCAAGGAGGGCGAAAGCATCCCTATCAAGACTGCATCCAGATTGATACAAGTAATATTTTATTCGTCTGTGGTGGTGCCTTCGTGGGCTTAGAAAAGATTGTAGATCAGAGAGTTGGCAAAAAAGCAATCGGCTTTGTACAACCGGGAGAAGGCCAATCGAAGGAGAAACGAGCCGCAGACACTCTCCGCCATCTAGAACCAGATGATTTAGTCAAATTTGGCATGATTCCAGAATTTATTGGGCGCGTGCCAATGGTAGCAGTAGTAGATCCGCTAGATGAAGAAGCGCTGATGGCGATTCTCACCCAACCACGCAGCGCCTTAGTGAAGCAATACCAAAAGCTTCTGAAGATGGATAATGTCCAGTTAGATTTTAAAGCAGATGCTTTGCGAGCGATCGCTCAAGAAGCCTACCGCCGTAAAACTGGTGCTAGAGCGTTGCGGGGCATTGTCGAAGAACTGATGCTAGATGTAATGTACGAGTTACCGTCCCGTAAGGATGTGACACGTTGTACAGTAACACGGGAAATGGTCGAGAAGCGATCGACTGCCGAACTGATAATACATCCATCTTCACTTCCAAAGCCAGAATCAGCGTAATAGTCATTAGTCATTGGTCATTAGTCATTGGTTATTTATCAAAAATTAAGGACTAATAATCACATAATGAGGACAAATGACTGATGACAACTGATAAAGGACAAAGGACAAATGCCTTATATTAATGTTCGTGGGGTTGAGCATTACTACGAATGGGTGAAAAAACCATCTAGTTCTTTGGTAAAACCAGTGATGGTTTTCATGCACGGTTGGGCTGGTTCCGCTAGATATTGGCAAAATACGGCTGATGTTTTATCAGAGCAATTTGATTGTTTACTCTACGATTTGCGGGGATTTGGCCGTTCTCGTGGTAAGGCGACTATAGCCCAAGCAAGTGAATCTGTTGCCGAGTCTCAGTCCCCACAGGAAGAATCAGAGGCAATCAAAGAGTTAACCTATGAATTAGATGAATATGCTGATGATTTGGCAGCTTTGCTAGATGGGTTACATCTTGAGCGTGTGCATATCCATGCTCACTCAATGGGCGCATCTGTTGCCACTTTATTTTTTAACCGCTACCCCCAACGAGTGGAACGAGGAATTTTAACCTGTAGCGGCGTTTTTGAGTACGACGAAAAATCCTTTAGTGCCTTTCATAAATTCGGTGGCTATGTAGTAAAATTCCGTCCCAAGTGGTTAAGCAAAATCCCATTTGTTGACCGGATGTTTATGGCTAGATTTTTGCATAGTTCTATACCACATTCTGAGCGTCAAGCTTTTTTGCAAGATTTTCTCGAAGCAGATTACGATGCGGCTTTAGGGACAATTTTTACTTCAGTCAGTAAAGCTCAAGCTGAATTGATGCCGCAAGAGTTTGCCAAGCTGACTGTGCCGACTTTGCTAGTGGCAGGGGAGTATGACAAAATTATTCCAGCCGAAATGGGGAGTCAAGCAGCTGCACTGAGTGACAAAGTTGAATTTGTGATGATTCCCGGTACAGCGCATTTCCCGATGTTGGAAGATGCTCCAACTTACCTGCAACGGGTGCAAGAGTTTTTGCAGATTAACACGCCAGAAGCACAAGTGGGGTAGGTTGTTTTGTCAGCTTGAGTTTTTGATTGAGATATTCGTTATCTGCTTTTGCGTCCTGGTTAGTTCCAAGAAGTTATTTTCGGATAGCCTGCACAAATTCGGCAACAGCGTCGTACTGGTCAGGATGTCCGATATATTGGAGCAACAAAGCTGGGTCTAAATTCGGGAAGAAACCACTACGGTGTACTTCCTCATATTCACCACCCGCATTTAAACGGAATATTTTTATCTGCTCAGATTTCCAGAACCAAACTTCAGGCACTTTCTTAGGTTTATATAACTCTTTTCGGTTAATAGTGCCACTAGTAACAATAACTTCAATAACAATGTCAGGAACTTCTCCTTTTGTGTTGATGCTGTAAGACTCATCGGGTGTGCCAGAAGCATACCCAGGTTCTTCCAAAGTAAAACCACCACGACCGTAAAACCGGATGCCCAACTCTCTCATGTAAGCTTCTAGCAAATATCCAAGAGTTGTTTTCACGTACTCATGTTTTTCACCAATCGGTGACATAATTTCTAATATTCCTGACAAATAAGAGAGTCGGACATTGCGGTTGTCCTTAAGCTGTGCCTCAATACCTTTGAATTCCTCCCAAGAAACATCAGCGACGGTCACTAGTTTCTCTTGTATGGGATGGTCTAGAAGTGGAATACTCATATCGCCTCTCAACAGTTCTCCACAATCATAATCCTGAGTTATTTATCGTAAATCAAAGGGTTTAAGACCCCTACTAGTCTGTCAAATACATTTTGACGGATAAAGGAACGAACCGCAAAGGAGAGGCAGCGCGGTCTTGGGGGTCTCCCCCATGAGCGACTGCCGTCGCAAAGAGCGCTAAGGAAGAAGGAAAGAAGAAAGAAGAAAAATTGAAAAATTTATTTACCCGTCAATTAGTTCTTGACAGACTACTACCTCTAAAGGTAGCGTCATTTTCAGTCGGGGTTTAAATCGCCGTCTGAAAATGTCTTTAATTTTGAATTTTGAATTTTGAATTTTGAATTGTTAATGGGTGTGTCCGCCTATGCCATTCTTACTCTTTGGATTAACTCAAACCCAGTTCTCGTTTTAGCAAGTTAATTGAGTTAGTGCCGATATAATTCTCAACCTTAATCAGCTTTGGTCGCCGAATAATATCTTCATCAAATGCTTGCACGGCTGCTTGGACTGCGGCAAAACTGGCTTGATCAGTTATGATTACCTCAGCCCGTTTAACCATTGCTTGAAGTTTATAAGCATCTTTTGGTTGCGAAGTCATCACTAGTAGTTCATCCCCTCGCAGACCGTGGAGGATTACTTCTGCGGCGCGGGCAATCCCAGAACTGAGGCTAACTATGCCTACACAGTTTTCTTTTGGTAGGGTTTTTAATAGGTTGAGTTCTTTGCTGTAGTCGTAGATATCTAGAGGAATTACCCGTGCAGCTTTCGGAGCTGCGATCGCTTCCACATTACTGATAAAATACCGACTTGTGACTACTGTCGCAGAGGTAGTTTTATCTAGCACAGCTGTTAATTCTTCCATTGCTACCAACTGGACTGGTATTTTTAAAGATCGTTCTAATTCATACACCATCAACTCGCCAGCACCCATGTCATAAGATGGAACTGCAACCAATACCCGCGCACTACAACGCAAGCGCCAGTCAATTTCCGCTAAAAATAGCTCTCTGGCTTGATTGAGTGAACATCCTTGAGAGAGTAGATCATCAAGTGCTTTCTGGACAACTTGATATGCATCAGGATTTTGTTTGAGAATTGGTGATTGCAGCCTGCTACCGCCCTCATGACCTTGGGGACGAACATAAATTCCTGAACCAGCCATACTTTCAACAAATCCGTCTTCCTCTAGTTGACGGTAAACTTTGCTAATGGTATTACGGTGTAATCCCGTTTGCATTGCTAGTGCCCGTGTACTTGGCAATTTGTAAGCAGGGGGATATTGCCGGGAAGCGATCGCAAACCGGATTTGATTAAACAGCTGGGTTGATGCGGGAATTTCGCTGTCTGGCTGAATACGAAATTGAATCATCAGCAAACCTCCTGAATACTAAGTGGGGAGTGGGGAGTGGGGAGTGGGGAGTAGGGAGTGGGGAGTATTGCTTTCCTACTCAGCACTTTTAACTCAGCACTCTTTGGTGTCCAGCTGCATTTGCTACATATCAAATATTCTATTTACATATAAAGTTTTTCGGGGAGAAATTTCTAATGGGCTCATTATTGGTAATTGATAATTTAATTGGAAATAATCTGGACATACTGGCATAGTTATATCAAATAAACACAAGGCTAATCACATAGCACTGGTAATAATTATTATGACAGAGCAAGCAATAATTACCACAACGGTTAATCTTTTGCAAGATAACATTCAAGTGTCTGCAAATCTTGCAGAGCCAAAAGAATCTGGATCTTACCCTGGAGTCGTGGTATTACAAGAGATTTTTGGTGTCAATGTTCACATTCGGGAAGTTACAGAACGGATTGCCAAACTTGGATATGTAGCGCTCGCGCCTGCACTTTTTCAACGTATTGCTCCTGGTTTTGAAACCGGATATACACCCGAAGATATTGAAACGGGCAGAGGCTACGCCATGCAAACTCAAGCCTCAGAGTTATTGAGCGATATTCAATTAGCAATTGACTATCTCAAAAATCTGCCTCAAGTGAAAAAAGATGCTTTTGGCTGTATTGGCTTCTGCTTTGGTGGTCACGTCGCATATCTTGCAGCCACTTTACCAGATATTAAAGCTACGGCTTCCTTCTACGGTGCTGGAATTACCGCCCGTACACCAGGAGGTGGCGCTCCTACTATCACGCGCACCAGAGAAATAACAGGTACTGTTTATACCTTCTTTGGTGCAGAAGATGCTAGCATCCCAGCCGAACAAGTAGATGAGATTGAAGCAGAGTTAGAAAAATATAAAATTCCTCATCGTGTGTTTCGCTACGATGGAGCTGATCACGGATTTTTCTGTGACCATCGTGGCAGTTATAATCCTAAAGCTGCTGCCGATGCTTGGGAGCAAGTAAAACAACTCTTTAGTCAACTAAACTGAAGTCTATGCAGCCAAGTTTGTTATTTGTCATTAGTAATAACGACAACGCCGTGTACAACTTTTACTCAAATCTAACCCCTCAGTCCCCTTCCCGATGGGAGAAAGGAAAAAATTTAAAACCTTTTTCCTAAAAGAAGAAAGGAATGGAAGTGAGGTCAGAACATTAAGTTGCACATCGCGTAACTACAGACAAAGAGCAAATGACAAATGACAATCTAAACTCCAGTTGCACCATATCAAATAACAATTAATCTTCAAAAGTCATGAATTCCGAATCGAAACTTTCTCAAACAGCCAATTCGTCGTTTACGATGGATGATTTTGCCAAAGCACTAGAAATACACGACTACCAGTTTCAAAAGGGACAGGTTGTACATGGCAAAGTGTTCCAACTTGACCACGATGGAGCTTATGTCGATATTGGTGGCAAGTCATCAGCTTTTCTGCCGCGCGATGAGGCTTCTTTGAGAGCAGTTACCGATTTATCGGAGGTGCTGCCATTGCAAGAGGATATGCAGTTTTTGATTATCCGAGATCAGGATGCAGAAGGTCAAGTCACCCTTTCCCGAAAGCAGTTGGAAATTCAGCACATCTGGGAACGACTGGCCGAAATGCAGGAAAATGCTCAGACTGTGCAAGTACGGGTTATGGGTGTGAATAAAGGTGGTGTCACTGTCGATATTCTCTCTTTGCGGGGATTTATTCCGCGATCGCACCTGGCTGAGCGTGATAATTTAGAAGCACTCAAAGGTCAAAATCTAACTGTGGGTTTTTTGGAAATTAATCGTAACACCAACAAACTCATCCTTTCCCAGCGTTTAGCAACTCGTTCTAGCAACTTCAGCTTATTAGAACTAGGTCAACTGGTGGAAGGTAAAATTACTGGTATCAAACCTTTTGGTGTATTTGTCGATTTAAATGGGATGGGCGCTTTGCTTCATATCAAGCAGGTAAGCCAAAAATTCATTGAATCTTTAGAAAAGGTATTTAAAGTTGGTCAGCCAATTAAAGCTGTAATTATTGACTTGGATGAGGGTAAAGGGCGGGTTGCTCTTTCTACCAGAGTTTTGGAAAGCTTCCCTGGCGAAGTGCTAGAGAATTTTGATGAGGTGATGGCTTCAGCTGAGGCGCGTGCCAATAGAGCTAATAACAAAGCATCTGAATAGTTTTGAGGTGGGTTGCTTGCACAAAGCGTTTAAATCACCGTCTGAAACAATTTTGAATTGTTAATACTCCCCCTGCATCTACAAAGATGTGGGGGGATTTTAAATTAGGACAACTTTTCATAGACTCCTTTCTAGGCTCTGGCTGGAAATGCGGGTAAAAGAACAATTTCAGTCAGCTTCAGCTGACTTTCGCTATGAGCCGCAGAATTTATTCTGAGGCGGACGTGTGGGCAATGCCAATATTCTGCAATGATGCAAATACGTGAGTCTAGAATCTCACATTTGAACCCATCACCCGCCATAGGTTAGAAACCTACGGCTAATAGCGAAAGTCCTCTGAAGAGGACTAAACAAGAATTAATCAACCCCTAGTCCCAGGTATCGGATCTACGAAATGTTAACTCCTAGAAAATAACCTTGTTATAAATATTTATTAGGACTTACGCAATCAAAACCTGAAACCTCGATCCCCCCTAACCCCCTTAAAAAAGGGGGGATCTAAAAAGCCCCCAATTTATCGGGGGTTGGGGGATCTCTTATGCGTAAGTCCTATTTATAAAAGTCTAAAGTGCTTAAATTAAAAAATAACTCCAATGTAGGTTGGGTTGAGGAATTAAACCCAAAATTTTCAAGGATTTGTTGGGTTTCACGACCTTCAACCCAACCTACAAATCTTCTTAACATAATTACTTAAGTTACTAGTTAATGCATCGAAAAAATGGATCAAGTCGAATTTAATAAGCAAAATGGCATTTGACTTACTCAAAAGGTCTGTTTGCTTTCTCATTTCGGTATTTTCAGCAAGCAAAATGGCATTTGACTTACTCAAAAGGTCTGTTTGCTTTCTCATTTCGGTATTTTCAGCAAGCAATCAAGCATATTGAGATAGCAATATGCTTGATTGCTGACTCATTCCAGTAATTCACACACTCGTGACAACTATCTCTTTAAGATTATTTTTCTCTATCCTTATCTAATGCTTCTTCGATCGCACGACGGCAAAATTCTGGAGAATCATCCTTGGTAGATAGTTCTTCCTTCATAGTTTTTGTGACACGTAAGTTAAGACGCTCACTTAAAGGTTCTTCCCTCTCTGATTTAAATGGGTTTAAATTTTCTGGATGACCTTTAGGGTTAGGCATTCTCTTTATCTTTATCTAATGCTTCCTGAATCGCACGACGGCAAAATTCTGGAGGATCATCCTTGGTGGATAGTTCTTCTTTCATAGTCTTGGTAATGCGTAGGTTAATCCTCTCTGTTAATGATTCTTCTCTATTTGATTTAATTGGTTGTAAATTTTGTGGGTTCCCTTTAGGATTAGGCATTATTGAGAAATATAAACAAGGCTTGATTTACTTGGTGCCAAAACAATAGATTGTTTTTTAGTGGTTGCGGCAACTTGCCGGAACTACAACCACTAATATCCAATTTCAAAAATGGACACTTCTATTTTATGTTCACGCGTTCCGAACTTGAAATCAAGACTATTAAAGAATTACGCGACTTGTGTCGTAGATACGGCATTAAACCAACTCTTAATGCAGGATACAAAACCTCATACATCGTTACTCTGATGGCATTTCCATTTTTAGCACTGCAACAAATGAAGCAAGGCAAAGGGTTAAAATTCCCTAACTTTAACGCTATCCAGATAATCAGTTCCGCTATAGAGGAGATGAATTCACCCACAGATGAGCAAGCAGCACTAATTCGGATAACGCTGGAGGGCAGGAAAATGAGCTATCCTGACCGATACGACCAAGAGAACCTGCTGAACTTGCATAAGGCTAAGATGTCGCTTGAACAAGCTATTAATTTGTTGAGCCAGTAAAACTAATCCCATTACCCTATCCCCCACATTTATTAAAAATATGGGGGATAATTTTTAGAGTATTAAGATAAATAAGGTGTGACCTACTGGCTTAGTTGGCGTGAGGATATATTGAGCATAGTAACAAAGTATAAAAATATGCTCATACTTCTGTTTAAGTATTGCTCAAGGGGTTTTGAGCATATATCGAGCATTTCAAGAACTATAAACGCTGTAACTATTCAACTTAGGTATTTATATGTTTCTAGTAACTGGAGCAACGGGAGGAATTGGTCGCAGAGTTGTGCGACTCCTACGACAACGAGAACAGTCTGTGCGGGCATTTGTCCGCCTGACATCGCGCTATAGCGAGTTAGAACACCGGGGTGCAGAAATTTTCATCGGTGACTTGCTAGAAGAAAAAGATATCCAGAAAGCTAGTCGGGGTGTACAGTATATTATCAGCGCCCACGGTTCTGATAGCGATGCCCTATCTTTAGATTACCGCGCTAATATTGAACTGATTGATCAGGCAAAAGCCAATGGTATAGAGCATTTTGTCTTCATTTCCGTATTAGGAGCCGATCGCGGATATGAAGACGCTCCCGTTTTCAAAGCCAAACGAGCAGTAGAACGATATTTGGCAGCTAGTGGCTTAAATTACACTATTTTACGCCCATCTGGATTAGCATCTAACTTGCTGCCACTAGTAGAACGGTTTCGGGAAACAGGATTGTATCTGCTCATCGGCGATCGCAAAAACCGTACCTCAATTGTCAGTACCGATGATTTGGCAAAGATAGTGGTGGATTCTGTGACAGTTGAAGCAGCTCGCAACCAGATTCTACCAGTGGGAGGACCGGAGATTTTATTACGAGAAGATATTCCCCGGATTTTTGGTCGGATCTTCAACAAACAGCCAGTAATAATTAACTCACCACTATTTGCCATTGATGGATTACAGAGTGCATTAGGCTTATTTAATCCCCAAATCCAAAAAGCTTTGGGAACTTATCGCACATTGCTAGCAAATGAATTTTTCTGTACAAAAGATGAAATTGCTAATTTAGAGGCGATTTTTAACTTCCAGTTAGAGACATTAGAAAACTTTTTGCGGCGCTATCTAGCAGTTTGAATTAGGTCATGGGGCATGGGGCATGGGGCATGGGGAGAAAAGCTAATACCTAATGTCCAATTCCCAATTTCTAATTCTCAATGCCCAATGTCCAATGCCCAATTTCTAATTCTCAATGCCCAATGCCCAATGCCCAATGCCCAATAATCTAAAATTCTATGAAATCTTCCCTAGCTGCAAATGCTGCTCAAGCACGTCAGACAAAAGAGCGATTCGCCCAACCAGAGGAACAACTCACCTATGAATTGGGGAAGGCGGTACAGGAATTGCCACCCTTGTTCACTAGATTATTAGCGGGAACGATGACCGCGATCGTCTTTGGGGCGATCGCTTGGGCGTACTTCTCGCAAATAGATGAAGTAGCAACAGCACCAGGGGAATTAATTGCTTCCACACAAGTAAGGCCAGTGACATCCTTGGGTGGAGGGTCAATTGTCGCTGTTAAAGTGCAAGAAGGCGATCGCGTTACTAAAGGTCAAGTTCTGATTCAAAAAGATCCAGACTTGCAAATAACCGATGTTTCTCGCCTAGCCAAATCCACTAGATTAATTCAAGACGATTTACAACGTTTGGATGCAGAACGCACCGGAGGCAAAACTGCTGGGACGAAACTGCAAGATGAACTTTTAAGCTCCCGTCTACAAGACTACCAAGCGCGTCAAGCTGCGGCAGAAGCAGAAGCAAATCGCCAAGTAGCACTCATCAATCAAGCCAAAGTCCGCTTGACTCGATTGCAAGACAACTTAGTTAATGCCAAAAGCAGCGTTGGGAATGCTCAAACCAACCTTGTGAATGCAGATAGCATTCGGATTAAAATTGAAAGTAATTTAGGACTTGCTAAACAAAGGGAAAAAAGCCTACGCACTCTAATTACTAATGGCGCTGCACCTCGTGTTGATTACCTGGATGCCCAAGAAAAATTAACTCGTGCAAAGACAGAAATCACTAGAGCGCAAGATGAAGTGACCAACGCCCAGAATAAAATCACAGAGGCTCAAGATAAAGTCACATCATTAGAAAAAGATATTGCTGCCCAAGTCCAAGAAATTCGCCAAGCAGAACAAGCTTACCAAGCTGCACGCAGTCAAGCCCAGCGTGTAGCATCAGAACGCCAAAGTGAAATTTTGACCCAGTTCAACAAGCGTAAAGAAGAACTAACAACTGTTCAAGGTCAATTAGATCAGGCGAAGAAGCAGCAAGCTTTAGAAACGATTGAAGCTCCCGTTGCTGGTACGATTTACAGAGTCAAAGCCACCAGAGGGCCAGTACAATCGGGTGAAGAGTTGGTGTCAATTTTGCCGGAAGGGGAAGAAATGCTCCTAGAGGTAAAAGTTCTTAACCGCGATATTGGGTTTATTCGTCAAGGAATGAAGGCAAAAGTGAAAATGGCAACTTTCCCCTTCCAGGAATTTGGCACTGTAGAGGGCGAAGTTATGCAAGTCAGTCCGAATGCAATTGTTGATAAAGAATTAGGCTTAGTTTTTCCTACAAGAATTAAGCTAAGTAAACACTCAGTGAACGTGCGGGGTCAAGAAGTAGAATTTACACCAGGGATGACTGCTACAGGTGAAATTGTCACTCGTAAAAAGTCAATTTTGACATTCATCACTGAGCCTGTGACACGGCGGTTCAACGAGGCATTTTCGGTTAGGTAGGTTTGTAGCCTCTGCTGTTTTTATAGCTATTTCAAAATACATACTTAATAGATTTTTCGTAGGGGCACAGCAATGCTCATTGGTGTCAACTTAAGCAAAAAGGCAGCATTAAGATGTAATCTAAGAACATCGGAATTGATGTTCTTAGTGATACATCATGAGTAGAAAACGT
>NZ_JBALFC010000134.1:0-33951 GCF_036917755.1 Nostoc sp.
AAGCTAAGAACATCGGGAGCCGTGTACACGGAAACGGGTACGCACGGATCTAACTGAGAGGTGCGGGGAATAATATCCCTCATCGACTCAACCAACTGGGAAGATGCGACGGTGGGAGCTTGGGGTACTGGGTGGGAAGTATGGTTAGATGGGATGGAAGTTACTCAATTTACTTACTTCCAACAGTGTGGGGGAATTGATTGCCGTCCGGTGTCGATTGAGATTACATACGGGCTAGAGCGGCTGACAATGTATCTCCAGCAAGTAGAAGCATTTACAAAGATCCAGTGGACAGACAACATTACTTATGGAGATGTTTTCCTGCAAAGTGAGATTGAGCAGTGTACATACAACTTTGAAGCGTCGAATCCTGAGTTGCTATTGACACTATTTAATTTATATGAGCAGGAAGCTACCCAATTGACGGAGCGAGGATTGGTCTTGCCTAGCTTAGATTATGTAATGAAGTGTTCGCACACGTTCAATCTGCTGGATGCTAGAGGTGTGATTTCGGTGACGGAGAGAACTCGCTATATTGCCAGGATTCGGCATTTGGCTAGGAAGATAGCTCATTTATATGTTGAGCAAAGGGAGAAGTTGGGTTTTCCGTTGCTCAAAGATTTAGAGCCAGTCATACAGCCACCTGTTTCACAGCCAGTCTTACCACAACCTGTTTCAGAGTCTACAGTTAAATCTCGTTACCAATATATTATTGATTGGCTGTTTTTGATTCCAATTGTCTCTTATGTTCTTTGGGTAATACTTTCATTGTTTTCGTAGAAGAGTTGATGTGTCAAAGGATGCAGAGCATCCAGATACAGCGCTTCCTGCTGTTATCAAGTACAGTCTCTCCCCCTCCACACTACCTCCTTTTCGACTCTTTCAGCACCAAATACGTACCTCACAATAGCGGGGACTGCTGTATTCCTTACCTGGCTAAGTAAGAGGATGTTTGTAAAGTCGAATTTATTACTCGCCTGGGCGACTAGAAGTCGCGGCTACACAGATAAAACCTACTTCCGCAGGTTAGCAAACCCTTGATTTTGCATTCTCTAAGGTAGGCATATCTTGATGATGCAACTATTGCTAAAGGTTAAAAATACCGTTAAATCTTGAGTCTAAAACATTAAGGCTACAAGGATAAAGCCCGCCTATGCGGGCTTTGTTTGTATAACCCATATTCTGCACTTCAAAATGTCTTATATTAATAATTCTAAAATAGTTACCAATAATTGTCATGTTATCAAGTATTAATACTGATAGTTGTTACTGGTGCGGCTATGGTTGTGGTTAGATAGCATAGGCGCAGCCCACCGTAGGTATCGCTATATTTCGTAATCTTCAAATATTACAAACTGAAGTGCGAAAAGTGAGGTATAAACTTGATGCACTATACTTCACCACAAGCATAAAAATTTTTCGGCGTTGCTGATTAAAGAGATGAAGATGAAAAGCTCACGCAGAGGCGCTCCAGGCGCAGATAATAAGAGTTTGGAATATTTGATTTTTGAATTTCATAGCCAAATTCAGCAACGCCGATTTTTCTCTATTGCTGCCCTAGCTATTTTCAAGTCAGCTGCAATTTCGGGTTGTCAGGTGCTTTTACAAAAAATCTTATGATTCAAACTAGTGGTGTAATTATTTGTCTTGGCTACATTTTCGGGTTGCTGTTTACGGCAGTTCCTTGGGGTGGTGTGTGGATTTTGGTTCTGGGGATAGTGGGAGCAATTCTTTTTAGAAGACGCACGACTTCACGGCAACTTGCTCAGAAATCAGAAAATGCTGGAAGCAAAAATAAGGCAGTGCCTAACATTTGGCAAACTACTCCCCATCCTCGAATCTGGCTAGCTGCTGGCTTGGTGGGATTGTTGGCAACTCTGTATCTTCAATGGCGAGTGCCGCAACCAGGTGCAAAAGATATTAGTCAGTTCGTCCCGCCTGGAAATAGCAGTAATCAAGAACAACTTGTGATTGTTCGCGGTGAAGTAGCGAGTAATCCCCGCTTGACTCGCAGTCAGCGAGGACAATTTTGGCTGGAAGCGACTCAGCTAGATGAGGTCAAAAATCAAAAAGGTTCAGCAGGTGTTCCAAAAGGAGTTACAGGCAAATTGTATGTGACAGTGCCTATACTTCAAGCTACTGGGTTATACCCTAGTCAACAAATTGCTGTGACTGGGATTTTGTACAAACCAAAGGCGGCTTCCAATCCTGGTGGTTTTGACTTTCAGAAGTTTCTTAAGCAAGAGGGAACGTTTGCTGGTCTAATTGGGCGACAAATAAATGTTTTGGATCAGGAACGTAAATGGGGATGGTGGCAAATTCGGGAGCGAATTGTGCGATCGCAAGTTCGTTGGTTAGGTGTCCCTGAAGGGCCTCTTGTCAGTGCAATGGTTTTAGGCAGCAAAGCTGTTGATTTACCCTACGATATCCGCGACCTGTTTGTACAAGCCGGATTAGCTCATGCTTTAGCAGCTTCCGGGTTCCAAACTTCCTTGATTTTAAGTGTGATATTACAGTTAACGAGGCGGGCAAAAAAAGCAACTCAATTTACCCTTGGCTTTTTGGCTTTAATCATTTTTCTGAGTTTAACAGGTTTTCAACCTGCGGTTCTCAGAGCCGTAATTATGGGTTTTGCGGCATTAGTTGGTCTGCTATTAAAAAGGAAGGTAAAACAGTTCGGATCATTACTATTAGCAGCAACTCTGTTATTAGTGTTTAATCCTCTATGGATTTGGGATTTAGGCTTTCAATTGAGTTTTTTAGCAACACTGGGATTAGTCGTAACAGTACCCCCATTAGTCAACCGCCTAGCATGGCTACCACCTGCGATCGCTGTTTTGATTGCTGTTCCCCTAGCCGCTACTATTTGGACTTTACCTGTGCAACTTTTTGTCTTTGGGGTTGTACCATCTTATAGTTTGTTGCTGAATGTCGCTAGTACTCCATTAATTTCGATCATTAGTATAGGTGGAATCATCAGTGCGATCGCAGCATTAATTTGGACTGAGGCAGGAAGCTTCCTTGCTGGGGTGTTGCATTACCCTACTGATTGGCTAATTAAACTAGTGGATTTTTTTAGCAAGTTGCCAGGAAATTCTGTTGCTGTAGGCAGCATATCTAGTTGGCAGCTTCTGGTGATTTATCTACTGATTATACTGGTTTGGTTAGTGCCTTGGTGGCAGCAGAGGTGGTGGTTTGCTAATGTGATTGCGATTGGTTTAGTATTCATCCCACTTTGGCATTCTACAAATACATTGTTTAGGATAACGGTATTAGAATCTGGTACGGAACCAATTGTAATTGTTCAAGATAGAGGTACAGTAACTGTAATTAATAGTGGCGATGAAGGTACAGGACGTTTCACAATCCTACCGTTTTTGCAACAGCAGGGTGTAAATCAAATAAATTGGGCGATCGCAACTGATTTCCAAGGCAATGAAAGTAATGCTTGGTTGGAATTACTGCAACGTTTACCAATCAAAAATTTTTATGAATATTCCCCCAAGCCAGAAAATTCCATTGCAATTCAGGCAATTCAACAAGAATTACAAAAGTATCAGGGATCTTACCAAGCTTTGGCAGTTGGTCAAGGGGTGAAAACGGGTTCAATAGTGGCAAAATTAATCAACGATCAATTACCCATCTTACAATTGCAAATTTTAGATCAGAATTGGTTATTAGTAGGTAATATCAAGTCTAAAGAGGTACAGCAACTAGTTAAAAGTGGGAGTTTGCCTCGTCCACAAGTGCTATGGTGTGCCCCTCAGTCATTAAAAGATTTAGTTATTGCTCTGCAACCACAAGTGGCGATCGCTTCTTCTGCCAACTTTGATCCAAAAGCTTTATCTGAACTGAATAAAAGCCAAACAAAACTATTTTTTACAGGACGAGATGGGGCTATTCAATGGACACCTAATGGCCAGTTCGAGGCGTTTATTGAAGCAACAGAAAATAAGTCTTCTATGTTATAAAATACTCACAAACTAAGGAAATTTAAAAGCACATATTTATTTTTAACCAAGTCTATCTAAAGATAGATGTATGGTCATTCTGAAGGAAGTACCTTCTCGAAAGGTTTCAGGAAGGTCGATTACCTAAGCAGGTGCTAATCGTATGCTTGGGGTAATGTTTGTATTCTCGCACATGGTGACACGGACTACTCACAGGAAGATATATTAAAAAAATGCAAATGGGAAGTTTAATTGAATTTACGTTGTTTGCTCCTCGGAACAAAGGAGCAGCTTTAATTGGGTCTTTTTCTGAGTGGAAAGAAATCCCGATGGTAAAAAATGAAGATGGTTATTTCCGCACTCAAGTAAAACTGGAAGACGGCATTTATCAATATAAATTTCGTGTTCAAAGCAAAAGTCAAAATTTTGCACTTGATCAATGGGTAGATGTTATTGACCCTAATGCCACAAATGTTAATGAAACAGAAAAATCCAGCAGGGTACGGATTAAAGATGGGCAACGCATTATTGATACTTACGTTTGGCAATATGACGAAAAACCGTTGCCTGACAATCGGGAATTAGTCATATATGAAATGCACGTTGCAGATTTTACTGATGATCACGTTGGGGTTGACAAACGAGGCAAATATTTAGGGGTAATTGCCAAGTTAGATTATCTGGTTGAATTGGGAGTTAATGCACTTGAATTAATGCCAGTTAATGAATACCCTGGTAACTATAGCTGGGGCTATAAAGTGCGTCACTTCTTTGCTACAGAATCTAGTTACGGTTCTACAGAAGATTTAAAGCGATTAATAGATGAGTGTCATGCTAGAGGCATTCGTGTTTTTATGGATGGAATTTATAACCACACAGATGAAGAATGCCCGTTAATGCTGATTGACCGGAATTACTGGTATTACGAACACATGCATTATCCTGAAGATCCAGATAATTACTGGGGGCCAGAGTTTAACTATGATAATTATGATGAGAAGTTAAATGTTAAGCCTGCATGGAAATACATCGGGGATGTAGTGCAATTTTGGATTCAGGAGTATCATATTGATGGAATTCGCTTTGATGCGGTGCGCCAATTAGCCAACTTTGAATTTCTCGACTGGCTGGCGAAGCAAACAAAAATCCATGCCGCACCCAAACAGTTTTACAACATTGCCGAACATATTCCTGATACAAACACTGTAGTTAAGCCAGATGGACCATTAGATGGTTGTTGGCATGAGAGTTTTAGGTACTTTATAGTTCCATATATTTGTGGAGAAACATTTGAATTAGAACAACTAAAGGAAATTTTAAATCCCAAGCAGCAGGGTTATGCGATCGCTACCAATGTGATAAATTATTTGGCAACCCACGATCGCGAACGTCTATTGCGAGAATTAGGCGATCGCGGTATCTTTGACGCAGACGCATTTAAGCGAGCGAAGTTAGCAGCCGTTCTCTTAATGACAGCGATGGGTATACCGATGCTGTGGATGGGAGAAGAGTTTGGCGAATACCAGCAAAAAAGCGAAGATGTGACTAAGCCACAGAAGATTAATTGGTCTTTGTTGTCAGGCGACCAGAATCATAATTTATTTGAGTATTATCAAAAACTTATTGCTCTACGCAAGCAGAATCTCGCCTTGCAAAGTGACAATATCCAGTTTTTCTACGAAAATGCCGAGGACAAAGTGTTAGCTTACACCCGATGGGATGAGCAAAATTCTCATATGGTTGTCGTGGCAAATTTCTCCGACCAGAATTTAAATCAATATATAATTCCCAACTCTCCATCTGCTCAAGATTGGCAAGATTGCCTCACCAATAGGGAGGTGAAAGTTGGAGAAGATGGTTTAGTCACTGATTTGCCAAGCTATACAGCCAAGGTATTTGTTTAGCAGTAGTAATTTGTCAATAAATCATTGATAACTAGGGATCTTACTGAAACAGAGTATAATCACAATCAACTAAAATCCCTATTAGGGATTGAAACGAAGTATAGTGGCAGTCTAACTTACCAATTGCTTGGTATTAAAAAATACAAAATATAGCAGCAAAGGTGATTCCACATCCAGCTTGATGGCTGTGATATTATGGGAGACTGCTACATACATTTAGAAAAACTAGAAACTGAATCGATCATGGCCCTGACGCAACTGCGGAAACAAGAAATAATTTCCAACTACCAAGTTCACGAAACTGACACTGGTTCGTCCGATGTCCAAGTTGCCATGCTAACTGAGCGCATTAACCGCCTCAGCGAACATCTCCAGGCAAATAAAAAAGACCATTCTTCCCGGCGGGGACTGTTGAAGCTAATTGGTCAGCGTAAGCGTCTTCTAGCTTACATATCGCAGGAAAGCCGGGAAAAGTATCAAGCTTTGATTGCTCGCCTCGGTATTCGTGGATAGGGACTACCGCTTATGTCTGCTGAAGAATCTGAACGCAGTCGCTTGCCCTTTGAACCAAACAAAAAGCGCCAAAAACCCGCAAAAACTCAAAGTAAACCAGCAATACAGCCACAAGAATCTAGCAAACAGGCTGATAGAAGAACGCCTTACACCAAAGAAGAAATGACTATTCCCCAAGTAGTCAGCCAGAGGATGATTCGACGAGTAGCTGGGTTCTGTGGTGTACCAACAGCTTTGGGCATTACCACCCTGGTAGTCAGCTATCTGCTGGCTATCTATTCTGATATCCAACTACCTCCCATCGCCGTGTTATTGGTGAACATGGGATTATTTGGTTTGGGGGTCTTAGGGATCACTTATGGCGTTCTCTCTGCCTCTTGGGATGAAGAAAGAGTCGGAAGTTTGCTGGGTTTGGGTGAGTTCAACACCAATTGGGGACGAATGGTGGCAGTTTGGCGCGAAACTCGGCAAAAAAACTCATAATGAACGGCGCTCAGGTATTATGTAACTGCGGTATTCGGTAAATTTTAAAGTGAATGTTGAAGTTGAAATTTTATAACTTCAACATTGCTAATTAAAATTAGATCATCTTTTTGATACGCCGTATCCAGTTATTTAGTAGTAAAACTACTGACTGAGCGCTATATTTTGTAAATAAATTTATTTTGTTTTTAACTATTCGTAATTAGTCCAATAGGCAACAATAAAGTTAGTCCACATCTTGCACCTAGCCCTGGCGATTAGAAATCGCGGCTATACAAACGAAGTCCACCTCCGTGGACTAAGAGAAAATCAAAGGTTTTTATTAACCCAGGTCGGTGGGTTTCGCCTGTGTAGCCTCGACTTCCAGTCGCCTGATGCAACAATAAAGTTAGCCCATTTACAGAAAAATTTACTCAATTAATCAGGAACTTTCAGATGATTATAGTAATGAAAAGTGGTTGCCCAGAGGCGGAAATAAACCGCATTGATGAGGAACTAACTAGCTGGGGGCTAACTCCAGAAAAAATTGTTGGTCAACACAAAGTAGTTATTGGTCTAGTAGGTGAAACCGCCAGCTTAGATCCACTACAAGTTCAGGAAGTTAGCCCCTGGATTGAGCAGGTGTTGCGGGTAGAGCAGCCTTACAAACGCGCCAGCCGGGAGTACCGCCACGGCGAAGCTTCGGAAGTGGTGGTTAATACTCCCAATGGAGCGGTGGTATTTGGTGAACACCACCCTTTGGTAGTCGTTGCCGGTCCCTGCTCAGTAGAAAATGAAGAAATGATTGTGGAGACGGCGCGGCGCGTCAAGACGGCTGGAGCCACATTTTTGCGCGGAGGGGCATACAAACCTCGGACTTCACCTTACGCCTTTCAAGGACACGGCGAGAGTGCTTTGGATTTGTTGGCAAGGGCGCGGGAAGTTAGCGGACTAGGTATTATTACAGAAGTGATGGATGCTGCTGACCTGGATAAAATTGTCGAAGTTGCTGACGTGATTCAGGTGGGGGCAAGGAATATGCAGAATTTTTCCTTGCTCAAAAAAGTGGGAGCGCAGCCGAAACCAGTTCTCTTGAAGCGGGGAATGGCAGCTACTATTGAAGATTGGTTGATGGCAGCCGAGTATATTTTGGCATCTGGCAATCCCAATGTGATCTTGTGTGAACGGGGAATTCGCACCTTTGACCGCCAGTATACTCGGAATACGTTAGATATATCAGTAGTGCCAGTGTTGCGAAAGCTGACTCACCTGCCAATTATGATTGACCCCAGCCACGGTACAGGTTGGTCTGAGTTTGTGCCTTCAATGGCAATGGCTGCGATCGCAGCTGGCACAGATTCCCTGATGATAGAGGTTCACCCCAACCCTGCCAAAGCTTTATCTGATGGACCGCAATCTCTGACACCAGACCGTTTCGATCACTTAATGCAAGAATTAGCAGTGATTGGTAAGGCGGTGGGACGCTGGCAGCAACCAGCAGTAGCTCTAGCTTAAAATTCAGATCGAAGTGTATCCGACCATTATTATCAGGCTACAAGAAAGGCTGGCTATGGGGTTGAGGCTGATCATCGCTCCGTATCCACCCCCATGATTGTATAGGGAACTCCCATAGAGAGGCAGGTGATACTACGGAATTTGACCGAAAACAGGGTATGGTCGCCGCAGATGCTTTGTACTAATACTATACTAGTCCCCTAGCGCCATTAGCAGTTTTGATATCAATGCAGAAAGTGCCAAAGGGACTTTAGCTGAAGTCCCTTACACAGTAAAAAAATAACTTTAACATTGCTCGAACATCCCTCGTGCTGCATCATGATGCTTGTCTAGGTAAACAACTAAGTTGGTGGAGCGTTCATTGAAAGCGGCGGGAAACTCCATCCCAAGAGTGGGTGGACGAGGTTGCTCAAAGCGTCGCTTGGGGCATAGGGCATAGGGGGTAACTTCTTCCCCATGCCCAAAAACTCCATCCCAAGAGTGGGTGGAGTTTTTTATTTGGTCTGTTTACCTAGATGAGCATCATGCAGAAACTTTTCCCGCATAGCGATGCCTACGCTAATTACACTTGTGTCAGACAAGGTACTTTATATTACAAAACAAGGCGGCTATGCTGAGGGCAGAAGCGAAGTCTTGATGTGTATTGACTGTTTTCTTAATAGTACTTGACTTATGTTTTCACAAGATGTAATTTATCAATATTAGAATAAACATCGGTAAGTCAATTGATTTTTCGTATTTTAGCAAAAATAAACATCTTTATTGTAAATTATTCGAAGATTAGAGTTGAGAGTTAACAGTTTCTGCATACTATCAAGTATTGAAAATTCTCTGAAGATTTATTGATATAAAATCCGTATTTTCCGATAATAAATAAGGCTAAAAATAGATTAACGAAAATTACGAATAAAAGGGGAATTGTTCATCTATAATCTAATTTTTAAGCAAAGTTGAATCTTATTGATGAACTACAGGCATTCAATTAGAAGTAGCAAAAATCAGAATATTAGAGATGGAAAAAAACATTACTATTCTCACACTAATATTCATTCGGGGAATAGCGATCGCACTCTTATTCATGAATACAACCGCATTTGCAGCCACAGTCAATCCCTGTCCCCAAGGTATGGCGATGATTTCAGGAGGAACGTTCAAAATGGGGTCTGATAATTCCAGTTTTGTGGAGGAGCGATCGCCTGGAGATGTAACGGTGACTAACTTCTGTATTGATAAATATGAGGTAACAAACGCACAATTTAGCGAATTTGTCAAAGCTACAGGATATGTGACAGTTGCGGAACGTCCCTTATCTCAAGAACAGTTTCCCGATTTACCCGATGAGCAACGATTACCGGGTTCCCTAGTGTTTGAGATCGCAAAACCAGGCGTCAAGCAAGTTTCCTTTCTGAGTTGGTGGCATTGGACTACTGGCGCGAATTGGCAACATCCCTTTGGCCTAAACAGTGCAATCGCTAACAAATCCAACTATCCAGTTGTTCACATAGCTTACGAAGATGCCCTAGCCTACGCTAAATGGTCAGGAAAATCCCTGCCCAGCGAAGCCCAATGGGAATACGCCGCCCGTGGTGGCTTGGATGGTGCAACCTACGCCTGGGGCAATGAATATTCTGAACATAGAGCCAACACTTGGCAAGGAATTTTTCCCTTTTTCAACACCAAAGCCGATGGTCACTTGGGCATTGCTCCCGTCGGTTCTTTTGCACCCAATGGTTATGGACTCTATGATATGGCCGGCAATGTTTGGGAATGGACTACTGATTTCTTTCAAGTCGGACACGATCGCAAATCCGATCAAATTAATCCTATTGCCTTAAATCAAAGCTTTGATCCCAATAAGCCTGATGAATCAGAGTTACACGTAATCAAGGGGGGATCATATCTCTGCGCTCCCAATTACTGTAGCCGCTACCGTCCGGCGGCGCGGGAGTCAGAATCACCCGATACGGGAACTACTCATATCGGGTTTCGGCTAGTTAAAAATTTACCTTCCAGCACACTACCTATAAATCCAAAATCCAAAATCTAAAATCCAAAATTGTATGACTGATCCTCACAAGAAAGATTCTTTGTATGTATCTCTCAAGTTAACTTCTGGTGCGATCGCCTTTTTGACAGCCCTGACGCTAATATTTTCTAGTCTCTTACCTCTACCTGCTTGGGCGGACTATGGCGACAAATTGCCATTACCCCAACCATCTTTTAAAGGCAAAATTGGCATTACTTACAAAGAATCTGAACCAGACTTCCCCAAACCAATTAAGGCTCCAGAAAATGCACCAAACGTTTTGCTGGTGTTGCTTGATGATGTCGGTTTTGGACAAACCAGCACCTTTGGCGGTCTGATCAATACGCCTAATTTAGATCGTCTAGCAGAAAGGGGATTGCGTTATAACCAATTCCACACCACAGCACTCTGCTCTCCTACCAGAGCCGCATTGCTCACGGGACGTAACCATCATTCTGTGAGTACAGGTGTGGTTACGGAATTAGCCACAGGCTACCCAGGTTATACTGCGATTTTACCTAGAAGTGCGGCAACGATCGCTGAAGTATTGCGAGACTATGGATATAACACGGCGGCCTTTGGCAAATGGCACAATACCCCAGACTATGAAACCAGTGCGGCCGGCCCATTCGATCGCTGGCCGACAGGTTTAGGTTTTGAGTACTTCTATGGATTTCTGGGCGGTGATACCAATCAATGGAGTCCAGCTTTGGTAGAAAATACCCAACATATTCAGAAACCAAGCAATCGCCCTGATTATCACCTCACCCCCGATCTAGCAGACCATGCGATTAAGTGGATTCGTACCCAACAAGCGATCGCTCCTGATAAACCCTTCTTTACCTACTTTGCCACTGGCGCAACCCATGCCCCACACCATGCGCCCAAAGAATGGATCGACAAGTACAAGGGTAAATTTGATCGAGGTTGGGATAAATTACGCGAAGATATCTTTGCTCGTCAGCTAGCCTTGGGTGTAATTCCTGCCGATACTAAGCTGACTCCTCGCCCGGCGGAACTCCCAGCTTGGGATTCGCTCACTCCCACCGAGCAGAAAGTTTATGCGCGTCAGGCGGAAGTATTTGCAGGTTTCCTCAGCCATACCGATGCACAAATTGGTAGAGTCATTGACGCGATTGATCAACTGGGTGAATTGGATAACACCTTAGTCTTTTTCATTGCCGGGGATAATGGTGCGAGTGCTGAAGGTGGCTTAACAGGTAGTATCAATGAACTCAAAGTCTTTAATGGTGTAGCAGAAAGTCCTCAAGAAGTTCTCGCGGCTTTAGATGATTTAGGTGGGCCAAAAACCTTCAATCATTTTCATGCAGCTTGGGCTTGGGCAGTAGATAGCCCCTTCCAATGGACAAAACAAATTGCTTCTCACTTTGGCGGAACCCGCAATGGTTTAGTTGTGGCTTGGGGCGATGCCTCCGGCGGGCTTCGCCAACGCATCAAAAATCGTGGTGGACTGCGGAGCCAATTCCATCATGTAATTGATATTTATCCTACCATTCTGGAAGCTGTGGGGATTGAAGAACCAGAGGTAGTCAACGGTGTAAAACAACAACCAATAGAAGGTACTAGCCTCGTCTATAGCTTTGATAATCCTGCTGCACCTTCTCACCACAAAACCCAGTATTTTGAGATGCTTGGCAATCGTGGCATTTACGATCAAGGTTGGGTAGCAGCCGCTCGTCATGGACGCTTACCTTGGGAGCGTGTCTCCAAAACCACCTTCGATGAAGATAATTGGGAACTATACGATATTACCAAAGACTTCAGTGAAGCCAACGATTTAGCCAAGCAGAACCCTGACAAGTTAGCGCAACTACAAAATCTATTTCTCAAGGAAGCAAAGAAATACAAAGTTCTGCCCTTGGACGATCGCTTACTTCAACGGTTTGATGTCAAAATCCGTTCCAACCTAATCACAGGACGCAATAGCTTTACTTATTACACATCTGTTGCAGGGATTCCCGAAGGCAGCGCTCCCAATATTAAGAATCGCTCCTTTAGCATCACTGCCGATGTAGATGCTGCTTCATCTGGTACTGAAGGCGTTTTAGTCACCCAAGGCGGACGTTTTGCGGGTTGGAGTTTCTTCTTGAAAGAAGGTAAACCCAGCTTTGCTTACAACTTGTTAAATAGCGATCGCACAATCATTCAATCTTCCCAACCAATTGCGATCGGCAAATCCCAAATCAAATTTGACTTTACTTATGACGGTGGCGCTCCGGGAGCAGGCGGTACTGGTAAGCTCTTGATCAATGATCAGCAGGTTGCCGAAGGCCGCATTGAGCAAACCGTAGGCTACAGATTTGGTTTAGATGAAACCTTTGATGTTGGTCAAGATACTGGCACACCTGCGGTAGATAATTACCAAACACCCTTTGCATTCACCGGCAACTTACAGCAAGTCACCCTGGAATTGAAGTAATAGGGACTAGGGATTGGGCATTGGGCATTGGGCATTGGGCATTAGTTATTCTCCTCATCTCCCTCATCTCCCTCATCTCCCCCATCTCCCTCATCTCCCACTCCCCACTCCCCACTCCCTGCGTCTCTGCGTGAAAAAAAATCATGAACGAAATCTTGCCACTAATCGACAAACTCGCACTTTTCACATTTATCGTGTTCACCATGCTGGGTGCAGGGTTAAGTCTAACCGTACAAGAGATTTGGGAACCACTCCGTAACCTTCGCTTAGTCATATCATCGCTGCTGACAAATTTTGTGCTAGTGCCACTTTTTGTATATTTGCTACTGCAAGTAGTAGATTTAAGTGAACCACTAAGAGATGGCTTACTGATCATGGCAGTAGCATCAGGGCCTCCAGCACTACCTAAACTTGCCCAGATAGTCAAAGGCAATATAGCTTTCTCGGTGGGATTAATGATGTTGCTAATGCTGGGCACAATTTTTTATATGCCGATTGTATTGCCCTTAGTGGTGGAAGGTGTGCAAATTAACTCCTGGGAGATTGCCAAACCCTTATTGTTAATGATGGTCAGCCCATTGATCATTGGGTTATTCATCAAAGCAAAATTGAGTGCGATCGTCCCCATTATCCAGCCGATTTTGTTCAAATTATCTAATGCTGGATTGCTTTTAGGTCTGGTTGTCAGGCTGATAGTTCACACTAACGATATCATTGGCTTATTACAAACAGGTGCAATTTTAGTTTGTGCCGTTTTCATAGTCTTCTCCTTTAGCGTCGGTTATCTTTTGGGCGGCCCTGGTATAGATACCCAACGAGTGCTAGGAGTAGGAACAGCTCAACGTAATTTTGCCGCAGCATTATTAGTAGCTACAAGTAATTTTGAAGATCCCAGCGTGGTGAGCATCATCATGGTGACGAGTATTTTAATGATGATCGTAGTTTTGATCGCCGGGCCAAAGTTCATAGAACTAGACCAAGGAACGGGTATAGAGATAGAGCAGCCTCTAAGCTAAGGTGAGCTTTTCGGCCCACCCCCCAAGATTGGGTAATTTATTTGTTGTCAGTCCCTAGTTTGCGGTTATTGTAACTAAACTTTCGCACCTAAAAAAAAGGACGGGCACAATACCCATCCCAGAAAATTCACTTTTGATAGCAAAACTTTTATTGCACTTGCGTGGGGAAAGCACCAGGTTGCACAGCTATGTTAAGATTCTGCCCATTGCGACGTAACTCCATACGTAAGTCGCTCCCGACTTGGCTATTTTCTACTACCTTTTGGACACTGCTGGCATCTGTGACTGCTTGACCACCAAGCTTTTGGATCACATCACCAGCCCGTATCCCTGCTTTAGCAGCTGGTGAATTTGGCACAACTTTTACAACTAATACACCTTTATCTTCATTCACACTCAAACCGCTATTCGGGTCGGAGTTGATATTTTGTTTTAGCTGAGGCGTTAACCCCACCATCTGAATTCCCAAATAAGGATGTTCTACTTTGCCTGTGGCTATTAGTTGACTAGAAATGCGTTGTGCTGTATTGATAGGAATAGCAAAGCCTAATCCTTGTGCCCCTTGGATAATGGCTGTATTCATGGCAATTACCTCGCCACGGTAATTTAGCAACGGACCGCCGGAGTTACCGGGATTAATCGCTGCGTCGGTTTGAATATACTCTACTCGTTTATCAGGAGCGCCGATTTGATTGCTACTGCGTCCGGTAGCACTGATGATTCCGGTAGTTACTGTATTATCTAGTCCAAGGGGGTTGCCGATCGCGATCGCCCATTCTCCCGGTTGCAGTTTATCTGAGTTACCCAAGGTTACTAACGGTAGATTCTCTGCCTGAATCTTGACGACAGCAACATCGGTTAAATCATCTTTTCCTAAAACCTTACCTTTAAAGCTACGCCCATCTTTAAGTGTTACTGTCACCGTATCAGCACCATCGACTACGTGAGCGTTGGTGAGAATACGACCATCAGCACTAATAATAAAACCTGAACCAGTACCCCGTTCTACCCGATTCTGTTGTTGTGGTAGTTGAGAGCCAAAGAAGCGTTGGAAAAATGGATCGTTAAATTCATCTGGTATTTGAGTTTTTACAGTTCGGGAAGAGTCAATCCGCACCACGGCTGGCCCGACCTTTTGCACCACCTGGATAACAAAGTTAGGATCTGTACCGGCTGCTATTGGAGGAGCGGCATTTACTCGACTCACTGCCAAATTAGATGCATTTTCAGACACCTGCTGAGAATGTCCAGCCATATAGCCGCCTGCCAATGTCATACCCGATCCCAGCAGCACCAACGATAGAGAGGCGGCAGCCTTTTTCCAGGGTGCTCGATTTTGGTATTTAGCATCAGCAGTGTTGGATAAAATGCTATTTGATGGGTGTTCTCCATCGCGAGATTGGTTTTGCATTGCTCTCTGGAAGGATATTTAGATGTATTACTAATGTAGATATTATTTGTGACGGTTTTGTTGCAGAGGTATTGCGTTACTATGAAATGTTTGCTTTATTACACAAGTTATTTTCGCATAGCCTGGATAAATTCCTGAACAGCATTAGGGGCTTCCAAATAAAAAAATATCCCAAAACTGACGCAAAAATCCTCTCTATTTCTCTTCTCTCTATGTTCTCTGCGTTCTCTGCGTCTCTGTGGTTCGTTTCCTTGATATAATTTATTTCTTGGAAGTCCCTTGTACTGGTCAGCGACAAGAAATTTAGGACTTACGCAAAATATCTCTCAAACTCCGACTTCTCTCCGTGTCGCGCCAGTTGCTACAACGGGGAGGCAGCGAGGTCTTGGGGGTTTCCCCCATGAGTGACTGCCGTGGGAACCCCCGCAACGCACTGGCTTCTCTGCGCTCTGCGCTTCGTTATTCCGTAACTCATGCGTAAGTCCTAAAATTAAAACTGTTAAAATATTTCACCATGCCTGAAGGAATAAAAATGGTACAGGGGAAAATCTTACTTAAGCCTGGTACTTTATGGACAAGTGTCAAAGAGCAGACGGAACATGCTTTGCAATGCGGGGCGCTGCTGTCAATCCCGACGGAATTTGAATTTGTCGAACAGGATAACGTGCGCTTTTTAGTGCGGATTTTGTCTAACCTGAATCGCAAAAAAGCCGCCAAGGAGAAGCAGGAAAAACAATCTGCTATGTCTGCTCAAGAATTTAATCCTTTCTTACCCTACGAAGAGGATTTATTTGTGGCGGATATCTCTGATACCCATGTATGTATTTTGAATAAATTCAATGTTGTTGATTATCATCTGCTAATTATCACCCGTGACTTCGAGGAACAGGAAAGCTTACTCACCCTCGAAGATTTTACGGCTATGTGGGCATGTCTAGCTGATTTCGATGGTTTAGCATTTTACAACAGTGGCAAAACCGCAGGTGCAAGTCAGCGACACAAGCACTTGCAATTAGTACCATTACCACTGACACCTTCAGGACCGCAGATACCTATTGAACCTCTGTTAACATCAGCACAATTTCAGAACTCGATACCTTCTGGTGCGTCCGCTACGCAAACGATGGGCTTTGTCAACGCAACTTTACCAAAACTTCCTTTTGTACACGCTTTCGCACCACTAAATTCCCATTGGGTGCAGTCGCCGTTCACAGCAGCCCAAGCAACACTGGAAGCTTATCACACCTTGCGACATGCTCTGGGTTTAGATGCAAGGCAATCTGGTGCTTACAATCTGCTAGCGACACGAGAATGGATGTTGATTGTACCGCGATCGCAGGAGCATTTCCAGTCTATCTCTGTGAATTCATTAGGATTCGCTGGTGCTTTGCTAGTGCGGAACGCAGCAGAAATGGAGATTCTCAAAGCCCAAGGACCGATGACCATCCTCAAAAATGTTGCTCTATCCTAATTACAGCAGAATTCAGAATTTAGAATCCAGAATTCAGAAGTAAAACAGGGTTTATACCTGGCTTTGGGACGAATCGTTGTCTACCTCACTTTCCTTGAAATCTGCTGTCAGTTGTAGTTTTTCACTCTTCCCCATCTGTGATAATTTACAGTATAGGTAAAATTATTGATTCTGCATTCTTGTTTAATCGGTTCAATTGCGGGTTCTTTATTTATTGCGATCGCTATGTATAAATCACTGCTTACAAAACTAAAACCACAATCTTAATCTCTTACTATTTGTCTAAATATATAACTACTTGATCGGATGTATATAAATTTTATCTATCTCATCTTCTGATTTTAATTCCTAGTTTTTATTCCCCAACTTGTCGTAATTTATGTTATCCATATCTATTGACATAGGATATTTTAGTAAATACGATGTCAATCAATCCGGATTTCATTTACTTCCCTGGAAATCTCTGTAAGTCAATCCAACACTATCATCACAGCACTACATGAAACTACGCTGGTTATTACTTAGTCTCACAAGTATTCTTCTACTGTCGTCGCCAGTAAAGGCGAATTCCAACACCAATCAAGTTGACAGCGCAGATGGCGGGAGTGGAAATCAATCAGATTTACAACTACCAGAACTAAAATTCATTCCCCCAACTCCCTCAAGCGATTTTCTTAACCCAATAAATACTCCTAAATATACTGGTATAGTTCCTCTAGGACGAGAAATATCGGAACTAAAAAGTCCAATTAAAGCATTAATTGCTCGCTACAGATTCCTCACTCCCGGAATCTTTTTTATGGACTTACAAACAGGGGATTATTTAAATATCAATGGCGGTCAAGCTTTCTCCGCCGCTAGCACAATTAAGTATCCTATTTTAATTGCTTTGTTTCAAGGAATAGATACAAGGAGAATCAAACTAAGTGAAACATTGGTGATGCAACGTAAACACGTTACTGGTGGTTCTGGAGATATGCAGTATCGCCGGGTGGGAACTAAGATTAGTCTTTTGGAAACTGTAACTAAAATGATGACTATTAGCGATAATACCGCTACAAATATGATTATCGATCGTTTAGGTGGTAAGGCAAATTTAAATCAGAGGTTTCGCAGTTGGGGATTGCAAAGTACTGTGATTAACAATATGTTAGGAGACTTTAAAGGAACTAATAAAACTAGTGCAAAAGACTTAGTACGATTGTCAGCTTTGATTACAAATAATCAGTTAATTTCTGATACAAGTCGCTCTCAAGTTTTAGGTATCATGATTCGTTGCCATAATAGAAGCTTACTTCCGTCTGGTTTGGGTTATGGGGCAAGTATTGCTCACAAAACAGGCACTCTACGGTTTGTATTGGGAGATGCAGGTATAATTGAAACACCATCAGGTAAGCGTTATTTAGCAGGAATTTTCGTGCGAAGACCGAATAATGACGAGAGAGCAACAGCTTTCATTCGTCAAGTTTCTCAGATGGTGTATGGCTACTTTGAACAACCAAAAGTTAGCCATCTACCTTAATTATTGAGGTTTTTTAGCGCGACAGAAATACAAGTCTCAGTATAAGTTATTAGGACTTACACATTGAAAAAAAATACCAAATATGAAGAAGTTTAAAAACCACATCTTTCGTAAGGGTACAGCATTGCTGTGCCCCTACAATATGGTCTATTTACTTTCTCTAACTGTCTAATCAGGAAAAATTACGAAATAGTTCTAATATCCGTTTTTGGAGTCGTTCTATAACTACTCCTGACTCAGCAGATAGCCCATCAAATAATATCTCATATATCAATGGTACGCCCAACTCTAACTCTGATAAAAGTCTACGCTGGCTAAATACATCTTGTGGTTTGCCTTCTAGCATCAGTCGCCCTTTATCCATGACAAAAACCCAGTCTGCCCAACGATAAACTAGATCCAAATCGTGGGTTGCCATTACTAAAGTAGTTCCATTATGATGAATCTTTTTCAGGGTTGCTATTAAGTTCCGAGTATGTTTTATGTCTAAATATGCAGTTGGCTCATCCAACACCAGCAGTTCTGGTTGCAACACCATCACATCAGCTATAGAAACTCGCTTTTTTTGTCCTAAACTCAGATGATGCACTGGTCTTTCTGCTAAAGTAGTCAGTTCAAATTCAACTAATGCTTGCTCTACTCGGTCTTGAATTTCTGGTTCTGGTAAACCCAAATTACACAAACCATAAGATATATCTTCTTCAACAGTAGAAGCTACTAATTGTTGTTCTGGGTCTTGAAATACTAGTCCAACCTTCTGCCTTAAGTTACCAAGATAATTTCGGTTATAAATTAACGGTTCACCATGCCAACGTACAACGCCAGAATCAGGTTTATATAAACCGTTAGCTAATAGAAACAGTGTCGTTTTACCACAGCCATTCTGACCAATTAATGCACACCTTTTGCCAGATGGAATCTTCAGCGTTAGACCATTCAAAGCTGATTCCTGTGCCCCTGGATAGGTGTAATATACCTGCTCAAATTCGAGTAAATATTCCTGCATTTCGCCAAAATTCTAATCCTACTAATACTACACAGCCGCAAATTGCTTCGATGATATATCGCATTTGGGGACGATAGCGGCGCGGATGCCAAACTCGAAATTCACTCACAAAACCCCGTGCTTTCAGTCCAAGAGAAAACTGAGTATATCGTTGTAAGGTTCGCTGTAATAGTTGTCCGATTAGTAGTGCTAAACTTTTCATCCCACTACGCCAAGTCAGGTAGCCACCACGAGAATTTTGTGCTGTCCACAATTCATTGGCTGTGTTCAGCAAGATGAAAATGAACCGATACATTAGTAATAACAAATCGGTTAAAAGCACTGGACATCGCAAGTAACGCAGAGTTTGTAAGATTTCCGTGAAAGGGACAGTTAACATGAGAAAATATAAGCAAGAAACAGAGGCTAATGCTCTGGTTAAAATTCCCAATGCTTGAATACTGCCACTATGACTGATATAAATATAGAAGTGTCCGAGAGTTAGTCCATACCACGAATCTAATTGTACGCTTGGCAAATCATTAATCGCAACTCCATTCACCATCAGTGCTGGTAAACTTGTCAAACAAAAAACTATGGTAAACAATAACAACCGGAAATAAACACCAGCCGGAATTCTTGCATAGATAACTGTCCAAACACTCATCCAAAGCGCCATCAACATTTGCACTAGCGGATGGGTACAAAGGGAAATAGCAAGAGTAGTAAATGCAAAAATCAGTTTATGTTCTGGTGGCAATCTTCGCAGTCGATTAGTATAAGCTAAAGTGTCTAGTTGCAGGCTCATTCTTCACGTTTTTGTTGAGAACGTCCTTTATACAACCCAATTGCATAACCGACTACTCCAGCACCCAAAGCTGCTTGCGAAGCAAATAATAAACTTTCTATTTCACCACTAGCTGGTTCAAAAAATGATTTAAACCAGGGTTTATATCCAGGTTGTATTTCGGTAATTGCTTTTTCGGCTTTGTCATCGGAACCGGCAAATTCTCCACCACGCACAAATATTAACGGTGCAACTGCTAAAGCTAATACGGCTACCACCAACAGCCAGTTACTCAACCCTTTTTTAGATTGACTCATTGCCACTTCCTGGTTTGATTAATTTCAACAATTCCAATTCTTGAGGATTATAAGATTGCAACCAGTTCCATACCAACACAGTTAGCAATCCTTCACTAATTGCTAAGGGAATTTGAGTGATGGCAAAAATTCCGGCGAACTTGGTAAAGGAAGCAATAAACCCACCAACAGGCGCGGGAAAAGCTAGGGCAAGTTGGATAGAAGTGATCACGTAAGTGAGTAAATCTGCGATCGCAGCTGCTAAAAATATGGCGATTCTTTGTTTACCACCCAACTTTATTGTCAGATTATATATCCAGTAAGCCGCAAATGGCCCAGCGATCGCCATCGAAAAAGCATTTGCGCCCAGCGTCGTTAAGCCGCCATGCGCCAGTAACAAAGCTTGAAACAACAATACTAAGCTACCCAAAACTGACATAGTAAGGGGTCCAAACAGCACCGCACCTAACCCCGTCCCTGTTGGGTGAGAACAGCTACCTGTGACAGAAGGGATTTTCAACGCCGACAGCACGAAAGTGAAAGCACCAGCCAAGCCTAACAGTAGTTTTAGTTCCGGGTTAGCTTGGGTAATGCGAGTCAGACTACGCAATCCTAGTAGAAAAAATGGTAATGCCACAACCCACCAAAAAATTGCCCACTGCACTGGTAAAAAACCTTCCATAATGTGCATGGCGTAGGCGGGTTTGGGTAAACCAACTACTAGATAAAAACTGATAACTCCCATCAGGGTTAGACTGACTAACGCCTGTTTTGTTCTTTTCATAATCTGTACCTCGCAGATATATGTAAACGAATTGATTCTAACCGGCGGGCATCCTGACTCACCCAATTTTGGTTTACAGTTGCGGGACAGCGCCGGATTTTCACCGGACTTTCCCCCTTGCGTCCGATAGCGCAGCGTGGCGTTAGCCATTGGCTGCTCCCCATCAGAACCGATTGGGGTAACTATATCATCATTACCAATTTTGAGCAGCGATTTTTTACCGAAATAATGCTCCGAGATGACAATTGTGCATCCCTATTTCAATTTATAGGTACACTCCACCAAGCTAAACTATAAGGCTGAGTCGCTTCATTGAGCTTTTGACGAAACTGGACGCGGATTTTGTAATTGCCAGTAGCAGCAACGGGGCAGAAAATATGTTCTACACTATCGATGTCGCTGATTGAGGAACAAACAACAGCAGCATTTGAATTTTGAGCATTAGCTTTTATTAAGTATAGGTCGAGATTATTCAAACCGCGATCGCTAAAATTTTCGCCCACGTCATATTGCTGGTTTTTATTTTTATCGTTGAGTTTCACCAATCGATCCCAACTCAGGGTGACAGCAACAAAACTTCCCTCTTTTAACGGTTTTGCTAAAATATAGTCAACAGATGCTCCAACATCGATTGTGCGATAATCCCAACCAATAGCTGGCACCGCAGCTGATGGTGGCCATTGACCAGCACTAAATTGTTGATAAGCGCGAAATACGTTCAAATGACCCGCTCCCATTTGGGCATCCAAGGGAATCTTTGGATCTTTATAAGCATCAGAATCTAGCCAGCTTTTATTTTGTTTATCAATTAGCGTTCGAGTCATTCCCAATCGCAAGCCATCACCGCTATCTTGGATTTTGTCTGCTGAATTCAGCAACACAGCTTTCATCACCTGATGATGTCGAGAGTCGATGCTCCAGTGGGGTTGTTTTGTCCGCATCTGTCTGTCACCAAATTCCTGCAACAGAGCAACAGTAGCCGTAACTTGAGGGGCTGCAAAACTTGTCCCCGTAACCTTATTCAATTTGCCATCTGGATTGAGCAAAGGAATATTATTCCCAGGAGCAACTAAACTGATAGCGCGACGCCCACCAAGATCAAATTCCCTTCCAACTAGCCTTCCACTCACTCCTTGGTTAGCACCGGCCAGATTAGCCACGTCTACTTTGTTAAAAACTCCCCCTCTGCGGGATGAAAAAGCCACGTTCACTCCGTTAAAATTATCTGTAGGAATGGGAATACCGCCCTTACCCTGATTGCCTGCGATCGCATACAAAACATCATGAACCCGACTAGACCAGTCAACACATAAAGTTAGTAAAGCATTGCCATCTAAAGTAGCCTCTGGTCTGGGATCGCGGCTCAGAGGTTCACCAAAGCTAAAGTTAATGGCACGGACATCGCCACCATTTTGCAATGCTATGTGCTGGGCTGATAAGCACTCTTCCGCCTGACCCATGTTTTTAGTGGAACCCACCGCAGACGAATACAGTCGCGCTCCCGGAGCAACTCCCGGCAAAGCTTTGTCTTGACTCACCATCACACCAGCAACATTGTAGGCGTGGGGGTCAACACCGCTATTTGATTTAGCTGGACCATTGCGTAAGAATACTGCTGCTAAAGATATGGCACGATTTTTAGACACCGCCTTATCCCACCCAAACTTTCCCGGTCGGCCAATTTCCACTTGACCAATAGCAATCTTACGACCGATTAAATTATAAGGAAGTTGGTGTAGCTTCAGAGCATCAATACCGTTAGTTCCTAGTGCAGATTCTAAAGCTGAAGCAATTACTGGCGCACTTAGACAGGAAACACTTAATCCCCAAATTACCCAGGTTAGTTTTTTAGTCATTTTTCATTGGTCATTGGTCATTAGTAATTGGTCATTAGTCATTAGGCATGGCATTAGTTATTCTCCCTCATCTCCCTCATCTTCCCCATCTCTCCCATCTCCCCCACTCCCCACTCCCTACTCCCAAAAAAGCCGGGATCAAAATTATGAGTCTTGCTCAATGTTTTGTTACAATACGTACAGACGAGGACGCTTAGAAACCCACTAGCCATGACCCAAAACCTATCTCAAAAGCCCATTGTAATTGCTCCATCTATCCTATCAGCCGATTTTAGTCGTTTGGGTGACGAAATTCGCGCCGTAGACGCAGCTGGAGCGGATTGGATTCATGTTGATGTCATGGACGGTCGTTTTGTACCTAATATTACGATAGGCCCTCTGATTGTGGAGGCGATTCGTCCGGTTACGACCAAGCCACTAGATGTCCACTTGATGATTGTGGAGCCAGAAAAGTATGTAGAGGGATTTGCTAAGGCGGGTGCCGATATTATCTCCGTACACTGCGAGCATAATGCTTCCCCACACCTGCACCGCACCTTGGGGCAAATTAAAGAACTTGGCAAGAAAGCTGGAGTTGTACTTAATCCTGGTAGCCCTCTAGAGCTAATTGAATACGTTCTAGATTTGTGCGATTTAGTACTGATTATGAGCGTCAACCCTGGTTTTGGTGGTCAAAGCTTTATCCCTGGTGTATTACCCAAAATCCGCAAGCTGCGCCAAATGTGTGATGAACGCGGTCTTGACCCTTGGATTGAAGTGGATGGAGGATTGAAGGCAAATAATACCTGGCAAGTTTTGGAAGCGGGAGCCAATGCAGTTGTCGCTGGTTCAGCTGTATTTAACGCCAAGGATTATGCTGAGGCGATTACAGCAATTCGCAATAGCAAGCGTCCTACCCCAGAATTAGCCAAGGTTTAATTCATTTTTAGATTAAACTGTACTCCACAAAAATCAGGTGGGCAAATTGCCCACCTGATTTTTATTTAGGAACGTGGATTAAATAAAATGCAAAACTTCATCCTATATCTAGCTTCCCTCTCCAATATATCGGAGAGGGATTGAGGGTGAGGTAAGCCCATAAATTGTATGTTATTTAATTCTTATTTCTTAGACATAAAAATACTGGAAGCTATTCAAGTTTTGAACTTCCAGTAGTTGCTATATAAATTGAAAGTTTAGAAACTACAGATAATCCAGGTTGGGAGGACTAGGATTACAATAGTCGAAAGAGAAGCGTATGAGATACTAGTTCTACCAGCCACGAAAACGATTTCACCGAAACTTTTCTATTTCCGTTCCTGGTGTTGGTGTTAAGCGTTTGCTTTATTAACTAAAGCAACACCAACCACAGTATAGAAAGTTATATAAGCATTACTCGCACCGTCTGCAGTCGGTGAAAGCTGTGTAAAATTTGGATTGGGAGAAGCTACCGCTCCAAATTCTCTTTGCTCAGACTTCCTCGAAAATAGAACCACCAGTAGCAACGGTTGCATCATCAGTCTTAGTCTAGGAGTTATTTACTCCATGAAATGCTGACTACTTTTGTAATCAGTTTGATTTATTTCATAGTCAGAACGAATCATTGATTTTATTTTTTAAAATTAAATTGCTTGCCAATCACCTCTATTTTGGTTGAAGTTGTAGTTTTTATTAGTTTACCAATCCCGTCAGTATATATTTGCCATTTTGGCAGATTTTTGAAAAAAATATCAAATTAATCATTGTTATAGAAAACCTACCATGCTATAAATTTTAAATTAGCATAGCAGGCTCTCAGACACTCAATCAACTCTAGGGCAGAATCTATTGATTCCAAATAGTTTTTAATTGAATCCACAGCGTTTCAAGGAAATATCTTGAGTGCTTTCTGGTTTTACTTGCGATTTCATTGATTGATGATCGTTTATTTGGTGTGCCAATCTCTGATCTAAACTACCACCACGAATTTCTGTTTTTTGCTTTCCAACTACTTCCAAATAAGCTAAGTCTTTGATTTTGCTCAAGCAGCTTGATGATCCATTACTATCAGATATTGAATCATTAGCCTGTTTCAGCATTTTTATATTTTCACTTTGCTGTTGATTTGTCCTAGTGGCTTTAGAGTTTTCTTTTAGCAATCGATTATAGGTGCGATATGGAATGTAATGGAGAGGATTATAGCCAGCAAATCGTAGCATTAAAACACATGCCCAGGAATATTTTCCAGCAAGAATTGCTTCAACTACTTTGTCAAATTGTTGAGCCTTCACTGTCTTATCTAAGTTACTACTAATGCCAGCAATGTCTTGATTCATCATAGTTTTTAGTTCTCTGGGATGAAGTAAAATAGTTCAGTTTCTGTGATTGTTGGTGTTTCAATTGAGATTTACAAACTGCACTAGCTTTTTTGCAGCTGTTTAATCGCTTGTGCGAAAATATCATCAATGGCAGTGAAAGTTAAAAATTTACCTTTGTCTTTTCATCTGACTGGTAGGACAAAAGTCTCGCGTGGCTCTTGATAGATAGAATTTTGTCCTCTTAAACTTTTTAAACTCCTAATTCAAGAAATTTTATCTGTTCACCTGCTTGTATTTCTTACTACTGCTGAATTCAGCATTTTCCGGGAATTTCGCATATTTTTTTCGGCTAGTAGAGAAAATTTATTTATCTTTGAGCGTTAACAAGGCTATTCGTATTTATACTATTTTTTGTGGCTAATGTCATCTACTAAACTAGCAGATTGATAAGTTAAATTTACTGAATATATTTCGATACGTACTTGTGTATTGTGCAACTTTTAATTTTGTCCTCCTTTACTAATTAATGAGGGGTCTTACCCCTCACACAATATCAATTTAAATTCTTTATTATTGTCGAGTCGCTAGAAAATATTAGCATTAACCATAAGGTAAAGCAACTTCTAAAAATATGAATGTATAGAGACTTAAAAAAACTTGACTAGCCATAGGTATTGAAAATATTTTTAATTAAATAGTGTTATCAATTAATCTTAAAACTATTGATATACAAAGGTTACAGCTGTAGCTTCTATAAATGGAATCACTATAAAATGATCATGAATATTTCATGATCATCAGCCAGTAATCACAGATAGCCTAGTTTTAAAAGAGAATTAGTGGTTAGTAGTAATATATATAGTTTTAATTATTATCAACTTAGTTAAGCAAAAGACCTGTGACGGGATGCTTTCAAAGCTAGTAATATTTGCATTTTTTGAAAGAGTAGGCTTGAATTTTCAATCCTTCAACTCTTACCATTACTGAAATTTTCTTCCGCTTCCGGAAACACTCGGAAAATAAAATCACAAATCTAGACTCTGCTTTCTCAGATGAAGACGGACTAAATTTGGCAAGGCACATACTATAGCAATCCTAAATAATTCGTGAACAACGAGATCCCCGACTTCTTAGAGAAGTCGGGGATCTGAGTCTTGTGATTTGAACGAAATCAAATAGAATTGCTATATACGTGGAATACGACCGTTCGTAAGCCTAGAACAAGTTTTTAGAGATTGTCTCGTTCCCAGTCGGAGACTGGGAATGCCTAATTGGGGGGCTGCCGCCTCTTGACTTGCGGCTCTGCCACAATGAGGTTTAAAAAGGGTTTTGGCTTAAGTTGACACCAATGCACATCTGTGCTAAAAAACGTGTGTTGCATCAAAATGAGAACCGCTTTGATAGCCAATCAATTAATAACTAAGTAAATTCCCCAAATCGCCATTGCCCGTAAGTAAGTGCTAGCACGGAAAGTACCAGCTGCGGTGATAGCTTCAGGTGTGCGAAATTGCAGACCATTGTCATAAATTTGCTGCACTACCGCTTGCGTCAACCTCAAGGCTTCATCCTTCATTCCCATCTGCACAAGAAAAGCCGCCAGCCCAAAATTTATCCCCGTCCAAACTTCCAGGGGATGAGTAGCTTTGGGATTTTCTGGTGAACCGTCAGGACGAACACCATTAGCAGCACCAAATTCACCATTGCAGAATTTCAAAAAGCACGCATCATAAACAGTTTTCAGAGCAGAGAAAGCCCGATCGCTCGGTACAATATCAGGTAAGTCCAGCAGACGAGCATAAAACTGTCCGCACAATTGATCTGCCATTACCACATCGGAACCACTTTCACTATCAAGTTTGTAATATTGCCCATTCCAGAGTTTTTCGTCATAGATGGGGCGAGATTGTTCCAACCAAGCTTCATAGATAGATTTTTGTAACGCCAACTGTGCTGCATTACCTCGGTGGTGCGTTAATAGAACTTCGCTGATTGCGATCGCAGCCTCCAACGCTGCTAACCACAATCCACCACAATAGGCGCTGACACCCTGTAACCGCCAATCATCAAAAGTTTGGTCAGGCGCACCAGAATTTTCGGGAATCCCATCGCCATCAAGGTCAAAAGTTTTCAGGTAGTCGAGAGTTTCAACGATCGCATTCCAACAGTCTGCCAAGAATTCTACATCGTCAGCACCCGTGAGCAGAAAATCACGGTATACTTGCAAGACAAAATCACTACCCAAATCTTTCCACAAATTGCAATCTTGATAGCTGGTATAGTTGGTTTTCTCCCAGACGTGTTCATTCGGTGCGCCTAAATCGTGGGGTGTTGCACCTGCGACTTTGCGAACTGCGATCGGGCTTTCTGCCTTAATTGTCATGTAATAGCCAATTATCCGGGGAGTATCATCACCTTGAGGAATTGCCCGTGCAAATGCCCGCATCACCGACTTTTCCAATTCTGGAAACAGCATCAGCAGCCCAAAAGAGCCATATAACCGCACATCTAGACTTTCATACCAACGGTAATCTAAGCACTCCAGCACTGCAAACTGACCGATGGGGTCAAGTTCCGATGCTGCACTCCAGAGAGTACCGCCACTGGTGAGGTCATAAAGCTCATTAAATAGAGCCATTTTAAACCAGTTGGGTAAATCTTCCCGGTCGAGAATCGGTTTTTGCCAACTTTGAATTTGCGATCGCCAACTTTGATATTCTTGTAGCGCAGTGGATGCGATCGCCCAAGCATTATTACCACTTTTACTAAAAAAGTCTGTATATCTGCGGTAATAGTTAACTCCAGCCGCAAATTCTGTGATTGGTAAATCCCAAGCGAGGACAAAGGGGATTTCGAGAGTTTCGCCTGGTTGGAGAGTGAAACGGATTGCGAGCGCCGCCCCTAATTGTCTATTCTCTGTTGTTGGAGTCGTATCTAGATAATTGGGCAAAGAACCATCTTTAGCAAAGCTTTGCCATACCTCCTCACCCGTTCCTTCAGGATTCCATCGGCTGTGATGAAATATTTCTACTTGGGGATGCTTCAGCGTGGCAATACACCAAGTTCCGTCACCTTCTTGTAAAGGTTCATTACTATCAACCCGACTTAAAACACAGCCAAACTGTTGTGTATTTTCAACTATTTGGTTATAGTTTCCTTGACTTTCGCCCCAGCGCGGTTGGTATTCGTAAACCGGACTACCATCATCGCGTACTCGCACTTGGGGAGATTTGAGGGAGTTTGTAAACCAGCCCACCATATTTTCCCAAGTGAGCATGATGCTAAGAGTAATAGGTGCATCTGTGGAGTTATGAGCATTCCAGAGGAATATCGCCACAGGGTAGCTAGTTTCTTGGTAATTGCCTGCCCAAATTGGGGAAAACTGCTCACAAGTCAACTGTGCTTGAAATACATTTTCATACACAAACCAGCTACGTGGGTAGAGCGCGTGATAATTGCCTGTCCCTTTTGTGCCGGAGAGTGTTGGATACCATTGCCAAGCTTTTAGAGTGCGATCGTCGGGCACTTGGGTAGATAAAGCGTAAGCTTGGGAAGATGTGCCATTGGACTCAAACACACTGAATTGACAAGCGGGAACGTTTTTGAAGGTATGCTCACCGCCGTCAATGTGCCACAGGTTAAAATCTCCCCGTGAAGAACGACCGATGCAACCTGCACCAAAGCCACCCAAAGGCATACCATGCCAAGGGCCATCATCGATATTACTTGCGTAGCGGACGGTATAAGGTTTGTCCCAGCCTAAACCGATGGGACGGTTCCAAGTGCAAGAGGGAATTTCTGGAGAGAGTTGATTTGTCATCACCTGATGTTACAGCGTGCAGTTACGTCAATGAAGACTAGCGCGATGTGTGATTTTTCTCAAGTAAAACGCGGTACTGGCATAACAATAAAAAACTTCAGCCACAAGGGGATGGAGTTTTTGGGCATGGGGAATGGGGAATGGGGAATGGGGAAGAAGTTACCAATGCCCCATGCCCTATGCCCTATGTCCCAAGCGGCGGGGCGGCTATGAGGGGATGGAGTTTCCCGCCGCTTTCAATGAACTTTGTACTGGACGGAAGCTTTTGAGATAGGGTTAAATAAAGTGCAAGTTTAATGCATCATCAACTCTATGCTAAACATGAGTCGAGACATTCATTCACTCTCTAGCTTTAAACGCAATACGTTGGAATTCCTACAGCAGATGAAGCAGACAGGAAAACCCGTAGTACTAACAGTTAATGGCAAAGCCGAACTTGTGGTTCAGGATGCAGAGTCTTACCAAAAACTGCTGGATGCGTTGGAAAGATTGGAAGCGATCGCCGGAATTAAGCAGGGACTTGAAGATGTAGAGGCTGGTAGAACCATTACTCTTAGAGAGTTTGAGCAAGAAATGCAGCAAAAGTATGGCATTTCAAGTTAGGGTGACTCAGACTGCAAAAGCTGAAATTGATACTGCTTACTCTTGGTTGAAAGAGCGCAACCCAGTTTATGCGGATAAATGGTTTCGGGAGTTGATGGATACTATTGCTACTCTGCAAGAAAAGCCTCTACGTTGCGCTCTAGCTTTAGAAAATGACGCACTAACTGAAGAAATCCGTCAACTTATTTACGGTAACTCAAGAAATAAGTACCGAATTTTGTTCGTTATTCGGGAAGATACTGTTTTTGTGCTTCATGTACGTCATAGCTCGCAAGCTCCACTGATAGGCGAGGAAGTTGACGAGGAAGAAGAATTTTGATTGTTAAAAACGTGGCGTAGACGCAAAGCGGCTTGTCGTAGACATCACTCACCCTTTGAACTTGGTAATCTTTATTGGTGTCATGGAAATTTAAATTGTATATGTGGGCACTCTAAAAGTAAGAACCATACCAGAGACTAATTTTTATGTCCACAGCCCCAATTAGTGCAACATTAGCGCAATCAGAGAGAGATGCGGTGTTGCAAGCGATCGCCACCATTAAAGAAAAGCTACCATTTTTGATTGATTTAACTAACGAGGAACGCAAAGCTTTACCCAAAATGGGAGATAAAAGCCGCGCCTTTGTAAGCAAAGCATTAGAAGTGGCGACACAGAACCCAGAGTTTTTACCGCGATCGTTTGACCTGGATGAAATGCGGAAGGATGTACAATTGTTTGAGGCGTTGTATCCAGTATTGCTGTCGCTGACACAATTCCATGAATTAGTGGATGATACATTTTTAGCGGTGGGCAGTGAAGCTTATGCAGCCGCGTTGCAGGTGTATACTTATGCCAAAGCTAGTGGACAAGGCGGTGGTTTAGAGACAGTAGTTGAGGAAATGGGGCAAAGGTTCGCCCGTAAATCTCGGAAAGTCAAGCCTCAAGCAGCAGCGTTGTAGAAAATAACTCGGCGATTACACTTCTAAAATGCAATGTTAAAACTCAGAACTCGGATGTTGAAGTAAATTGCTCGGCGTTCCGAGTTCTGAACTCAGATGTTGGAGTAAATTGCTCGGCGTTCCGAGTTCTGAACTCGAAGCTTCAACCTCTGAACACAAAATTTCGAGATGAGAACACGAAACTTCGTGCTTTGAACAGCAACATCCGAGATCGAAAGGCGATCGCTTACCTTTTGAACTCGGAACTTCGTGCTTTGAACAGCAACGTCCGAGATCCAAGAATGAATGATGGTGAGTTTAGGGCGTAGAGTTATAGTTTTTTCTGCGCCAAGTTATACTTAACCTCAATCTCAAAGTTACTCTCAGCTGAACCCTCAGTTAAAAAGGGAATGCCGGTTTTACCACCCAGCTTGATGCCAAATTTAACTGTTACCTCCTCAGCGTCAGGTAAATTCTTGAATGCACCAACCGCTAACTTGGCATAATCACGAACTTTGTTTTGAAATTCTTTCATATTAACCGTAGGTAAACCATCACGGTATCCTGGTTCTTCTTCTTCTGGAACCTCTGCGGCTGTGTTTGATTCCACATAGATTTCGTACTCTAGATCATCTTCTTTGACAATCAGGCGTTGCACTTGTGACATTAGTAGTCTCAGTTAATGTTTGAGTTGTTACTCTTGTAATATTACGTAAAAACAGATATCTGATTAGACGCTATGCCTCGATACGCCCTGGTGATTGGCATTGCTAAGTATGACAATTTGACAAACTTACCAAAAGCTGTCAACGATGCAGAAAAAATAGCACACCTGCTGCGTAAACATGGTCGGTTTGATGTTCAGCCGTTACCGGGTAAACTAATCGAGAGTGAAAATCGCTGGCAAGTCACACCGGATAAAAAGTTAATTGGTAAAGAACTCGGTCAAACACTGAGAATGTTTCTACTGGAGAAGGCCAAAGGTAGTGAGGCACTGATTTATTTTGCCGGACATGGCTTTGAAGCACTCAGCAACACAGGTGAACCGAAAGGCTTTTTGGCAACTTCGGATTGTAATAAAGTAGATGGACAGAATGCGATCGCCTTTGATGATCTCAACACTTTAATTGCTAAATCTCAACTCAGCAGCTTAGTAGTATTGCTGGATTGCTGCTATGCGGGGTCTTTATTAGAGAGGAGTTTTATCAAGTCTGGTTTCTCTGTTTTCAACAGCAAACAAGACTACAGCTTAATTACAGCCTCTCGTGCCTTTGAAAGAGCGCGTGAAGATGACGAAGGTGGAATTTTCACCAAAGCTATTCTCAAAGGACTTGCTGAGGATAAAGCTGATGAAGCTACCGGGGAAATTAATGTCAATGATTTGATCAGCTTCATTTCACGAGAACTCAAGCAGAGTGGACAAGAAGCAATTTCTATGGGCGGTGGTAGGTCAATTCCTTTGGTTTGGTATCCACCCAAGAATTTAGTAGTTATTACACAAGTACTTGACGAATGTCCCTATCGGGGCTTAGAAGCTTTTGACAAGCAACACGCAAAATTCTTTTTTGGTCGTCAAAAAGTAGTTAACGATATTCAACAGAAACTCGACTTAGCTAAATTTGTCCCGATCATTGGCGCATCGGGGAGTGGCAAATCTTCAGTAGTGCGGGCGGGTTTGATTCCACAATTAGATGATAGTGAGTGGCAAGTCTTAGAACCAATTAAACCCGGATTTGAACCTTTAATTAAGTTGCGTGGAGCTTTTCAACAATTTTTTCCAGGGGCTAAAAAAGAGAAGCAACTGAAGGATTTAATTGACAATGAGCAGAATAATTTATCTGCAATTCTCGAAAATCTCCCTAGTTCAGTAAAACTTTTATTGGTAGTGGATCAGTTTGAGGAAGTATTTACTGGCGGTGCTAGTCAGCAAGAAAAGCAGAGATTTATTGACTTACTGACTCAGGTAGTAGAGATTACCGATTCGCGGTTAGCAGTTGTGATTACCATGCGAGCGGATTTTCTCGAACCCTGTTTGCAATATCCCTCGCTGACTCAGTTAATTCAAACCCAGGCAGTTTATATGCCACCTTTAACCGGAGTTGATTTAAAGGACACGATCGCCGAACCAGCCAAACTTCAAGGTCATAGTGTTGAAGAAGCGCTAATACTGAAGATTTTAGAAGATGTGAAACAAGAACCAGGGTTTTTGCCTCTGTTGGAGTTTGCTTTAACCAAACTCTGGGAGAAACGCGATCGCAATCAACATCAACTCACCCTAGAAGAATATGAAAAGTTGGGAGGATTAACAGGGGCGTTGAATCTCCATGCAGAAAAAGTTTATCTTTACCGAGATTTTGAGGAGGAATTGCCAACCCAAAAACGCACTCAGCAGGAGAAAGAATGGATTGGGCGAATTTTTCTGCGCTTAGTGCGAACGGGAGAGGGGGAAAAAGACACCCGACAGCGCCAACCAAAAGCCACACTATTAAATATTGCAGGTGATGACGCCAATCAGCAGCAAGAACTTAGTGAGTTACTAAATGGGGAAGCGGGATTAGTTAAGGGACGCTTGTTGGTTACAGGGAATGATGAAAAAGGAGAAGCTTGGATTGATTTAGCCCATGAAGCTTTAATTGAAGGTTGGCAGCAGTTTGCTTGGTGGCGACAACAAGACCGAGATTTGCGGCGGTTGAGCGATCGCTTAGAAGATGCGCGGCGGGAATGGGTGAACAAAAAGCAGGATGACAAATATTTAATGCAAGGGGGACTACTGGCGGAAGTGAGGGATAGCTGGCAACAATTGCAGCCCCATTTACAATCACCCCAAGAAGATGAGGATTTTTACCAGCGCAGCGATACCCATGAAAAAGACCGTATTGCCGAACTGGAAACGGCACTCACTGAATCACGATTGCGAGAGAAAGCCGCGAAGGTAGAAAATTTATTGACAGTCCAACCCCTAGATAGTCTAGTTTTGGCAATTCAAGCTATGGGTGAGAATCAAGAGAAACTACCCCAGCAGATCCTCGCACCAGTTCAGAACAGTTTGAATCGGGCGATGAATAAAGCAAGAGTCTCTATTCCTTTGCGTGGTCATGAACGTTATGTCAATTCTGTCGCCATCAGCGCCGATGGGCAGACGATTGTCAGTGGCAGTCGTGACCGCACAGTGCGGTTATGGAACCTGCAAGGTCAGACCTTAGCTGAACCTTTGCGTGGTCATGAAGGTAATGTCAATTCTGTCGCCATCAGCGCCGATGGGCAGACCATTGTCAGTGGCGGTAGTGACGGCACAGTGCGGTTGTGGAACCTGCAAGGTCAGACCTTAGCTGAACCTTTGCGTGGTCATGAAGGTAATGTCAATTCTGTCGCCATCAGCGCCGATGGGCAGACCATTGT
>NZ_JBALFC010000135.1:0-5249 GCF_036917755.1 Nostoc sp.
ATTTGCTGAATGAAGGAGGTCTTATTATTAAATGGGAGCGTAAAATTAAAAATAAAGGTAATGCTGTTTATTAGATTTAGCTGCGTAACAGCTTAAGCTACGGGAAAACCTAGAAGAAGCTACCCGTGCTGTGCTGAAGCATCTGGGGGAGTTGAAGCGACCGTATTTGACTGTGCTGGAGGAGAAGGTGTTGGGTTTGATTGAGCAGGAATATGGGGTTAATGAAGGAAATGAGCCGATTGCAAATTCGTGAAGATGACCTGACAGGTAAAAATATTGCTGACCTTCTGAGGGAACATCTCAAAAACATGCATGAGATTACCCCACCCGAAAGCGTTCATGCTCTTGATATAGAGGCATTGCGTTCACCTGATATTACTTTTTGGACGGCTTGGGATGGCGAAGAACTGCTTGGATGCGGGGCATTGAAAGAACTAGATTCAAGAAGCGGTGAAATTAAATCAATGCGTACCGTCAAGGCTCACCGACGTAGGGGTGTCGCCTCAAAGATTCTGGAACAGATTATTAAAGAAGCCCAACGGCGTGGTTACGATTGCTTGAATTTAGAAACAGGGGTAATTCCAGAATTTGCTTCAGCACGAGCTTTGTATACACGGTATGGGTTTGAGTACCGAAGCCCCTTTGGTGAATACATTGATGACCCGAACAGCGTATTTATGACGAAAAAGCTTGCTTGATTGGTTAGTAACAATCACCGTTACTGCTGTTGAAATTCCAGAGTTAACCGAGCAAGAAATTAGCGATAAGCCTGACGGCATGGCTATGCTTACCGCTTGCACTTGGAGCGAAAGGTAGAACGGGCGTTTTTTGAGGCGGGAAAGGCACTTATGGAGTTACGCGTTCGTCCTTGACGTTGCCGAAGGCAGTAGAGGAAGCGGGTGGTAAAGTCCCAAGTGGTAGAATCGTCAAAGACATTGTGCAGCGCATAATGGAGCGAACCAGAGTACCAAACACCTACCACTTGGGCGAAGTATGCCAAGTTTTAGCCAAGGACAACCCCGAACTCAGGGGTAAGGGTGGGTGTTGGTGTGAGGTAAAGGTTATTTGCAGCCGCTCAAGCGAACCGTTAGCAGTAGTTACGATCCACTTCAACAGACTAAGGACAAGCAACTAAATCGAAATTACAATCATTACCAGACAAAGTAATCATGGAATTCAACCCAAACAACAATGTTGTTAAACTCTGTCTTCAAGGTATGGGCATGGAAGAAAAAGGCAAACCAGAAGAAGCAAGTAAACTGTTTCTTCAAGCCTGGAACGAAGCGACATACGACTTTGAAAAATTTATTTCAGCCCATTATGTAGCTCGATATCAGAAAAATATTTCTGACAAATTAAAATGGCTCGAAACGGCTTTGCAGTTTGCATTAAAAATAAATAACAACACTGTTAAGAGTGCTTTCCCTTCTCTATATTCAAACATTGCCAAATGCTATGAGGACTTAAGCGACCCTGACAAGGCAAGAAAGAATTATCAATTAGCAACTTCGTTTAAGGATAAACCTTCTGACAAAGGTCCCTTTTATCATGGAACGAAAGCAGATTTGCAGGTTGGCGATTTGCTGACAGCAGGAGGCAGTTCTAATTACAAACTTGAACTCAAAATGAATCACATTTATTTCACAGCCCTTGTCAATGGGGCGGGACTAGCTGCTGCATTAGCAAAAGGCGATAACCGTGAACGTGTTTATATCGTTGAACCAACAGGGGAGTTTGAAAATGACCCGAATGTTACAGACAAAAAATTTCCGGGCAATCCGACACGCTCATATCGCTCCCAAGCACCATTAAAAATCGTTGGCGAAGTCACAGATTGGGTGAGACAAACACCTGAAGAACTCCAAAAATGGCGTGAAAAGTTGGCCAATAACAAAGGAGAAATTATTAATTAATTTCTAAGATTCCCACATCCTGCTCACCGATTGAAATCAACGGCCTTATTTAACGGCTGTCGAAGAGAAATTGTTGACGCTTCTAGAGTCTGAGTACAGGATTGGTTAAGCCTCTGAACAATTATGGCAATTTTGCATCCGATAAGTAGGAAGTGCAAAAATTACGTAGAATCTTATTTCGGAAGTAAAAAACAGTTTATTAGCAGGTTACAATCTAGCTTTGGTTGAGTACAATGTAGCAAAAAATATATTATTGTTACGGAAATAACTATGATGAATTGGAAAAAGCTCCTGACACCTCAAAGACTTGGTAGGACTGAACAAGAAGATATTCAACATGGCCGTACCCCGTTTTTGAGAGACTATGATCGTTTGGTATTTTCTTCCCCTTTCCGCCGCCTCAAAGATAAAACACAAGTTTTTTCCTTACCCACAAATGACTATATTCGTACCCGTCTAATTCATAGTCTTGAAGTTTCTTGTGTTGGCCGCTCCCTTGGTAGGATTGTGGGCGATGAAATTATAAAAAGACACAAGCTTGATAAATATGGTTACAGTCCGTCAGACTTCGGTGAGATTGTGTCTGCTGCTTGTCTAGCTCATGATATTGGTAATCCTCCCTTTGGTCATTCTGGAGAAGATGCTATTCGTACAGCATTTCAATCTTGGTATAGTTCTGTTAACCAGATGAAAGAGGAACTACTTACCGAGTTTCAAAAAGCTGACTTTGATTTATTTGAAGGTAATGCACAAGGATTTAGGATTTTAACTAACCTTGAAATGGTTTCTCAAAGAGGGGGGATGCAACTCACTTGCCCAACTTTAGCTTCTTTTACAAAGTATCCTAGAGAATCTTTAATACCAGAATCTATCTTAAAAAATTCCACAAGTAGAATTCCTAAAAAACATGGTTTTTTTCAGGCAGAAAAAGAATTATTTTCTGAAGTAGCAAATACAGTTGGGTTAATTCGCCGTCATGATAATGCAGCATGGTGGTGTAGACATCCACTTGCTTTTTTGGTTGAAGCAGCAGATGACATTTGTTACTCAATTGTTGATGTAGAAGATGGACATCGTATGGGTTATATATCATTTGAGCAAGCTAAAGACTTGCTTAATAAGATTGCAGATATTGATATTCAAAAAGATGATGATAGCAAGGATGAAAAAGTTAAACGATTGCGTGCTAAAGCTATTGATAAACTTATAAGAGAAGCAACTCAAATTTTTTTAGATAATGAAGTAAAAATTCTTTCGGGAGAATTTGAAGAAGATTTATTATCTTTAAGTGATTATGCAGAGCATCTAAAAGAAATTGGAAAACAAACTAGTGATACTGTTTTTCAGCACCAGGATGTAGTTAGTATCCAAGTTGCTGGATACGAAGTTTTAGCCAAGTTATTTACTGAGTTTGCTAACACAATCTTCAATAAGGAAAATAAGTCCAAATTAGTCTATAAAATGCTTCCGAAAGAATATCATCTAAGTTTGGAGGATGATAATAGCTATGAAAAAATTCTGAAAATTACAGACTATATATCTGGTATGACTGACTCCTATGCTACTAAACTATTTCAAAAATTTAGCGGAATTTCCTTGGGATAATTTCATTGTAGGAGCTACCTATTTTATATAAGTAGAAAATTTAGGTTTGCAAGTAATTAAAAATAAGTTTTATTATCCTGTTGCTATTGAATAGAGAATTTCTATAAAGCAAGGATATATTTTTACAAGCTTGAGAAACTAAGATATTAAAGCTTAAAATAACGAAAGGTTGATGAAAACCAATGCTGCTCGACTACTTGATAAACTAGGTATTCCCTACCAAATCCTGAGCTATGAGGTTGACCCTGACGATCTCGCTGCTGAAAGTACAGCCCAGAAAGTAGGACTTCCCGCAGAGCAAGTTTTTAAAACTCTAGTAGTCAGAGGTGACACAACAGGTATCTGTTTTGCTGTTGTGCCGGGAAATGCTCAGTTAGACCTAAAAGCTTTAGCTCGAATTTCAGGAAACCGCAAGGTTGAGACAGTTGCCCTGAAGGAAGTTCAGCCACTAACAGGATACATCCGTGGTGGTGTGACCGCTTTAGCCAGCAAAAAAGACTATCCAGTTTACCTTGATGAAACGGCAACTCTATTTGAACAGATCACTGTTTCTGGTGGAGTGCGAGGAATGCTGCTTCTGCTATCCCCATCTGATTATTTACGTGCGTCCAATGGCACTTTGGGGGCAATTGTACAAAATTAGTGCTGAAATTTTCATAAGTTAAATTCTGAAAGCATAAGGCGATCGCTATTCAAAGAAAGCTACTTCAAAGCTGCCCTACACAACATAGCCGATTCTAAGAAATCTAAGTGTTATTACTACAAAATTTTAGTGCTTACTTGTGGGTTGTAAGCAATCTACGCAAGGCTACTGAGGAAAGTGATTTGCAAATTTCCTATAAGAAGTATAGCTTAAACTTTTTATTGATAATTAGCTAGATATTATGGCAGTATATAAAATAACTTCATAAGATGTATCAGGTGCTAAAAAGTAAATAGAACAAGAGTACTACTTTATACCTGCTACTCAAAAAACTATAGTTGCAGATTAGCACTCCAAGCTAACCAGACATTAGGTTTAGGGGAGTGAGTTTTTGATGATTAAAGGAGGGATAATACCAGTCCAGTCACAAAGGGGGAGATGCCAGTGACTGACGTTGTAACTGGACAGATTGTGCGTGTGCGATCGCGGCAGTATCTTGTAGAAGAGGTTGTGTCTAAACCCACTAAGGAGCAAGACACTAAAGTTAGTCTTTCTTGTTTAGAAGATGATGCATTAGGAGAATCGCTAGAAGTCCTATGGGAACGGGAGATAGATGCCAAAGTCGTAAAGGCGACATCTTGGGAGTCCATCGCTAACCGAGGTTTTGATAATCCCCGTTTATTTTCCGCTTATTTGCACACATTACGCTGGAATTGCGTAACTTCCACAGATGCCAAGCTTTTCCAAGCTCCTTACCGAGCCGGTATAGAAGTCAAAGCTTATCAGTTAGAGCCACTACGCAAAGCTTTGCTGATGCCGAGAGTCGCTTTGTTTATTGCCGATGATGTCGGTTTAGGGAAAACCATCGAAGCAGGGCTGATACTGCGTGAGATGTTGATGCGGCAAAAAGTTAGGCGAGTAGTCATCTCATGTCCGCCGTCAGTAGTAAGGCAATGGCAAGAGGAAATGGAGAATCGCTTTGGACTTACGTTCATGATTCTGGATCGTGAGTTTATTGCTGCCCGTCGTCAAGAACGGGGTTATGGGATTAATCCGTGGATGACGCACACCCGATTTATTATTTCCCA